>CAJFEE010000004.1 GCA_904373265.1 Candidatus Harrysmithiimonas galli | reverse complement strand
TAAAATGATGTTGATAAGGTTTTGCAATTCATATAAAGGTGGAATTAGCAAATTCAGATATTTCATCATCTATGACTTGTCTATGATATTTCATGACCCGTACAAAATGATCATACAAGAGAAATACTGAATCATTATTTATATCTAATTTCATTGTTTTATCAATTTATTTCTTACATAGACCGATTAGAACATAAGACAAAATAAAAAAGGCAACATGAACATGCCTTTCTCTCGACTTTTAAGTTATCAACGGTAACCTCTTATACCAAACAGCATTCATCACCCACCTATAAAGGATGATGAATGCCTAAATAAAGTAAAAGGAATTTATTTTATGAATGAATTATTTTAAAAAATTTTTATAAAATATGGAGTGACTTCTGTAATTAACAGTCCCCTAATCAACTCACAAATCTATATACTTAGAACAACGGAAAATAAATAAAAAATTCGGATTATTGCTACCCAACCATTATTGAGTATACTTAATTTTTTCAAAAGACAATTGACCATATCGAATACAAAATAAAAAGTCTCTTGTTTGATAATCCAACTCAGGCAAGCAATTTTCCAAAATAAATTACTAAAAAATATGAAATATTCTTATTTTATAAACTTTTGTTCTGATATTTTGTATGTTTCTATCTACAACGTACATAACATCATTATTTCAAATACATATACCTACCTAAAATCCGTTCTACCAAGACCGGACAAAGCTGGTAACATCTCGCACCAATTCCCATCCAATACGGCAGATTTAATTCCCGTTTCTTTTTTCCGATTAATGAGACAATGCGTGTAGCAACGACCTTACTATTGAGCATGTATTTTTGCATACGCTGTTCATATTGTCCACTTGCATCAGCAGTTTGAAAAAACGAAGTTGCAACCGGCCCTAGATTTACAGACGTAACAAGAATATTTTCTTTATGCAACTCCAAACGCAGTGCATTTGTAAATCCTAAAACAGCATGCTTAGACGCTGCATATATACTTGCATTTGCGGTTGCCATTTTCCCTGCCAATGAAGCGATGTTGATAATATGTCCACACTTTCGTTCCACCATTTTGGGTAGTACCGTTTGGGTTACCAAAGACAAACCAATCATATTAACCTGAAACATACCTTGCAAATGTTCAACCGAACATTCCGACAATGGTGAAAATTTTCCATATCCTGCATTGTTAATCAATACATCTACCTCATAATAAGAAAGAATATTATCAATACTCTCTTTGATTTGTTTTGTATGCAATAAATCCAAATGAAAAATTGGCGGATTCTTACCCAATTCATTTTGTAATATACGTTGAGTATCGATTAACTTTTCTTGATTTCGTCCTGTTAAAATCGGCATATATCCATGCTGCAAGCAAACATATGCTAAATCTTTTCCAATTCCGCTTGTTGCACCCGTAATTAAAACATGCTTCATAATTGATCTACTCGTTTTCGAATCTGAAATGGTGTTTTCGTTTCATCCATTTCAATCTTCCCTTCTAGTACAAGCAAGTCCAATACACCAAAAGTCTCAGCAAAAGTCAATGTAAAAAAACGTTCAATAAAACGTTTAGAATATAATCGGGTATAAATTTCCCAAGCGGTTTGAGATGTGCTAGCATCAATCTTTTTCAATATCTGCTCCTTTTTCTTTTCAATATGGAGTAATCTTTGTATAATTTGTCCTTCTATGTCTGTAATATCTTCCCCATGTCCTGGATAAAGTTTAGACAAATTTTTTTTACGCAACTTTTGTAAAGTGTCCAAATATGCCAACATAAATTTTGGACGAGAACAATCAGTCGGCAGCTTTTGTTCCATCCAAACTGATAAATTTTGATTATAAATCAACACATCAGCCGAAAATGCTAGATTTAATGTTGGAGAGATCAAAGCAATCTGAGTCGTTGCATGTCCAGGTACTTCTATTACGTAAAGCCCGTTGGTATACGGTATCACATCACCTTCTCTAACAATATGCAAATTGGAAAATGGTAAATGATAACTTGCAACTTTAAAAATCTGCAAACAATCACCGCTGTAATTTTTCGGCAATCCAACTTGATATACAAAGTCATTTAGCATTTGTGCCATTTTATTCGGATCGCTGCCCTCAATTTGTGAGACTTCATAAAACCGATGGTGTAAATAAATTGGAATATCTTTGGAAAACCAACAAATTCCAGACCAATGATCATAATGATGATGTGTCAAAACAATTTGATCAATATCCGCTATTTTTAAACCAATTTCCGCCAATTGGACCTGAAGTGTTTCACGACATACTTCTGTTGAAACACCGACATCAATCAATGTAATTTTATCCGCCAGAATCAAATACGCATAAACTTGATGAATGGGTTGCGCAACTGGCAAATTCAATTGATACACTCCTTCATATAACTTTCTCATTATCCCACCTGCTCACCCTACACTTTTTCATCTTTTAAAATACCCATTCCGACCAATCCTCTGCCATGACTGTGTTAGGAAAAATACATGTCGCTTCTTCCAATAATGTCAGCCAATCTTTTTTCTGATAGCGACTGCTAATATGAGTCAAAATCAATTGCTTTACTTTGGCCTCCTTTGCTATTTGGGCTGCCTGAGAAACCGTACTATGAAAATATTGCTCCGCCTGCAGAGCTTCAGCCTGCGAAAAAGTTCCTTCATGAATCAATAAATCACTACCTTGTGCAAATTGAATACTTTGTGATATAGCATGTGTATCTGTAATAAAAGTAAGCTTTTTTCCTTTTTTCGGCGCACCAATAAAATCGGTTCCGCAAATCACATGACCATTAGGCAGTGTAATCTGCTTACCTTGTTTAATTTCTTGATAGATCGGTCCAGGCTGAATCCCCATAGCTTTTAAACGTTCAACTTGCAGTGCACCAGGTAAATCTTTTTGCAAAATTGAATAGCCAAAACATAACATGCCATGCTGCATGCGTTTGGCTTTTACAACTAAGTGCTCGTCTTCAAAAATCACACCTTCTTCAACCACATAAATTTGCAATTCATAGGTTAATTTTGTTTGCGAAACCTTGAAGGCTGTATAAATAAATTCTTCAAGCCCTTTCGGACCATAAATACAGACCTTTGTTTCTCCATTTTGATGGGAACGGCTCCCCAATAAACCTGGCAAGCCAAAAATATGATCACCATGCAAATGTGAAATAAAAATCTTTTCAATTTTTCTTGGTTTTATACTCGTATATAAAATTTGATGCTGTGTCGCCTCGCCACAATCAAACAGCCAATGTGTACCATTTTCTTGAGAAAGATCAAGCACTGTTCCGCTTACATTTCTTAACTTTGAAGGCATTCCCGCCCCAGTTCCCAAAAATACAACTTTCATTTTTTCATCCTTTGTCCAATTATTTATGATTTATTATAACAGATTTCCAATAAAATCTTCTATCTAAACAGATGGTTACTTTTTATCAAAATAAAAGCATGTCTTGAATCTGACTAAATAAACAGATACAATAACAATAAATCAAATCAGCTTAAATAGGAGAGGAGAATTCATTTGGCAAGAAAAAAATCTAAAGGACAAAAATTTATAGTTTATTTAATGATTATTGCAATGCTCTTATCCTCTGTCGTAGCTGGCATTGCTTTCTTTGTATAATCCTTTATTATCAAAAATAAGTCGTCAAAAAAAAAACGACTTATTTTTTAAAATCTAGTATGTATTCTTATTTAAAATTGTTTTAGAATAAAAGAAAAGGAGAGATTCTTTATGTATGAGAACAACCGTATTACTAAAGATATTGAATATAAAATGCTTTTTATTTATCATACTTACCAAAAGAAACAGAAAGAATACTGTAAGCAAACGTCACACAAAAAAGTTTATAACGCCAAAAATATACAAGAAGAAGGATTCCAAGCTTTTTGCACTTTTTTGTATGGACATGCACATCCAGATTTCAAAAATTATACCAGGCAACAGCTTCGTGAAATTTATTTTGACAGAAAATATACAATATTCACACCGGAATATAATCCTCAAGATGGTTTAGATTTCCAATGTCTCATGTACTCTCTTTAAAAATTCTTTTATTTTAATTATCTTATACATAGAATCTATTCAACTTAACCTTGAGCCAAAATACTCACTAGGGAAAACAATAGATAAAATTTGTCTACGTACTTAAAATAAAGATCAGCATTCCCGTTTTTATTTCTATATCCTTAACCTTATACAATCTCCTTTCTTATAATGATGTGGAATTCTGATATGCCCCTAAACAAGAAACTACCTAACTTAAACCTTGTACACATTTTAATTTTCTCATAAAATAAAAAGAGACGCTTCATTCGTCTCTTTTTTCATATCAAACATTTTATAATTGCTCACAATGGGTTTCGAACAAAGTTTGAAGCTTTTCAGCAATTTGTACTGGATAAAAACCTTCAATTTCATCCCGTCCAACCATTCCAACACATTTTCCATCCTTCATTAAGGCAAAAGATGGACTAGAAGGTGGATAACCTTCAAAATATTCCCGTGCACGTTCGGTTGCCTCCTTTTGTTGACCAGCAAAAACGGTTACCAAATGATCTGGACGAAAGTCTGTACACAATGCTGCATCTGCTGCTGGACGCGCATTTCCTCCAGCACAGCCACAGATTGAATTAACTAAAACAAATGTTGTTCCACTTTTTTGAAAATATGTATCAACCTCTTCAGGCGTATATAATGATATAAAACCGATTTCTTCTGCCTCTTTACGTGCCTGAAACACACGCTCCTCCATTGGGGATGAACAGCTCATAAAATTTTGTCTCTCCTTTATTCATGTAAAATCATATTGTTTATTGTAACAGATAAACCAAGTAAGCTGCGATTATTCTACCAATTTATTTGAAAAAAGTCCATTAAGTTGCTTACTATAACTCACAATAAAATTGCTCCACATCAGCAATATTTGTAAACTTCGGTTCAAATCCAAGCAAGCGCTTACAAAAAAGCTTTTCTTTTTCACTGAGCGGTAACTCGTCGTACCAAGGCTTTTTTTTCAACTGCTTCTTGGGAAAATCAGAATAATAAAGATATAACAGAAAATGTCCCAAATAGGAAAAATCCACTTGCGGAACATATTTTGTTTCATTTTGTTTTCTAGCCAGACCAAAATCAATTAAATAAATTTTCTCTTGATGATAAATCACATTCGATGGTCGAATGTCCCGATGAACAATCTCCATTTGATGTAAACTGCGCACACATTCAAGAAGCTGTAAAAAAATTTTTTTGCGTTCTTCTTTTAAAAATATATACTCATCCCGAAATAACCATTCTTCAATTGTTGAACCTTCTATATATTCCAACAAAAGTCCATATTTCTCTTTTGTATGAACAACATGAAAAAGTTTTGGGAAAAACGGCTTTCTTAACATCTGTAAAATTTCCGCCTCTAAAAAAGCCTTTTCACCAGACTTTTTCCATTCACGTTTTTTAAAATCTTTATAAACATATCGTTTTCCATTATGGACAACAAGATAGCAGATACCATATCTGCCTTCTCCAATTACATCCAAAACTTCATACCCTTCAATACATTGGCCAGATGCAACATATTTTTTGCCAAACCACATGCTTACGACCAAGAACTTTTATGATATCTTCTTTTGTAACCATAAGGACGAGAATAATGTCTGTCTGAGTAAGAAGAAAAGGAATGCCCATATCTTCTTTTATGTCTGGAAGAATATGAATGAGAACGAAGCATTCTGCCCAATTTATCCATTAATCCTTCGCGTTTATAATGATGACCACCATAATGTTTGCTATACCTTTTTTTTGATCTCGAAAAAGAAAAAAATCCCATATGCTGTACCTCCAAGACTCTTCATTTCACTTTCTCTTCACCTATATCATATCATACCATAACAGGCATGTAAATTTTTTCATGATTTTCCTTGCGTTTTGATTCGGTTCAAATATCTGGAAAAACGAATATCCATATAAATCGAAATGACCGTAAACATAAATTCACCCAATATAACAATCCCAAAACTTAAAACGACACTGTCAGGAATCAGATTAGAGAGTATATTTTTTAAGATCAATAAATCTATCAATCCCCATAATATTAATTGATACAGAAATAATTTTTTTGCACGCTTTCTTTCTTCCAAACTGAATCTCATTTTTATGCAACGCCTCCCAATTTCTGTCTTAAATGATAGCATATAAAATAAAGATCAGCATCTTATTTACTGCCCAAAAATAATGTAGGATGTTATAGTTTCATCTCATATGACTTTTTCATTACATCAAAACAAAAAACTTTTCAATTTTTATTTCCAGTTACCATTTGTTTCTTATTCTTTTACATAAGGAGCAAATTCAACTTTTCTACTAAATCCGAATATTATTTTCCAACCGCAGTTTATCTGCAACCATAGCTATAAACTCACTATTTGTTGGTTTTGTCCGCGATGAAGATACAGTATAACCAAAAATATTAGAAATGGCGTCGATATTCCCACGTGACCAAGCAACTTCAATAGAATGCCGAATGGCACGTTCTACACGGCTTGCTGTTGTATTATATTTTTTTGCAATATCAGGATATAATACTTTTGTAACTGCTCCAATTAATTCGACATTATTGTAAACCATTGTAATCGCTTCTCGTAAATACATATATCCTTTAATATGAGCTGGTATTCCAATCTCATGAATAATCGCTGTAATACTCGTATCTAAATTTTGAGATTTTTTATATGTATTCCCAGTCATTATATCCATTTTTTCATAATAGGTTGCAGAAGGTTTTTCTAAAATCATCGAAATTGCTTCTCTATGCTGTGTGGCAAATATACCAGAAATATGATTTACCAAACTTTCCATATCGAATGGCTTTAAAATAAAATAATCTGCTCCTAAGCTCAGTGCTTCTTGCGTGATTCTTTCCTGCCCGATAGAAGTCAGGATAATAGTATAAGGCTTTTTCACAGGCATGGTTTGTAGCTTCTCCAATACACCCAAACCATCTAGATTAGGCATAATAATATCCAACAACAGCACATCCGGTTTTTGGTGTTCAACCATCTCCAAAGTTTTGTTGCCATCCATACTTTTATCAACAACTATCATATCATCTTGCTTAGATATAAAATCAGTCAACATTTGTAGCAGTTGTTGATTATCATCAGCGATACATATCCTAATTTTACTCACGCAAATTCCTCCTGACTATCATATAATATCCGCATTTATCATATTCCACAAAAATCAAAGTTTCCCTTCAAAAATTCATCTTGAATTCGCAAATTCCCGTTATTTTTCAATAGACATATTAAGAAAAACAAATATCGTCTCATTTTGTCAATAAAATGATTAGGATTATGTTCATTTTTAACCATAATACACATACACTATAGTTTAAGATCATATATTTTTAATAAAAAACACCGGACGAAAGGACAATTTTTATGAAAAAAAATAGAATTGATGAGTATATACAAAAAGGTCAGTATGGAGTAAAAAGCTTTTTGACTGCACATGATGCCGATTTTCTTGGTACATTCAAAGAAAGATGCCTACTTGCTTGGTGCAAAGAACGGATCTATTCAGGTGCATCTGTTATAAAAGTACAACATGCATTAAAAAAAGACCAGATACAATTTTGCGGTTAAACGCACAAATTCCATTAAAAATTTTACATCCGTATATTCAATGCGCACAACAATTACATAAGCCCTATCTTCTTGTTCAGTCCAACTTAAAAGAAACAAGCTTTGGTCTAGTTGTATCTGCATCTGAAGCTGTAGACATGTCTGAACAAGAATTGTCGTAAATAAACAAAGCTTGCATTTTCTTTGATTGGCAAACATTACTACATCCTTTTATCGAAAGATATATTTGCTGTAAAAAAATTGCTTTAATATGTAAAAGATAAATTTTCATATCTTTATTTGGTATAAACTGCTGATAAAAACAGAGGAATTTTTGATTTGATATCATATCCAATCGTTTGATAATCATTCATCTCTCTATCACAAGAACAATAATCTTATTCTCTCTTTATTATGACAAATGATAAAGTTAAAACATACACATAAAAACAGATCGAAAGACAAACTTGCCGTTTCGATCTGTTTCTTTATAAACCCTTATTGCTTGGGCATATTTTTTCCACAATTCCCACAAGTTTTTTGTTTTACCCAATTGACCGTTTGCTGCGGAACCTGCATTGTTGTTTTTACAACACCAGTCATTGTGTTAAATGTTGTTTGTGTAACTTGCTTCGGAAGATCCAATACTTTTTTATAAAATTGGTCAGCCATTTTTTATCCTCCTCACATATGATCTTACATGATAGCATATGAATAAAAAAACCAAACGGTATAGTCGAAATCCCATCTTTTGGACAATCATTACATTATTTTTAAATTTATGGTTTCCAATAACGCAGCACCACCTGCAACCGCAAAAATACAAAGAACTGCAAAGCCAAATACCGGGAAAAAATAAAACAACATATACAAACCAAAAGATATCCAAACGCCAACACACCAATAACAACTTAGCAAGGTACCAATCCATTTGCCAAGTCCGGTCTCAAACCGCAACCGTGTATATTTTTGGATTTCTCCATCTTCTTCTACATATTTTTCTTCAATGAATGGCGCACGAATGATTCGCCCAATTGTATCAAAAACAACAATACGTGTCAGCCGATAGGTTGCCAATATAAACAATACAAGCAAATAAAAATTCGTCACAAAACTCCCCTCCTATTCTTTTTTTAGAACAAACAACTATTTTCTGAGAACAAGGGAATTTGTCCGTATCAGAAAAATCTTTTTTCAATATGCTATAAGTGTAATGATTCTTAACAAGGAGTGAATAAAATGAGTTGTATCAATCAATCAAATGGCACACCATGCCGTACAAACAGAAATTCTGGAAGCAATACACGTACAACAAATTGTGTCGCTGAAGTGGTTGCATTTATTAATGAATTGCAAAATGCGGTAATTGATCCATGTTGCTTAACCAACTGCCTAAATCCAGTTTTAGGAGAGCGTCAGGAGGCTTTACAAGCCAATACCCGCCCGTTTATTTTATTCGGAAATGATGGGAAACCATTTACCGCGTATTATCGTCAAAAATCCCGCAGATGTCGCAGATCAGAAGCAAACTATTGTGATGAATGTTATGGTCAAGAAGAGCAACGCTTATGTCCTTCCTTTGTTTTCCGTGTAGAATGCGTTGAAGGCAATTGTGCGATTTTACGTGTATTAAAAATGGAAAACGAGCGGCATCGCTCTGAATTAGAGGAAAATTGTCACAACGATTGCTCACCGAACTTCTGTTTGGAGTTAACAGATAGCTGCATCACAGTTGATTTAAATTGCTTCAGTGGCATTGAATGTTTGGAAGATGTTCGTCTGAGCTAAGAAAAAAATAAAAGTGAGATCTGCCAAAAGCAACCATGGCAGATTCTCTACATACGTAAAAGTAAAATCCCAGTCACATCTTTTCTGTCTACCTGAAAAACCTCTTGTCTATTTAAATGCCGTACTTGCATGACACCACGCTCACAGCTTTCAATAAAACCAAAATAGGACTGGGTCTTCGTCTCAATTTCACATGGAGAAGGTGGAATAAAAAAGGGACGTTCTGTTAAAAAGCGAATCCTCTCTTCGATATTCATATCTTTAAAAGCTTTCTTTTCAGTGGACTTTTCTGATTGTGGCGATGTTTTTAAATGACTTCTATTCGTTTTTTTGGAAAAATCTTTTTCAAGCGTATAATTTTCAACCACGACTTTGCCATTTAAATCAAAGGCTGCACTTTTTTTCTCTCGATTTACAATAAAATTTTTTTGCATTTTTCCTGGTGAGATCTTTAAATCCGGCTGCGCAATATAATGCAGCGGTCTACTTTTTGTGCTCATGGTTCTCTCCTCCTACTTCAATCTGGCTAATCATTTATTTATATGAGGGAGCCAATCAAAACTTGTCTGTCCAAATAAAAAAACTGCCTAATGATGTATGATTGTTACATCAAAGACAGCTCAATATTTCTAAAATAATAAAAAATGATCCAATCGAATGATTATTTTAGTCCAACAATATGGTAACCGCTATCCACATGGATCAGTTCACCTGTAACACCACGGGATAAATCACTCATTAAAAATACCGTCGTATCTCCGACTTCTTCTAGTGTTGTTGTACGCTTTAATGGTGCTTTTTCTTCAATTTCTTTCAAAATCAAATGAAAATCTCCGATGGCCTTAGCAGATAAAGTTCGAATCGGTCCTGCTGAAATTGCATTCACACGAATATTGTATTGTCCCAAGTCATTCGCCAAATATTTTACACTGGCATTTAAAGCTGCTTTCGCTACACCCATTACATTATAGTTTGTAACAACACGCTCACCACCCAAATAACTTAACGTAACAATACTACCCCCTTCTTTCATAAGTGGTTTCACAGCTTTGCATACAGCCGTTAATGAATATACACTGATATCCTGTGCAAGTAAATAACCCTCTCGACTTGTATTAACATACTCACCTTTTAATTCTTCACGTTTTGAATAAGCAACACAGTGAACCAACCCGTGAATAACAGGATATGATTTTTGAATCTTAGCAAAACAGCTTGCAATATCCTCATCATTTGATACATCACATTGAACGAGCAGAAAATTTTCTCCCCCTTCAAGTGTGGCTGTTAATTTTTTGACATCTTGTCCTAAACGTTCATTTGCATAAGTAAAAATCAATTTTGCCCCATGTCGATATAAAGATTCAGCAATTCCCCAAGCAATGCTTCTATGATTGGCAACGCCCATAATAATGTACGTTTTTCCTGCTAATAGTTGACTCATGATTTTCCTCCTAAAATTAGCACCTAGTATTAGGACTAATCTTAACATCAAAATAAACTTTTGAAAACCTTTTTTCCACAAATTCTTAAAAATTTCTTTATGATAGCAGACATCAGTTTTAAAATCATAAAAAATAAGCTATAGTAAATGTAGAATAATTATGTTTTGTGAAAAAAGAGGTTTAAAACAATTATGAATAAATCCAAGTCAAAAATCGATTATTTACTGCTGTTATGTTTATTTTGCATCGGGATCATCAGCATCATTTCACTCATGTCTGCGCAGGATTTGATACCACCAAAGCTAGCGGATACCAATTTTGCCCAAAAACAAATGATTTGGTATATCTTCGGTGGATTTATGATTTTAATGACAATGTTAATTGATTTTGATCGTTACAAATACATTATCTGGTACATCTACGCTTTCGGGATGCTTCTACTACTTGGACTAGAATTTTTGGATAAAATTCCATTTTTTATAGAAAAGGAGATTGTCTTAACTTTAAATAATGCAACAAGCTGGTATGGCATCCCAGGGATTGGAACATTTCAGCCAGCAGAATTAATGAAGCTCGTTTTAATTCTCGTACTCAGCCAAATTATTGCAAAACACAATGAACAGCACCTTTTCCCGACCAAGCAAGATGACTGGTTATTAATCGGAAAAATCACTGCGGTTTCTTTACCACCGCTTTTACTTATTATCAAACAACCTGATTTAGGCTCAGCCATGGTCATTATCGCAATTGTTGCCGCCATTATGATTGTATCAGGAATCCGATTCCGATATATTATGCTGATTGCTGGAAGTGTCATTGCAATTGGTGCTTTTCTTGTATGGTTTTATTTCCAATTTCCAGATATCTTTACCAAATATATTCCAGAATATCAACTTGGCAGATTTTATGGATGGTTGTTGCCATATGAATATCCTGAATATGGTTATCAGTTACAAAAAGGACTTTTATCCATTGGCTCAGGCATGTTGCTTGGGAAAGGCTTCTCAGAAAACAATGTCTATGTGCCTGAACCCCAAACTGACTTTATTTTTGCGGTTTTCTCAGAAAACTTTGGCTTTATCGGTGCTAGCATTTTAGTTGCATTGTTTTTTATTTTAATTTATCGCGTGATTATTACAGGGATCGAAAGCAATGATCCATACGGAAGTTATATTTGTGCAGGAATTGTCGGCTTATTGACTTTTCAAGTTTTTCAAAATATCGGAATGACCATTGGTTTATTGCCAATTACTGGAATTCCCCTACCGTTTGTCAGTTATGGGGGAACTTCTCTACTCATCTATATGATTTGTATTGGATTGGTTTTAAATGTTCGATCGAGGACAAAAGAGTTTATGTTTGCTGAAAAATAAAGATCTAATTTTCAATTATAAGAAGATGGTCCTTTATCAAACATAAAAAGCAGAAACTTTGGTAGAATAAAGAAGAAGTAAGACACAAAAACATTTATGCTTACTTGTATGTCAATTATGCCAAGCTAAGTACATGCCTCTTTTGATAAGCGAATAAAACAAAAACTTACACTTTAATGTCTAATAAAAATACCAGAGCCACAATGAGTTCGGCTAGACTTAAAATTTTATATGTTTTTATCCAATGAAAAAACCGAAATCAGAGGTATTTGAAATCTTCAAATAGCCTTGATTTCGGTTTTTTTCCATGTTTCATAAAATTTATTTTTACATATATGCAGCAATAAATGCTTGAAAGTCTGTCGGCTCGGCACATGATATATTTATCACTTGCTCCAATATTGGATGATAAAATTGAATATGGGTTGAATGCAATGCATGCCGGTTCATCTTTTCCACACTTCCACCATATAAATCATCTCCAACCAGCGGATGTCCAATAGAAGCCATATGCACACGAATTTGATGTGTACGTCCCGTTTTCGGGAAAACCTTTACAACCGAGTAGCCATTTTGACAAAAAAGCACTTGGTATTCTGTCAATGCCCGCTGCCCATCCGGACAAACCTGCCTTGTAATCAGGCTTTCTGCTACCCGACCGATCGGTGCATCAATTACACCTTGTTTTTCACTGATTTCCCCATGAACAATTGCAATATATATCCGTTGAATTGCATGTATTTTCTGCAAACACGAAAACAAATGATGAATATAGCGATGCTTTGCGACCAACATAATACCTGATGTATTTTTATCCAGTCGATTGATCGCATGAAATGTACTTTCCAATCCAATTTGATCAAAATAAAACAACACGCCTTGCGCCAAACTATCTCCTGTATGAAAAGCAGAAGGGATGGTCAGAAGTCCTGATGGCTTATCGATTGCCAAAATGGATGCATCCTCATACAAAATGGAAATTGGAATTGGTTTTGGATGCATTTCAATTCCCCTTTTTTCAGGTGGAAAAACAACAGTTACTTGATCTCCAGTCTGTAATATGGTTCGAACATTCTTTTCTATACCATTGACATAAAGCTTTCCACCATGAAACTTAATATCTGTTAATGCCTTCCGAGAAATCCGTTTTTTTCCAATAAACGCCCGCAGCAGCATACCGTTCTCCGATTCAATTACAGTAAAATTTTGTTCATACAAATTGATCTAACATTCCTTTCCGCATACCCGTTAATGAATAAAAGCATTTCTAACACGATTCCAAAATGGCGTTGCCTGAAAACGTGCAAAACGAACATGCTGCTTTGCTACACGATATTGAATATATCTCACTTCATCATAAATATGACGAAATTGATCCAGCGTCATAACAAAGCGCTGACTGCTGACCGGTCGCAGTACAACTGTATGACTTGAGGGTAAAATAAGCGGGGAGCCCAGTGTACGAAATACTCGATTATTAATGGAAGCCATTTCTGTCAATTGAATGGCTTCTAGACTGGGATGAACAATTGCCCCACCTAATCCTTTATTATAGCCTGTGGAGCCAGAAGGTGTAGAAATACACAATCCATCCCCACGGAAAGTTTCAAATAATTGACCACGCAATTCTACATCCATAACAAATGTACCTTCCTCACTGCGAACGGTTCCTTCATTCAAGGCCAAATCAACAATTTCTTTTTGATCATTTTGAAACCATATGGTTACCTCAAGCAAAGGATATTTTCCAATTTGATAAGGAACAAAACGCAATGCGTGTACAAGCTCCTTTAACTGATCTGGAGACCAATCGGCATAAAAACCCAAATGACCTGTATGTATCCCTAAAAACACCGTATCTGACAGACGATGCTTATATTTATGAAAAGCATGCAGCATCGTACCATCTCCACCCACCGCAATCACAAATTCCGGATTTTCTTCATCAATAATAAACTGATGTGGCTTTAAATACTCAATCAAAGACATACATATAAAATCCGACCGCCGATCTCCCTTTGAAATCACATTGACTTTCATAATATTCCTCCTACCCTATGATGAAACGGTCACAACAAAACCCATACAACTTCTATAGCTCTAGATTATTCATCTGTTATTTTATTTGAAAATACAATTTGAGCTTCACAAATTTCTTTCCTGATTTTTGACATTTCCTCATCTAAGCAATAGACAGCCTCTGCGACTTTTTGTAGACGTTCTTTCATCTCGTTTGGAAACTTTCCTTTATGCTTATAATTTAAAGAATGTTCAATGGTTGCCCAAAAATTCATTGCAAGTGTACGAATTTGTATTTCTGCAAAAACCTTTTTCTCACCGTTTACAGTTTGAACGGGATATAAAATCACCATATGGTATGAACGATAACCACTTTTTTTACTATGTAAAATATAGTCCTGTTCTTCCACAATTTCAAAGTCATTTCTGTCCTTTAATAATTGCACAACCCGTAATATATCATCAACAAACGGAACCATAATTCGTATGGCTGCCAAATCCTGCAACTCTTGTTCAATTGTCATAAAATCAATGTTTTTTCTTCTTGCCTTATCCATAATACTCGTAATCGGTTTCACACGTCCAGTTACAAATTCAATTGGCGGCGTCAAACCACATTTCTCATATTGTCCCCTTAACCCTTTCAATTTCACCTTTAGTTCATCCACCGCCTGTTTATATGGAAGTAAAAGCTGATCCCAATCCATCATACAAATCACCGCCAATTACAAAAAGTAGCTATTCTTTAACTTTTTTCATTGTATCATAAACAGAAGAAAGATAAGCATTACATATCCTCATTTAGGCAAAATATTTTAAGCAAACTTTTTCATCTGACAAACATACAATTCTATCTATATATACCCATCAAGTATAGTCTATCCCATATTGATGAATTTTCAACCAACAGTAAGCAAATGTAAATGATTTCTTCATTGCATAACATATGCTTTTTTGAACTATTGAACATATGATTGTCAGATTGTTTTTTCTGTATTATGCTAAAGATATATAAAAGGACACAAATAAAAAGGTTACCAGATTTACCCAATTGAAAACTTACTTGTTTCTTCAATTTCATAATATAAACCAATCGATCATGTCACACTCTTCCTGCTACAAATGAAACATATCGATACATTAGAACCATATCACCTTGAAAAATTATAAAAAAATATAAGAAGAATGGCTTTCATCATAAGCCAAAAAACTGCCTAAATATAGAAGCATTTACTTTCCGAAAAGGACGATGATATGAAATGAAATACGAACTAGAAATCGAAATAAAAAACCTGCTAACACTTGATGAATTTATGCAGCTTTGTCACTATTTTCAACTGAATGAACACCATTTTACACCACAGATTAATTTTTATTTTGAAACACAAGAAGCTGAGCTAAAAAAAAGAAAGGCTGTTCTTCGTATTCGTCAAAAGGAAAACCAATTCACCTTAACACTAAAACAACAGGCAAAGCATGGTATACATGAATATCATCTCACTCTTACACATCGAGAGGCTCAACAAATCATTGCTGGAGAAAAACATTCAAAAATCCAGGAAATTTTAGGTCAAATCCAAGCAGAAAATTTACATCCGCAGTACTTAGGTCAACTCGAAACATTCCGTGCACACTGTTCCTATAAAGACGGAATCATATTTTTAGACAAAAGTAACTATTTTCAACACACGGATTATGAAGTAGAATATGAAGTAAAGAATTATGAAACGGGCATGAAGGATTTTATACAGCTTTTAAAAAAAACACATATTGAAATCAAACCCGTACAAAGTAAAACCGAACGATTTTATCATCAATACTTAAAACAAAAGAGGTGAATAAAAAATGCTTGTAACCAATCAAACCCATACTAGCCAAACGGTTGAAACAAAAACAAATGAATCCATCCAAAAAGTACAGTCTGACACAAACTTTTCAAATCTGCTAAATGAGAAAATAAAAAGTTCAGAGCTTGTCGTCAATACAAGTTTTTGCGAATCCTCACCCGAAATGATTACTTTAACGGAAGCAGAAATGAATCAAGCCATCCCAATTGAAGTATATTTACAGCAAAAAAGACAAGATAGGCTCATAAATATGCAAAATTTATCCATGACTCATCAAATGTATCAAGGATCTTTTGATCTATCTTTACTGCAAAATAAAAGCTTGTTTACAACCAACCAATACGATGCAATTATTGCAACAGAATGTGAAAAATATGGCATTGATCCACTTCTTATAAAAAGCATAATTAAACACGAATCTGGATTTAACACAAACGTAGTCAGCTCAGCAGGTGCATCCGGTTTGATGCAGCTTATGCCATCTAACATCCGACATTATGGCGTCGCTGATCCATTCAATCCAGAAGAAAATATCGCTGCGGGAGTCAAACATTTCAAGTCATACTACGATATGTATAAGGGAGATTTGGAACTCACCCTTGCCGCATATAATGCTGGACCTGGAAATGTAAAAAAATATGGTGGTGTTCCACCATTTAAAGAAACACAAAACTATATTGAACGTGTTTTGGGAACTTATGAAAAAGCAAAAAGTATCTAAAAACCTGCTTAAAAACTTCAGATTTGGGGCACATCATTTGGCATGTGCCTTTTTTTATTGTTAAAATAAATGTGAAGAAAGTGTAAAAGAGAAGAGGCCAATATTGTCATGGATAAGAAGGACTTTTATACAACAACTATAAAAAATTGGGAAAACATATGTGAGCAGCCTTGCATCAATGAAAATACATATCCAAAATCCCAATATACAATCGAGATTTTCCATTTTATCAATCCGCTTTGTCCAGAGTGTTGGGGGCTAGAGCCACATATAAAAAAACTACAAATCGAATATAGCCATGTTTTAAAAATTCGGCCTTTTTTAACTGGAAACCTTACTGAGTTAAACATACGACCGACCCTTCAAAATACACGCCATTTGGCCAACCGATGGGAAAAAATCAGTTCCAAAACCGGAATGGTCTGTAAAGGAACACTTTGGCTGAAAGATCCCATTAAACGACCGTTTATTTTATCCCTATCCATGAAAGCCGCCGAGTTGCAAGGACAAAAACTTGGAAGTCGATTCAGTCGGATTTTACGCGAAAAAATATTTTTTGAAACCATCAATGTCGAACATAAATCCTTATTAATCGAATGTGCCAAAGAAGCTGGATTAGATATTGATGAATTTTTAACTGATTTACATGGTGAAGCCGCTGCAAAAGCTTTACAATGTGATTTTAAAATTGCAAAAGATTTTGACGTAAAAGTGTTGCCAACTTTAATCTTTTTTAATCAAAATGTAGATGAACCTGGGATCAAAGTCAGCGGCTATCAAGACTTTCATGTCTATGAAAAAGTAATTGAGGATTTAATGCAGCAACATGTACAAAAAACACCATTGCCACCAATTTGTTATTTTGCAAAAAAATTCAAACTATTCGCATTGCAAGAAGTTTGTACTGTATATAATTTTTCACCAACTAAAGCGCGAGAACAGCTTCTTCCAATGGTTATCCGTGGCATATTAAAAGAGCATCAAACTTCTCTTGGATATTATTATAAATACGTTCATAAAAATAATTGAACTTCAAATGAAATTCTGACAATCAAGCAGGAGATAAGATATCATCCATTTATTGCATAACTGATCGCTCGCACCATCATGTGAAATATTCGACATACAAAAATCCAATGTTTCAATACAATACCTTGTATCTATTGAATGTGTACATCATCTTCAATTAGACGCAAGGTATTGGTTTGTTAATGGCGTTGTAAGAGCCGTAGCCACATACAACCCTTCTAGAGTTAATGAAACCCTATGTTTTCCCATGTCCATGCTTTATATTCATCCCACACCGTACAAAATTATTATACTTACGCTTAATTTGTTTTTAGCAGATTTTTGTCTGATTCTCTGTCCAATCCATTCGTTCTTTCGTTTTTGAATCCTTTAAAAACAGAAATTTCTCGCCCTATGATGTGAATTATGCATGAAAAAAGCAAGTATCCTCTGTTCATCAACATATCATTAAGGCATAAAAAAAGCAAAGTATCTCAGATTACCCGAAGATACTTTGCATGTCTATAAAAGACAGGAAAGGGGATAGGGAAAAATTCCCATCAAACAAAGGGATTTAAAATGTGAATATCAACTTCACATCACTCATTTTATCCTATCCCCTACTACAATACAAGAAACAAAAAATGTAAATATTGATGATATTTTCCATTTAATCAACAGAAAAAACCTATATCCTATACAATCCAGTTATGTTGCCTACAAGATACTTACCCACACAGTTCTTTCGATTATTTTCCCATTTGATCCAATAAAGTCTCCATTTCAGTTAAGCGTTTTTCAAATACTTTTAATGCCAACTCGATTGGCTCTTTCTCTGTCATATTTACACCCGCACGCTTTAATACATCAATCGGAGAGGCTGAGCTACCTGCTTTTAAGAAATCTAAATACTTTGGCAAATTTTGATCTGGATTTTCGATAATTCCTTCGGCCAGCGCACTTGCCGCAGAAAAACCGGTCGCATATTGATACACATAATAATTGTAGTAAAAATGCGGAATCCTTGCCCATTCCATTTGAATCTCTTGATCAATGACAAGATCTTCTTCACCATAATATTTTTGATTTAATGCATAATATTTTTCATTCAATACATCCGGTGTCAACGGAATTCCCGCCTCCACCATCTGATGAATTTCATATTCAAATTCAGCAAACATAGTTTGACGAAATACTGTACCACGAAATGTTTCCAAATAATGATTTAACAAATATAAACGCTTCATTGGATCTTTTGTTGTTTTCAATAAATAATCATTCAAAAGATTCTCATTCGTTGTTGAAGCAACCTCTGCTACAAAAATTGAATAATCCCCATAAACATATGGCTGGGTTTTTCTTGTATAATAACTATGCATGGAATGACCGAACTCATGTACCAGTGTAAACAAATTATTGACATTATCTGTCCAATTCATCAAAATAAATGGATTCGTTAAATAAGAACCAGATGAATAAGCACCGCTTCTTTTTCCGACATTCTCATATACATCAACCCATCCTTCCTGAAATGCCTGTTTCAAAACAGAGACATACTCTTGACCCAAAATTGCCAGCCCTTGAAGCATCATCTCCTTCGCTTCTTCATAAGTCACCTTCATTTTTACATCCTGCACAAGTGGTGTGTATAAATCATACATATGCAGCTCGTCCACACCCAGTACGCGTTTACGTAAGCGAACATATCGCTTTAACAAATGCAATTGTGCACCGACGGCTGCAATTAATTGATCATAAACATTTTCTGGAATTTGATTTTGCGATAAAGCAGCATGGCGGGCATTTTTGTAATTACGAACTTGTGCAGAAAAAACATTTTTCTTTACATTTGAGCTTAACGTGCTTGCAAATGTATTTAAATATTTTTGATAAGTCTCATATATAACCATAAACGTATCTTTACGAACCCGACGATCCGTACTTTCCATCAATTCAATATAGCGTCCATGCGTTACTTCAATTTTTTTTCCATCCTCATCTTCAATCATTGGAAACTTCAAATCAGAATTGTTCAAAGTACTAAAAATTTGTCCTGGTGCCGCAAAAATTTCTGAAGCTTGTGCCAAAATTTTTTCTTCCTTTGCACCCAAAATATGCGGTCGCTTCTCATTTAACAATTGTAATGCATAACGATACACTTGCAGCTCTGGATTTTCATTTACATACTTTTCTATCGTTTCTTCTGGAACAGTTAAAATTTCTGGTGTTACAAAAGAAAACATACTGCCAATTTGTGCGTACAAACCACATGCCCGGTCATATAAACCTTTATAAGTAGAATGGGTTGTATCTTCATCATGACGTAAATGAGCATACGTATATACTTTCTCTAGACGCATAAATATCTTATCTTCTAAATCTAACACTTTATACAGTGTATCTGCACTCTCACCTACACGCCCAACATAATCCTGAATCGCTTTCGCATTTTCCTTCACCCATTGGAAATCCTGTTCCCAAGCTGCGATGTTTTCGTAAATATGCCCCACATTCCATTTATATTGTTCATCAATTTCATCACGTTTTGGTAATTTTTTCCCTTGAGTCATATAATCCCTCCATTTTTTTATTCTGTGATTGGGGCTGTCTAAAATATTCCCCATAGAATTTTAGATGCTACCTCTCATGCAACTATTTTTATTCTACCCTTTTTCCTTTTTTTGCACCATGATTTTCAACTGATTTTTCAGGTAACAAAATGCATGAGCTGATATTTTCCGATCTGCTTCTAAAATATCTTCCATTCGTTGATACTTTTTCTCTATTCGCTTTTTTTGAATATATCCGTTCTCCATATGCAAAAGACCTAAATGATGCAAATAAACCATATATGCATATAAAGCATCCCAATGATTTGTTCGATAAATAAGTGGCAACGGACGCACTTGAATCAATCCTTTTTGTATCATCTGACACCAGCTGCTTTTTATTTTTCTTATACTGATTTGTTCACCAAAATTTAACGAATTTAAAACAAGTAGCTGGAACCATAATTGCCATTCTATGCAGTGACTGTACAAATGAAAGGAGAATAAAGTTGGAACACCAACAGTAGGGGGCAAAAATGGAACAGACAATTGATTTTTAGGAAAAAAGGAGAATAAAAATTGCAGCAGAGGCGAGGGATTTTTCTTATTTGAAAAGCGATAAACTTTCTTTTCCTTCACCCATTGTTTTTGAATCGTTTCTGTGGAAAAAGAAAATTTGTTTTGTTCCAATGCTTGAAAAAAAGAAGTAGAAGGAAAAACAAAAGAATGTGTAAAAAAAATTTTATTTGCAGAAAAAGTAGCGAGTGGAAAAAGAACTTCCAACATTTGAAACGGGGGATCAAATACATATAAAACTGGAAGATCATGATAAGCATCCTGTAAATATTTATACGGATACATATGTGATCTTCTCTTTTTATGCTTATCATTTGCTTGTTTACCGATAATCCAAACAGGAAAATCACTGCTATCTATATGCTTTTCCGTTCTTTTTACCAGCATATTCACATCTAAAGCTGCCAATTGATATTCAACCGCATAAGAACGATTTTGAAAAATACAATATACATCTGGTCTTTGCCTTAAATTTTTACGTGTATACTCTAGTTGTACAAGGGATGTCGATTTTAAAATCCATTGATACAATGCTTGTTTTCCATTTCTATGAACCATTGATTCTTTAATGTCTGATATCTGTTTATCATGCTGGTAACAGCTTAAATGAGAAAAATACCAAGTGCGAAGCTTTCCTTTCTTCAGCAACATCTTCTCATTGCAGGATGGACAATAAAACCGATCAAATTTTAATTTTTCTTTTTCTTGTTCTGATAAATTCGGTAAATAAATCATCTGACCTTTTTGATTTCTGGCTATATTCATAAAACTCCCTCCTCAATTAAATAATAAAATTATATCACAAAATAAATTCATAATATTAAGTTTAATTTAAGGAAAAAGAAAGATAACAAATAAATCCATTGAATAAATAAATTTTCTGCTTAAAAATTTATTTATTCAAATGAAAAATCATACAAAATTGGATAAATATTATTGTTTATCTTTATCCAACCTTGAATCCAGTTTCTTTAACAAAACCTTATGCAAAAGAAAAATCTGTTTCCTAAAAGGAACATACCCACTCCACTTGTATACCATAAACACAAATATCTAGCAAAAACGATGAGCCTTCTTTCTATACTTTTTCTGACATTTTTTGCACATCAGTTACATTGACAAACCGGTCATAAAAATAAACTTGTCTATCTATATGGCATTCATCCATTTTATTTTGGTTCTTCTTTAAATTAGGAAACAATTCTGTTAACATTTACAATCAATCCAATATTTATTCACTGATTTCAATTAAAAAGAGCTAAAGAGACATTACCAATTTTGCATCCAAAACACTTTTCATATATCGGAAAAATGATAACCATTTTTATTATTGTGATGATAAATATCTAGCACCATTCTAAACAAAAATACCAAGCATTCCAAAGCAAAATACCCAAAATTTGATATGAGTAAATATTTATTTTGTTTTTGATTTTAAAACATAAGAAATGCTAAACTATAATAACGGGCTAAATAAACGACAGAAAGATTCCAATATTCGCTCCTTTAGTGTACGTTTTTCCAATTCAGAAAGAGTCAGCTCCGTACTTTCAACAAGATCATCCATAAATACCTCTTCTAAGTGATGAACAGAAGAAGAAAAATATAAAAATACATTGATCTCAAAATTCAAATGAAAACTCCGCATATCCATATTTGCCGTACCAATAGATGCGATTTTTCCATCCACAATGATAAACTTACTATGCATAAAACCACGTGTATATTGAAAAATACGAACACCCGCTTGCAAAAGCTCTGAAAAATATGAGCGCGAAGCATAAAAAACAAATTTCTTATCTGGATAAAATGGAAATAAAATTTTCACATCCACACCACCCAAAGCAGCAATTTTCAATGCTGAATACACATCTTCATCTGGAATAAAGTACGGCGATGCAATATAAATTGATTTTCTTGCCGAACTGATCATGCTTAAAAAAATATGCTTAATTTCTTTTTGTTTTGTATCTGGACCTCCAGCAATAACCTGTATCAATCCATCTGTTTTCCTTTTTTCAGTCTGGAAATAAATGGTTTCATCCAAAAGTGGTTCTTTGCTTGTGAAAATCCAATCCTGCAAAAAAATCATCTGCAAATTTCTAATCGCAAGACCATCTAACATCACATGTGTATCACGCCAAAAACCAAAATGCTTCACCCGCCCTAAATATTCATCACCGATATTCAAACCACCCACAAATCCAATTTGACCATCTACTACAATAATTTTTCTATGGTTTCGATAATTTGGACTCCCTAAATCAAACAAACGTATAGGGGAAAATGGCAAAATATGAACACCATTTTCTTGCAACTCTCTCACATAGCCTCGGTTTAATTTCATTGAGCCCACTGCATCGTATAAAAAACGAATCCGTACCCTTTCTTTTGCTTTCCTGATTAAAATTTCTTTTAATTCATTCCCCAACCGATCATTTCTGACAATATAATAAGCAAGATGAATATGATGTTTGGCTTGCTCCAAAGCATTTAAAATAGACGCAAATGTTTCCTCACCATTTGTTAAAATTCGCGATTCTGTATAGATGAATGCTGAAGCTGGACTTAACTTTGAAGAAAGACGCAAAACCTTCTCATAATGCGCATTTTTAAAATTCCCATCTACGTTTGATTGAATATCTGATCGGGTCTGTGCATAATGTAAGTTCATATTGGAAAAAAAATTTTGATGATATCGCCTTTTCTTTCTATAGGATTGTCCGAAAAACAAATAGAAAAAAAATCCAATAACTGGAAATACCACCAAGACAACCAACCAAGCCAAAGTACGAGATGGATCACGATTTTCAAAAAAAATAAAAATCGCTATGAATATAGCCGATAAAGAAACACAGATACGCATCCATTTCATAAAGTTCGGAGACAACTGCATACTCACATAAAAACACAGAATCGCTAAAATGAATAGCAAAAACAAAATCTGTAAGCGATTTCTCATTTTTTTCTCCCCCTTTTAGTCGGCTTTTCTTATTTTTCTTTCTTATTATTTGCTTCTGATAAAAAAATAGATTCCTTTTTTAAATTTTTAAAAGGAACCCATAGAAAAAAACGCTGCCTGAATTCGGTGCAAACCATCTGTTTTTCCAATACATTTACCGTATTCTTTTAAACGTGTATAAGTAATGCGAGACAGCTCACCAAATTCTAGCAATATACTTTGTAAATTCTTTTTCTGTTTTTTGTCCATATCTGAAAACGAAACCACCAAATAATATCTTTCTTCATAAAAATATATTCCCCGAATTGTTTTAAACTGGTTAGCATAACAACTGAGTTGGATCACATCTTCAAAAGAAGTGAAAAAGTATAAATCAACGTCCTCTTTATCTCTCATTTGTTTTTCATTCTCTCCATACTTCACCTGCAATTTTGTTTCTGTTTCTAAATAATCAAGAATTTTCTCGAATTGCTGAAACATTTGTCCATCCAAAAAATCATTTTGTATTTGTTCAAACACATTCGTATCTGAATCTTGCACAATTCCGGTAGCAATGACCTCAAGCCCTAAATCCGTCACATGAACTTGAATCCACAATGGATTCTCCAATTTAATCTCACTCATTTGGCTAACTTCTTCTATGACTTCCCAAAACAATTCTTCCCCTCGATCTGGCAAAAACAAAATTTCATCTTTAGAAAATCCTCGTGATTCAATATCTTGAAAAGGAATAAAAAACTTTATTGTATGATCGTTTATCCGTTCAATCTCCATCTCCCCACGTCCTTTCTTAAAAAGGAAATACCGATAAAGTCTTTTATCCTTATTGTATGTTCTCCTTTTTATTTTGCTCAAACTTTCTATACCATCTTATATATTTATTTTACTTTTATCGCTAAAGGTTTTCAATGATTAAAATGTCCTACAAGCTAATTTATAAATAAAAATATTAATAACAGAAAAATTTACATATATTTCAAAGATAAATGAACGAAAAACAACATCTTTTACATATTTATATACTGTCTAGCGATTCCTTAAATCATAATCCTCCAATCGTTTTGTGTTAAAATCAGTTGATCGTTAATCCAAATAATTATACAAATCTACCTTCCAATCCATTTTCTGTTTTTTAAAAGCAGGTACACTGATTTTAATAAAAATGGTTACCTCTTTGACCAAAGATACCTATAAACATCTGTTACCATTTCGAAATGCAAAATAGCAGTTGCTATGAAATAAATTCATAATTGCTATATTTAAAACTCGTTCCGTTAAATTTTCTATCTGCTCAATCTTTAATCAAGTCTAAAACCAACCATAATTATATATTTTTTGTAAAAATATAAGAATCAATTGTCAATCTATCTGAAATGATGTGTAAAAATTTTCTTCATCCTCGCTTCTTTATCATAACAAATGCTTGCATTCTACTCCTGATGAAAAAGCAATAAACCATACATTTCACTATTTTAATGATTTAGAAACATTACTGTTTTTACATCGAGTTTTCTTTTTTGAATTCACACAAACCCATATCCATTTATCAAATCAACAGCTTAGAACAGTTTCTCTACCAAGATCTTTTTTTCAATAAAATATCGGAAACCAAAATTTGTATACAGAAAATATGCGGATTTTTTCCAAACAAAATAAATTCATCCATTTCATTTAATCTGCACAAGCGAACAACTCAGCTACATCACCAGCAATCCATACCTTCCTTTTCATTTCTCTATACCATTTTTACAGCCATACAAATCTCAACCAATTTTCTTTAAAACAAACAAAAATTCCTTTAAAATCATCACCAAGATAATGATAAAGGAATGGAGTATTTCATCATAATTCAATTTAGGATTTGTTGTATTTTATATGAGTCTAAAAATCATAAATTCATTTAAAAAATTAGATGCCATTAGTTTAAGGATTATTTATAAATCAATAATTTTTGGAAATTAATATAAAATGAAAAATTAGCTAAACCAGCCTATAAACTTTATTTTTTATTGAAACATCCATTCAGCAAAATTTTGTAAATAAATGACTTTCCAATGATGAAATGTTAAATTTAACCACCAAAGAGTTCATCATATGAAATTATATGTAAAACTTAAAGGAGTGAATCTCTTTTTTGCAGCAACGACTCATCTGGAGAAAACATACCTATGGTAGTTTAGAAATAAATTGGAGGTCT
Organism: Candidatus Harrysmithiimonas galli; assembly: GCA_904373265.1. GTDB lineage: Bacteria > Bacillota > Bacilli > CAJFEE01 > CAJFEE01 > Harrysmithiimonas > Harrysmithiimonas galli. The sequence continues at coordinate 94,498 of CAJFEE010000004.1, read as the reverse complement.
TTACAAAAAAATAAGATTGAATATGTACTTATCTTATATCCCAGATGTAAAACAAAAGTTTAGATCAAAAAATAAAAAAATATATTTCAAAAAATAAAATTTTATATATTTATATATCAAAATATATTCTAATTCAAAGTTTAATTTTCTTTTAAAAATAACAAAATCGGCAGAACCATTTTCCTACCGATTATCGTATTTTATTCCATTTGACTGCTCCATCCACACACTTTAACAAAGCACATCGATTTTGCTATGCATTCTGCTCACACATTTCCAGATTATTCACCAGACGGCGAATCTCACGCATTTGGTACTCACGAACTCTTCGTGGTAAAAAGCGGCGAATTTCATCTTCATTATATCCGATCTGTAGACGTTTCTCATCAACAATAATCGGTCGCTTCAGCATTCCTGGATATTTGCTCATCAATTCATACAGTTCACGCAATGGAATCTGATCCATATCAATATTTAAATCTTGAAATGTCTTTGATCTTGTTGAAACAATATCTTCTGTTCCTTCCTCTGTCATGCGAAGAATATTTTTTATTTCTTCAACAGTTAGAGGATGTGTCATCATATTTCGTTCTTCAAATGGTATATCATGTTGCTTTAACCATGCTCTTGCTTTTCGGCAAGAGGTACAGCTTGGAGTGGTCAATAAAGTGATCATTTTTTATTCCTCTTTCTTCACAAGATTTCGCCTTTCCTTACCATGTGAATTGATATAGATTAAAGAATCTATTAAATTATAATAATTATAATTTAATTATACATAACCCATTATCAAAAATCAATATCTCTCTAGTATTAGATTACCATTTTTTTCAAGAATTTTGCACTACAAATTCAATACAATTATATTTCAATTCCACAATACTAGATCAAAAAGCGTAATCAATATGCCTTTCAAACCCACAGAAAAATACAAGCATAATACATGTTTTAAAAAATGTAGGCAACGATATAGACAGGAGGATCTCGATATGAAATCAATCTACATTCTACTTATATTTTCGCTACTTACACCAACATTTCCTGCTCAAACCGAAACATTTGAAACACAAAACAAAGAACCAATCATTATCCATCCAAAAAAAGAAGTGATACATACAGAAATCAAACTTCCGGCTGTTGTTTTGCCACAAAAAATATTACCAATTTATCCACCAAATGAATTGCCAATCCGAAAAATTTATGTTACAGAAGGACAACATGTAAAAAAAGGAGAGTACTTACTATCATTTGATCTTTCCGAAATAAGACAAAAACAAATAGCCATCCAAAAACAGTTGCAAAATTTAGAAAAAATGGAGCCATCTGCTTTTGAAAAACAACCAGAGCATAAAAATTGGTTTCAAAAATTTTTTGGCCAATCTAAAACAGATATACAAATGATAAAAGATGAGTGGGATAAATGGAACAAACAAATGATAACCACCCAAAAAATTGAGCTTTCTCTACAGGAACAAGCCCTACAAAAAATGAAAGAAATGGAATATATTCAAGCACCGTTTGACGGACAAATTACCTTTAATCAACCAGAAAATATTTCTGGATACCAAAAGGAAAAAGAAGCATTGTTTTATTTAATTGACTTCCATCATCCAAGTGTCACATTATACGCTAACAGCTTCCAATTAAAAAATATTCAAAATGGCAATCCACTCTACATTACATGGGATGGAGAAAAACCATGCAGCTCGGGAACCATTAAAGAAATTAGCTATATGCCCAAAAATGGAACACAATTATATGAAATTCGAACAAAAATAGAAACAAACTGTAGCCCGTTACATATCGGACAGGTTGGAAGCGCAAAAGTCATCAGCCGCTCATCCCGACAAACCCTAACCATACCAAAATCGTGTGTCATGTTTGAAAACAATGAAACCTTTGTTTACATCATTCAAAACCAACAGATTCAAAAGAAAAAAATTCAAACTGGACAGTATCAAAACGGACAAATTGAAGTTACAAGCGGAATTCAGGAAACTGAAAGTATTTTACAGGGAGAATTGGATCAGGTTTATCACGGCCAAATTATACCGTCAAAAAAGGAGGACTTTCATTGAAACTTCCAAAATGGGCAGTTCACCGTCCTATTGCCGCAACTATGCTGCTTGCCTTTTTTATCCTTTTGGGATGTATAGGTTGGCAGCATATGAGCATCGATTTATTTCCAAAAATACAGCAACCTTATCTAATTGTCTCTACACATATGGAAAATTTGGGACCGAGTGAAATAGAAAATCAAATTACCATTCCATTAGAAAAGCTTTTCTCCACACTGCCTAATATCCAGTCTATCCACTCAACCTCTTTGGTCGGACAATCTCTGATTACACTAAAATTTCAATGGGGCAGCAATATGAAAAGCAATAAAGAAAATATTCAAGAAAAATTCGAGGTACTCAAAAGCATTTTGCCCAAAAACACACCAATGCCGGCCATCTTACCTTTCGATCCCTTTGCAATGCCAATTATGCAGTGGGTCATTTATCAAGAAGGTATGGAAATGAATCAAACAAAAAAATGGATTGAACAAAATGTAATTGGTGCATTACAAGCAATAGATGGTGTCGCAACTGTTACAATAGACGGTGTGAAAGAAAGACAAATTCAAATCTGTTTAAATCCAGAAAAAATTGCACAACTGCATTTAGATATTGAACAAATTCAAAATGCCATTATGTCCAAATTAAATCACGTGCCAATCGGTGCTGTTACTGAACAAAATCAAGTTTATCAAATGCAAATTACAAGCACTGAATCCAGCCTATACGATCTGATTCATCTAGAGCTCCCTACATCAAACGGAATGATACCATTAAAAGAAATTGCACAAATTATGGAGCTACAATTGCCAAAAGGACATCTGGCTTATATAAATGGAAAACCGTGCATTGGACTATCCATATTTAAAGAAAGTGAGAAAAACACAGTTGAAATCGCTAATGCTGTACAACACACTTTGAAAAAAATCCAAGCGCATACAAACGAACCGATACAATTTGAATCAGTCTTCGATCAAAGCCAATACATTAAACAAGCTATTTCCTCTGTCTATTCTGCCATTTTCTGGGGCGGTCTATTTGCTGCGGGCATATTATATATTTTTTTAAGAAATCTTCAAAGTACATTAATTATTTTTTTCACAATTCCACTAGCTATTGTAATTAATTTTTTCGGTATGTATTTGTTTCAACAAAATTTGAACTTGCTGACATTGGGTGCATTGTCTTTAGGTGTTGGCATGATGATCGACAATGCCATTGTTATTGTTGAAAGCATTGAACAAGAAACATCCAAGCAATCAGACCGAAAAAAAAGCGCAATCAAAGGAGCGATGCAAGTATTTCAGCCCATGCTCGCCTCTACATTAAGCAGCATCGTTATTTTTATCCCTTTTCTTTTTATTGAGGGACTGGTTAAACAACTATTTGCTCCGTTGGCTATTGTAATCATTCTAATTCAACTAACCAGTCTGTTTGTTGCATTTTTATTTATTCCTTTAATTCAAGGAAGAAAACTGTTTTCTTTTTTTTCATCTAGAAAAAATAGCTGCAACCGCTTGGTCAATTCCTATAAAAAAATATTGTCTGTTTTCATGAATCACCCAAAAGTTGTGGTCTTTACATGCTTTTTCATTTTTTTTGCTTCTTTATGGCTTATCCCAAAAATTGACATTGAATTCCTACCACATCAAGATCAAAGTTTTATTATCGGGCATATTCGATGCCCAGAAGGCAGTACATGGAAACATACTGAGCAAACCGCTTTGAAAATTTTTCCTGTACTGGAAAAAACCGAAGGTGTTCAATCCGTCTATGCCACAATTGGAGGTGCTCCCGACGCCTCATTTATGGAACAAGTACATGAAAACGAAGCAAATTTCTATTGTCTATTGAAAAAAAAGACAGATCGGTCTTTAAGCGACCAAGAAATTGTAAAAAAAATCGAAGCTAAGCTGAAGCAAATTTCCAATCTTTCTTATACACTTTCAGCAAGTGATCCAGGATTTTTCGACTCCAACATAAAAATTCGTATTTTAAGCTCAAGCCGAGATAGAACCATTCAAGCTATGAAGCAGATCAAACCAAAACTAGAAGGTGTCAGCGGATTATCTCAGATTCATACAGAAGGAAGCGATTTTGTACCCATGCTTTCATTAATTTTCCAAGAAGAAAAAGCTACACTACTGGGAATTGATCGTATAGCGCTTGCCATGCAATTACAAGCTATAATAAATGGGAAAGAAATCTATCGAATTCAAGACCAAAAAGAAGAGATACCAATCAGAATCTTTTTACGCAAGCAAAGTGTGCCTCCTCAATCCAATGAATTGGCACAACTACCCATTTTCACAACTGACAAAGGCTTTGTCACCGTCGGTCAGCTAACAACCATACAAAAAACACGTCAAATCAGCAAGCAAAGCCGATATAACCAACAAGCACAAACCCTTTTAACAGCCGAAACCAATATGAAAAACAATCGAGAAATATTTCAAACACTACAAAAGATTTTATCCTCAAAAAAAGATGCAAATCATTCCGTGCAAGTCATTTTAGACGGGCAAATGCAACAAATCAAAACCGGATTCAAACAGATGAGCTTTGTTTGTCTACTGGCCATTTTGTTTATTTATATGATTTTGGCTGCACAATTTGAATCATTGCTTGTACCTTTCATTTTAATTTGCTCTGTTCCAGTAATTTCCATTGGAATTATTTCTGCACTGATTGTATTCCATTACCCATTAAGCGCTGCAAGTTTTATCGGAATTTTACTTTTAATTGGTGTTGTAGTCAACAATGCCATTTTACTGTTGGACAGTGTGATGCAGCGTATGCAAAACGGACAAGCATTAAAAGAAGCCGTTTTAAACGGAGCACCGACTAGAATCCGCCCAATTTTCATGACTGCGGCAACAACTATTCTAGGAGTGCTGCCATTATTTATCGGATCTGGCGAAGGCATAGAATTTGAACGGCCAATGTCCGTTGTCATTATTTTTGGGCTCATTTCTTCTACTTTTATTACACTTGTTCTAATCCCTTCTCTTTTGATATTATTTGAGAAACCTTTAACTCGAATTTGGAAAAAACATCAACCTTTATAATATAAATTGATCTGATATTCTTTTTTCAAAAATTCTATAATTTTAATAATTTGTTTTTTCGTTAAATATATCGGCCATTCTGTTCGAATGCTTTCAATAATTTCTTCACGAAGGCATTCGAATTTACTCTCTTTTTTCTTTTCCTCTGTTTTAAAATACTGATAGCAAAAAAATAAAAATGAAAGCAACACCAATAAAGTCAAACGAACTTGATCTGTCAAATAAAATATAACCGCTTGCCACATCTGCTCAGAAATTCCCCAAAAATATATACAAGCATCTGTCAGCATAGAAGTAGCCAACAAACTAAACATCCAAAAACTTAACATATGGTATACATGCGGTTTTTTTATTTTTTCTGCCCTTTTAATCAACTCTTGAATTGATTTTTGAATCATTTCTGGTATTTGATTTTCTTCCCATATTTCCATATTGATTTCTCCTTTATACTTTAGACCCTTCTTTTGCTATCTTTGTAAAAGATAAAATTACATCATTATAACATTCTGGTGGTTTCAGAAAACAGGAGAAACCTCCCCTGATTCTCCGTCGCATTTACAATGCTTCATAGTATACACTATAACTCTTTTCGTTTGATTCATTTCTCAGACAAGCTGTACATCGATTACAAAACACAAGTTTAGCTCGACTCTTTTTTCCTCATCCATGTAGACATCCCCGAAAAATGCGTTTCAATCAGATTTTTCCTACAAATGACTTTCATCATAACCATCTTCAGAGTAAAGACCCTTCTAACCGAATCTCTTTATTTAATGTTGCTTATTTTGACATAGCTCTAAAAACCAATTTGATCATAAATGTCTATCTTTGCTTGATCTATTTCTTAAGCTTTGATTCTCTCCGGATATTAATAAAAAAACTTCCCATTTGACGATTATGCAACATCCCTTGCAAAAAAAATCAAGCTGAGTTTTTTCTCTGCTATCCCTTTATGTATATATGTCTGAAAATCATCTTTCATACAAAAAAAGTGATAAATCAAGCTAAAATCTTATTGCTTCATTTATCACGAATCATTCATTTGTTTTCTTAAAAAATTCAAATATTCATATAATTTTTCAGCCTCAGATTTGAAAACTTTCTTTTCATTTTTTAAACGACATCCAAGCATTAAAGCTTGTTGTCCCAACTTTTTATTGATTTCTACAGCCAAATCGGACAGCTTCATTTTTTTAGGTGTTTCTTTTTGATAAGAAAATAAATCAAGCTGCTTAAACCATTCCTTTTCATCAAGGGTTTCGATGGCACTAACTCCTAACAAACGAACACTTTCCCCGTCCCAATGCCGTTGAAAAAGTAAAACTGCCATCTTAAAAAGTTCATCTGATGATTGAACAGGATTTAACAGTGCTTGACTTCGAGTAATCGTCTGCCGATTGCCATACCGAATCATAATTTGAATCGTTTTGGCATATGCACGCCTAATGATTAAACGTTGACTCAATTTTTGACATAAATGATGAAAAACCTCTGCAAGTGCTTTTTCATCACATAAATTTTGAGGTAGAGTTATTGAATTGCCCATGGTTTTGAATGATAAAATATGCTCAGGATCAACCGGACGCATATCTTTACCATTGGCACGCTCATGCAGCAGCCGACCGATCTTTCCGATTTTATCCTGTAATTGCTGCACATCAGCCTTTGCCAAATCTTCAATCGTATAAATATTCAATGCATGATATTTCTTTTTCGTTCTGTACCCAATTCCATGCATAGATTCAACTGGAAGTGGCCATAAGACATCTGGAATGTCTCGCTTTCGAAGCACTGTAATACCCAACGGCTTTCTCATATCCGAAGCCATCTTTGCCAAAAATTTATTTGGTGCAATCCCAATGCTGCAAGGCAGACCCATTTTCTCCAGCACTGTATTTTGGATTTCTTTTGCCAACTGAACGGGATGCAAATGTTGTACATGTGTCACATCCAAGTAAACTTCATCAATTGAAGCAGGTTCCAAAATTGGAGAAAAACTCCCCAACAAGTGAAATACCTTATATGCCGTTTCTCGATACAATGTATGATTTGGTGGTAAAACAATCAAATTCGGACACCTTTTCAACCCTTCCCATAGTGGCATTGTTGTATACACGCCAGTATCTCTAGCCTCATAGCTACATGTAATAATAATTCCTTTTCGTTCTTTGACATTTCCAGCAATGGCAACCGGTTTTCCTTTTAAATCTGGACGATTGGCAATTTCAACCGATGCAAAATAACAATTCATATCAATATGAAAAATCACACGATGTCCTTTATTCATCAAATCACCTACTATATCTATTTTCTGTTTCCAGTTCCACCGAGCCACAATTGAATATGCTTTTTTCCTCAATATCTAAATCCTCATCATCTACGCAAACTACATCGCCAACTTCGACATCATCTAAAATTCAATTGTTTATGTACTGCTTTTAAAACAAACCACCATACACAATCATTCGTTTATGATACAAACCTTCTTTCATTACTTTCAAGCTTTTATCCAACACTTTACCATCAAACACATTCTTGACTAACCAAGTTAAGAAAACATCTCGCTTTTCGTTTTTGGTAAATCACTTTTTCTTATAATTTTGGTTGTTTGTACACTTCGTTCCATCGTTTTCCTCCAATTGCACATTATGGACATAACATTGACTTACAAAACTATGCTTTCGCTAACCTCATGCGTCTTTCATGTGTCATATCAAACTTTAGTATCTCACCACATGTAGTAAATACACGTTCTGCTTGTTTGAACCACAAAATCCCTAACAACTCAAAATAACCGACATTCATCAGTTTCTTTTCTTTCCACGACTGCACTTTTCCATTTGCTTTTTTATCACAAAATACTGTTTTTTGATCTAAATCCATATTATTATAGGTACACATATATAATAAAAATCTTCCTTCTGTTCGACGTAAGGGGGCACAAAAATCCCCTATATTGTTTTGATTTAGCATCATAACTTAATCAGAACACAATTGGTTTATATATATTTTTCTTTCATGTAAAAAAACAAAGGAAAACTCTATCGTATCAACACTTTGCAGTACTTTTCAAAAATGACGTGATTTCTATATGTATCAAGATAAGAAAAAACTCATTTTTGCTTCACGAAAATTGCATTAAAAACCATAAAAGTCCTCTGCTCAAAAGAAGGCACTGAGAAAGTCTATATAGTTATCCATTGCGAAGGATTCGGTAATAAATCGTCGAATCCTTCGCTTTTTTCATTCATCTAAAAGGACTTATATTCAGGTGGTACTCCCTGTGATTTCAATTCGAAATCACCTTGCTTTCAGTCCTTATTATTGGAAGCAGTTTACGATATTTCAGATGTAGACTTAGTTGAATGTCTAAATATGACATGTTTTTTTAAATATTTTTGGGATAGGGTACCAGAAGATGATGTCATTGATTCAAGTTCACTTACAAAATTTTGTCGACTTCGTTTCCAAGATATTGACTGATGGGATATGCCTATTGAGAAAATGGTTGAAATCACTTGAAAAGAAAATCATGAAAAGTAATACAAGTATTGTAGACACTACGCATACAAAAGCACGATGCAATCAAAAATTACCAAAGGAATTTCTACAATATTTGCGGTTAACTTCAAATGAATATTGAAATACATAAAAAAATGGCGAGGAATAGACAAAAAAACAAGACATTTTCCATTCAAAATCGAACAAAAAATGCTTTGTTTTCATTATTAAGAATCATTACACCATTCAAAGCGTAAGTTTTTCAATGTCATTTTTACAAGGACCATCTTTTTTCTCCACTTCCCATTGATACTTACCTTTTATTTTTTCTGAATAATTAATAATTTCCGAGAATATACCATCATTTTTACACCCTTCCATAACTTCTTCCAACAAAATACCCCCATTCGTTTTCAAATAAAAATGATAACTTTATTTTTATTTCTTCATCATCCACATCAGGTAATTTTAGATACTTATATTCTTCTCTTATTTTGTTTAATACAGGTTCATGTTTTCTATTAAGTAATATTATATTGTAAGTTGCAAAAATATCATAAATAATTCCCCGTATTTCTTGGGTTGAATTTGGAATATCTACAAAACCCATAGGAAAATCCAATCTGCTACTTTAAATGCTGCTTTTAATTTTACCCCTTTAACTTCTATCACAATTTTCACCTGTTCCTAAACTCTCATTAACATATAACGCATTCAATTCTAAAGCCAATTGCTGTATTTCTTTGTTCAGATAACTGTTTTACTTGTAAATCAGTTTCTACTACATTATTTTCTACGGCTAAAGTTTCACTAGGAATCACAAAAACTACAATTAAAGCAATCACTAAACTTGGAATAACTAAGAACTTACCAAATCTCATAATATGTATTGTCTTCTCTATAAGTATTTTATATTCTATACAAAATGTAAAATACTTCTGTGGTTTTCAGTTCCAAAATAGGCATCTGATTTGAGCCCATCTAAAATAAATTTTTTAAGATTATGTTATTTTAAACGGTTTATATGGCGGACAAACATCCAAGACACAACTCAACTTAAAAAGGCAAAGTCTAAAATGGATGACTCTGCCTTTTTAAATCAAGAATTCTTCTAAATAATATGATTTCAATTTGTTTGTTTTCATTTGAGATAAAAGCAAGTATGTCAAACTGTTATCCATCTTCTCTATCCTCATCATATGCAACTTTGCCAAAAATCTTTGTATTCACTCACCTTTATAAAAAATTCAAATTCTTATGATCTGTAACCATTCACAAAGACAACATATACCTCAAAAGTTTTATATCCTAAAACAAAAATACAAATACATTGAAAACACTGGTTTTAAACCAAAAGCCTGGAAATTTTATAACCCAATAAAAAAGCCATAAAACTAAGAAAATCCCTTGAAATCCAAGGGAATATAAAATGATTCCTACTGGGTTCGAACCAGCGACCTCTACCCTGTCAAGGTAGCGCTCTCCCAACTGAGCTAAGGAATCAAAACTTGTCTTAGTTAGTATAAAAATAAAACATAAAAAAATCAAGAAAAATATAAGAAAAAATAAAGCCAGGTCATATCTCATATACAAGTTAAAAAATAATTCTCCCAAAAATACAAAGAATGCAGGAAAAAATTAACGAAATAGCTTCCTTATCTTTGTCTCACTTTTTTAAACAAAGCATAATCCGAGGCCAAAATATCAGCCTAGTTTGCCTCTTCACCAGCTATCATGTTGATATATTAATTTCAAAAAAAAATAGATTTTTTAAGCAAAATACCTTCATTTCACCTATATCTCCTGATTTTCTATTGCTCATGAAAGAATGATTCCAAATCAAAAATACGAGTCTATCGACATCTGATATGATCCAGAATCATTTTCCTTAATTCTCTTGTAATTGATTTCCTAAATACAAAGTCAAAATGAAATTGCTTGTAAAATTTCTTTCTTATAAGCAATAAAAGCATCAGAAATCGTAAATGCATCAACAGATAGCACACTTCGCTCCTCTTTGCATGCACACAAATCGAATTTTGCTGTAATTTCTCCAGGACGCCCTGACATAATATAGACTGTATCTGCCAATAAAATTGCTTCATCAATATCATGTGTAATAAAAATACTTGTGGTATTCATCTGTTTAGAAATTTTCCTATACCATTCATGCATTTGTCGTTTTGTCATTGCATCTAAAGCACTGAACGGTTCGTCTAACAACATATGCTCCTGGCAAAACAAATAGCTGCGTAAAAAAGCAGCACGCTGTCTCATTCCACCTGATAATTGATGTGGGTATTTTTGTTCTGTTCCCTCTAGACCAAACAACAAAAGAAACTTCTTTACTTCTGAATATGCCTGCTTTTTTGGTATTTTTTTCAAAATTAAAGGAAGCGCCAAATTGTCTATCATTTTTTTATACGGTAGCATCAAATCCTTTTGCTGCATATAACCAAAATAACCCGTTTTTCCTGTAATTTTTTGACCATCAAGAAATACATCTCCTTTATCTGGAGATTCTAATCCAGATAAAATATGGAAAAGAATGGTTTTTCCAATACCACTTGCGCCAAGCAAAGCCACACGTTCACCTTGTCTCGCTTCTAAGGAAATATCTTTGATGATCAGTTTATCACCATAGCTTTTTGAAATATACTTTGCATAAAAATAGCACATGGTTATCCTTCCTGTTGTGGCAAAAATTCATTTGTAAAACCTTGACTACCTAAATCTTTTGCAAGCAAATCATGTGCATACATCCATTGATAAAAATTTGTCCAACGTGTTTTATCAATCACACCCCACTGTTCCTTTTCTGCCCGATATTCATTTGCCAAAAATGCCTGACTCGCTTTTGCCAATGCCAAATCTACTTCTGGTGCATAATTTACTAAGATTTCTGCAGCTTCATCCGGATTTTCAATTGCAAATTCATATCCTTTCGCAGTAGCTGCCAAAAATTTCCTTACCTGATCTGCATTTTCTTGTAAATAATCATTACCGCTGGCCAAAATCGGCGTATAAAAATCAAAAGTCGGATTGACATCTCGAATTGAAATATAATTCGTTTCTAATCCAGCCAACTCCGTCGCAATTCCGTCCCAACCATAATAAACCCATACGGCATCTATATTGGTTTGCAACGCAGAAATCACATCTGTCACCGTATTGGGAATCAGATTCACTTTATGAAAATCTCCACCATCTTGTTCAACAATACTTTTTAAAATTCCTTTCTCAAATGGTGTATCCCAGGAAGCATAATTAGCTCCTTCTAATTTTTTCGGTGAATCAATTCCTTTTTCTTTTAATGAAATAATTCCGGATAAATTATGATCAATAATGGTTGCAATTGCTGTAACTGGTAATGCATTTTCTGCTGCCAATGCTGGTCCGATTTCCTCTTGAAATGTCACCGCAAACTGCGCCTTATTGGCAGCAACTAGGGACAACGCACCACCCTCTGGTGGTTGAATAATTTCTACATCTAAACCAGAGTCCTCATAATACCCTTTCTCAAGTGCAACATACATCCCGGTATGATTCGTATTTGGTGTCCAATCCAAAACCACCGTCACCTTTTCCTTCTCAATTGACTGACTTCCCTCCATATTCTCTTCTTCGTTTTTTGCTTGTGTACAACCAATCAGCAAAATAGTCAACGCAACAATCCATATCAATAAGCCTATTTTTTTCATTTACTTTCTCCTCCTTCACTTTTTTGATAAGGTAGTAATTTTTTTTCAAGCAAGCTCACACATTTCATTAAAATTAAACTAATTATACTGACCAAAAAAATAACAGCAAACATTTCATCAAAAGCATAGGACTTTCTTACACGCGTCATATAAACCCCCAAACCTTGGTTCCCTCCAAGCCACTCGGCAACAACTGCTCCAATCACTGCATAGCTGACGGAAATCTTTAACCCGGCCAGAAAATGAGGCATTGCACTTGGCAATTTAATATGACGAAAAATCTGTGCTGGGCGTGCACCCATAGACGTAAGCAATCGGATAGCATCAGGATCACTGCTTTTAAATCCATCTAACAAACCAATTGTAATCGGAAAAAAACAAACCAAAAAAATTACCATAATTTTCGGTGCCATGCCATACCCCATCCATAAAACCAATAATGGTGCAATTGCAATAACTGGAATGGTTTGAGAAATGATTAATAGTGGATATAAAGCACGATATACCATTTGAAAACGATCCATCAACATGGCCAGAAAAAATGCACCGAAAATACCAAATCCAAGTCCAATAAACGCTTCACCTAAAGAAATTTTCAAATGCCCCATTAAACTATCAAACTCACGAATAAAAGCTTGAATCACTTGGATTGGAGAAGGAAGCATAAAAGCCGGAACCCATTCCATTACACTAACAAGCTGCCATACCAAAAGCAAAAAAAGTAAAATCAATCCGGCATAGCTTTTATGAATGATGCTTTGTAACCTTCTTATCAATCGACCATACCCCCGAATTTGGATTATAGGCGACCTTCATGTAAGTCATCACACTTGGTGCACCAGCACGAATACAAATCTTTTGACATTCCTTTGCAATATCCATAATTTGATCCAAATCACCTTCAATTGTTGTTTCAAAAGGACCAACAAAAACAGAAAGATTGGTAGATTTTAAATATGCAATCACTTCATCAACAATACATATAACCCTCTCATCTTCTACTTTTGGTAAAACTTGAATAGCTAAACTTGCATTCAACTGTTCCATTCTGAACATCTCCTATCATTTATTTTTTTGCTGACTGTTTGTTCAAAATAAAAATTGCCTTATACCTCATTTTTCACATAAAAAAAATACGTAGCCATGCTACGTATTTCGTCCATAGTAAAAATATATTTTTATTACAAACTTTCCTACGCCAGCATTATCTGGATCAGGTTAAGGGTTTAGAATACCGATCTATTCACTCTCAGCCAAATTTATGGATTTAGCACCCCTAGTATAAAATTGTATCCACAGAACAATGATACTTTTTTTTTTCACAAAATGCAAGAAAACAAAAAGATACAAATCAATATTCTACAAATTAAAACAGATACAATGAATCAGATCATCAAATATTATAAAACGCCTCAAACATTTTGGTTTTTAGTCAGTCATAAGGAGGTATTTTCCGATTAAACAGCATAGCTCCATTACAAGGACTATGCCGTCTTTTCTTATCTATGAACTTCTTTTTTGTTTCATCTTCGAATCAATCGGGAAGTTAAATACAATATCTACTTTCAAAAAACACTTCCCGTTCACTTTTTCTGGTACGTAAACAACAATTTTCTTCAAAAATTCATTGACAATTATAGACGTTCATTCCATTATTCCCAAATATTTGCAGCTAATAGCGATAAAACTATCAAAATCGCTAGATAAGTCCTTTTTCAGCTCTAACATGAATCCATTCAATGAAAAAACGTAGAAAATCCCTGTACGTAACATACATCAAAGTATCTGATCTGAACATAGTTTGAAAAAAAGCGAGCAAAAAAACATAGCTCTGGAGCCAAAATTAAATGTTTGACATATTGTCAATACAAAAAGACTGAAGACAATTTCAATTTTCTTTAAACGTTCGTTTTCAGTCTGAATTTTACATATGAATTTAAACAAATATCCTCTCACAATAGTGCTTTCATAATAAAAAACATTTTTTTATACTTTTTACTATTTTTTAAACTGGTAAATATAAACATCATTATATTCCGATTTTGATATTTGCAATTTTCCTTGAAAGGAAGAATTCACAGAAGAAGTCTTAGGTTGTTCAAATTTTTTCGATTGTTCAATTGTACGCATCGATCTGGATTCAATTTTGTTAATCAATGCACTAATTGCCTCATGCCCTGGACCCTCTTTTACGTCTTCACGAATCAAATACAAATTATCCAAAATCTCCATAATAAAGTATTTATACTCCATTTTTACACCCACCTTCCAAACAATATCTTTATGTGTATTCACTTGGAAGAATCCTTAGATGGTTCTATCGCATGCACCGATCTGGATTCGATTTTGTTGATCAACGCAGCAATCGCTTCATATCCCGGACCATTTTTTATATCTTCACGAATCAAGTACAAATCATTTAAAATCTCCATAATAAAATATTTATACTCCATTTTTACACCTACCTTCCAGACAATACCTTATACATATTTTATATGTTTTCGTTCTAAATGTATAGTATTTCTAAAGTATATGCCGAAAAATACAATTCTGATTCCTCTTATATTCGATTTAAAGTCCATGATATTTTCCAATTGGATCAATCTATTTTAACAAAAAATTTTTATTTTTCAATCTCAGATAATCCATTTTTCAGATCATCAAGAATATCCGTAAGATTTTCCAAACCAACCGAAAAACGAATCAATCCTGGGGAAATACCGGCACCCTTCAACTGCTCATCTGTCAATTGCCGGTGAGTAGAGCTTGCCGGATGTAAAATGCAAGTACGAATATCTGCAACATGTACCACATTGCCTGCCAACTTTAGTGCATTCATAAAGCGCATCGCATTTTCTCTACCACCTTTGATAATAAATGAGACAACACCACTGCAACCATTTGGTGTATATTTCTTCATTAATGTATGATATGGATTATTTTCTAATCCTGGGTAATTAACAGATTCCACCATATCTGATTCAGAAAGAAATCTTGCAATGGCTAGTGCATTCTCACAATGCTGTTTCATTCGAATTGGTAGAGTTTCCAAGCCTAAATTCAATAAAAAAGCATCTTGTGCTGTCGGGTAACAGCCCAAATCACGCATTAGTTGCACACGTGCTTTTACAATATAAGCAGCTTCTTTAAATGTGTCCGTATAGACAATGCCATGATAAGAAGCATCCGGTTCTGTGAATTCAGGAAATTTTCCGTTTGTCCAATTAAAATTTCCTCCATCTACAATTACACCACCAAGCTGCACCGCATGCCCATCCATATATTTTGTGGTTGAATGAATCACAATATTGGCACCAAATTCGATTGGACGACATAGTACAGGTGTGGCAAACGTATTATCAATAATTAAAGGAATCTTATTTTTCTTGGCAATACACGCAAATTTTTCGATATCTAAAATAGTTAATGCTGGATTGGCAATCGTTTCGCCAAAAATCGCTTTTGTATTTGGTTGAATTGCCTTTTGAATTTCCACCTCTGATGCTTCGGCATCCACAAATGTACAATCAATGCCAAATCGCCTCATTGTCACTGCAAATAAATTCACTGACCCACCATAAATGGTGGATGATGAAATAAAATGATCCCCTGCTTTTAAAATATTCATTAAAGCCAAAAATGAGGCCGCCTGTCCCGATGTCGTACATAGTGCCCCTATGCCTCCTTCTAAAGAGGCAATCTTCTTTTCAACTGCATCTACGGTTGGATTATGAATTCTTGAATAAAAAAATCCATCTGTACTTAAATCAAACAGTTGCCCTATTTCCTCTGCTGAATCATACTGGTAGGTGGTACTTTGATAAATCGGTAATGTTCTTGGTTCCCCATTTCTAGGCTCATATCCTTTATGCAATACTTTTGTTTCAATTTTCATTCCTATACTCCCTTAAATAAAATGAATTTTTTTCTATTATACATAAAATTCACCTACTCTATTATATATTTTTATGAGAAAATCGAAATCTTTTTGGGATTTCTCTTCTTGCAATACTTGTTTATACAAATTTATCTTATGTTAAAAATAATTTCTTATAAAAAAACTGCCTTTACCCCAAAATGATAAAGACAGTTTTTATGTTTCATTTATGCCAAATTCATTATGCTTGGCAATTTCCTAAAGAAATTTCATAACGACGATTCACTTCATCCCAATTGATCACATTAAAAAATGCTTCTACATAAGCTGGACGTTTATTTTGATAATTCAAATAATATGCATGTTCCCAAACATCTAAGCCTAAAATTGGTTTCAAACCTTCCATAATCGGATTATCTTGATTTGCTGTGCTCGTTACTTGCAGCTTACCAGATGAGTCGACAACAAGCCATGCCCATCCAGAACCAAAACGTCCAATTGCTGCTTTTGAAAATGCATCTTTAAATGCATCAAAACTTCCGAAAGTTTCATCAATTGCTTTGGCAACCGGTCCAGTTGGATTCCCTCCACCATTAGGGCTCATCATTTTCCAGAACATGGTATGATTGACATGTCCACCTCCGTTATTACGAACAGCTGTACGAATTTCTTCTGGAATAGCATCTAAATCAGCAATTAATTGTCCTGCACATTTCCCATCAAACTGCGGATAATTTTCCAAAGCAGCGTTCAAATTATTTACATATGTTGCATGATGACGATCATGATGAATCTCCATTGTTAGCGCATCAATATGTGGTTCTAATGCATCAAAAGCATATGGCAATGCTGGTAATTCATGTTTTTTCATCTGTAAAATCCCCCTATAATTTTTGGATAATTTTATTCTTACAATTTCGTATTATAACGGATTCATACATATGTGTCTAATAATTGAACTCAAAATTTAGTATGACCAGCTATACAAAAACTTCTCGCAACTTTTCACTCCAATCTCAAATAACTCATTTAACTGCTCTTTGGATAATTGAAAATCTGTCGCTTGTACTTTCCCAACTGAAATAAAAATAATATCTTTGGCATAACTTTTTCGAATATAGACTCTATCATGTGCAGTTTGCATAGTTTGTATGAGCTGCTTCAACAAATTGAATGCATTCAAAGATTGTCTGTCAAAATTGTAAACTGACTCAGATTGCAATTGTAAACCGATAACAGGACGTTTTTTCTTTTCAAATTCTGGTGCAAACAACCACATTGGAAAATTACTTAAAATTCCCCCATCTACAATCATGCATTTTTGTTTGCTCTCTTGGTGAATCAGAAAATTCGGACGAAAATAAAAAGGAAGTGTTGCACTCATTCGTACTGCATCTGAAATCTTAAATCGTGAAATATCCAACTTATAAATTTCACAATCTTTGGGAAAAACAACAATTTCTTCTCGTGTCAAATCAGAAGCCACAATTCGAAGTGCATTCGGCGGTAAATCCAAAAAAGTGGAGATGCCTTTTTGTTTTAAAAGCTGTGCCAATAATTTTTCTATACCATCTGATGAGTATAATCCCAGGCTCCGGTACAATTTCAACCATCGATAAATTCGGAACAATTGATTGGAAGATGTACGATTGGGATAAAATGAAAGTTGTGGCAAATTATCTTGAAAAGATTTTAAAATCTCCTTTGCAGAATAACCAGCACAGATCAATGAACCGATTAGAGCGCCGACACTGGTACCAGCAATATTAACAAAGGAAAATCCATTTTGCTCCAAAGTATGGATGGCCCCCAACAACGCAATTCCTTTTATACCCCCTCCGGAGCAAACCAAATCTATTTTCATCTGGTTCCCCTCTTTATATGTTCTTTCTTATAACTTATGCAGAGATCCAAAAGAAAAGAAACGATTTTCATTGAATTTATCAAAGAAAATAGAGATAATAAAAAAGAAAAAATAAGAAAAAGGAGTACAAAGATGTCATTTTGGATTTCAATAATTATTGTTATTGCGATTGTCATTTATTTCATTGTTATGTTGATTTTACAAAAACGTGCCGTAACAATCTTAACACAGGATGAATTTATCGAGGGTTACCGGAAAGCGCAACTCATTGACTTACGCGAACGTGAAGTATATCAAACAGGCCATATTTTAGGTGCAAGAAATCTACCGATGTCTCAGCTTAATATGCGTATCAAAGAATTGCGAAAAGACAAACCAATTTACTTATATTGTGCAAATGGAATCCGCAGTGGAAGGGCCGCATTAACTTTAAAGAAAAAGGGCTATAAGGATATTTATATGTTGTCTGGAGGATTTAAAAATTGGTCCGGAAAAATAAAAAAATAACATCACAGGACTTGGAAGACAATGAATAACTTGGATTTTTTATTTGCTGGAATCATTTGATTAAATTTTATCTTAAAATGTCATCTTTATTGTTTGGTTAGCTTTCTTTTATTTCGTTCTTCCAAAACAACATAGCAATCGGGACAAAATTACTGTATTCATAAATCGCACAGGAAAAAAACCACCTAGTTTTGAGAAAATACAATTGATCAGATATACAGCATAAACAGATTGCTACAATGATAAAACTTTTTTCCTAGGCTTTGTCATTTCACAAACAATCCATCTATTCTTCCCCTTATAACCAGACAAAAGATTAAAATTAATTATCCATATTTATAAAATGAATATGGCATCAAAACATAACATTCATCCAAATATTTATGATGAAAAATCAAAGGACTGAAAAAATCACAGTTCTTTGATTTTTTCAGTCCTTTTTATACATAAAATTACTCACTTGTTTTAATTTTAAAAATAAAATAATAATAAAGGTATATATAGACAAGAACAATCACTATTTTCCATATGAACTCAAGCATGACGAATGGAAATAGGAGCATACTGGATGCCAATGTAAGCAAAAAAACTTTTCGCTTACGTGGCAATGTTTTATTCTCTACAAAGTCTTTAGCATATTTATGATAAACCACACTTGATGTTAGCCAATGATGAAAACGAGTAGAGCTTTTCCCAAAACAATAGGTACTTAAAATAAGAAATGGTGTTGTTGGTACAACTGGAAGAAAAATACCAACCATTGCACAGGAAAAAAACATCAAACCCATAATAAAAAAGAGAAAACGCATACTGAAATAAATTATGCTCTTTTTGCGTAAACTTGCTTTTCTACATCAATGAAAATTTGTGCAATAACCCCGTAAGCTTTTTTCCATGCATCAAGAATTTCATCTGTTGCATTTTCACCTAGCACTTCTTTAATCGCCCCCAATAAATGCTTTCCAACGATTGGATAATGTTCCTCTTTTACTAAACAATCACAATGTACTTCTGCAATTTTTTGTACAGCGGGCATTAAGGTCTCAAGATTATCAATGTTTTGTGCTGCAGCTAGAACTGTCATCGCCAATGCCTTAGGTTGTTTTTCCGATTTTTGATTTTCCATATTGAACAATACTTTAACTTCTGGATTTTTTTCAAACATATTTTTGTAAAAAGTTTTCGTAATTGTTAATCCATGTTCTTTTAGTGCTGGTACTGTACTTTTGACAATTTCAATTGTTTTTTGATCTAACATTTCTTTCTCCCCTTAGTTTTTTATTTTTATTCTAAGGTCAATATAGCATAGAAAAACAAAATATGCAAATTAAATACACATTATTTTTATAAAAATTGTATGCATAGTGAATTACTTGCTAATATAAATCATTGATCATGTAATAAACTGAAAATCATCGAAAAGAATGAATGATCGAAGGAAAATAATATATCTATCAAAATTTACGGATTATATTTTTTATACTTATTCACTTGACACAAAATCATATCAAGATTATATCTGGTTGAATCCATAGCAAAATATTTATTATGTGAGACTTTAAAAAATGGATAAGTGGACATTATTATGTAAGTATTGATATCAGAAAAAATGAAAGTTCATATCATCGTAGACAATGAAAAAATCCTATACCCATTCACTGCATGTATTCGTATATTATTGAAATCATAACGCAGCTTTTACCAATTTTTCCAACATGTGCTACATATTTTTGCGCCTAGGCGGTCAAACTAATCTGTAATAATTTGAATGCGAGGAAAAAAAATGAACTATTCCATAACCTTTGACACTACATGGGAAGATACCTTTTTTCATAAATTGGAAAACGATGGTCCATGGTCTGATATCTTAACATTTCAGCTTGCCTATGAAGCCATCAAAAACACAAGTGTTCAAGAGAAAAATACACTTGTTTCCATCAAACATTTGCCGCATTTACAAATTTACCCACATCAGCTTGCAACAGCTAAACAGGTAATTGAAGATATGCATGGAAAAGCAATATTGGCAGATGAAGTCGGTTTAGGAAAGACCATTGAAGCCGGATTAATTTTAAAAGAATATATGATGCGTGGACGTGTAAGCAAAGCATTAATCCTTGTACCAGCTTCACTCGTTTCGCAATGGGTCATTGAACTCAATCAAAAATTTTTTATTCCGGCTGTTGCTCCAAAAAAAAATCCGGATTGGGGTCTTTGGGATATCGTCGTTTCTTCTTTGGATACTGCCAAGCGAAGCCCAAACCAAGAAATGATCTTAGAACAAAACTATGATCTGATTATTATTGATGAAGCTCATAAGCTCAAAAATCCCAAAACCAAAAACTATGAATTTGTTCAAAAACTGCATAAAAAGTATTGTCTACTCCTTACCGCAACACCGATTCAAAATAAAATTGAAGAAATTTATCATTTAATTTCTTTATTGAAGCCTGGGCATTTGGGCAGTTCGACTACATTTATACAAAATTTTCGAGCCAATAAAAGATGTTTTACAAATGATGCACAGCTTCAAGCACTTGTTAAACGAGTTATGGTTCGAAATCGGAGACAAGATACAGAAATTCAATGGACCAAACGAAAAATCCATAATGAAATCATTGTATTCAGTCAGGAAGAACGAGAAGTTTACACATATATTCAAAATATGAAGCACTCACCAAAACTACACTTTAATCCGCTTTCTTTGTTGACGTTGGAGCGAGAAGCCTGCAGCAGCAAAGAAGCTGTCTATATGACCTTGCAAAAATGGATAAAAACAAAAGAAATGAATTCAGATGAAACGAAAATAATAGAACAACTTATTCATTTATTGCAAAGAAAAAGCGTCAATATGAAAGCAGAAAAAGCATTGGAAATCATTCGTAAAACCAATGATAAAGTTATTATTTTTACAGGATATCAAGCCACCCAATATTATTTACAATGGTTTTTCCAACAACATCACCTAAGTGCCATTCCTTTTCGCGGCGGATTTAAACGTGGAAAAAAGGATTGGATGAAAGAATTATTTCAAACGAAAGCACAAATTCTCATTGCGACAGAAGCAGGCAGTGAAGGAATGAACTTACAATTTTGTCATGTTTTAATTAATTTTGATCTGCCATGGAATCCAATGCGGCTTGAACAAAGAATCGGACGAATTCATCGGTTGGGACAAAAAAAAGATGTTCATATTTATAATTTTGCAACACAACATACCGTTGAAGAAAAAATTTTACAGCTTTTATATGAAAAAATCGAGGTATTCAAACGGGTGGTTGGTGAACTCGATGAAATTTTGGCACGCTTTGAAGGAATCAATTTTGAAGCTTATCTTTCTGATGCATTGGCACATTCAAATAGCGAACAAGAACTTGATGTCAAAATAAACATACTAACAGAAATTATAAATGATGAAGGGACGCAACACCAACATGAACAACGTTATTTTTCATAATTATATACGTCAATTTTTTCTTGCCCACCACTGTCAAATTTTAGATGAAAACAACACTTTTCTACATATTCAATTGACAGTTGAGATGGACAAAGCTTTAATGAATCGTCCGTTTTATTGGCACTATTTAGAAAAAATCGGAGAAAAAGGTCAACCTTTAACATTAACTTTATATTTTGACAGAAATACGCCACAACCCTACAAAGGAGAATACATTCATTTCGGCTCACCACGTGCGCAACAAATTTTCCGCTATGTCAAACAAAGTGGAGCTTGGATTCGGCTATATGAAGAACCCTCTCAAAAGAATCCTCAAACCTCTCTTTATCCGTGGCTACATGTCAACGGAAAAATTTTATTTCAATGTGACATTGGATGGGAAAAATTTTTTTCAATTGGATTAAATTTAATTAACGGACAAATGCGAAATCATTTTTATGATGAATTACACAATAAAAAAATGAGCAAAAAAATCCCAGACTATTCTTTTACTTTATCGCCGTTAATCACCCCTAAAAGCGGACTCAAACGAATCAAAGAAGTATTAAAAACAATTGCATTGGGAGAAGACTTAACCTCATTTGAAAAAGCAAAAATACGATGGAAAGAAGACATTGCCTTACTTTGGCATTTCTATACAGAGGAAGAACGAAAAACCAACTCGCTCTATCAAAAAGAAATGGTAGATTTACAAAATCTGTATGAACCCAAAATTCAAATTTGTTTCTTACATGGCGGCATTTTTTATTTACAATAACTGTACAAAAAGCTAAAAACAGATAAATATTTGGAAATATTTTCCATATAAGCCCTCAAAAAAGCAAAAGAAAAGAATTCATGATCAAGGCATGTAAAACAAAGTATAATATGTCAGAATAGAGAAATAACAGAATAACTTTTTTTGCTTCAAATAATTTTATACAACGAAATTTTATAATACATCTAATAAAAAAACAAATGATTTCTAAAACAATATTATTCTCCTCTCTTTTTTGAACCATTAATCCCCAAAAAAAACAATTATACCTTGTCTCAATACATTTTGAGATTGAAACAACACTGTAATATTTTTCATCTATGTCCTTGAATCTAACAAAATCATTATATTTCAATAAAAATATCCCCATCCATATCAATCGGATCGGAGATATTTTTAACAAAGCTCAATATCGACACACAACACATCGTATCACTAAGCACTATTTCTACTTTTTAAAACGAAAGTTTTTACGAAACCATAAAGAAACAGACATCGGAATCATACCAAACCATTTTACCGTTCTTGGCTCTCTTTCTGCTTTTCTTTTTCGTTTTTGTTCAATCAAAGCTTCCCTTGGCTGATTTAGCTGTTTCATCATCTCTTGTGTCACAAATTTCACATAATCATTTGTTTTCATAAAACCCGCTCCCGTTCTATAACGTTAGACTTATTTTATCCAGTTTATTCACCACTTATACTGTAATATAAAATCTCTCATAAATTGGTTACAGCTTTAATTGTACGACCAATTGATCGGCAATTTCCACCGGAGATAAACCATCCGTTTGCACAACATAATTCGCTGCAGATTCATACAATGGCAAACGTGAAGTAAAACGTTTATAAGTTGCTTGCATATCCTCAGCCTGAAACAAAGGTCTTGACATATCCCCATATAGACGCTTAACAATTTGTTCAAACGATGTAGCCAAATATACAATCGTTCCATGGCTTTGCATCCAAATGACATTATCCAACCTAAGAACAATGCCTCCCCCTGTTGAAACAATCGTATTGTCTTGTGTACTTCGCTTTAAATACATATGCTCTTTCTTTCGAAAATGAATCTCACCAAAACGGGCAAAATAATCTGAGATATTAAATTTTTCCTCCGCTTCAAACAGCGCATCAGTATCCACAAAATCCCAATCCAATATATTTTGCAGTGCCTTTCCAACAGTTGATTTGCCACTTCCCATAAATCCGATTAAGAAAATAGGTTTCATTTATACACTTCCTCACCAATAATTCCACTTTTTTATTTTTCCGCCCTCCATTATAAAAGAACATTCATAAGAAAAGCCATTCAAATCCATATACCAAATCACTTGTTTCTCTGCTGAATTTTGTTTTTGATTCATCCATTTTATCTCAAATCGATTGATTACACCATCTTTTACTAGCGTATCTGTTGTTTCTGCTTCCAAACTTGAGCAAAATGAAACCACTTCTTGTAATACATTCACTCGATATGTATGTATTTTCAATCGATGTTCACTTTGAACTGAAAAACGAATTTCATCCATCAACAGTGGAGTATGCATGGCAAGAAAAGACAATAACACAAACAACAATGCCAATGGAATCAACATTGTATACCCCGCCCTTATCCCCTTTTTCCTAAGTCTATAATCAAACTTTATGATAGAAAATCCACTCCTTTTTCTTTTCTCCATTTAAAAACTCAACTTGAATCATGATGCTTCTACCATCTGGGGCAAGTGTAAACACTGCATCCTTTACACCTAAAAGAACAATATCATTGCCGGCATGAAATACTTGACGCCGTAGCTTTCCCTTATTTACTTCATAAGAAATTTTTTCATTTTGAGAATTTAAAAAATATATTTGACGTCTATAGACCTGAATTTGGGAAAAATCCGAACGATATAGTTCTGTTTGTAATTTTTCTAAAAATACAGTCCATTGCATCTGATTTTCTGACATATGCAGAAGATCTGTTTGTTTGTTTATTCCAATCCAAAAAGTATGCAACAAGAAAAAAGACAGAGTAAGCACCCAAATTGCAAAAATACATTCAATCAACAAACTGCCTTGACGTGTTCTTAAAAAGAGCGCAATTACAAATTTCCTGCTTCGTTTGAGCCGCATCCAAATAAGAGACACAAATTATTTCCCCCCTTCGTTCAACCCATAAATTCGGCGGAAAATCTTTAACAAAAGATAAATCCTGCAATCCGGTCACATATCGTTCCGTCTCCCATTTTAAGATTTGATGTGCTTTTAAACTTCTCGCTTGATTCACAACCTGATGAATTAAAGTTTGAAAAATATCCATAGAAAATAAAATAATAAAAATAATTAAAAAATATAAGAATAAACTTTGAATAAGTACCGTACCTCGTTCACATTTTTTCATAGTAAAACCTACCTTGACCTAAAAGTAACACCAATCGATATTTCCCAACTGGTGTTTGAAAATAGTACGTTTGACTTTTTGAAAAGCTACCTTGCTCTGTAACTTGAATACGTAATTCATTCGTATAAATAATTGGGAAAATATCAATTGGGAATGTAAACGTATAAAGTACCTTTTTTGTAAAATAATCTGACACTTCAAATTGCTTATTCGACTTTGTATACCGAACCATTGTATAAGTACGGTTCATAATGGCATATTGCTGCGCGATATAAAGCGCATGCTCAATTCGTTTAAACCCTCCTTCCACCTGTTCATGTTCTGACGCTTGAGGAAAAACTAAGTAAGCAAAATGAGTCAAAAGCAAAACAGCAAATAAAACCAGAAGCATTTCAATCAAGGTAAACCCACAAAAAGATAAATCTCTTCTAATCTGAAAATACCTTAATTTCATGAAGATTTTTCCTTTTGATTTGTCTGATGAGAACATTGGGCAGATCCATCCGCATGAATTGAAATTTCCCCATTTGCTGGACAAACCACCTTTCCTTCAGCATTTGTTTTGACATATCCGTTTTTTACCAGCTCCTCAAGAGTCGCATCTTTATTTTCTTTTAATTCATATGCTTCAATTTGTGTATCAATCATTTTGACATAAGCTTCGCAACCCTTATCTTCAATAAAATGTTTTTGATCTTTTAAATTGGGAATAATCAATAGAACTATAATGGTAATAATAAACAAACAGATTAACAGCTCAATCAAAGTAAATCCATGTAAAACAGGCTTTTTTCTTTTCATTTATCCTTCCTCCTAAAATGATTCAAAGAGTGTATACATAGGAAGTAAAACTGCACCATATAAAACAAAAATGTAAATTGCAACCAATAAAAATGTCAAAGCTTGGAATCCTTTTAAACTTCTTGAAACAATCCGAAAAATTTCTTCCTGTAAAATCTCTGCATATCCTTCGAGTTCCTTTAATAAATGACCATGTGTTTCAGCATGGAAAAATACCAGTTCAAATGAACGATCATAAAATTTGATTTGACGAATAATTTCATGAAGATTCTCACCAGATTGAAATCCAGATTGGATCCGTTCTGCCTGATAACGAACTAAAGCATTTCGAGAACTTGCAAATAATTGAATTCCATCAATTAGCGGGAGATGGCTCCGCAAAATCATTAGAAAACGTTGTAACAAAAAATAACTTTGGAACTTACGTATAACTTTTCCATAACTTGGGAGAAAAAGTTGAAATTTTAGAAAAAAAATCTGAACCGAAGCAGGCGTATATGGAAGAACTATAACAATGCAGATAATAGCTAGCAGGAAAAAAAGAAGAATCAAAGGCACATAGGAAAAAAAACGGTGAATGAAAAAATAGAAAACACTAATAACACTTTCATTTTGCGGAACCATACTGGCATATTGTGGTAAAATGGTTTGTGTCATAAAAATTCCAGAAGCAATAACAAGCAGCAGCAAAAACAATGGGTAAGTATACAATTTACGGATAAATTGACGCAAATTCTTTTTTTGTCGCAAAATTTGGTAACATTTATGAAAAAGCAGTTGACTTCTTTCATTTTCCTTCCCCATTTCAAAAATAACTACAACATCTGTATCAAATTTTAATCGTTGGAAAATATCATATAAATTCTCTCCACTTTTCAAATGCTCAATGACTTGTTGAAGATCATATGTGAATTTTTTCGAAAACGTAAGTGTGAGTAGCTGCAATGTATCTATTAACGGGACACCATTTGCAGTATAATGCGATACATAATAAAAAAATTGAAGCTGGTCACTTAATCTCCATTTGAATCTGATCTTTTTCTTTAAAATACCCATAGGACACCCCCTTTTTAAATTGCATCTCCAAATTATTTTCTAAGTTAAAATCTCGAATGCCATGTTTTAAATCCGTCAAAGCTTGCTTTAACAGATCACCATCTAGAATTTCATATAAGCCAGTAAGTGTACGGGCAAAAAAAGGATGCGCTGAATTAGAACATTTTCCTTTACATAATTTACAATATAACGGATAAAGCGCTTGGGTAATTACACCTTGAATAGACTGCTCAAGGTCTGTAAAAGACAACCCATAATTCAAAAAACGCAGCAAAGTTCCGAATGAATTTTTCGCATGAACTGTAGAAATTACACGATGCCCTGTTAAAGCCGCACGCACAGCCAACTTTGCTGTTTTTGCATCACGAATTTCACCGACCAAAATCACATCTGGATCATGACGCAAAACAGCCCGCAATCCCTCTGCATAGTCCAATCCGGCAGAAAAATTCATCTGTACCTGTATCATCCCTTCACACTTCATTTCCACAGGATCCTCTAACGTAATAATGTTTAAATTCTGTTTATCCATCATTTCTTGCAATACTGTATACATAGTCGTTGTTTTTCCTGATCCCGTTGCGCCAGAAAAAATATATAGCCCGACATTTTCATTCATCATTTGTAAAATTTTTTCTGGTTCCTCTGGAAAAACAGATAAGTCACGAACAGAGCGCGCATTATTCCGATAAATCAAACGCAATGCCAAACTTTCACCAAAAATTGTTGGCAATGTTGAGGCACGAATGGTAATGGCTTCATTCAACAAAAATTTTATAAACATACCACTTTGCGCAATTCGTGCATTGGATACATCTAAATGTGCAAGAAATTTAATATGCGTACAGATTCGTATATAAATTTCCTTATCAAGTCGTGGCATATTCTTTAACTCTCCTTGATATCGAATTTGCACCTGTGTATTCGTTTCAAGCGGAATAAAATGAATATCTGTTCCACCCATCTGCATAGCTTGCTGCAAAAGCTCTGCAAAATAAATTTGTATATCATCCTTCATTTTTTTCACCTCCTTTTCCGAAAAATTTCTACACCTTTCTACAAAATCCTTTTGTTTATTTTGATATAGAAAAACTGAAAATTAAACTATCCAAACATATTTTTTTAAAAAAGAATATAAAAAATATATCTTTTCACTTATTTACACATAAAAATTAAATTTTATGTTTTGTTCCTCTTTGCCTTCCTAGGATTTAAAAGATAGAAACGGATAATAACAATATATTTCTTGGTATTTCAAGTTTCTTATATTATAATAGTAGCAATGATAAATTTATTTTAACTATAGGAGTATAAACGTCATGAACCATACATTAAAAATTACAAGTGTCTTATCTGATCCCACTCGGTTCCAGATCTATCAATTTATTAATGAACAATTAGAGGATATAACCGTACAAGATGTTGCAACAAAATTCAATATTCATCCGAATGTTGCACGCCTGCATCTAAGCAAATTAGAAGAAATTCATTTAATCGTTTCTGAAACCAGAAAAACTGGAAAAGGCGGAAGACCAAGTAAAATTTATCACCTATCCGAAGAAGTTGTTCAGCTACATTTTCCTTACCGTGACTATCAACTGCTGGCAAAAATCGCTTTAGAAACTTTGCTTTCTTTTGGAGCGGCTGGAATCAAAGCATTTTGCGAGGTGGGATCTAAATACGGAAAAGAAATGATTATAAATCTATTATTTCAAAGAGGTAAACGGCTGGAAGATCTAAATAAAGATGAGAAGCTCACCATTCTTAAAGAAGCATGCGCAAATCTTGGATTCTATTCATCATTTCATGCTGTTGATGAATCAACTATTGAATTTGATGTGAAAAATTGTCCGTTTCGTGAATTATCCATTCAAAACAATTCCAATGTTTGTACTATGCACGCCTTCTTTTTACGCAGCATGGTCAATACTTTATTTCCTGAAGCTAATGTGGTAGAATTAAACCATTTATCCGACTGTAAACATAAAACTTGTAATTTTAAAATGGATCTATAATTGCTTGATAAAAAAATCTCTCAAAACCAAAGCATCTTGATTTGTGAGAGAATTTTATTCCGATTTATTTAATACACTTCCATTATTTTTCATTATTCAAATGATCATCCTAAGTAATCGATCCTCATTTTCCTTCTTTTTTATTGGATAAAAGAAGAGAGAGTCTTTTAAATCTACAAAGTTATTTTCTTAACCGATTAAAAATCGCGTTGGAATTGAAACAAAATCAAAAATGGCTTCTTCACATCTGATTCAATTTCCTTTGGCAAGCCACACTTACCGCAAAACATATCGATCTTGCTTGATCCTTTTTCCTATAAAAACTTTATCAATACAGCTCCTTCAAAAAATAGCTTTAAATCAGATTTTCTACAGAAAACCTTTTGATTCAATTTCCTATTTTTTTATAAAAAAGGATTGTGTGTACGTTCAAAACCAATTGTTGTCGTTTCTCCATGTCCTGGCAAAACTGTTACCTCATTTGACATGCTAAGCAATTGTTCCTGAATACTTTGAATCAACTGTTTATGATCACCATAAGCCAAATCTGTTCTCCCAATGCTACCATAAAATAGAGCATCACCTGTAACCGCAAACCGTTCCTTTTCAAAATAAAAGCTCAGACTACCTGGACTATGTCCTGGTGTATTCCTAACTTCAAATATGAAAGAACCAATTTGCTGCATGCCTGGTTCTAAAAAGTAAATCTCCTTTGGTTTAAAAGCACCGATTGTTCTAGAATAAAAATATTGTGAACCGTTTAATGTTCCATCTGTCAACCAATCTTTTTCTTTTTTACTCATGTAAATCGGTAAAGAAAAGGTTTCATACAATGTATCAATTCCTTCAATATGATCAAAGTGCGCATGTGTTAAAACAATAGCCAACGGCTGCAAATTTTTAGATTGAATTCGTTCAATAATCTGTTTTGGGCTGCCACCCACATCAAAAATTAAACATTCCCTTTTTTCATTTTCCAGAAGATATGTGTTCATACCAATCGGTGCCGTTTCAATTCGTATCCACTTTATCAATTTTGTTCACCTCTTTTTATTCTTGATACATAGAATACCATTGTTTTGTATTCATATTATAAATCCATTCTTTTTGATATCCTACTAAAATATACGGACTTTTCGCATATGTACAAATCGGAAGCATCCCCTTATAAGGCTGATCTAACTTTTCTAACTTCTCATCTGAACCAAAATATAGTTGAAAACCCTCCTCTGACTCATCTGTCAGATAAAACAATAGACCATTTTGAAAAGCAGAATAAGCAAATTGTGGTACCAAAAGATTCTCAGAGAAGCTATTTTGCAACGGTTCATGATAAGAAAAAACAGTTGTACCATCCAGTTGTAATACAGTAATCTGTGCATATGGTTTTTCTTTTTCTACAACCGAAAAAATAATCAGTACTCCATCTTGAACAGAAAAAGCATAAGCATTCTGTGCGAGAATTTCCGTTTCATCTGTTTGTAAATTTTTCTTTACTAAATTGGTCGTTTGTTGTAATATTTCCGGATCCCAATCCAAATATATAATCTCATCTGCATGAATCCATTGAAAAAACGGATATTCAAATGAAATATTTTCAGAAAAGTTCTGATCCAATTGTACTCGTTCTGTTTCAAAGGACCAATCTTGAGCAAAAGACTGAACATAAACCTCATTCATTCGATACGGATTCCAATACCACTGCACCTCTGTTCCGACATAATCTTTTTCCCAAAGCAACTCACCTTTTAGATTGATAACAGAAAGGCGCGCCGAAGTCTCATTGATACTTTCCTGAACCATAATTTTGCTGTTATCAGGATTCGGTGTAGCCATAATAATCGGATGTGCCGTACGATAAAAAATTTCTTCTTTTCCTGTAAATAAGTTTCTAATAACAAGTTCAAAAAATGCTTCGGTTTGTCGATTTAATAAAATTGTATCCTGCGCTAAAAAGTCAACAATTTCTATAAAATAAAATGCACTTTTATCAATCGGTGAAATCACTTGATCCAACGAAGGAACTGAATTATGTGCAGAAAAAGAGTCTTTCTCTTTTACATCTCCTACACAAGCTGTCAAAAGACAAGTGAATAGCAATATATACAAATATGACCGACGTAACAACATGAAAAGCCCCCGTATACCTATTCAACTTATTATACATAGAAAAAAAGATAGCTAAATAATATTTCATTCACTTTTTTTCTGCATACTTCAAAATCAGAAAGCGGTAAAGGATTTATACCCGATCCAACTTCTATTGTAAAACCCGGCTTTTGGAATGTCAAAATAAACCAATCCTTAAATCCACCATAACTTTCAATGGTGCGCACCGCTCGATACCCACTGACAGCCTCAAAAAGCTCAGCTTGAATTTGTGACAAATCCGGCTCATAATCTAAAAATCCCCAGTAAAATTCTTCTCCTTGCGTGTGCAGGCAAAGAACTGCTTGAAATTGATTTTGATAAACCAAATCATACAAAGCCAATGCTTCATTTTCTGTCAATGGTGCATATCCCGGAAAATCCCGTGGTGCTGGTTTATTGACTTTAAATGGCAGCGTAAAAATCTTTTCCCAGACCGCTGGAAATTGATTATTTAAATCAACACCACAAATATTGGCCTTCCATTGTGTCACCTCTATACAATTTTGACCAATCTGAAGTGCCCTTTCATATAAATCATAAGGAATGGCTTTTGGATCATATAACAAATCAATTCCATCTGGATTGATAAGCGGAACAAAAGATAAGGTAAACTTACAAAACATCCTATGAAATTCTGAATGATCCTCCGATTTACAGTATAAAACAAATAAATACTGTGAAATAAATGCCATGAGCAAATTTGTACATATTGATTCATTTGCATGCATTCCAGCATTCAAATGCAACTGAACTGGCCCTTCTCCAACACGCACCTCAATGATTTCATTTCCAGAAATCGTATACGCCAAAGTGCGAATTTGAATTTGCGGATATCTTACTTGTAAATCATAGACCCACATACGAAATTTTTTGGAAGTCACAGGGGTTTGATACATACTGGCTATTTTCTTTGCATCCTGACTCCATTTTTCATATAACTCCTGATAATGGAAAATATTCATTGATTATTCCCTCCCCTATACGCTATGGAAAAATAAATCCTGTAAGAACTAAAACTTTGCACATAAGCTACAAGCTTGAGAAACAATAAGAACCAATGAATATTTTTACCAATACCCACTTTCATTTAAAAAAATAAATTTTATAATATTTCACGTTGATATACAAATTCATTTGGTTTTCCTATGAATGCTTTTTTAGATTGGTGCTAGAACAAAAATGGCTTTAACATTGATTCGTTTCCCTCAAACAGAACATAAGCTTATTGTAAAATATTGATCTTGCTTGATTCTTCTCTCTACAAGATCTCACCAATACAGAAACCCTATCCAAAACTTGATTGAAAACAGACTTTTTTCAACGAAACACTTTTGTTCTGAGTCTAATCATTGACTTTATTTCGTTTCGATACCTCACCAACACAATAAAAACGGTTTTAAAACAAGAAAATCACATGATATTTATCCTTGAAAAAAGTGATACCATGTGATTTTTCAAATTCATAAATCCAAATCAATATTTATAGCTGCCTTATAAAAACATTTTATAAAGCAAGCTGACTAACAAATCCGAGCACAAACATTTTCCTTATGTTTTATCACTCAATATTAGAAGTCATTCACTTATGGATTTGACTTATCTGATTTGTTTCCATCATTATAAAAACGAAGCAAATCTCCATAAATGATTTTATCAGAAAAGCCAAGTTCTTGTTTTGCCTTTTCAATATAAGGCTGTACAACAGATAAATCTTCTACTTTTTCTCCTGTTTTTACATCATACAAAATATTATTTGTAAACAAATATTTATCGGTAATAAAGGAACCGTCACGAAGTACTGTAAAAGGTTGATTATCCTTTGCAAATACATCTTGACCAAATTGAATCATATTTTGTGAGGAAATCCCTAGCAAATTTAAAATAGTTGGTCGAATATCAATTTGTCCACTGACGTCATGAATCACCTTGCCTTCTTGTCCTGGAATATGAATAATGAACGGGACTTTCTGTAATTGAACCGTTTCATATGGTGTAATTTCCTTACCTAAAAATTTCTCCATTGCAGTATTATGATTCTCAGAAATTCCATAATGATCTCCATACATAATAATAATGGAATTTTCATACAAACCATTATCTTTTAATTCCTGAATCAAATTTTTCACTGCTTCATCTAAATAACGAACAGTTAAGAAATAATTGTCTACTGTTTTATCTCCTGAATCAAACGGCTCAATATAACGATCCTCTTGATCCAAATCAAACGGATAATGGTTTGTAAGTGTAATCATCTTTGCATAAAACGGCTGTGGAAGATCCTTCATAATTTGCACAGATTGTTGGAAAAAATCAATATCTTTCAAACCCCATCCAACTGAATTTTCATCGTTTACATCAAAGGACTCCACATCAAAAAAACGGTCATAGCCAAAGGAATGATAAACGATATCCCGATTCCAAAAAGAACGGTCATTGGCATGAAACACAGATGTATAATAACCGTTTTGATTTAGAATATTTGGTAGTGCATTATAGGTATTATTTGGATTCGTAAAAAATACCGCTCCACGATCAACTGGATATAAGGAATTTGCAACAATAAACTCAGAATCTGAAGTTTTTCCCTGACCAGTCTGATGAAAAAAGTTATCAAAATAATAGCTTTCCTTAATAAAATCATTTAAAAACGGTGTGATCTCCTTACCATTTACCTGATTATTAATTACAAAATTTTGCATAGATTCCAAAGAAATTAAAATAATGTTTTTATCTTTTGCCAACCCAAACATTTTATCATCTGGTTTTTTTTCATTGGATTTCACATAGTTTTCAATATCAATTAACTCAGTGCTATCTGCCAATGCTTTTTGTGCTGAAGTCTTAGTCGAGAGCACAATATCATACAAATGATAATTATAAATTCCTATATTTTTTACAAGAACTTTCCGATCAAAACTACGTGTTAAAAGTTGTGGACGTTCAGCTTCTGACAAACCCAAATTAAAAACAAAAATCAAAACAACCGTTAAAAAATAAGATGATTTTGTTCGGAAAGAAATTGGACTAAAATCCAATTCTTTTTTATTTTTCCAGAAATAAGCAAACAAAAAAAGAAAGCTAGCAAAACATAAAAATGTTTTTATGTTCAATAAACCGATAATGGAAGACCCCAAATCAGACATATTGCTGGTTTGTAGTAAAACTGGAAGTGTAATAAAATCATCAAAAAATCCGTAAAAAACAACATTCGCCGCCAAAATAAAATTTAGTACCAATGTGATGGTCAATATGAAATTTTTTCGAGATTTCCCCGATGCGAACATGGTTAGACCAAACAAAAGTACAATCAAACTCAGCGGGCTAATAAAATAAATAAACTGTTGCATTTTATTTTCCAATTCAATTTCAAATGTTGAACGACTAATCAAATACGTGTTTAACCATACGAAAACAACAGCAAGTAAAATCGGCCAT
This sequence comes from Candidatus Harrysmithiimonas galli, assembly GCA_904373265.1. Lineage (GTDB taxonomy): Bacteria > Bacillota > Bacilli > CAJFEE01 > CAJFEE01 > Harrysmithiimonas > Harrysmithiimonas galli. Next base: position 59,865 of record CAJFEE010000004.1, on the reverse strand, counting down.
AATTTTGACGTTTTGAAACGTTTCACATGCATTCCTCCATCTCTCTATAACCTTAAATTTAGTCAAAATTCAAAAATTTTAGCAACATTAATCATTTAGCATTCCTAATATATATCAAACCGTTTTAGAAATCAATGACTTTCTTTCACAAAATCTTTACATTTTTAGACAAGCTCTAGCTAAAATCTAAGACCAGATACCACTCATTATAATTGGAATATCTTAACTTTTAAAAAGAATAATTCTTAAGGATTTATGAAGATTATGAAAATGTGTATCCGACACTGCTTTATGTTCTCTAAAAGAACTCAAAACGAATCTTTTTGTTATCGCAAAATATGATTTCGTATCTTTTCCTACATATCTTTCCCATTTATTTTTTGCAATTCTTGCTTGATGACAAAAAGCGCACTGATATATTCATTATGTGGCAAAATCTGTGCTTCATGCAGCTCCTTTAGTTCTCTTTCCATCAATCCAATGTCTACCAAACGATCAGTTGTATAAATATATGTACCATATTGTTTTAAATACTGTTGAATATCATAAATACTTTTCATGTCAGTCTCCTAATCAATTGCTTCCTGTTTTAGAATTTGATCTTTTAAAGCAATATAGTTTTGATTTTGCGGCGAAAATTCAAGCGCTTTTTGAATCATTTGCAAAGCTTTTTCATATTGAGAAAGCTCTGCATAAACAAGGGCTAGATTGAAATAAGTCAATTCATTTCTATTATCATATGTTAAGGAAGAAGTAAAAGACTCTATCGCCTTTTCATATTCATGTAAATTGGCTTGAACATAGCCAAGTTGAAAATAAGCCGTTCCTTGATCAGAAATCCCTTTTTCAATACTTTTTTCAATGTGGATATAAGCCTTTTCATACTGATTTTTTTGAACATAATAATCACCAGCCAACCAGTCATTCTCTGCCGACTCCGTATTTTTTATTACACCTAAAATATAAAATCCGACCAAAAAAAGCAACAAAAATCCAAATAATGTAAGACGCTTAAAATCAAATGATTGTTTTGGAAATCCAAGTGCAACACCAGTAAAAAAGCCTACACAAAAACCACCTAAATGTGCCATCTGATCAATACCTGGCAACAAAAATCCAAATAAAATATTAAAACCAATAAGCATAAACATATTCCGGCGATACACTGGTGAAATAAAGGATTTATAATATTGACAAATATACAACACTGCACCAAACAAACCAAAAACTGCACCAGATGCTCCAATCGATACATTTGTATTCAATAAAAAGCTGGCAATGGATCCACCTAAAAGCGACAAAATAAAAATGGTGATATAACGCCATTTTCCATAAAATCTTTCTACATCTTGTCCAATATAATACATCGCAATCATATTCATGCCTAAATGTAAAATTCCACTGTGTAAAAATACAGGTGTAATGAAACGCCACCATTCTCCTTCTACAATTAATGGATTAAATTTTGCTCCAAGATCAATAAGCTTATATAAATCGCTTGATTCCATTTTTTGCCAAAGAAAAAATGAAGCTACAATGATTATAATAAAAATCGGATTTATAACAGCTTTTTTTTGCATATGCATAACCATATTTTTTGGGGATACTTCAGATATTTGCGGTTCTGTTACAGGCAGTTGAAAAAATTCCTTTTCAATCTGATCTGTGTTCTCCAAATAAGTCACAGGATCTGAAAGATGAAAAAACTCCATTCCAAGCTTGGAAAATTTTTCCTGAGAAATTTTTTCAGATACGATATAGTGAAACATTTGACCACTGCGAAAACGCACAATATCTTTTTGATCGGTAAATTCATAGGGTACACGTTTAGCAAAAGTCACACGAATAACTTGTGGCATTCTTTCTTTCACAGCATATGTCTGCATAAAATCCGAAAGAAACTTTTGTGTGCGTTCAATATACTGTCTTTTCCAAGGGAAATCGTTTCTCTCCAGCACATATACAATATTGTCGGTATTTCGAAACCACACCTCCTGATTGGTCCTTTTTTCCAATCGCAATTTTTCATGATTCACCAAAAAATATATTATGCTTAAGTATAAATTTTTCTCGTTCATTTTATTCTCTCACACCTTAAATTTTTTCCAATGCCTTTCATTTCTCTGTATCCTATTATACATGATTTTCTTGAATTTTCTTTGTGGAAACCCTCTACTCCTAAAATAAACATATATCTTTAAACTTTTCTATCCATACCAAAGGAATTTTATACAAAATATGATAGAATGGTTATAATTATTTTATTGAAAAAGCTGACAAAATCTAAAGATCTTTTGTATCGAACTATATCTATAGAAATGTTTCAGAAAGGGGCACTATGAAAAAATGAAACCGATTAAAGTTTTTATTATAGATGATGCAATTTTATTACGAGAAATATTAAAAAAAAAATTAATGAACAAAAAAATATTCAAATAGTAGGAACAGAAAAAAATAGACCATCCACTTTAAAATCCATTCATGAAACCAAGCCAGATATTATTATTTTAAATTTTGTTTCCACTTTGTTGGAAGAAAGAACTTTATTGGATGATATCTTTATTCATCATCCTCTGCCTACAATTGTTGTTGGTGCACCGAAATTTTTTGATTTTAGAAGTAAGTCTGCCATTACCTATATCAACAAGCCCTCTTCTTTTTCAGAACAAGAGCTGTCTCGTTTCCTAAACGAGCTGACACAAAAAACAATACAAACTTTTGAAACGAAAAGTTGTATTTTGCCTAGAATAAAAATTCAACAGCATGACATTCCCAAAAAACAAATTCAATCTGAACAGTTAGTTGCTATTGGAGCTTCTACAGGGGGAACCAATGCGACTTTGCAGGTACTAAAAAACTTGCCAAAAAACTTTCCATGTATTCTTGTTGTTCAACACATGCCTCCAGGCTTTACAAGACAATACGCTGAACGGCTCAATCGAATCTGTCAAATGCATGTAAAGGAGGCTGAAGAAGGAGATCGAATTCAAAATGGTGTTGTTTTAATTGCTGCTGGAAATCGACATTTAACATTAGATCATGATATCTATGGATTGTTTGTTCACTCAAAAGAAGGCGATAAAGTTTCTGGTCATTGTCCATCTGTTGATACACTGTTTTATTCTGTTGCCAAACATGCAGCAAAAAATAGCATTGGTGTAATTTTAACTGGAATGGGAAGAGATGGTGCAGACGGTCTACTTACCATGAAAAAAAATGGAGCTTTTACAATCGGACAAAATGAAGAGACCTGTGTTGTTTATGGTATGCCTCGCGCCGCATATGAAATTGGTGCTGTACAAAAACAATTGCCAATTGATAAAATTTCTGATGCTTTACTTACCTATGTAAAAGAGCATAGCTCTATTTCAGAATAGATTCATAAAAGAACGAAAGAATTTGCTCGGTAAATCGGCTCCTCTAAAATATTCATCAAACAAAATTTTCCTTTTCATTTCTATTCTATAAATCATTATTAATTTATTTAAATCTAAAATATAATCACTGGAAATACAGTCCTATCATAAAAAGCTCGGAAACTTTTTATGTATCCGAGCCTTTTATATCTATTCATTAATAATCTTCATGCCTGACTGAATCAAAACCAAAAAGTTTATCAAATGATATGTTGCATTGCTTGCCTTAACACCTGAGCAGAGTGTGTAAACATTTTTTGTTCTTTTACATTCAAATCTAATGGAATTAACTCACGAATTCCTGATCGATTGACGATCGCTGGCACACCGATATAAATATCTTTTTGGCTGTACATTCCGTCCAAATAAACCGATACAGTAAACACTGCATTTTCATTGTTAAGTATAGCCTTTGTTAAACGAGCTAAGCTCATGGCTATCCCATAATATGTTGCAGATTTACATGCAATCATTTCATATGCTGCATCACGAACGCTTTCAAAAATACGATCCAAATCATGTTCTGATGCAGCTGGATTTTGCTTTATCCATGATAAAATCGGTCTTGCACCAATTGTTGCATGTGACCATACTGGAAGCTCCGTGTCCCCATGCTCACCAATAATATAGGCATGCACATTTCTGGAGTCCACTGCAAAATATTCTCCAAGCATATATCGTAAACGTGCTGTATCCAAAGTTGTTCCAGATCCAATTACTCGTTGCTTTGGTAAATTGGAATATTTCCATGCGATATAAGTCATAATATCAACCGGATTTGTCGCAACAACAAGCACACCACCAAATTCATTACTCACAATGTTATGCATAATTTCACGAAAGATTTCTTCATTTTTTTCAATCAAATCCAAACGAGTTTCTCCTGGTTTTTGATTAACTCCAGCTGTAATCACAATTACATCCGCATTTTGACAGTCCGCATAAGTTCCAGCCCAAATTTTTGTTGGTGATACTGTATACGGTAAACCATGATTTAAGTCCATCGCCTCTCCTCTTGCTTTATGCATGTTTACATCAAGCAATACAAGCTCATCTGCAATACTTTGATTCAGTAGGGCAAATGCATAAGAAGCACCAACAAATCCAGTTCCGATTAAAACTACACGATTTGTTTCCTTTTTCACATATTTTCCTCCTTAAAAAGAACCCATTTTATTCTTTAGGATTTGACAAAAAATCTGTGCTATACAGACAAACAATCGGTAATAATTGCTTGAACTGGAACATCATAAGGATCTGGTAAAAAAATACATGGATATTGAAAATGAAAAGCCAATGAAATGGTATGTCCTGGAAAATTCGATAAAAACCGGTCATAAAATCCACCACCGAATCCAATGCGGTATTTTTCTTGATGAAATCCGAGTCCTGGGACAATACATAATGTATCTGTATCCATGGAAATTTTCCGACAAGTAGAAGATGGTTCTAAAATATTCATTGTACCTTTGACCAGCTGCTGATAGTCTGTCAACTCATAAAAAAACAATGATTTTGTTTCATAATGGGTTCGAGGAATGGCAACAGTTTTGTTTTCCTTCCATGCTTGTTCAATAATCGGTTTTGTTTGAATTTCAAATGGCATAGCCATTGTTGTTAAGATGATTCTTGCCTCTTTCCAAAATGGATGCATAAATAGTTGATGATAAATTTTTTCTTCTGCACATAGACGTATCATCCCTGTAAAATTTTTTAATTGTTCCTTTAGTGCTTTTCTTTGTTTTTTCTTGTTCATTTTTTGGTTCCTCCATCTTCAAACACATTTTGTATCTATGTACTATAACATGAAACAAAACCAAAATATTTTTGTCAAGGAATCCAGCTAAATCCATTTTTCTGAAGCTTTCGTAAAACAAATACCTATAGGAAAAAATACTACACAAAACTCATATTTAGCTCGCTTAAAGAAGGCAAACCAAATATCAAAAAGATATCAAAAAGTCCATTTTTGATTTTTTTCTAGTTTCTATTCTTTCATAAAATCATATACAGAGTAAAAATGGATTTTAGTGGCTTTACTGACACTTCTTTCTTTCAACCATTAAAACAATCCATGTCCTAAACTCCGTGCCCCAATTCCATCACTTTTATTGTTGTATAGTAACTGTATAAAACAAATGAAAAATATAAAAAAATAGGTGTACAAGCAGCTTTCACTACTTATACACCTATTTTTTTCAAATTATTTTGTTTCTTTATGAAGAGTCATTCTCTTTTCACGTGGACAATATTTTTTCAATTCTAAACGATCTGGATTATTCCGTTTATTTTTCTTAGAAATATAATTGCGGTCTCCACATTCTGTACACGCCAATGTAATATTTACGCGCATAGCCTTTCCCTCCATTTCTGTTGGAAATTATTCAGACTTAAACATGATAGCATTAAATCACGATTTTTTCCAGTCATTTTATAGATTTCTTTCCTGAATTTTTATGATTTTCTTTGAAAATGAACACCTTTAATCAAATAAAACGTATTTTCTGCAATATTGGTTGCATGATCTCCCATACGTTCAATATAACGAATCATTAAAATCATCTGCACCAAATCAAAAGGCTCAACTTCTGGATTTCCATATGTCTTCACAAGCTGCGAAATAAGCTGCACTTCCAGTTGATTGACCTCCTCATCCAATGCAATGACTTCTGTTGCCAAATCCTCATTCTCTTGCTCATAAGAAGCCAATGCAGCCAGAACCATCTCCCGACATTTTTGTATCATCAACTGAACATCATTCAGATCAACAAATGAAAGTGGACCTGTTGAACGAATGACAGACTTACAAATATTGGTCGCAAAATCGGCGATACGTTCAATCTCAGAAGCATTGTTCATAGCAACAATGATTCGACGCAAATCAATAGCAACTGGCTGCTGCTTTGTCAATAAAATAATTCCGTTATCATAAATTTTTTCTTGAAGATCATTAATAATCATATCCATATCAATAATTTCTTGACTATGAACTTTGTCATGGGTTTGTATACAGACAAAAGATTTCTCCATCATTTCAATCGTTATTTTTCCAATTCCATGTAGTCTTTTTTTTAAATTTTGCATATCTTCTTCAAACTTTTCACGAATGACCATAATTTCCCTCCCAAATTATCCAAATCTGCCTGTAATGTATTCTTCTGTTTTTTGATTTGACGGACGATAAAAAATCGTATCCGTTACATCATATTCAATACATTCCCCATTCAAAAAAAATGCTGTACGATCTGAAATACGCGCCGCCTGCTGCATATTGTGTGTCACAATCACAATGCTATATTCCTGCTTTAGAGATTGCATCAACTCTTCAATTTTCAAGGTTGAAATCGGATCCAATGCAGAAGTTGGCTCATCCATTAAAATAACGTCTGGCTCTATAGCCAGTGCACGTGCAATACAAAGTCTCTGCTGTTGACCACCTGATAAGCCATATGCATTTTCTTTTAAACGGTCCTTCACTTCATCAAACAATGCTGCACCTCGTAAAGAACGCTCAACGATTTCATCCAAAATCTTTTTATTTTTTATACCATGCAGCTTTGGACCATATACAATATTTTCATAGATGGATTTGGGAAATGGATTGGGCTTTTGAAAGACCATCCCGACACTGGTGCGCAACTCCTCCACATGATAAGTTGGATCAAAAATATTACGCCCACGATAATGGACATCTCCTGTAATGCGAACAGAAGAAATTAAATCATTCATTCGATTTAATGTTTTTAAATAAGTAGACTTTCCACATCCAGATGGACCAATAATGGCTGTAACCTCATTCTCATATATATTTAAATTTAAATTTTTCAACGCATGATCCGCACCATACCATAGATTCAAATCCTTTGTATGAAATACAATTCGGGCTGCCTTTGTTTCATTTCCTGAATCCGTTGTATTTTCAAATGCCATTTTCTGATTGATTTTCACTTGAACTGCTTGCATATGCAACTCTCCTGTTTCATTTTCTCTTTTTATTTTATTGCTGCTTTCGATTCAATTTATTACGTAGCCAAACGGCTGTTGCGTTTAGCACGATCAACAAGATAAGCATCAAGATAATGCCTGCTGCTGCCAATTGTTGAAACTCTTCTTGCGGACGAATGGTCCAATTGTAAATTTGAATCGGAATTGCAGCAAAACCATCCATAAATCCAGATGGAAGATAATTTACAAAAACCAATGCTCCTACAACAATCAACGGTGCAGTTTCACCAATGGCACGTGACAATGCCAAAATGCTCCCGGTCAAAATTCCAGGTAGTGCAGATGGTAAAATAACCTTTTGAATCGTTTGCCATTTTGTTGCACCCAAACCAAGTGAAGCATGTGCCAAATGATTCGGAACTGCACGTATCGCCTCTTGTGCTGTTACAACAATAATTGGCAATACAAGTAATGCCAAGGTCAGTCCACCTGCCAAAATACTCGGTCCCATCCCAAATACATTGACAAAAATCGTCAATCCTAAAAGACCGAAAACAATTGAAGGGACTCCAGCTAAATTTTGAATATTGGTTTCAATAAAATGGGTAAACCAATTTTTTTTTGCATATTCTTCTAAATAAATGGCAGTTCCGATTCCTAGAATCAACGCTATCGGTATCACAACTACCATCAGCATTAATGAACCAACAAGTGGACCTAAAATTCCAGCATTTTCCGCACGCCTAGAAGCAAAATTTGTTAAAAAATGCCAATCAAAATACGCCATTCCTTGAGAAAAAATTCGAACCAGCAATATGACCAATATACATAAAATCAGCAATGTAATTCCAAAAAAAATCCACTTTGCCAATGTATTCATTTTCAAACGCCGATTCATTTTATTTGTTACAACTTCCCGATTCATCTGTTTCATCAATTAATACTCCTCTCTAAACTTTCTCGAAATATAACGAGAAAAAATGTTCATTACAAAGGTAAAGAGGAATAACATAAATCCAACGGCATAAATGCTGTAATACAATGTACTTCCATATCCAGCATCACCCGTACTCACTTGAACAATATAAGCTGTCATCGTTTGCACGGATTCCATTGGATGAAAACCAAAATTCGGTGATGAACCACCCGCAACCGTTACAATCATAGTTTCACCAATTGCTCGAGATACAGCCAACACCATAGACGCCACAATACCAGATAAAGCAGCTGGTAAAACGACCTGGATGGCTGCTTCCAACCTTGTTGCACCAAGCGCATATGCACCTTGACGAATCGCTTGTGGAACTGCTGTCATTGCATCCTCAGACAATGAAGCAATAGAAGGAATAATCATCACACCAAGTACCAATCCGGGGCTTAATGCATTAAAGCGTGACAGCTCTGGAAAAACTTCCTGCAATAATGGTGTGACAAAAGTTAATGCAAAGTAACCATAAACAATTGTCGGAATTCCTGCCAAAATTTCTAAAATCGGTTTTAAAATTCGACGCACTTTGTCACTTGCATACTCACTTAAATAAATGGCAATCGCCAAACCAATTGGCGCAGCAAACAAGATCGCAATCACTGTTATTGTAAACGTTCCTGATACCAACGCCCAAATCCCATACTTTGGATCAGATGCAAAAAATGGCGTCCATTCGATTCCAGTTATAAAATCCCACACTGAGGTTTCTTGAAAAAAATGATACGCCTCTTTTAATAATGTAAATACGATCCCTATGGTGGTAAGAACTGAAATCGATGCCAATACTGTTAAAAGTGGAGAAATTGACCGTTCAAACCATTTTCCTTTTTTTTTCGATGCCAAATGTGCACGAATTTCCGATTTATATTGACGCTCTCCCAATGTTCAAACCTCTTTTCCATTCTGACTGAAATCATCTTTCATTCTTCTTTTTATACATTATTATAAACTTGTACTTTATAGAAGTATTTTTTATTCATCACAACAACAGACCGGAATGAAGGGAAAATATTTTCTTTTGCCATCCCGGTCTATTTTATATATTATGATTTTAAATTTTCTAATTTTGTCAACTGCTCATCATATTTTTCCTGTAGCATGCGGACATATCCAGTTTCCTCAGCTAAGTCTCCTGCATTTTCAAGCGCAAATTTCATATATTCATAAACCTGTGGTTTTTCTTGAACAGAAGCTTTGTTGACATACACATACAAGGAACGTGAAAGTGGAGTATAAGTACCGTTTTCAATTGTTTCATTGCTTGGCGCAATACCATTCACACGCACGGCATTTAATAAATCCGCATTTTCTTCAAAATAAGAATATCCAAAGAAGCCAATTGCATTTTTCTCTCCAGCAACTCCGGTTGCAATCACATTCGGATCTGCGGAAAGCTGAGCAGTTTTCACAAGCTCTGCATCTTCTAAAATTACCTCATTAAAATAATCATGTGTACCCGAATCTACACCTGGTGTGAAAAATTTCACCTCTTCATTTGGCCATTGTGGATTGATATCCGACCACTTTTTTGTTGTTCCGTCTTCAATAAACAATTTCTTTAAATCTTCAACAGTTAAATCAGTTGCCCATGTATTTTGCTTATTGACAACCACAGTAATTCCATCATATGCCATTTCAAACACTTCATATGCAATGCCATTTTGTTCAGCCAATGCTTTTTCTTCATCCTTGATCAGACGAGACGCATTGCTTAAATCAGTTGAGCCTGCAGTAAAAAGCTTAAATCCACCACCAGTACCAGATGTTCCAATTGGCGCCTTCACATTCGGATATACGGCTTTAAATTCTTCTGATACAGCTTCCATAATTGGAAAAACTGTTGTGGATCCGTCAATGGAGACCTGACCGGACAATTCTGTACCTTCTGTGTTGCCTCCGGTAGAAACAGACTGTCCATTTGTCTGATTTTCTCCTCCACATGCACTCAAAAACACACCGAGCATTCCGACTGCTACGAATCCGAAAATTTTCTTTTTCAACATAAAAATAAAGCCTCCTAAAAATTTATTTTATTTTTCATTTACATTCGCTATTATAATAACCAACTGTATCGGTCATATAACCTGAGTGTAAATAAAGTGTAAAATCAATTTTTAAAAGGCTAGAATTTATTCATATTCCCTTTACAAATTATTCTCTTATATCTGTATTAGTTGTACCTGTATCTGTATTCTCAGCTTTTGCTGCCTTTTTCTTTTAATTCAAAATAAGCATCCATAATCCGCTTGCCTATATTTTTATTAATTTGGTCAGAATCATTTACCCACGGTACTACAATGGAAAAGGAAACCTCTGGATCATCATGTGGCGCATAACCAACCAAGGTCAAATTATATGTATCTGAACCTCGATAGGATTCATTTGGTCCATAATAAAGTGTTTCAGCTGTACCCGTTTTTCCGGCTGCTGAGTACGGTGCGCTCGCTAAATTAAAATGGCTATATGCGGTTCCACCACTTTCCTGAAAAGCTTGACGGAAACCTTCTTTCACACGGTCAATGTATTCTTTCTTCATATCGATACGATTCAATACTTTCGGCTCTGAAGAATAAATCATTTTCCCGGTTGTTCCCTCACCACTTTTTTCCGGATCATGAATTTCCTTTAAAATTTGCGGCTGCATTCGATATCCGTCGTTTGCAATCGTTGAGACATATTGTGCCAATTGTAAAGGCGTATAATTATCATACTGTCCAATACCCATATCCAATGCAAGACCTGGGCTGGTTTCTGTTGTATTTTTAAAACCAATTGATTCATTTGGTAAATCAATACCTGTTTTCACACCTAATCCAAATTGAGAAAAATAATATCGAAGCGTATCAAACACATCTGCAGACAATGAAAGCGGACCATTTGGAATATACTGTCCTTTTCCAATCTTAATCACTGTATGGAACATATACACATTGGATGACAAACGTAGTGCTGTCAAATCATTAACATTTCCCATATTTCGATAGGAAGCCTTTGGCGGCGTGCCCTTAATGACAAGTGGCGCATCATAAAAAACGGTGTTTGGCTGAATCGCACCCGTTTCATAACCGGTCAGCAAAGTTGCGCCTTTTACAGCTGAACCCATCGGATAAGATGTTGTAATCGTTCCTAAGGCAAAGTCTTTCATCACTGTTTTTCCATTTTCTTTTGTATACTGCTTTCCAGCAAGTGAAAGCACCTCTCCAGTTTTCGGATTCATCATAACAACAAAAGCTCGATCAAGCATATGGTTGCCTGCACGTCCTTTAGCAGCAGCTAGTTCTTCTTCAATAATTTTTTCAACTTCAATTTGTAGATTGATATCTAAACTAAGAATTAAATCTTTACCAGCTTCTCCTTCGGAAATGATTGTAGAAGATAGTACATTCCCTGCCTTATCAGTAATATTTTGAATCTGTCCCTTTTTGCCAAACAATACATCCTCATACTGCATTTCAATATAACTCTTTCCAACACGGTCGTTTCTGCTGTAACCTCGAGACACATAATAATCTACCTTCTCACTTGGTAACCCCTCTTGCCTAGTTGTTACCTTTCCGAGTACACTGCGCAAAGTTTCATCATACGGATAACCCCTTTCCCAATCTGTCGCAATATCTACCCCTGGTAAAAGAGCCAAATTTTCACTAACACGGGCATATTCACGTTCTGTTACATCACTTTTAATAATAATTTGTGTAAGTGCATACCCACTGTCCATTTCTCGCTTAATGGCTAAAATTTGCAGTTCTTCTTTTGTAAACGAATTCTGCTCTTCTTCTGTAATGCGGTCCAACTGCAAACGATATAAATCTTGATCCTCAAGCTCTCCTTCTTCAAACAGTACCCATTCTTCCTTGGTAATTTTCTCTTTCGCTTCCTCTGGATGTAGTAAAATCCAATAATCCTTACGATCACGCTCCGTAATGCGATCCGTTTTCATCGTAATCAATTTGGAAAGCTTGGTTGCTGTTTCAAGAATTTGTTCCGATGTCGTTGTCGGATAACGGGTATAAATAATCGCATTTAATGCATTATTATCCACCACAACATTTTGATTGCGATCCATAATTTTTCCACGTGGCACCATCGTACCAATTGTAATATCTTCTGTTCGTTCTACTTCCTCACGAAAGGTTTCTCCATGTACAAGCTGAACAACCCCAAGTCGGACAATCATCAAAGAAAACAATAAAAAAACTGCAAAAAATAATATATTTAAACGTAAAGGTAAATGGTTCTTTTTTTTCTTCTTCTTTACTTTAGTCATATTTTCCACCAAATTTCTACTTGATCTCTATTTCAATTATAACAAAGATTTTTTGTCTTACCTAATAAGTAACAATGAAAAGTTTCTTAAGAATTTCTTAATGTCTATCCCTTTCTAACTCCAATAAAAAGGGCGCTACATCCGATACACTTCGGAAATATTATGGGATTTTTTATATTTGCTGACTTCACAACAAAAAGCTGATATTGCCTAACAAAACAATATCAGCTTTTGTGAACTACCAGATAGATCAAACCAATTCTATCAATTCACACCGAAAAAACTTTTTATTTTGGATAAACCAAAATAAAAAAGCAAAGCCGTTCTTTTTATAGACTTTCTGTCAGCAGCTTTACCTTTTTTTCTATTTCCATCAGAACTTTATCTTTATATAAAATGAATGGCTCCACAGGTAGGGATCGAACCTACGACCGATCGGTTAACAGCCGATTGCTCTACCGCTGAGCTACTGTGGAATCAACAGCACAGATTAAACTGATGAATACATTATAACATAGCTTTTAAAAAAACACAAACAAATTACCATTTATTTCTGCATCCATCATTTTCATCTGTCATTATGCATATTCTTTTTTACAGTCAGTTAAATATTGGTTTACAAGACAAGATCTAGTTTTCATATACATAAGCATTGTATAAAACAAATACTTCAGGTATGCTAAAATAAATATAGAATACTTTCAATCATAAAGAAGGAGGATTTATTATGCAAATTCGAGAAAGTGAACTGCCAGGTGTAGGAAAAAAATTCGAGCTATTGACATGTAGAAACGAAAAATTAAGCATTATTATTCATGACAGCGGACGAAGAGAAGTATATTTTTTTGATGAAAATGATCATGAAGAATCCATTGCTTCCACTTCTTTTGATGATAACGAAGCTCGACAGCTTGCCGCAATTATCGGAGGCATGACCTATAAGCCAAAAGCTTTGGAAAATGTGGAAGTCGCTTTTGATAATTTATTGATAGAGTGGTTTAAAATTGAAGAAGGCTCTGAAGCTGCAAATCAAAGCATTGGTAAGCTGCAAATTCGAAAAAAATATAATGTCAATATCATTGCCATTTTACGAAAAAATCAAACCCAAATCACTACACCTGGACCAGATACACAATTGGAAATTAACGATACAGTCATCATCTCTGGTGAACGAACAGCTGTAAAAAATATGGTTCAATCTTTATTTTGTAAAAAGGACAGGTGATGAGTAAATGACAGATCATTTAGTATTTGAAGTTGGAACTGCATTATTGTTGATTGCAATCGTTGTTTTAATTGCGGGAAAATTAAAATTCTCAATTATTCCGTTTTTAATTCTGCTTGGTATGGCAGTAGGTCCCCATGCACCCCAAATCGGCATCATTGATTTAACCTTTATCAACAGTTCTGAAATCATCGCCTTTTTCGGTAGAATCGGTGTACTTTTTCTACTTTTTTATCTTGGATTGGAATTTTCTGTAAAAAAGCTGATAAAATCTGGAAAATCCATTGCAATTGGTGGAACCATATATATATTTATCAACTTTTCACTCGGTCTATTGTATGGATGGATAACCGGATTTTCCTTTACTGAAATTTTAGTTATTGCAGGTATTATTACAATTTCTTCCAGCGCCATTGTTGCGAAAGTACTTGTAGATTTAAAACGGACAGCAAATCCAGAGACTGAGCTGATTCTTGGTATTATTATGTTTGAAGATATATTTTTAGCAGTTTATCTTTCAATTATTTCAGGTATCGTTCTTGGAAACTCTGGCTCATTGACAGATGTACTGCTTTCAGTCATTATTGCGTTGGGGTATATGCTACTTTTCTTTGTTATCGCACGAAAGGCCACACCAATTTTAAACAAATTATTAAATATTACCTCAGACGAAATTTTTATTATTGTGATTTTCGCTATATTGTTTTTTGTTGCCGGATTCTCAGAGACCATTCATGTTGCCGAAGCCATTGGTGCCCTTTTACTTGGTCTGGTCTTTTCAGAAACTGAGCACAGCGATCGAATCGAACATCTCGTTATTCCGTTTCGTGATTTTTTCGGTGCCATATTCTTCTTTAGTTTTGGACTCAGTATTGATCCCTTCTCTTTAAGCAGTGCTGTTTGGCTTGCAATCGGTGCAGTTATTTTAACATTGCTCGGAAACTTTATTGCTGGATTGATTGCTGGACGCAAAACCGGCTTGTCGTATAAAGCTTCTTCAAATATTGGATTAACCATTGTTTCACGTGGTGAATTTTCAATTATTATGGCAAATCTTGGCATTGCAGGCGGACTGACAGAAATGCTTAAACCGTTTGCAGCACTTTATGTACTGATTTTAGCCATTCTCGGACCACTGCTCACCAAACAATCCAAACCTATCTTTTTAGTACTAAATAAAATTTTCAAATGGCAGACTGCACCAGATACAAAAAAGAAAAATCAAAAAGCTTCCATGTAAATATTTAAATACATAGATCATTTGGATATTATACAAAGTAAAAAGATGAACAAAAACGAAAGTATATGGTTCTTATCAAAAAAATTGAAAAGGCTGCTTAAAATCAAAAAAACTTGATTTTAAGCAGCCTTTTCATTGCCTCTATAAAGCTTTTATCCTCTTTTACCTAGCACAACCTCTGCAATATTTACACAATGATCTGAAATTCTTTCCAAATTGCTTAAAATATCAACAAATATAATTCCCGCATTGGAATAGCAAGCCCCTTCACTCATACGCTGAATATGTTTTTTACGGAAAAAGCGCTCCATTTCATCAACAGTTCCTTCTAATTGCATAATACGTAAAGCTTTTTCTTCATCTTTTTCCTCAAAGGCTTGAGAAGATAGCTCAACAATTTCCAGCACAACAGAAAACATTTCTTCTAAATCCCGCAATGCACCTTCTGATAAATGAAATTTACTCGATTTGTGCTCCTCAACAAGCTCCACGATATTTTCCAAGTGATCACCAATACGTTCATAATCCTTTACAACATTCATATACCGCTGCAAACTTTCAGATTCTGGTACTGATAAATTGGCTGAAGATACCTTCACAAGATAATCGGTTATCTTATGATCAAAGCTGTCAATTGCACTTTCTAATGAAAGCACATAGTCCATATGATTTTGCTGCTGTGTAAATGTATAGCCTTTTGCCTCACGAACTGCCTCAGCAGCCAGACCGCTCATCTTAATAACTGCTTCTTTTGCCTGCGTTAATGCAATCGCAGGTGATTGTTGAATAAAATTCGTATCCAATAAATTTAAATTTGTATCAATTACGCGTTCCTCACCCGGAATCATTTTCGTTACAATATAAGCCAGCACACTGATAAACGGCAACTGGATTAAAACATTGGTAATATTAAAAGAACCATGCGCAAAGGCAATAGTCATTTTTGGATCCAAGTTTAATACCGTTTGCAGCCACTCCACAAAAGCCATATAGGGTGAGAGCAAGAGTAAAAATATAATCGCACCGATAATATTAAACAATGCATGCGTAAACGCCGCTCTTCTTGCTGCAATCGTTGTTCCAATTGATGCCAATAAAGCTGTAATCGTTGTTCCAATATTATCTCCAAACAAGACTGGTAATGCACCTTGAAGCGGCAGTGCACCTTGTGCAAATAATTCCTGCAAAACTCCGATCGTTGCACTGGAGCTTTGGACCAACATGGTAAAAATTACACCAACAAAAACCGCAAGCAATGAATTATCACTCATCGTTATCATTAAGGTTTGAAAAGCTTCCAATTTTTGAAGCGGTGCCATTCCTGCTCCCATCAACTCTAAACCGTAAAACAACGCACCAAAGCCAAATAAAAACTGACCAATATACTGAATTCTTTTATTGGTGAAGAAAAATAACAATAGCGCACCAACAGCTAAAATTGGCAATGCATACTCTGCGATATCTACCCCGATAATAAAAGCGGTAACAGTTGTTCCAATATTCGCTCCCATAATAATTCCAATTGCTTGCCGTAATCCAATAAAGCCAGCATTGACAAGTCCAACTGTAATGACTGTTGTTCCAGAGCTGCTTTGAATCAATGCCGTGACCAAAATTCCTGCAAAAACGGCCCGAATCGGTGTAGAGGTAAACGTATGTAAAATATCTCTTAGGCGGTTCCCGGCAGACTTTTGCAATCCTTCCCCCATGTACTTAATTCCCAAAAGAAAGATCCCCAAACCTCCAGCAAATTGGAAAAGCATTGATTGCCATTCAATTTCCATTTATTCGAACTCCTATCTTTAAATTATTTTCAAATTTTTACATGCCGAATAAATCATAACAAATTCTGACATATTTTTCCTATATTTTTTTACAAAAGTTACACAAAATTTACATCGAGCTTCCCATTTTTAAAAAGAAAATGATTCTCACTATATTCAAGAAAGAATAGTTGAAAAAAATAAAATTTCATATTTTTAATATCAATTTGCTAATGATGATTTTATCATAAAAGCACAAAATGAATAGAGAGAAAAAATCCCAACAAAATAAATTAGATCAGTTATCACAATTTCATTTGTTCATCGGTTCTGAAACCTTTATTTTTGTTTTCAAAATATTAGTTAATCTAAACATGTACCAGAACAGATACCCACCCAAAATATCTCTGGTAAATATGCAAGCGATTTTTTTACAAAATTTTACATAATTTTTCATAAAAATTAACGGAACAGAACCCATTTCATTCCTCTCTATAAATATCTGTTTTTTAAGAAATCAATAGACAAATTTTCTTCAATAAAAAAACAGCATACAGTTTTCAGATTTTGGGATACAATACAGTTATAAAACTTGAAAATAAAGGATGAGAACATGCATAGTATCAAACAATTTATAGATAGTTTATATTCTGTACAAAACATGGCAAAATACCGCAAGCAAAATTTATTTCAAGCTTTTGTTTTTATTATTTTGTTAAACTTTATCGCATCTATACCAACATTTTTCCAAACTCAGGATACGATAAACGAAATTCAGAGGGAACTCATTCCACAATTGAGAAAAGTACTTCCTGAATTTCAAATTGAAAATGGGCTTTTGACAACCGAACAAATCGAAGAACGTATCATTTCAACCGATAAAATTACGATTAAACTGTCACCGGAGCAAACCGAAGCTGACACACCCATGAAAACCACACTGCCTGAACTTGAAATTTTAAAAGACAAAGTTGTTCTCAAAATTGAAAATCAATACTTTGAAGCGAAATATGAAGATATGGCATTAACTTTTACAAAAGATAATCTGATCAGTATAATGGATGTGTTTGAGCAAAACGTATATTTGATTCAAGGACTATATCTATTTTTGTTTTTTATTAGCCATCTGATCATGCTCATTGTACAAATTTTCTTAGTGAGCTTTTTTGGCTATATCTTTGTCAAACAGGAAAAATACATCGGAAGCTATCAAGAGATCTGGTCAGTCAGTCCATGTGCCCTTGTTATTCCAACAGTTTTCTTTACCATTATGAACTTACTTCACTTAACGGTTCCTTTTGGAACATTTGTTTTCTGGGGTAGTGCCATTTTCATCATTTATCAAATCATAAAGGAATTTCCAAGAAAATAAGAAAAAACAGGAATTCATTCTATCAGCCTCTAATACATGAGTAAATATCATATTTCATGCATTGGAGGATTTATTTTGAAAAGATTACTGACTGTTCTTTTTTTTATGTTTTTTTTATTTACAATTTATCATGATATAACTAAAGGATCGCTACCATCCAAACCAGAAGATCATACAAAAACAATTGATAACACCATTTCCTATATTGAATGGCGTGTACAGCCAGGCGATACCGTACTCTCAATTTATGAACATCTTGCAAAAGATTCTCATCATACCGTTGCAATTGAAAAAATCATTACAGATTTTGAAACACTCAATCCAACTGTCAATGCTGCAAATATTCAAATTGGACAGGTATATAAAATTCCGATTTATGAAGATTAACCTTTTTTTGAAAGACCAATTATCAAACACAATCCGAAACTGGAAATCCATTCTTTCTTTGAATGGTTTATGCCAAAAACATACCTGATCCAGCCAAAAATGAAAAATCTTAAATGGCTTTCATTGCCAGATACAAAAAAATCCTGTTACAATAAAATGAAAAATTCATCTTGAAAATGTGGAGGTTTAACTGTGGAGACCATAACACACCGAAAAAATACACGACCCGTTCAAGTTGGCACATTAACAATCGGAGGAAATAATGAAATTCTGATTCAGAGCATGACAACGACTAAAACACAAAATATCAAAGAAACCGTTGAACAAATTTTGAGATTGGAAGCGGCCGGTTGTCAGCTTGTACGTGTTGCTGTACCCGATATGAAAGCTGCTCAGGCCATTGGCAGCATCAAAAAACAAATTCATATTCCACTTGTTGCAGATATCCATTTTGATTATCGATTGGCACTGGAGGCAATTAACCAAGGTATTGATAAAATTCGAATCAATCCGGGAAACATCGGCAAAAAAGAAAAAGTGCAAGCCGTTGTTTCCGCTGCACAAGAAAAAGGTATTCCGATTCGCATTGGTGTGAACGCCGGATCCTTAGAAAAACACATTCTGGAAAAATACGGATATCCAACGGCAGATGGAATGGTAGAAAGTGCTTTACATCATATTCAAATTTTAGAAGCACTTCACTTTTATGACATCATTGTTTCCATGAAAGCATCTGACATTAATTTGGCAATCGAAGCTTATGAAAAAGCAGCACATGCCTTTTCCTATCCGCTGCATTTAGGAATTACAGAATCCGGAACTTTATTTTCTGGAACCATTAAAAGTGCAGCTGGACTGGGTGTACTAATTCATCAAGGAATTGGCAGTACAATGCGCATCTCCCTTAGTGCAGATCCAATTGAAGAAATTAAAGTTGCACGTGCCCTGCTTAAAAATTTCGGACTTTCCTCTCGAGATGCCACTTTAATCTCTTGCCCGACTTGTGGACGTATTGAAATTGATTTAATTTCTCTTGCCAAACAAGTTGAAGATTTTATTGCTGAACTCGATGTACCAATTAAAGTAGCAGTACTTGGTTGTGCAGTAAATGGTCCAGGAGAAGCACGAGAAGCTGACATCGGAATTGCTGGTGCCAGAAAAGAAGGACTTTTATTTAAACATGGAGAAATTGTTCGGAAAGTACCGGAAGCACAATTATTTGAAACTTTGCAAACTGAGATTTTAGAAATGGTCAATCAATATAAAAAAACTGGAAAATTTCAATAAAACGTAAAATAAATATATTATAATGTACTTTAGTATATTTTTAAAAATAAAAAGCAAAAATTGTAATCATTGGATTCACTTTTTTATCAGTATCACTTAACAAAAAACAATACTTTCAGTAAGAAAAATCAATTGATCTTCTGTTTGATTCACATTTATCCAAACAGAAGATCAATTGATTTGAAAAAATTAAGCTGGTTGAAACACTTAAAATACAAACATCATTCATTATAACAAGGATTATTCAAAAATAAACCAATAACCCATCTATGATCAATGATTTAAGATAATAAAAGTAATCCCAAACCATGTTTCTACAGCACTTTTTTGTGTCTAAACCATATTTTCTTTTATAGGGTTCCATTTAAGTGGCATCTGTCTTTTCAATTAATGAATGGCAGATTTAAATTTTCCACCGCGTGTCTCTTGTGTATTCATAATTGTAACAAATGCTGCCTCATCAATATCATAGACAACATTTTTCAGTTTTGTTACCTCAAGGCGGTTCACAATACAATAAATCATATCTTTTTCTTGCAACGCATAACCACCGCGTGCACGAATCAACGTTGTTCCTCGCCCCAAACGTGCCTGAATGGCAGCTGAAAGTTCCTCATGCTTATCCGATACAATAAATACAGCCTTTGTTTCATCCAAACCTTGTGTAACCGTATCAATCGTTTTAAAAGCAAGATAGTACATCATCACTGAGTACATCGCATTTTCATAGCCGTAAACAAATGCAGCCACACTGAAAATAAAAACATTGATCACCATGACAACTTCACCAACAGAAAACGGCATTTTTTTCGTCATAATAATCCCGAAAATTTCGGTTCCGTCCAACGCACCACCATATCGGATCACCAATCCGACACCAACACCAAGTACAAGACCACCAAACACAACCGCCAAAATCGGTTCCTCAGTAAATCCATGTAAACTATGCATTGCCGTTTCAAATACAGACAGCATAATAATTCCATATAAGCTGGATAGTACAAAAGTTTTCCCAATCTGTTTATACCCAGAATACATAAATGGAAGATTTAATAAGACCACCAAAACTCCAAAGGAAAAAATTGGAGAAACATCGCCTAAAACTGTATTTAAAATTAAGCTGACCCCGATCACACCCCCATCAATAATCCCGTTAGGAACCAAGAATCCTTGAATGGACAATGCTGCTAAAAATGATCCAATGGTAATCATAATTCCGCGAAAAATAATTTTTCTGATTTTCTCTTTCTTATGCTGCATATATTCCCCCACCTTTCATTTGTAATCTTCTGATTTCATGCTGCACTACCATTCTATCATAAGCCGACTTTATTTGTGAAATGCGATTTACGTTCTATTGTTCATAACCATGATTGTAATGCCACTCTATTTCAGTTTCGTCTATTTTTTTATTTTATTAATATTCACATAAAAATAATATATAATTTTCATATGAATTTAGATAATATTATAACAAAAAAATAAAATAATTATTATAAGATATTTATATTTTTTATTATATATTTATTATTTATAAATAATTTTTATATCTAATAGATGCACTTGAACAGAATAACAGGCACAATCATACCCAAACTATGTCCCTCACAACATTTAATAAAGCAATATTTTCAATATATACATCCAAAAAACCACTCTTTTCCATAAAGTTTATCAACTGTTACTCTATCTTCGCTACTTTATTGCATTGTTTATATCAAATCCCGAAAATACCATCTAGATTTTTAAAACGGTTTTGTCATAACCCATTCAATTTTTCATACAAATAAACTGAATCCCATTTGAAAGGAGCCATCCAAATGAATCCACTAAAACAAAAAATGGTATTAAAAAAATTAAACCAAATTCAACCAGAAGATTTAATGAAGTATGCCAAAGAAATTGATGAAACACTGACACCAGATCAAGCACAAAAAGCAGCTTCACTCGTAAACGGAAAGAATATCAATATTTTCAATCCAAATGAAAGATTGGAATTGCTCAAAAAAATTAGTCAAATTACCAATCCACAAGTTGCGCGTAAATTAAATGAATTATTCTTCACTTATTTATCCTAATTACAGCTAAAATAATGAACCAACAAAATATTTTTCCTTTCATCAACCATATACTTAATAAAACTTTCACTGCCCGATAAGGTATATATGAACGAGGCTATTTTTGATCCCTTCCCTTATTTCGTTCACCTTTTTGGCTGTACCTGCATTGAATAGAAAATAAGGAGGGAATCTTATTATGATACTCATCTATTTATTTCTCACATATATATTTACAGAATTTATACTGCGTAAATTCTTAACTGGTAAAAGAGCATCCACAACTTGGATATATGCACATGAACATCTAGGTTTTAAACAAATTGAATTTACGGTTTTCCTTTTATTTATCCCATCCATTTTGCTCGTTTTATGGCAAAACAAAAACAGTGAAGCCGTTTATACATATGGCTTCACATTGGTTTTCTTCCTTCAATTTGTCACTTGGAGCATCCGTGGTGCTGAGCAATGGCTATATTGTCGAAAACAGGGTGATTATATTTTTTGCTGGATGGGCGCAAGTCTAATGTTGTTATACGCTTGCCTGTTTTATTTTAGTTAAAGTTTATGGCTCTTGATGTAGTATGGTAGTAATCCAGTTTGAATCAAAACACCCTGTACGAAGCATTTCAATTTCTTGCTTATATGGCGGCATTGCCTTATCCAGTCCAATATATGGCGTCTCTAAAATTTTTGGCACATCTGTCAACTGTGGGTGATGAACAATTCTATACAGTGCATCAAATCCAATATGACCGAATCCAATATTTTCATGTCGATCTTTTCTTGCACCTAAAACATTTTTGCTATCATTGATATGTAATACTTTGAGTCGGTCAATACCGATGATTTTATCAAATTCATTGAGAACTGAATCAAAATCAGTAGAAACTGCATAACCTGCGTCATGTGTATGGCAAGTATCAAAGCAAACTGATAACTTCTCATTATGTACCACACCATCAATAATAGCAGCCAATTGCTCAAAAGTACGACCAACTTCTGTACCTTTTCCTGCCATTGTTTCTAAAGCAATTTGGATTTTTTGCTCATGTGTTAAAACTTCATTCAGTCCTTCAATAATTTTTTGAATACCAGCTTCATCTCCAGCTTTCACATGCGCGCCGGGATGTAAAACAATTTGCTTTGCGCCCAATGCTTCAGAACGCTCAATTTCCATTTTCAAAAAATCAACACCTAGCTTAAAAGTTGCCGGCTTTTCTGTATTTCCAATGTTAATAATATATGGCGCATGTACAATCAGCTCTAAAATTCCATTTTCCTCCATATGTGCATGCCCAGCTTCAATATTCAATTCTTCAATCGGTCTACGTTTTGTATTCTGTGGTGCACCCGTATAAACCATAAACACATTGGCACCATATGATGCAGCCTCCTCACTTGCACCAAGCAGCATTTTTTTTCCTCCCATAGATACATGAGAACCAATTTTTATCATCGTTTTTTCCCTCCTGACGATTTTTGACTTCGTTTTAACCTATGCTTCATACGTGTACGCTCTTGCTCCAATTTCTTTTTATAGCCTGGCTTCACCTTTTTAGGCTTTTGGATGCGCTGTTTTAAAACTTGCTCAACTTCATCCATATTTTTTTTTCGTAATTTCCGTTTATGTCTTGGACCGACAACTTGAATTTCTCCCTGTTTCACTTGAACAACCATCAAAGGAATATTTCGCTTTTCCAGTTGATTTAACTGATCTTCGTCTGAATAATTTACAATGCTGAACGCATCGCCAGCTGCACCAGCACGTGCTGTTCGTCCAATTCGATGAATATAAAAATCCAAATCTTGTGGTAGTTCATAGTTAATAACATGAGACACACCAGGAATATCAATACCACGTGCTGCCAAGTCAGTAGCAACAATGTATGTATATGCCAAATCTCGAATTTGCTTCATCACTCTCTTGCGTTCACGTGCGTCCAAATCTCCATGAATCTTTCCTACACGAATTCCACGCTCAGCCAATGCCATCTCTAATGTCTCCGCACTTTTTTTCGTATTGGTAAATATCATACAAATATAAGGATTTAATACCTGCATTAGATCACATAAAACATCAATCTTTTCTCGACTTTTTTCATAAATCAAATATTGCGTAATTTCTTCAACGGTCGGCACATTAGAACGAATATGAACATGAATCGGATTTTCCATATATTTTCGTAAAAATGGCTTCAACTTTTCTGGAATTGTTGCCGAAAACACACAAAATTGCAACTGTTTCGGCATGCTTTTAGCAATTTGATCCACATCAAACAAAAATCCCATATCAAAGATTAAATCCGCTTCATCAATCACCAAAATCTCAGCTTTATGTACATTCAGATCATTGGAACGAATTAAATCATGAATGCGACCAGGTGTTCCAATTACAATTTGTGGCTGAACTTTCAATTGTATAATTGATTTTTGCTTATTGGAACCACCAACATAAATTCGAATATCCAAAGGTTTCGTTCGTTCTTGATTTAATCGTGTGCAAGCAGTAAAAATCTGATCGGCTAACTCGCGTGTTGGTGTAATAATCACAGCTTGTACACTTTGTATATCTGTATTGATTTTTTCAAAAATTGGCAGCAAATATGCATGTGTTTTGCCTGAGCCAGTTTTGGATTGCCCAATCACGCTTAAGCCTTTCTGTATAACTGGAATCACCGCTTGCTGAATCTCTGTCGGTTTCTGAAACTTCATTTTCTGAAGTGCCTTCATTGTTTCCAGGTGAAATTGAAAACGTTCCATTTGATAAACTCCTTTAACATCCATGATTTATCGTATTATTTTAACATATTTTCTCTATTTATGCATAAAGCCAGTGAAAGAAAAATATTTTTACAGAAATGAGGAAAAGCAATGAAAAGTTTCTCTCCAATCTATCGACATTTTGTCAATTTAAGAAAAGAAATTCGAGAAGACCGCATTTATCATGCCTCACACTTTTATGAAACTCCCAACCCCGATTGGTTAACACAAGTAGAAAATGAAAAAAAGAAAACGATTCATCTATGTGATTTAGAACAAGTTTTCCAATCCATTGGGGAAGTATATGGAAAAACCCTACCAATCATCCGAAATTTCGGTCCAACACTCAACAAATTACCAAAATATTATCAACAAATAAAAGAATACACCATTTCGGATATTGAAAGTGAATATGGATTTGAAAAGATCAATTCTTTTTATAGTGCGAAATTGAAATCAAACATTTTATATAGTGGAAAAATTCCAGTTGGAACCGTAGCAGAAACTACAACTGTTTCCCAAAAAGGCTGCCGTGACACAGTGATTGTGGAAAATGAAGAGGAAAGCAACAACGAAAAACAGAAATAACAATAAAAAAACACAATTTAACCATGTAAGAAAAGATGAAACCAAAACCCAAAAGTCTGAATCAAAGATCTTTTTATCTAAAAAATTCAATTTACATCTATAAACTATATGAATATAACGAGAAGTTTAAAACAAATTGTGGAATTTTACAATATGCTTACGACTCACTGGAGAAAAGCTTGTTCAATACAAAGATAACCTTTTTCATTTTATTCCAGCCCTTTTTTTGCATTTCTTGAACTCATTATCTGAACAGATTTCGTCCTTTCCTAAATATATCTGGTATATTAAAATAAAAAAGAAAACCGCTTAAAGGAAATACAACAATTTTCGATAAATGACGGAGGATACCATCATGAAAGTGATTAAAATTGCCCCAAGGGGATATTGTTACGGTGTAGTTGATGCAATGGTTATCGCAAGAAATGCCGCCAAGAATAAAGATTTACCGAGACCCATTTATATTTTGGGGATGATTGTTCACAACAAGCATGTGACCGATGCCTTTGAACAAGAAGGCATTATTACATTAGAAGGAAAAAATCGCATGGACATTTTAAACCATGTAGATAAAGGTACCGTTATCTTTACGGCACATGGCATCTCCCCACAGGTTTATCAAAAAGCAAAAGAAAAAGGATTGAAAATCATTGATGCCACTTGTCCAGATGTTTTAAAAACACATGATTTAATTAAAGAAAAAAATCAACAAGGCTATCACACCATTTATATTGGAAAGAAAAATCATCCTGAACCCGAAGGTGCGATTGGTATCGATCCGAAAACCGTCCATCTTGTAGAAAATATCCAAGATGTCCAAAAATTATCCATTCCAACCGATAAAATCTTGGTTACCAATCAAACAACAATGAGTCAATGGGATGTAATCGAAATTATGAAGGTTGTTCAAGAAAAATACCCAAACGCTGAATTTCAAAAGGAAATTTGTATGGCAACACAGGTGCGCCAAGAAGCTGTTGCAAACCAAGCCGGTGAAGCTGATTTAACAATTGTTGTCGGCGATCCAAAAAGCAACAATTCCAATCGGCTGGCACAAGTCTCAGAAGAAATTGCCAAAACCAAAGCCTATCGTGTCGCTGATGTTTCAGAAATTCAAATTGAATGGCTAAAAAACGTACAAACAGTTGCCGTTACCGCAGGTGCATCTACACCTACGCCAATTACCAATGCAGTAATTGCCTATTTGGAGCAATTTGAATATGACGATCCCGATACTTGGCACAATAAAATACAAGTTGACCTATCCAAAATTTTGCCAAAGGTAAAAAACAGAAATCAATAATCAAAAAATTTCCAACACATATAAAAAACTATGATAGAATCATATACGCCCCTTAAAATAAGGATGAAAGACCAAAAATCACTTATAACTAGGGGCTTTTCTTATTTTCACTATTGATTTTTCTCAATACTTAAATTTATCCCATTTGATTTAACAAACTGCCACGTTCAGATACTTTAATTCTGTTCATAAATTTCTTTTGATCCGCTTTTACAAAAAACGAAATGGGTTGGTATTGCTTTCAGATTGGAGCACATCCAGCATCCACTTGTACTCTTGTGCCTTCTGACAAAAGAAATCTGCCAACAACGGTTTACAAATTTTCTCTGCATGATGCCCAACATCAACAATAGAAAGCCCCATCTCCATTGCACTATGTGCATTATGATAGTAAATATCACCGGAGACAAACACATCTGCACCCATTCTTTTTGCTTTTGCGATATACTTATTTCCATCTCCTCCTGAAACTGCTACTTTTTGTATTGGCTGATTCAAGTCGCCAATAACCCGAACACCATCCAAATCCCATTTTTCTTTTAACCAATTTGCAAAGGCATGCAGTGACATTGGAGCAGCCAAACAACCAACTCTCCCTAATCCATATGCCTTGCCTTTTTGATTTAACGGATAAAAATCATACGCAACCTCCTCATACGGATGTGCCACCAGCAAAGCCTTCAAAACCTTATTTTGTAGCTTAAGAGGCAAAATCGTCTCTAACCGAATCTCTGATACCTGCTCAGCATGCCCCACTTTCCCAATAAATGGTGCTGCTCCTTTTAATGGAATAAACATTCCAATACCTTCTGTTTGAAATGATGTTCCTTTATAGTTTCCAATATGCCCTGCTCCAGCGTGACAAATCGCTTCATACACTGCTTCGATATGACTTTTGGGGACAAATGTTACAAGCTTTATAAGCGGCTCCTCATAAGTTACATCCATAATTTCACAATTACTCAAACCTAGAGAGTTTGCCATATAGTCATTGATTCCACCTGTTCCGATATCCAGATTCGTATGAATGCCATAAATAGCAATTTGATGGCAAATGGCTTTTTCAATTAAACGACCTTGAGGTGTCGCTGTATCGATGGCCTGAATTGGTCGGAACAATAGCGGGTGATGGGCAACAATCAAGTCCACTTCTTTTGCTATAGCCTCATCTACAACATTTTCCAATACATCAAGTGTTACCATAATCCGCTTTACCTTTTTATTCAATGTACCAATATGTAACCCAATTGGATCTTTTGCATAACTTAAATATTTTGGAAATGCCTGCTCCAAAACCTTAATGATCTCAATCCCATTTGCAACTTTCATTTTGACAAAATCCTTTCTATTTGTTGATATTCCTCTACAACTTCCTGTAAACGTCGCATATTTTCAGTTGTTTGCGGTGCGTTCTCCAAACTTTTCTTCACATAAGACAACTTTTTTAGCTCTCTATACCATTTTTCCTGGAAAACTTCATTTTTTTCTTTACGCAAAAATGGACCAAACAGGAGATCTTTTGCATCCAAGGTCGCATCCATCTCCTTAAATGTTCGTTCCAATACAAGAATCTCATAAATCTTATGGTCTTCTTTTAAAATTTCTTCAGCTGTAAGTTTCCAACCATTTTGCACTGCCCATTTCCGAATGGTATACGCAGCAACATTCGGCTGCAAAACGAGTCTCTGAACAGTCGGTATCTTCTCTTTTCCATGTTCCAAAATATCTCGAATCAGTTGACCGCCCATTCCACAAATTGTAACGCACTCAACAGCTTCTCCCAAAATCACATCGAATCCGTTGCCTAAACGCACATCAATACGATCGGATAACTTATATTGACAAACGGTTTTCTTTGCTGAATCATAGGGACCTTTTGTAACCTCTCCAGCAATGGCTTGTCTTGCCTTTTGAGTTTGTATACAGTACACTGGTAAATATGCATGATCCGAACCAATATCTGCTAAAAAGCTATTTTTTTGAATATATTTGGCTACCGTTTCCAAACGATAGGATAAACGTAATGATTGTGACATTTTTATTGATTCTCCATTTGAATTAAAAAATAAAATAATAGGCAGTAGTTGTTCCCACCACACAAATCAATCCAATTAAGCTGGCAATTTTTATCGCCTTTAAACGCAACAATAGACCTTGCAAAAATAAAAAAACAATATAAAATGCAGAAAATCCCAACATAACCATAATATGGAAATTCATTTCATATAAAAAGATTAACAAAGAAAAAAACAATCCAATATTATAGAGTGCCAAATAAAATACGTACCATTCCGTTTTTTTACGGATATATACAATCAGTGCCATAAGCAGCGTATAGATCCCAAATATTACAGCTCCTTTCGTATATACAGACCAATTGAGCACATGGATAAGGAGCGATATGATTAACGCAAAAACAAAAAACACGATCGCAAGCACAAGTATTCCAGGCGGCTTAATATGTTTTTTAAAATTTTCCTTACCTTTCCCCTCTGTATAAAGAGTAAGTAAATATTGACAATAATGTGCTGGAAGCATACGATTTTCTTCCCAATATTCAATCTCCTTAACAATAATCTCTTTCCTATTTTTATCCACATATACCACCTTCCTTGCTTTTTCTTTCTATTATACTGGAAAGTTCAGGAAAGAAAATGAAAAAGATAACATGTCAAATGAAAAAGAAGTACAATTCATTGACAATACACCACTCTTCTTCTCCCCAAAATTTTATAGAATCAAACCGATAATAAAAATAAAGAAAAGAAAATAAGGAAAAGGAGATGAATAAAATTGCATATCCAAAAAGAATTTCCTCAGACAAAAATAAAACAGAACTATACCAAATCATTTCAAATTGATTCAATCAAGTATACTGGAATGAAAGGGAATACACAAACAGAAATTGAAAACTTTTTAAATCAACTGAAAAGCGAACTACCTGGTGCAAATATTCAAGTGGTTCAGCTTTCTGACCCGTCTGAGATCAAAAACTATGTCAAAGAAAATCTTGACATGTTCCAAGTCTTGCTCTCACCAGAAGCCTTGAAAAATATGGTACAAAACACAGCATTTAAAGAGCAAACCATTCATACAATCAAACTGAATAGACAAGAACAACTGCAAAAAATACAATTTGCACAACTTTCAGGAAAAAATATTCTAGGGGCTGGTATCATACTAGATAAAGACGGACAAACCAAACAATGGCTTGCGCATATGCCCGCCTTACCGATTCGTTATTCTGATCAAGATATGTACCAAAACCAACAGAAAAATCTAAAAGAGCCTTACAAAACAACAATAGAAAACGAATGGATACCTAAAAAGAAAGCCAGTTATGTTCCTGCAAAAGATCTGATGCGCATAGCAAAAGCTCGTAATCAGCAAGATGTAAAGGGAGCCATCTCTAGTATTCGTGGAAAAATTTATCAGTTAAAATTCAATAAAGATGATAAAAAGAATGCCCATATTCTGATTGGGCAAGCTGAACAAGTATTGCTAAAAGCAAAGATTAAAATAAAGAGATTAAATGAGGAACAATTATTAACATCCGCTGCCAAAAAAGCTGCTGAACGTGAACAATTAAAAAAAGCAATGCAAATGCGGCAAATGCTTGAAGATAAACAAGTTAAACGGCGTGTTCGGGAATACGGACAAATCCGAGACTATTATCCATCACCAAGTGAACACATACAACAGAAAAAACATGAAGATTACCATGAAGGAATCCATAATACAATTGCAATAACCACCAGCGTTTCACCAATTGCTGCTTTGCCGATTGCTTTACCTGCTGAAACCTCTGTCTCCATAGCATCCATTGGTATTGTTATAGACATTGGTATATAAACAAACAAACTGCAAAAAAGAGAAGCTCTCTGATCCAATGACCAAATTGCTTCTCTTCTTTCAATGGTATTGCTTTATTACTCCAAAAAATCTTTTAAACGCTTGCTTCTAGATGGATGACGCAGTTTTCTTAATGCTTTTGCTTCAATTTGACGAATCCGTTCACGTGTTACGCCAAAAACTCTACCTACCTCTTCTAATGTTCTTGTCCGTCCATCATCCAAACCAAAACGCAAACGAAGCACACTTTCCTCTCGATCCGTTAATGTATCCAGTACATCCTCCAATTGCTCTTTTAATAGCTCATAAGCCGCATGCTCAGAAGGTGATGTAGCATCTTGATCTTCAATAAAATCTCCTAGATGTGAATCATCTTCTTCACCAATTGGAGTTTCCAAAGACACTGGCTCCTGTGCAATTTTTAAAATCTCTCGAACTTTTTCGGGTTGTAAATCCATTTGAGCACCGATCTCTTCTGGTGTTGGATCTCGTCCTAGGTCTTGCAGCAATTGTCTTTGAATCCGAATTAATTTGTTGATGGTTTCAACCATATGCACTGGAATCCGAATCGTTCTTGCCTGATCGGCAATGGCTCGTGTAATGGCTTGACGAATCCACCATGTTGCATACGTACTGAATTTGAATCCTTTTCGATAGTCAAATTTTTCAACAGCTTTAATTAATCCCATGTTGCCTTCTTGAATCAAATCTAAAAACAACATACCTCGACCGACATATCTTTTCGCAATGCTAACAACTAGACGCAAATTGGCCTCAGCCAGCCTACGTTTGGCTTCCTTATCACCAGCCTCAATTCTTTCTGCCAATTCAATTTCTTCAGCAGCCGATAGTAAGTCAACACGCCCAATTTCTTTTAAATACATACGAACTGGATCATTGATTTTTACACCAGGCGGTATTCGCAAGTCATTCAAGTCAAATTCTTCTTTATCTGCATCTTCAACAGAGGGGATCAGTGCATCATCTTCAATCGCACCAATCAATTCAATTCCTTGCTCACGAATATGTTCATAAAACTCATCCATTGCATCTGAATCAATTTCATAGACACTTAGCTTTTCAGCAATTTCTTCATAAGATAAGATACCACGTTTCTTTCCTGCCGAAACAATGTCCTGTTTGGCCTGCTCCAATGATACCTCTGTTTCCTGTACATTATTTTGTTTTTCTTCCATTCAACTTTCCTCCTAATTTTTCATAGGAATAAGAACCCCTGCGTTCTTTTTCGCCAGCTCTTGAACCAGCTCGGCTGCTCGTATATAATTATGATTCCGTTCAGCCTCTTCAATTTCCTTCTCAATTTTTTCTTTGCGTATCATTTCAGGAAGATCTACCAAAATGATGCGACAATAATCTTCAAATGCTTGCTGTGAAATTTCATCTGGAATCGGAATCTCACTGATATCTAGAATGATTGCCCGTAAGCAGGCATCACTCACTTGCCCTAAAAACTTTTCTAAAGAAGGCGGACTTCCCTCCTCATAAAAAGCATATAATAAAGTTGCAATAGCTTGATGCTCAACAATTGAAAAGGATTGGTAAATTCTTTCTTTCACACGCATTGTTATTTCAGAGCTTTCCAGCATATACGCCAGTAAAAAACGTTCTGCATTTTGAATTACTGTAAATTGCGTCAAACCTCTTTTTGGAACAAATGCTTTCTCTGTTGCAAGACTTTGTCCAGGTGGCGATGTATTCAGACCACCTTTTTGCAAGCGATCCAGTTTTTCTTTCAAATCTCTTGAAGAAATTCCTATATCCATACTTAAAGCTTGAATATAACCTTCTTGTACAAATTCATTTTTCACTTGAGCAATAATTTCTAATGCTTCTTTCAAATATTGTCCAAAATCTTCGGCACGATCTAAATTCTTATCCTTCTTAACATATTCCAATTGAAAAGAAATATAAGTCTTTGTACCAAAAATAATTTGGTTTTGAAATTCTTCCTTACCGTATTTTCGAATATATTCATCTGGATCCAGCCCAGAAGGTAAACGACAAACTGAAACCTGATATCCATTTTCAACCAAAAAACGACCAGTTATACTTGTTGCTTTTAATCCAGCAGCATCTCCATCAAAACAAAGCTTAATTTCTTTAATATTTTTTCCAATCACTGACAGATGTTCTTGTGTAAAACTTGTACCCATTGTCGCAATTCCATTGGAAACACCAGCTGCATGTGCCGCAATACAATCCATATATCCTTCAAAAAGGACAACTGTTCCAGTTTGCTTTATTTCTTGACGTGCTCTGTGAAAGTTATATAAAATCTTCGTTTTATGAAAAAGCGGCGTCTCTTTGCTGTTTAAATATTTTGGACTTCTATCATTCAATGTTCTGCCACTAAATGCAATGACGCGTCCAAGCGCATCATGAATCGGAAATATCAAACGATCACGGAAAGTATCCCGATAAATTCCGGACTCAGATTTGGTTACAATACCAGCCTTGTCCAATAATTCCAGTTCATATCCTAAACTTTTCAAATAATTTAAAGCCAAATCTTTACCGGGAGCATACCCAATTTGAAATAACTTTATACTTTCTGTAAAAACATTCCTTTTTTCTAAGTATTTACGTGCAACTGTACCTTCATCACTATTCAGTAAATAATGCATGTAAAGCTTGGTTAAAATATCGTGAACATCGTACAGATCTTTATCATTTGATTCTTCTCTTTGTACTGAAGGGAATGATACTGATTTTAGCAAATGTTCTTTACCAGAGCGCTTTGCCAAGTCAAGCATGGCTTCATAAAAAGTATAACCTTGACTTTCCATTAAAAAAGTCACAACATTTCCGCTTGCACCACATCCAAAGCAGTGGTAGACTTGTTTATCTGATGAAACGGAAAAAGATGGTGTTTTTTCTTGATGAAAAGGACAGGGTCCTTTATAATTTCTTCCAGCCTTTTTTAAAGAAACCTGTTCCCCAATGACATCAACAATATCGACCGAAGAACGAATATCATCGAAAACTTCATTTGGAACTTTTCCAACCATTTTTACACCTCTCTATTTCACATATAGCAACTTAATCATAAAGCTAACTCATAGAACATTTCTATCATTATATGACATATTTCGCGTCGAATTTTGTCATATATATGCTTTTAAAATACCGAAATATGGATTTTCGACATTTCTTTATCTTTGTTCTTCTACATATTTCAATTGAATTCCTGCTTTTTATCGGCATATTCTTCAATATATCTATTTTATTTTGATGACCACAAGTATATATTATAGCGGATTTCCTTATTTTTTACTATTAAAAAAACAATCTATCATAAAATTCCAATTGGGCAATCAAGTTGACAAAAATCGACAAAATAAAAAATGACTTTCATCATATGCAATCGTACAAAATCAGGAAAAAATAGAATGGCTCAAAAATGTCCATACACATTACAATCATTTTCCTAGAAATCTATTCGATATTTGTATGAATTTTGTTACATACTTTATACAGCAAACGGGATAATTTCTACTGCACCGAAAAATTTTTTATCTCTACATAATACACTGGTCAAACATGATATTAGATTAGCTACCATAAAAAGACTTAATAATTTTGTTTCAATAAATAGTATTTCATTGATAAATTGGATAAAAAGGTCAATAAAAACAAGAAAATGCCTGTCAGAGAATATCCAATGAAATGAAACCAAAAAAAGATGGCAGCCAGAAAACGACAACCATCTATCTTACCATTTCTATCCTTCTCTCTCAGTATTCAACGCTCCCAATACCAGATTGGCAGTTTCTTCTACTGCCTTATTTGTTACATCCACAACTGGACAACCGATTTTTTCAATCAGTTGTTCAAAATACACCAGTTCTTCTTGAATCCTCTTCAGATTTGCATAACTTGCCTCATCACTAAGTCCTAATGTTTTCAGACGTTCTTTTCGAATGTGAATCAAACGTTTGGGATTAATTTTCAAACCGACACATTTTTCTTTTGGAACTTGAAACAGCTCCTCTGGCGGCTCAATTTCTGGGACAATCGGTACATTAGCAACCTTTAAGCGCTTCAGTGCCAAATATTGAGAAAGCGGAGTTTTTGAGGTGCGGCTGATCCCAATTAAAACCAAATCGGAATATAAAATGCCACGCGGATCTCTCCCATCATCATATTTCACAGCAAATTCAATTGCTTCCACACGTTTAAAATATTCATCATCCATTTTACGAACCATGCCTGGTTCATACTTGGGAGAAATATGATAAAAGTTCTGCATTTGATCAATCATTGGTCCAATAATATCAAAAACCGGAACACTGTATTCCTCCGCTTGTTGTAGCAAATACGAACGAATTTCTGGCTTGACCAATGTAAAGGCAATCATAGCATGATTCAGCTTTGCCATGGTTACAACCTCTTTAATCGTTACTTTATCTTCCACATATGGAATTCTTTTCGTGACAATCGAACAATCAAACTGGCTAATAGCCGCTTTAATCACAAGATCTGCCGTTTCTCCCACCGAATCAGAAACAATGTATATCCTCGGCCTATCCATAAAAAAACCTCCTTCATATGAAGACACCATCTTTAAATAATACGTCCTTCAATAATATCTACCATTAATCTTGTAATATTGGTTTTCGTAATTCTTCCGATGACTTCCAATCCAGTTTTCGTATCACGTACTACAGGCAAACCGTCGATTGCCTTATCCATCATAATTTTTGAAACTTTAGCCATTGAATCTGTTTTATAACAATATGTAATATTTGGCATCCGCGTCATGATAATATTAACTGGCATTTTTTGTAAATCCTGACTGCCGATACTCGCCCGAAGCAAATCTTTTCTAGAAATCACACCAACAAGAACTTTATTCTCATCAACCACAAATAAAGTACCAACATCTTCTAAAAACATAGTACAAATGGCATCATAAACATTTGCGTTTGTATGCACAACAACCGGAATAGACATATATTCTTGAACGATTTTCTTTTTGATACGTTCAATATCCTCAATCCCATCTCTACGTCCGACATATTTATAACCAACACGTGGTCTTGCTTCCAAAAAACCAGACATGGTTAAAATTGCCAAATCTGGACGTAAGGTTGCTCTTGTAACAGAAAGAAGTTCAGCAATTCGCTCGCCTGTAATCGGTCCGTATGCTTTTACAATCTCTACAATTTTCAACTGGCGTTCGTTCAGTTCGATGGTTTGCACCCCCTTAAAGGCTATTTACCGATTTTTCTTTCTATTCCTTTAAGTTTAACAAAGAAACATTCCCCAATTCCAAAATCAATGCTCGAATATTTGCCAATGCAGTTAAACGATTTTGTCGTAATTTTTCATCCTCACAATTAACCATAATATGATCAAAATATACCTCAATTGGTTCTCTTAAGCTTTTAAGTACATCCAAAGCTTCTTTCATATTCCCTTCCTGCACAGCAACTTTAAATCTCGGACATAGATCCGTATACGTATGATACAATGCTTTTTCCTCTGGCTGCATGTATTCCTCATAAACCGCTCCTGGTGTCGCATCTTTTGTAATATGAATCGTTCGGTTGAATGCTTCAAACAATGGTTTATTATCCGGATTCAATACAGCAGTCTGCAAAGCTTGAGCCAATGAAACAGTATGACAAATATGAAAAATATTAGTAGCCAATGCAACTTCGATCACATCAAAACGAAATGCCATCTCTTGAAGCACGGTTTTCAAACGAATGCCCAAAAATTGACAAATCGCAGATTTTGTTTCTGACAAGTCAGATTTTGTAAATCCGGAAACTTTATATTGTTCATAAATATAATCAATAAGGGACTCCAAGGAAATGTTCCAATTTTTCTCCATAACAATTTGAATCATACCAGCAGTTTGTCTCCGTAAAGCATACGGATCAGCAGAACCTGTCGGAATTTTCCCAATGGTAAAGAAACCAACAAGCGTATCTAATTTATCAATGACACTTAAAATCGCACCCATCTCAGTTTCTGGCACCCCATCTTCAGCATTTCTTGGCATATAATGCTCGTTAATGGCTTTGGCAACATACGGATCTTCACCTTTTTTTAATGCATAAATCTCCCCCATACGACCTTGAAGTTCTGGAAATTCATAAACCATATTGGTTACCAAATCAAATTTACAAATATCTGTCGCTCTTTCTAATTGCTTACGATCCCCCTTCCAATTTAATACCTCAGCCATAAATTTCACAGAATTCTTCATACGAAGAACTTTTTGTTCCAAACTGCCCAATTCTACATGAAAAACAATATTTTTCAATTTGTCTGTGCAAGAAACGATTGATTTTTTTAAATCTTCATCAAAGAAAAACGCTGCATCAGACAGACGAGCAGTAAGTACCTTCTCATTTCCTTTTTGCACCATTTCAATATGCGCTTTTCCACCGTTACGAACCGTTATAAAATACGGCTTTATACAATCGATTTCTTTAACATCAAATACCGGAAAATAACGTTGATGCTCCTTCATACTTGTAATCAATACATCGACCGGAACATGTAAAAATCGTTCTTCAAACGAACCATATAATGCCGTTGGCCATTCAACTAAATTTGTCACTTCTTCCAAAAGTTCGGCATCTAAAGGAACGAACCAACCATTCATAGCAGCCAATTCGGTAATTTGTGCTTCGATTTTTTTCTTCCGTTTTTCATAAGCAGGGATGACATTTTCTGATTCTAAAGCCTCAACATAATGTTTTGCATCTGAAAGTGTGATCTTACTACCTAAAAAGCGGTGCCCGAATGTATGGCGACTGGTTTTTACACGTGCAACTTCAAACGGAATCACCTCACCATCAAGAAGTGCTACAATCCAATGAATCGGACGAATATATTTAAAATCCAAATCGCTCCATCGCATACTTTTGGAAAATGTCAAATCAGAAACAACCGACTCCATTCCAGTCAACACATCTTTTGCCGATTTTCCAATTTCTTTTTTTAAACCATATGCATAGTCGACACCTTTTACATTTTTCACAAATAGATCATCAACGGTCAGACCTTGCCCACGAGCAAAACCTTCTGCTGCCTTTGTCCAATTTCCGTTATCATCTTTGGCGATTTTCATTGCAGGTCCTTTTGCTTGCACTTCTACGCTAGTTTGCCTACTCGCCAATCCTTCAACGAGGACTGCCAAACGCCTTGGAGTCGAATAAGCTGTAACAGTTTCATAAGATAGACGAACTTCATTCAAAAATGTTATAACTTTTTCCTTCAATTGCTGCTGTGCTCCCAGCACATATTGTGCTGGTAATTCTTCCAAACCGATTTCGAGTAAAAATGTATGCACCATTTTACTTTACTTCCTCCTTATTTTTACACATTGGAAAACCTAGCCGTTCACGTTCTTTCACATAACTTGCCGCAATACCTCGCGATAAATTGCGGATACGCCCCAAATAACCAGTTCTTTCGGTAACAGAAATCGCACCTTTGGCATCAAGCAAATTAAAAAAATGTGAACATTTGAGTACATAATCATAAGCTGGGAGAACAAGCCCCATCTCCATCAAACGATGCGCTTCTTTTTCAAAATTGGTAAAACTTTGGAATAATAAATTAATATCTGATTCCTCGAAGGTATACTTGGAATGTTCATATTCACCTTGCCCAAAAATATCGCGATAGGTAACCCCTTTTGTCCACATCAAATCAAAAACATTATCCTTATCCTGAATATAAGAAGCCAAACGTTCCAATCCATATGTAATCTCAGCAGATACCGGTTTGCACTCTAAACCGCCGACCTGTTGAAAATAAGTAAATTGAGTCACTTCCATTCCATCAAGCCAGACTTCCCAACCTAATCCAGCAGCACCAAGTGCCGGATGCTCCCAATTATCCTCAACAAATCGAATATCATGCTTTAGTGGATCAATGCCAAGCGCCTGCAAAGAATCCAAATAAATCTCCTGAATATGATTAGGAGATGGTTTCATAATAACTTGAAATTGATGATGCTGATACAAACGATTCGGATTTTCTCCATAGCGTCCATCTGCTGGGCGGCGAGAAGGTTCAACATATGCCACATTCCAAGGTTCTGGACCTAGGCTTCGTAAAAACGTATACGGACTTAATGTACCAGCCCCTTTTTCTACATCGTATGCCTGCATTAAAATACAACCATGGCTGCCCCAATGCTTTTGCAAAGTTAAAATCATATCTTGAAAATACATAGCTTTAACTGCACCTCCAAATTTTTATAAACAAAAAAGCCCTCAATCCTTATGCATGAGGCATAGGGACGAGTGCTTAAATTACCCGCGGTTCCACCCTAATTATTTTGGCACAAAGCCAAAATCTCTTGTAAAATATGACAGCAAAACATCAGCCACAAAATAACAACCGATTATTGCCAAAAACCGGCTCAAAGCCGCTTGTAAAATCATACTCAGGAGTGCCCATTTCCTTATGTTGCAATGTTCGGCTTTCCACCCATCCCGAACTCGCTTTATTGCAATGAATAAGTACTTTTTTCCGTCAATGTATGATATATGTATTCATACTATATGTCATGATATCATTTTTACTGCATATATGCAATCTTTTCTCCAATTACCAAAGCAAGTTTTCATATCACGCGAAAATCAAACCATCAATGATTTTGCATGTGTAAAAATTCAATCTACAAAAGATCCAACTCCTCAATAAATTTACGACTGTTAAAAAAAATTCCAGTATGCCTATCCAAATAATCATACAAAATTTTCTTTAACATGTTTTTTGTTTCTTGTTTTACAGAAATATTACCGATTTGTTTGGGACCAATTTTGGAAAACAAGTACAATAAATGAAGAACAGCTGGCGGATACAATATTGCATCTTGGGATAAGACAAAACAATTTCCACATAAAAATCCACCATCAGCTACAGTAAATCCTACTAAATTTTCACAAGAATTACAATGAACACAACTTTCTACATTTGGCTGGATGCCGAATACTTCTGTCATTTTCATTTCAAAAATACGTATCAATATTTCAGCATCTTCATCCTCATCTATTTTCTGCAAAATTCGGAGTAACCATTCATATACATAAGGATGTTGTTCTCCATCGTGAATTCCTTTATCAATCAGCTCCAACAAATAAGAGGCATATGCCGTTTTCCATAAATTGGTTTTAATCATATTAAAATTATTAAGTATTTCTCCTGAACGCAAAGTGGACAATCCATTTCTCCATGTAAAAACATAAAGCCCGTACGTAAAACGTTGCGTACAGGCAGATAAATGACTGGAACTTTTTTTGGCACTATGTGCAACAAGCGACACCTTACCATAAGTACGTGTAAAAATCCAAAGAAGTTTATCTTTCTCTTTATATTCTTGTGTTTTAATGACAATGCCTTCAATTTTTTCCAACTGTAACCCTTCCTTGAAAGATGTGAAGCTATCAGCAAAGCGGGTGAGTATTCTCATTTTCATATTCTGTAAACATTATGAAAGAGCCTTCATCATATGCTTGCTCAAATGTTTTATAAAGAAGGTAAATTTGTATATCACCTGTTTTTTCAAAGGCTTCCCAAATCCAATCCAACATGTTACTCCGTCCTTTCATATTCCGCACAAAAGCCGTGTAAAACGAAACTGCTTTAATATGCCTCCTGAATGAAATTTTGTGTAAACTGTCTGATTTTCCCCAAATGAAGCCAACTGCTCTCCTTTACCCTTTTTAACGTTGTTAATACTCGTCCTCTTTATAGCCAAACTCTCGTAAATAACTAGCTTTATCTCTCCAATTTTTTTCAACGCGAACCCAAAGTTCTAAAAACACCTTTGACCCAAATAAATTTTCAATATCTTTTCGGGCACGGGTCCCAACCTCTTTTAGCATTTTTCCTTGCTTACCAATCACGATTCCTTTTTGTGAGTCTCGCTCCACAATAATTGTCGCATGAATATGTACACTACGTCCTTCATTCTCTGTAGAAATTTTCTCTACCATTACAGCAATCGAATGCGGAATCTCTTCCCTTGTTAAATGAAGCACCTTTTCCCGAATCAATTCAGAAACAATGAAACGCTCTGGATGATCCGTAACCTGATCACTTGGATAATACATCGGACCTTCTGGCATATATTTTTCAATCTGCTTCAATAATGTGTCTATGTTTTTACCAGTTAAAGCAGAAATTGGAACAATCTCAGCAAATGAATATCGGTCCTTATATTGTGCAATAACCTGTAGAATTTCTTCCTTTGCAGTTTGATCAATTTTATTTAAAACCAAAAATACAGGTGCTTCAACATTTTGTAGTTTCTCCAAAATAAATTTTTCACCGGAACCAAATTTTTCTGTTACATTTACCATAAATAAAATAACATCAACTTCTTTTAATGTATTTTGCGCAACCTTCATCATAAAGTCACCCAGTTTATGTTTTGGCTTATGAATACCTGGCGTATCAATAAAAATTATTTGCGAATGTTCAGATGTGTAAACCCCTTGTATTTTATTTCGTGTCGTTTGTGGCTTATTGCTCATAATCGCTATTTTTTGTCCAATTACATAATTTAAAAATGTCGATTTCCCTACATTTGGTCGCCCGATAATCGAAACAAATCCTGAAACAAAGTTTTTCTCTGTCATTATTTCAAATCCTCTCTTGAAAATGCACCTGGCAGCAGGCTGCTAACTGTTGTTTCAATGAACTCTCCCTTCACATTGGCATAATAAATCGGAGCTCCTTTAGGAAAAAATTCTGAAATCACTTGACGACAGGCCCCACAAGGTGATGTCGGAGTATTTTCTCCTGCAGCAACAGCAAGCGCTACAAAATCTCTCTTCCCTTCAGAAATCGCTTTAAAAATCGCTGTTCGCTCCGCACAAATTGTTAAACCATAGGAAGCATTTTCAATGTTACATCCACAAATGACTATACCGTTTTGCAACAATAAAGCTGCTCCAACCGCAAAGCCTGAATATGGCGCATAGCTGCTTTGCCTTGCCTGAATTGCCGCTCGAACCAGTTGCTCCTTGTTTATCATAATGGAACTCCTCTTTTTATTTTAAAATTGATATCCATTGTACGACATATGGCCCAAAAATACAAATGCCGATCAGTGCTGCAATCATGGAAACTACAAAAACTGCTCCGGCTGCCAAATCTTTAGCAGACTTTGCCAAAGGATGAAATTCCTCTGTTACCAAATCCACAGTACGTTCAATTGCGCTGTTCAACAGCTCTGCTCCCATCACGATTCCAATCGCAAATAATACACAAATCCATTCCAAACGCGAAATTTGCAACAAAAAAGCAACCAGCATAACAGTAATCGCAGCAATAACATGGAAGCGAAAATTTTTCTCAGTCTGAAATCCATATAAAATTCCATGTATGGCATGAATAAATCGTTTAACCCAAGATGGATTCCTTTTTGGAAAACGATCAGCTCCGCGATAATCCATAAGCATCTAAAATCCTTTTTTGTAAATCCAACATTTCCTTTTCCTTAGCCTCAGTCATATGATCATATCCAATTAAATGCAAAAAACCATGCACCGCCAAAAAGCCAAGTTCCCTTTCAAAAGAATGCCCGTAAGCTTCAGCCTGCTCTTTTGTTTTTTCATAGGAAATAAAAATATCTCCAAGAGCTGGAAGTTCATCTTCTAACTCAAAATCAAAATCTGGATCTCCTTGCTCTTGCATGGCAAAAGAGAGCACGTCGGTTGGCATATCTTTTCCACGGTATTGCCGATTGTATATTTGAATTTCATCATTTGTTACAATCAAAACTGAGCATTCTCCTTCTGGAATTTCCAGACTTCCTGCGGTATACTGTATCAAATCCTGCAAAAGCACTATCTGTTTATCTGTTAACCGCTGATGGTCATCAATAATTTCCAAATCAAGCATACCTCATCACCTTTCCTCTCACAGTTCTAACATAACAAACCTAGCCAGGAAAAGCAAACCGATCTCTAATTTTTATTTAACCTTCCAGATTTTTACGATTCAAAAACAATTTCAAAATCTATCTCACAAAAGTCAAATCACTTTGTGAAACCATGATTCCAAAACATATATAAAAATCCAAGTCAAAAGTGTTTTCCCCCCAAAAAAGTCTAATTACAACCCATTTTTTTAAACCCTTTATCATTGTCAAGATGATGAATAAAACATATAATACTAATTTTTGTAAATAGATTCTCAATATATCAAAGGAAAGCAAATCAAAGACAAAGAACCTGATTTTATCTCTCCTCATTCTTTATTTCAAATGAACAAAATCCATTTTTTGAGCCAGACTTTACAAAATGCTACTTTACTCATCTTCAAACCAGAAAAATAAAAAAACCCGGTACATTTCCGGGCATAATTGAATTTACTTGGATCGATCAGCTTTTTCAAAAGCATTAATAATTCTGGCAACTAACGGATGACGAACAACATCCATCTGATCCAGAAAAATAAATTTACTACCTTTGACATTTTGCAAAATTTCAATAGCCACTTCTAGTCCAGATTTTGTCCCCTTTGGCAAATCCACTTGAGAACGATCTCCATTTACAATCATTTTTGATTGAAAACCCAGTCGGGTCAGAAACATTTTAATTTGCGACAATGTTGTGTTCTGTGCCTCGTCCAAAATGACAAAAGCATTTTCCAAAGTACGTCCACGCATATATGCTAGCGGTGCAATCTCAATTACACCTTTTTCAACCAATCTTT
This sequence comes from Candidatus Harrysmithiimonas galli, assembly GCA_904373265.1. Lineage (GTDB taxonomy): Bacteria > Bacillota > Bacilli > CAJFEE01 > CAJFEE01 > Harrysmithiimonas > Harrysmithiimonas galli. The sequence goes on along the minus strand of CAJFEE010000004.1, from coordinate 16,695 downwards.
CGGTCTGCTCCTGACCTAGCACATCATGCAATGCATCATATAAGGGACGTAAATACGGATCCACTTTTTCCTTTAAATCACCTGGTAAAAATCCTAAGCTTTCCCCTGCTTCCACAGCTGGACGGGTTAAAATAATTTTTTTGACTTCATGATTTTTCAAGGCTGCAACAGCCATTACAACCGCCAAATATGTTTTGCCGGTACCAGCAGGACCAATACCAAAAACAAGATCGTACTGTTTAATCGCCTCCACATAATTTCTCTGCCCGAATGTTTTCGGTCGAATCAATCTTCCTTGTGTATTTCGCAAAATCACACAGGAAAACAGTTGATCCATATCAAAGGGCTTACCTATACGCAGCATTCGAATGATATACATAATATCTCGCTCATGAATTTCCTGCCCCATACGGATTTGCTTTAATAATAGCGCAAACAATTGATCAGCAGTTTGAATATTTTGCTCTTCCCCAGTCACATATATTTCCGCTCCGCGCGAAACAACAGATACATCGAGCAGTTGTTCAATAACATGTAAGTATTGATCCTTCACACCGAATAATTTTGTTGCTTCCTCAGAATTTTCAATATATGAATCAATTGTCTTTTGATTTTTGGTCATTCAATGCGTTCTCCTTATTTTCATGAATTGGCTCATATACGCCGATACTTTCTATCATTTGAAAATGATATGTTATCTCTACTTTACCATTAGTTTCTCGTTGCCGCAAAACTTTTATGCCATAAACAGAGGACGCACCCGAAATTTCCTGACGCATTTTCTCATGTGCCAATTTTACACCAAGCTTTTGAATTTCCTGTCTCGTATAATGAGTTTCAACCCTCTCTGTTTCATAAAAAATCTTCTCATTCCACGTGATCGGAAGCTTCCACTTGAAAAAATAAATCGGATTTCTCCTTTCTTCTGTATAAAAAGACGTAAAATTCGGATTTTCTAGCCATGGGAAATAAAACGATTGCCCAAATACAGAAAAACCATATTTTGATTTTGAATGTCCAGTTAACGTATCCAAACGGTTTTCTAGGGGTAAAATAATGGTTGTTTCATACCATGTTTCTGCAAGTACCTTACCAGTTGCAGCGATCGGCACAGGTTCATCCTCTTTTCCAATATATCCAGAAATCAACACTTGTCCTTTTTTTACGTATTGGTTTACTTTAACTTTTGGCTCACCTTTATCTGCCAAAATATAAGATACAACACCTGCCTTTTTTGCCACCAAATGTCTGTTTTCAGGCGGCTGAGAAACTTTGGGAATGGTTTTTTCAACAACTTGCAAATGGTAAACGGTTCCCTTTCTTTCAACACCAACCCAAGTAATATTTGCATTTTGTTTTGTAATTTCTTTTTGAATTTCCTGTGGGGTATGTAAACCAAATTGCAGTGCACCTCTTTTCACACCCATTTCATCTAGCTGTTTCATAATCCGATATTCAATTTCTTTAGACGCACCTGTAATTTTAATTTCCCAAACCGTGTTGGAAAGCAAAGTGACAAGCAGGACAAACAAGAATCCTCCCAATACAAATGAACCATTTTTTTTTACACGCTGCCAATGAAACCAAAGCCCTTCCCGTTTACCAAAAGAAAACTGGACATGATAATCTCTACGTAGATTTCTCAACTGTGAAATATCAGAAATTAAGATAAAAAATCCAATGCACTCTTCATCTACCTTACGAATCGACCAAACCTTTATTTGCTTTTGGACAGCAGCATTTAAAAAATCAACAGCTTTTTCTCCTTTTACATAAAGTAAAACAATTCCCTTAAACCGATCAAACCATAAATTCTTCATAATTCAATCCCCTAAGCTTTTTCTATAAATTTGACATCGACAATATTTCCGATTAAGACCAATTCTCGATCGTTATAATTTTGAATCACCAGATGCTCTCCTTGAATTTGCATTTGTCCACTTCCAGTCAACAAACAAATTTCTTGTGTAGAAAATGAGAGCAGGCCTTTATGATTTTCAATCATCACTCGATTTTTGGTAATAGAAATACCAGGAAAATCTGAAAACAATTCCGCTGGCAATCCAACAGAATCTGTCAAAAAATTCTTTACTGCTTGATGAATCTTTTTCATATTCGGCCTCCCCTCTTTATGAATATATGTTTGTCTTTCTATGTTTATGAAAAAAGAAAAAGTGAAAAACACAAAACAAACTCTGTGTCTTTCACTTTTTTTGATCTACTTAAACTGAGTTCTTAGCTGAAAAGTCTATTTGATCTTTAAAATACATGTACCAAAATAAAAAATATAACTTAAAATACTATAATTAAATAGAAAACAAAATTATCCCTTTAACAATAAAATAAATATTTATATATAAATTTTAGAAATCACTCGACTGATTTTTTATCTTAAAATAAAAAATATATATGATTATCATAAATAATAACAAAAATCTTGAAATACCATAAAAATAAATTATTGGGTATTTTTTGTGTACCTTATTTTGTATATCATTTTTTCCATACAAATATTTTATCTTAACGATAAAAAGTGTAGAATTTTTTTCTTTTTATATATAAAATATTTTAATCAAACTGAGGATGGAACATATAACTAACCGGCTGAGGATTCTTCATCAGAAAGTATATGAGACCAAATTTGCTTGGAACAATTACTTTTAGATGAATCTGTGCGATAAGCAGGCAGTACAAATAGACTATTTAACACATCCTGTACATGAACAACCGGAATAATATGAAAATTGGAAGACTGTATTTCCTGAAAAGTTGAATGAAAATTTTCTTTTGGAATGAAAACTTGCTCAATACCTACACGTTTAGCTGCCCTGAGTTTTTCTCTCACACCACCAACTGGCAAAATATGCCCATGAATGCCAACTTCACCAGTAAAGGCTACTTTTCCAGAAACCGCCTGTTTGGTTATGCTTGCGTATATTCCAACTGTCAGGGCTAAACCAGCCGATGGACCATCAACAGGAATTCCGCCTGGAAAATTAATATGAATGGTGTAATGATCCGTTATCATACCACTATGCTGAAAATATGTTAAAATATTTTCCACAGCTGCCACTGCCAGACTTTTTCTTTTCATTTCTTTTTCTGCCTGACGGAAAATTTCCTCCTCAATCATTCCGGTAACTCGAATTTCTGATTTTTTTCGTTGTTGTCTGGTGGAGATCTCGATATTTAAAAGCATCCCTCGCATCGCATGTGTTACACCTAACCCATACACGCATCCCACTCGTTTTTCTGTTCCTGCTTTTTTCTCAGGCATTGCTTCTAATCGACCACTGCGCACAATCCATTGCAGATCTTTTTCTGTGATTTGGTTACGTCCTTCATCTGCAGCCACGCCAGCTGCCAACTGAACAAGATTGACCATTTCCCGACCATTGGTTACATAACTGATCATCTCCTGATATACTTCTTCCTGAACCAAACAACCGATTTTATCTGCAGCATGCTTGGCAATTTGCTTTAATTCCTCTGGTTCCAATTCCTTAAAAAAAATTTCCACACAGCGTGAACGAAGCGCCGGAGAAATTTCATGAGGTTGCCTCGTTGTGGCACCAATTAAACGAAAGTCCGCTGGCATGCCGTTTTGAAAAATATCATGAATATATTCGGGAATAACAGTCGATGTTTTTGAATAATATGCACTCTCAAACATCACTTTTCGATCTTCCAAAACCTTTAACAATTTATTGGCTTGAATCTTATGCAACTCTCCAATTTCATCTATAAATAAAACCCCTCCATTGGCATCGGTCACTGCACCTTTTTTCGGATGAGGTACTCCAGCTTGTCCATATGCACCAGCACCTTGATAAATTGGATCATGTACCGACCCGATTAACGGGTCTGCAATTCCCCGTTCATCAAAACGTGCCAGTGTTGCATCCATTTCAATAAATTTTCCCTCTTTTGTAAAAGGGGATTCCAACTGCTGCTTAGCGTATTCCAAAACCAAACGAGAAGCGGCTGTTTTCCCTACACCTGGCGGACCATAAATCAGAACATGCTGTGGATTTTTTCCGCAAAGCGCCGCTTTTAATGCACGAATCCCATCTTCCTGACCAATAATATCTTCAAATTTTACTGGACGAGTTTTTTCAGTCAATGGTTCCGTTAACTTTATCGCACGAAGCTTTTTTAATTTTTCCAGTTCCTCTTTGCCTTCGTTTCCAAGTGCCGCCTTTTGATTTCTTTGTCCTTTAAGCATGATAAAAAAATATAATGCAATAATAAATGTAAACACAAATTGTGCCAGTGATAAAAACAAGTATAATTCCAAAAAAATACCCCCTTTTTTCCTCAGTATGGACAAGGAAAGAAGAAGGTAAACCTTTTAGTTTCGATTCATATTTAATTCGCTTTTTTAATTCGCATACCAGATCCAGAATAAAGCTCTGGCTCTTGATTGTCTAACACACTTTCTTTTGTAACCACGCATTTCGTTACATCATCTTGCGTTGGCAAATCAAACATGACATCCAGCATGATACCTTCAATGATCGAACGCAAACCACGTGCACCTGTTTTTCTTTGAATTGCAAGTTTAGCGATTTCTTCTAATGCTTCTGGTTCAAAAACCAACTCCACACCATCCAAAGATAACAATTTTTCATATTGTTTCACCAAAGCATTCTTTGGCTGTGTCAAAATTTGAATTAAAGCATGTTCATCCAATGCATCCAAGGTTGAAATAATTGGAAGACGACCAATAAATTCAGGAATTAAACCAAATTTCAGTAAATCCTCTGGTAAAACTTTGGACAAAAGTTCCTGCTGCGTCAAATCATGAACCACTGCCTCTGCACCAAAGCCAATTACCTTTTCACCCATTCGGCGCTTAACGACCTTATCAATCCCGTCAAACGCTCCACCGCAAATAAATAAAATATTTGTCGTATCAATTTGAATAAATTCTTGATGCGGATGCTTTCTACCACCTTGTGGAGGAACTGAAGCTACAGTGCCTTCCAAAATTTTTAACAATGCCTGCTGTACTCCTTCACCTGAAACATCACGTGTAATAGATACATTTTCAGATTTCCTAGCAATCTTATCAATCTCATCAATATAAATGATTCCCTTTTCAGCCTTTTCCACATCATAGTCCGCTGCTTGAATCAATTTTAACAAAATATTTTCTACATCTTCTCCAACATATCCAGCCTCTGTTAAAGTAGTTGCATCAGCAATGGCAAAAGGTACATTTAAAATCCGTGCCAATGTCTGTACAGTGTAAGTTTTTCCGCTTCCAGTTGGACCAATCAAACAAATATTACTTTTTGAAAGCTCTACATCCTCAACATTACTTCCTGAACGAATCCGCTTATAATGATTATATACTGCAACTGCCAATGTTTTTTTGGCACGTTCCTGCCCGATCACATATTCGTCTAGAATTTCTTTAATTTCAACTGGTTTTGGAATATCTTCCAATTCCAAATCATTAAAAGTCGTAAATTCTTCTTGCACAATTTCCCCACATAATTCCACACATTCATCGCATATATATACACCAGGTCCAGCGACAAGCTTGCGAACTTGCTCTTGATCTTTACCACAAAACGAACATTTTAAATGATCATGCTCATCATGATTTTTTGCCATTTATTTTCACCTCAACTATAAAATCCTTCGTTCTATCCCTTCGGAACAAATTATATATGTATTCTAGCATAAACCGAAAGTATTTACATTTGATTTACCCTTTTGCCTATTCTAAGCGAAACGGTGCCTCAAAAACCGAAACATTTTTGATTCAATCATAAAACAACCCTAGCTTTACCAATAACTGAACATTTTAATCCTTTTATTTCCTTTTCACAAAAAAAAGTGCGCATAATGCACACAAAGCGTCACCTTCTCGCATCTAAACATAAAAATAAAGAGCTTGACAAAATCAAACATTTCATTTGAAAGCGAGACAATTATTCAATCTTATTATACGAACCTTTTCATTCTCAGTTCCTTTCACTTTGTTTGCTTTGCATTAAGCTCTTTATATTTTCCGTATTTGATTTGATGATTACTTTTTATTCTCTACTAGAAATTCTATTGCTTTACGTAAGACAATGTCCTTTTTAACAGCAGCCACATCTTGAATCAAAGTACGAATTTGCTCAATTGGCATACCTGTTTGCTCTGCGACTTTGCTAAATTCCTCATGAACATCATCTTCTGTTGCCTCAATATTTTCAGCTTTGGCAATTGCTTCAAGAATGAGCCGTGTTTGAACTCGTCGTGTTCCTTCATCCTTCATTTGAATTCGAAGACTTTCCTCATTTCCACCGGTATATTGATAATACAATTCAAGATTCATACCTTGAGAACCGAGACGTTGTTCAAACTCTTGGATCATACGATCCACTTCAGTTGTAATCATTGCTTCTGGTAAATCAATCGAAGTATTCTCAATAATTTGGTCAATTAAAGAATCATGTAAAGCCACTTCCGCTTCATGTTTCTTTTGTTCTTCCAAACGTTTCTTAATATCTTCCTTCAACTGATCCAATGTATCAATACCTTCCTGATTCAGCTCTGCTACAAAATCATCGTTCAGTTCAGGAAGCTCTTTTGTTTTAATTTCATGAACTGTACATTTAAATACGGCTTCTTTCCCTGCTAAATCCGACGCATGATACTCTTCGGGGAATGTTACGACAACATCCTTTGACTCACCAGCTTTTAAACCAATTAATTGATCCTCAAAACCTGGAATAAACGTATTTGAGCCAATTACAAGTGAATAGTTGGTACCTTTTCCACCTTCAAAAGCAACATCATCCACAAAACCTTCAAAATCAATAACAGCCGTATCACCCTCTTCAACGACTCCATCCTCTTTCACAACCAAATCGGCATGACCTTCCTGCATTCTCTTTAGTTCTTCTACAATATCTTCATCTGTTACAACTGTATCCAGCTCTTTGGCTTTCAAACCTTTATAAGTACCCAATTCAAATTCAGGCTTTACGGTTACTTTTGCGGTGAAAACCAATGGCTCGCCTTTTTTCATTTGTTGAATATCAACTTCTGGTTGATCAACAGGCTCAATTTCTGTCTCTACCACTGCTTTCATATAGGCATTCGGTAAAATTTTATCAAGTGCTTCCTGATACAAACTCTCCACACCAAATCTTTGTTCAAAAAATTTACGTGTAATTTTTCCTTTACGAAATCCAGGTACATTTATTGTTTTTGCTATCTTTTTAAAAGCCTCGTCTAATCCTTTATTGAAGGTTTCCACATCAACCTCAATTGTTAAAACACCGATATTTCCTTCTTGCTTTTCCCATTTTGCAGACATAAAAAAAGATCCCTCCAAAAATTAGTTCAATCATTGATACCTTGATCACTGATGATTCCTCGTCTATTTGTCAACTTTACCATTATAACACAGTTTTGTCACCTTTCAACCGTTTAAAATATACGGCTTTTTCAATCCATACAAAATATAGATACATTTGCTTGTGAAAGTGATGAAAAAACTTGTTTTTCTTCCTCTGTACAATATTGCAAATCTATTGTTTTTCCAAAAAGAGAATCTGTATATAAAATCAAAGCCTGAAAAAATGCCTCTGAATATTTTGGAATAAATGGATAGTGAACCATTATATATTGTTGATAAATTTTTAACATTTGTTCGGCATAAGTAACATCGTTTTTTTCATAGGATTGAATTTTATGAATCATCTGTTGCTCATGAAAACTATGAAACGGATAATCAATTTTAGAAAGATCAATTGGTTTTGCATGTCCATTTTTACAAACCAAAAAATGTGCATCAATTTTCTCAAACTTTAACTGCTGTAAAAGTAAGGTTTGAATCAATGGATGTGCATCTGAATTGGACAAAAATACTTGACATGCTTTTACAAATGCCTTAGACTTCTCCCACTCTTCCTGTCCTTGTAACCAGATCAACTGCATCTCAAAATCATTGTTATCATGAAAAACATGAAGAAAACGCTGTACAAAAGTTGAAAACGATTTCTTTTGCTCCAAAGATTCACTCAATAATTGATATCTTGCTGGTTGAAATTCCTCCAACCAGCTTTGCAAGCAGCTTCCTTTTGCTTCTTTATAACAAAACTTCATACACCATTGACGCCATGCCCAAAAATCCACATCTTTTGAAATAAAAACAAAAAGAGCATATAATTCTTTTCTAGGTGCAAGCTTTTTTTGACATAAAAGCTTCTGTAAAATATACTCCCCTTCCTCTTTCTCACCTAAGTGATAATAACATAAAGAAGCCAACAATAAAAAAATATTTTTTTCACCATGCAGCCGATGAAATCGCTCAATTTCATATAATGTAGCTACATCTCCTTGATGCATAAAGATTTCAAAAATCTTCGTTTTCCACTTGGACTGCATATTCGGAAACAAAATCACTTTATTTTTCATCCTATTTTCCATACTGTACTTTTTCTCCTAAATCACAGACAAAATTTCCCGAACTTGTTTTCGATTATATTTTTTTTCTCGATTTAATATATAATGAATTAGCGGATGAATTTCTGTAAAAACAGGCGTTTGTACATGCTCCAATTCCATTTTTGATTCTGGGTGGACAAATAATACCAAACCATGCACCCAGATTTTTTGATCATATTCCAGCACATGATTTAATTTTTTGGATAAACGAACCGCATGTGTACGTACCTGCTTCACTGGACTATAAAAAGCATGCGAAAATGGCTTTCCGTTTTTTAACACTTTATTTTGTGTCCACTTTGCATCTTCCTCTGTTCCACGAATAACACCACTCATATTTTTTACTTCGATAACAAATACACCTGTTGGTCCCACAACCAAATAATCAAGCTCACTTTTTTGTCCATTCCAAACTACATACACATGATGTCGCTTTTCATATCCCTTTGGTAAGCCTTTTAACAATTTTCCAGCTTGTTTTTCACCAGCTCGTCCGGCTTGATATTTCTTTATCATACGTGTATGCTGACGGAAAAACAAAATTCCAATAACTGTAAGCAGGACAAACCAAATATTTTGCGTTACTGAAAGTAGCGCACCAAAAAAGATAAAAACAAGCTCAATCAAACGAAAAACATTTAATACAATAATTTTCTCTAATAGGGTCAGATTTCTCATAACAACTCCTTAATCAAACTTTTTCCTCATTATAATTGAAAATGAATAAATGAAAAAGACTATATTTTAAAAAACAATACATCATAATGGGATATTCATTGATTCCTCAATCAACATTTGATCCGATAATATCTCTAAAAACTAGCACTTTCTAGCATTAAAATTCTTTATTCTCATGTTTCGAATCTATCATACTTTTATCAAATCAGAATCAAACATTTCCTTTTACATAATAATCGTTCTACCTAATAATTCCCTAACAATAATAACCATAAAAATAAATTAAAAAATCATGATACTTTTTATAGACTTTTCCTCCTAAAATTATTTCATAACATTATTTTCTACATTAATTTATAATATCACTTTAATGAAGTGAATATGTTTATAAACCATATATTTTATCTATAAAATAACAAACCTGACATGATCTTCTGTAGATAGATCATGTAAAAATCCCATTTTTCTATAAACTGATACTCTTAGAGGATCATATCCAAAATAAATAGATAGTATTCATATAAAACAATATTTTGAAAATATATTTATATATTATAAAAATTATATAATATGAAAAATTAATCTCAGATAAAAGCATAAGTGAGTCAAGTAGAAGTAATTTGGAAATATGAAACCTTTCGATAGACTTCATTTTAAAAGTATGAAGAATCCTTTGAAAGAAACATCCATTTCCATTCCGTATGAAGAAAGAGATTACGAAAAACAGCCGAAAAAAGCTTTCAATCAGCCGTTTTTCATGCAACTTTTCGAAAGCTTTTTACATAGAATAAAAATATCTTGTCATTTTAATTGTATCGCATACTTTTTCTGTATGCATTAATACCACCCGTAATAATAAGGATATCCATATGGCATATAGCCCCCATAATATGGATAACTATAACCACCATATCCTCCGGAGCCAAAACCATAACCGGCAAGCCCTCCTAACGCAAAACCACCAATAAATGGCAAAAATCGTGTATCTGTTGCTTGTGGCATACCGATCGAAACATTATAATCTGGATTCATTTCTTTTCCTCCTTCATACAACAAAAATCTTCAGATAAATTGATCTATAAGCAGCCTTTAAAAAATAGCCAAGTTCTTCATATAAATCCTCCAAAAATGATTTTTCTCTTAAAAATTAACCATAATTGATTTAATGATCAAGCCAAACAATCATTTTGATAATATAAAGATTAATTGTTTAAAATCAACCGACTTTTTCTATTCTTTATTTTTGTCTTTTCTCGTTTCAGCATATGAATCAATGGCTTGTATTTGTTATAGACTCATGCGGATTTTTATAAAATACTTTTAAAAATTTATTTGTTTTCTTTGAAGGAATTTTTCAAGTCACAAAGAATATAACAAATATCCCTTTCTTTTTATATTATATTTTTTACCTGCTGCGATCTGAGAAAATTCCGGCAGGTTTTTTTGTTTTACTGGCTATATATGCAAAAAATTCAAATGCACATCTACTATTTCTTTCTTAAATCATTGATTATAAAAATAAATATTGAATGGTCATCCCATGTTTCCATATACTTCATATAATATACGCTACAAAAATTTACAAATTTTTTCTTATACAATAAAAATTTCATCTGATATACTCATACATCAAAAAATTTTTGTTTTGTAGATCCATAGACCAGCATAGAGACCATATCAAAGATTTTTTTCATACATTATAGACGTACAAAACACAAAAATGCTGTATAATCAGAGCCAAAAAATTATAAAAAGCGTGGGTAAAAATTCTATATCTTTCTTTATTTAAAGTATATGTATTGAATTACTAAATTTTTTAAAATAATTAGATATTTCGGTATATATAGAAAACAATTTTACATGAACAACAATATGGCAAACAAAAGAGCAAAACAAACATATAAAGACAAAGATTTTTTCTATCACTTTAAAATGGTTAACATAAAATTATCCTGACTCCTTCTTTCACCATATATTCAAAATATTCATTGCAGATAAGGATTTTCGTTTTGTCCTAGTCTGATATATCTTTTTCTAAATCATTTTAAATCCTCAATTTCATGAGCTATTTCCTGTTTTGTCATATAAAAAAACTCCTCCCAAAAATGTAATTTGAAAGAAGTACCTACCTATAATTAAGATATTTCATGCAAGGATTCCTTGTGTGTAATAACTGTAACTATCTTCTCGCCAAAGTGATTAGTTGCGATTATTTTTTACAGTTTAAATTTCTTTTCAAGTAATTCTATACCTCGCATAATCGTTTCTGTTCTGTTTAAATTTAGATTTTCAGAACATTTTTTTATACGCTCTGATTCTTGCTTGCTTATTCTTAAGTGTAAACTGGTATCTCTAGGTTCGCCAAATTTTAAAGGTCTACCCATTTTTTTCTTTTCTTTGTCCATATCTTCCTTTCCCTTGTCATTCTGTGATATAATTTTTAAAGGGAAACGGATGGCGACAAGTACCACCCGATATTTTTTGTAAGCTCTGCTATTTAAGTAGGGCTTTTTTAATCCTCTAAAGTTTTTTGTAAGTTCTCAATCACTTTATCAAGCTTTTCGTCTTTCTTCTCTACTTCGTTTTCGCTTTTCGCTTCTTTCAAAGCATCTAAGACAAACCTAACAAAACCGTTAAACTGCTTATCTGTCATTCCCACGTTCATTTTGTTCTCCTTTCTGGCACTTGCCACCTTATTTGTTAAGATGTTCCTTAACTATCTTTAGTATACATTATGCGTACGCAAAATCCAATCCATTTCATGGAATTTTTCCAAAATAAAAAGCCCTGCTCTAGCAAGACTTTAAAAAAGTGATATAATATGTCTGTTACCCATCCCTGACTAATTTTTGAGGGGAGATGTATTGCTTTGAACTTAATGACTGATTTAATTTGTCCTGTCGTGACATATATAGCAAGTTACTATATATGTAAATGGCTAGACGGGATGAACAAGGGTAACTAGCCTAATTCTGTCATATTAGACAGCAAAAACCGAGAGTTAGCGGCTCTCGGTTTTTTTGTGTATTACTTTGAACTTTTTGACTTAAGCACATTATAACACATGTGCTCAACAAAAGTATACGCATTTTATCATTTTTGTATGCGTATGTTACGCTATTTGCAGGTGCTTTGTATTTGTATTTTCAATAAATGTTTTTACCTTGTCATAATCCCAACCACAATCAACCAAACCACTTACAAGATTTTCCATATTAAAGAGAGTGACTAACCGCCAAAGCAGTAACCCTAGATTTCTAGTCTAGCAAGTTATTGCTTTTTTTGTAAATAGAAAAAGCACCCTTTATTGAGTGCTTAAACCTAATATAATATTTTCTTAAAGTCCTACTTTGTCAACCCCATATGTAGCTTGTTGATCTGTAAATCCTTCAAACTTTAATTGGTCGATTAAAGCGTCTCGAGAAAAAGACATGGTATCTAAATAATTTTGTGCAGCTTTTACGGCTTGTTCGTTCCAATCTGCACCACAATTATCAGCAGCAAAAACCGCATCTTCATGAGAATACTGTTCAAACTCTAACTGTTTTATTAAACCATCGTATGAAAACGGACTAAATTCTAGATAATTTTTGGCAGAAGCAAGCGCATTTTCTTATCCTTTTGTCATATTACTTGGATTTTGCTCATCTTCTTTTATTTGTTGTTCTTCTTGTTGATTAGGGTGTTGCTCCACTACTTCATCAGTACATGCCGTTAAAAATAGTACTCCTGTTACCAATAAAAATAAAATCTTTTTCATCTCTGAACCTCCATAATTACTTAATTTATTTTTTCATTCTTACGAACCCTATAAACGATAATATAACATGCGCAATAACATACATTGTATACATAGGAAACATTGCGATATAAACGCAATACATGATCGCTCCAGTTAAAGCTAAAGCCTTATTCGACATAGCCCAACTAAGCCAATTGAAAAGTGCTCCAAGAAACACCATTAGAAAATGTGGCATTACCATGTCAAGTGCCATGGCACTCCCAAGCATTTCAAAACCATCACCAGAATCACGTATCAAATTACTAAAATAGGTTATTCCATAAATAAAATATAACGAACCTAAAATAGCCGAAATTAGTAACCATATAGATTTTTTCTTTTTAGTCTTTACACGACTAGATGATTTGCCACCATCAGAATTAGTACTAGAATTCGCTCCCTTAACTTTATACTTCACGCCACATTTTGGACATTTCATATCTTTTAATTCTACCTTACATTTCGGGCAGTTCATACAAAATCCCTCCTCCCTCTAGGTATAAGATACCATAAAAAGAACAGATTTTTCATTATTTTTTTATATAATTTTTACTATTAAAATACTTATATTTATTGAAGTAACCTATTAACTAATTTTTCTAGACAAAAATAATTATCAATTCTATCTGTTGATTTTTCTAAGCAACAAAAAAGCTCTACCAAATAGGCAGAACTTTTATTTATCCATTATTTCTTTTAAAACGTCAAGTTTTTAAGTATGCTTCTACCCTCGATTTTACTTCTTCGGTTAATATAATCTACGTTTGCCTTACCTATCATATCTCCATCGAGATATAAGTTGATTGTAGCTGTATGGTTACCATCTCCACCGTTGATTTTAGACATTTTATCTAATAAAGATTCTAACAAGCCATTTGTATAGGTGCTTTGTTGGGTATTATTCTGCATACCGTTTCTGTATTCAACTGTTGTTTTCTGAATGGTATCAACGCTCAATCTCGGGATTGCATCTTTTAACCTGGATTTCCCCAAAGCGTTTTTAAAGCTTTGCGTAACAGAATAGGCTGCATTTGCAACATCTTTATTAACCGTACTGCTCATTTTATCAAGACCTATCTTGTAACCTTCCATCGTATATTGCCCGAATTTCATAAAAACCCTTGAAGGTGAGCGAATTCCTAGTATTTTCTTAAACCAATCTCCTACTTCCTTAGCCTTGTTTTTTATCCAGCTTACCACATTATTCCATCTACTTTTTAACACTTTTAAGAATCCATCTATTATCCATTTTCCAATTTTTTTGAGGTCGATCTTTTTAAATAAATCGAACTTATCTATTAGAAATGAAATCGCATTTACCGCAATGCCAACAGGATTTGTAAATCCTAAGAAACCTCTTGCGATTGTTGGCAATAATTTCCCTACTTTTCCCAATAATGGAGACATCTTACCAAATATTCCAGAAACCTTCCCGGCTTTTGTACTTGCGTTGCTTGCGGAATTTCCGGCTTTTGTAAAGTTAGAAGATAAACTGCCAAGCGTTTGATTTGTATTCTTCATTGTTGTGTTCAGTTTATTTTTGCTGGTGCTCAATCTACTTGTATTATTATTTAACGTATTTATCGATTGGTTCGCACCAGAAGAAGAAGTTTTTACATTTTTCAGTGTAGTATTTAATTTTTTGAAATCTCCATCCAATCCTTTTACAGATGCCCCTGCATTTTTTACTTTATTACTAACATTAGAAAAAGAATTACTTAAGTTTTTTATATTATTGCCTGCATTAATACTCATAGACTTTACAGCATTTCCAAATTTTCCAATCCCTTTTGTTATTGCTAATATGGGACCTAATAAAGCTTTAAAACCGACTGTAAGAGGTGTTATAGCCGCACCTATAGCAGCTATTGTAATTATAATGCTGGCCAGCTTAGAATTTTCAGAAACCCAGGAAGCAATTATACCAATTATTTTCGCCAAAACTGCTAAAACTGGTTCAAGTGCAGTTTTTAAATCTGAAATGGCTTGCCTGAATTGAACAGCGGGAGTTTCGTCTATTTTGTTTACTGTATCTGCTAACCCATCGATATTACTTTTTGATTTATCCGTGGCATCTCCTACACTTTTGAAAACAGAAATTAAATTTTGTCCCTGGTCTTCCCACTTGGTACCGAAAATCTCTACCGCTATGGCGTTTTTAAGTGCTTTGTCTTCAATGCCATCAAGCCAAGTTACCATTTCCGACATAGCTTTTGAGCCTTGTTCACCGCCTTCTGCCACAGCTTGACCCCACTCGATAAATTTTTCTGATGCCATACCAACAGAAGGCAATAAATTTTCTTCCATTGCTTTCGATAACCCCTGGCTCATCTCAGCCATGCGAATCCTTGCTTCTTTTACACCATCGTTTAAATTGTCTATGTTCCACGTTTTCGTATCTATTCCTGCTTCAAAAATTGATTGAATTTCCTTTGCAGAAAAGCCTGCGTCTCGCATCTGCTGCCCGTATTCCGAAATCGTGTCAAGCTGATCCGGAGGGAAACCAGCTTTTAACAATGTATTTGTTAAAGCTAAAGCTTCCTCATTAGAAACGCCAATCGCGCTGCCAATTTCGTTTGTTTCCTGAATCAACTCTTTGAAGTCGATTCCATCAAATGCTTTCGTTATTGCCGCAGCACCTTTCGCAATACTTGCGTTCGCTTCGTCGCTTGCGTCTTTATTCAACGCCCACTGTCTACGCAGCCCTTCGAGTGCTTCTTCTCCTTGCACACCATAAGCTTCGATTTCTCTTAGTGATTCTTTTACAACTTTTTTTGAATCATCGTTTATATCAAACGAAATATCAATTTTCGTATCAAGTTCAGATAAATCCAATGCAGATTGCACAACCCCAGCAACCCCAGCACCAGCTACGGCACCGACCGCTAAATCTTTCAGTTCGCCGCCAAGTTCCGTTACACTTTTTTTAGCATCATCTGCTGATTTTTCGATAGAAGAAAACTGCTGTTTAAGCTTATCTAAACTACTTCCACCGTCAATATCCGCCAGCTTTCTTTTCAAATCTTTTAGCGACGATTCAGTTAAAACAACCTCACGCCTGAATCCTCTATACTGCTCTGCACTTATGTCCCCGCGCTTGAATTGTGCTTCTACTTGTGCTTGCACATCATTCAACTTCTTTAGTCGCTGTGTTGTTAATTCGATGTTTTTTGTTAAAATTTCTTGCTTTTGAGAAAGCAATTCTGTGTTCCCAGGGTCAAACTTCAAAGCCCGTTCGACTTCTTTCAGTTCTTTGTGCAGTTTCACAGACTCTGACACAACCGACTGCATTGCCTTTGATAACTTCGTTGTATCACCGTCAAGGACGATGGTAATTCCTTTGATATTTTTATTCACTTACTCACCTTCTTTCTTTTTGAGCAAAAGTAAAAAGCCTTGCCCTAGCAAGACTTTAAAAAAGTGATATAATATTTTCGTTGCCTACTCCATTCCTGCAACAGGAAGGAGGGTTGCGTTATGTTAGAATTTTTCTTAATACCTTTGGTTGTTTCTATCGTGGCAGGTGTGATTGTAAATCGTATCTGCAAATGGCTGGACGATAGAAAAAATTAGGGCAACAGATTAGCCAAAAATAAACAAAAAAACAGGAGTTCACGGCTCCTGTTTTTTTGTTGCGTTATAATTTTTCTTAACACCTTGTCTTTCTAAGCACATTATAACACATGTGCTCAACAAAAGTATATGCATTTTATCATTTTTGTATGCGTATGTTACGCTATTTGCAGGTGCTTTGTATTTGTATTTTCAATAAATGCTTTTAC
>CAJFEE010000003.1 GCA_904373265.1 Candidatus Harrysmithiimonas galli | reverse complement strand
TCATCAAAGTGGCTCCATGTTTTTTCTTTAGTCAAATTTGTTCAAATTGTGGACATAAAGATGGTAAGGAAGCTCGCAATATTTGAAAGTGAGCTTGTTCTATTTGTCATACACACCATAATCGCAATATCAACCTTAGTAAAAATATTCTAACCAAAGATTTACAAATACAGCCATTAGATTTGTCATCTACGAGCAAAAATCGTAGAAACTACGCAGGGAGCTTGATCAATAAGAAAAACCGCTGTGTGTAAAAAAATACGCTTGCAAGTGTATTTATTTTCCAAGAATCTTCCACTTTAAGCGTTAAGAATTGTTAAGTTTAGCGAAGCGGTGAGGAGTTCACTCACATATGTGTTAATTTTTGTTTTTGATATAACCATTGTTGTTCATGAATGGTTGTTGCGATTTTATGAAAATCTTTGCCAAAAATAAAATATGGAATTTCTATTTTTTCGTGTCCATTTTGTAAAATATGTACCGGAAATGGGTTTGGAATTCCTTGATAAATATGTTGTGTAGAGATTCGCAAATTCTGAATGGGTAAAACTTTTTTTTGAAAAGAATAGTAGCAAGTGACTTGTTTTTCTGTAATTTCAATTCGAAAGGAATAAACAGAAAATAAAATAAGAAAAATAAAGGTATAGTAAAACAGTGCAAGTAAAAAATGTTTAGGTGTAACAGTTTGATGAAAAATATTTTTCACAAGATTTCCAGTCAACACACTTAATGCGCCTACGCTCATTGTTTTTAAGGCGAAAGTTTGTGGATGAAATCGAATAAACATGATAGAATACCTCCCCAATTCATTCTTATTTTACAAGTATTTCCAATAGAAAGTTTTTTTATGTATACATAATGAAGTATTATCTTATGAAAAGACAAATCAGATGTACGATAAAGTTTAACATCTGGCTTGTGTTTTTCTTTGTCAATTATTACAAGTTCATTTTTTGTATGGAATGTAAAAAGAACAGTCATACTATCGGATAATCAAAGAAAAGGAGGCGTGTCTCTTTGAAAAAAGAAACCGAATCAAGAGAAAAATATAAACAAAAAATTCAATCGTTTCAAGTCAAAAGACCAGTTATACAAAATTGTTTCCGAGCTTTTTGGGTTGGGGGAACCATTTGTCTGATTGGGCAAGGAATAGAAAATTTTTATATGAAGTTTTTTGATTTTACAAAGGATACGGTTGCTGGACCCACCGTTGCGACCCTTGTGTTAATTTCAGTTCTTTTAACTGGATTTGGTGTCTATGATAAAATTGCACAATATGCTGGTGCAGGATCTGCTGTTCCGGTAACCGGATTTGCCAATTCTATGGCATCTGCAGCAATTGAGCATCGAAGTGAAGGGCTTGTTCTTGGAATCGGTATGAATATGTTTCAATTGGCAGGAAGTGTGATCGTATTTGGTGTTGCGAGTGCATATGTGCTTGGACTGATTCGATATGCTTTTTCTTATTTTATGTAGGAGGGGTTTGGAATGAATCAACAAACACTTTCCTTTAAACATGGAGTTTATGTTGCTTCACGCGGAACAGCCGCCAGTATGAAAGAGGGACAGGGTCCAATTGGTTCTGATATTGATCAAATTTTTGATGATCTGTACTGTGGTGAAAAAAACTGGGATCAAGCTGAGAGAACATTAATGCGTACAGCCGTTTTGCAGTGTCTACAAAAAAAGAAATATACTTATTCGGATGTTGATTTACTTTTGGCGGGGGATCTAAATAATCAAATTGTGGCATCCAATTATTTTGCCCGAGAAATGGGATTACCTTACTTTGGTTTGTTTACTGCTTGCTCTGCCTCCATGGCGACGGTTACATTGGCAAGTGTTTTTGTGGATGGTGGTTTTGCACGGCGAGTTGTAGCAGCAACTTCTTCACATAATGGTGTTGCAGAACGTCAATTTCGGAATCCAACAGAATATGGTGCACAGAAACCACCTTCTGCGACTTTTACAGTTACTGGTGCTGGTGCGCTTCTTCTAACCAATGAGAGAACAAAGATTCGTATTACGCATGCAACTATTGGAAAAATTGTTGATATGGGCATGACCGATCCAAATGATATGGGCAGCGCGATGGCTCCAGCAGCAGCTGATACAATGATTCAGCATTTCAAAGATTTATCTGTTGCGCCAAGTAACTACGATTTGATTGTGACTGGTGATTTATCTGGAATCGGCATGCCAATTTGTAAAAAACTGCTTCAAGAACAGGGCTATGATTTAGGAGATCGTTATGATGATTGTGGTTTAATCATTTATGATCCAAAGCAAGATACAGAGGTTTTTGCCGGAGGCAGTGGCTGTGCCTGCTCTGCGGTTACGACCTATGCGCATTTATTAAAAAAAGTAGAGATGGGTCAGTTAAAGAAAATTTTTGTCGTTGCAACAGGTGCTCTTATGAGTCCTTTAATGACACAACAAAAAGAAACAATTCCTTGTATTGCGCATGGTGTTGTTTTTGAGCATGTGGAGGAATCAGGATGATGGCATATATTTTGGCTTTTATCTGTGGCGGATTGATTTGTGTTGCTGGACAAGTTTTTATGGATGTAACAAAGTTGACACCAGCACACCTGATGAGTGTTTTAGTCACGACAGGGGCGGTTCTTGATGTATTTGGAATTTATGATAAATTTATTGAATTTGCAGGAGCAGGTGCGACGGTTCCGATTACCAATTTTGGCCATGCTCTTTTGCATGGTGCGCTGGAAGCAGCTCAGGAACATGGATGGATTGGTATTGGTATGGGAATGTTTAAGTTGACATCGGCTGGAATATCCGCGGCCATTATTTTTGCATTTTTTGCCGCGCTGATTTTCAAGCCAAAGGGGTAGGATGAAAAGGGTTATTTGTATTACGGATGGCGATGAGTATGCCTACCAAGCATTACGGTTTGTAGCAAAAAAATTTCATGCGCACTGTATTCGAGAAACCTGTGCCAATCCAACCCATTTAAGTGGAAAGGAAATTTATCGTTTTATTGAGCGAGCGCCATCTGATCTTGTTTTTGTGTTGTTTGATGACAGCGGTACCATTGGAAGCGGTGCTGGTGAAAAAGCCTTACAATATATTGTACAGCATCCAAATATACAAATACTTGGTGTATTGGCTGTTGCCAGTCATACAAGAAATATGGAATATACTAAGGTAGATGTTTGTTTGGATCGCTTTGGTCATCGAACAGCGTATGGTGTTGATAAGGAAGGATTTCCAGAAATGGATCTGCATCGTATCAATGGTGATACGGTATATATTTTGGATCAATTGACAGTGCCGATTGTTGTCGGTATTGGAGATATTGGTAAAATGGGTGGCTTTGATGACATTCAAAAGGGTTGCCCGATTACAACTAAGGCCATTTCATTGATTTTAAGTCGAACAAAAGAAGATTTTCGAAAGAAACATTAATAAGCATATGTGAATTATAACTGATGGATTGCAATTTTTAAACAAAAAAGAGCGTCTGGTAAAGTTAGAAAAGTGAAACGATAGTTTGCTTTTTTATTGAAAGAGGTAGAAAATAAGAAATGAAAAACAAGAAAATCGATTGATGTTTGAGGAAAATTGGCAAGTTGAATTTTTTATTCAGTTGAAAATTTTGCTTATGCCTTTTTGGCAGATGAATATCTTAAAAAACTTGAAGTTAACTTACCCCAATGATGAAATATGGATAAAGTAAAAGTTTTTTGGGAATCATTGACAGCTGTTTTTCCCAAAGGTATAAAATTTGGTTATGCTTATAAAACATTCATAAGCAAAGCAATCGAAATGAAAATAATATAAAATTATATAAAAAATTAATTTTTAAATATTTATAACCGATAGGTATAATGGATACAAGATATGACTTAGATAAAGAAATGGGGTCATTTCCAACATCTACTATCAAATTATATGTTAAGCAATTTTTTTAAAAAAGGAGCTTAGACAAATCGTTTTTATTTATGGTATATTGTATTTTGTAATTCGACAAAGCATATACCAAAATGGATTTGGAAAGTCGTTTTAAAAGTAATATGCATATTCTTTCTCTCTAATATGCAATTGTTTATTTTTATGATCGGTAGTTTTTTAGAAAGGATTGTTGGAAATGAAAAAAGGTCAAATTAGAATGAAAACGGGAGAAGTGATTACATTTGAATTATACCCAAATGAAGCACCTATTACTGTTGAAAATTTTGAAAATCTGATTCGACAAGGATTTTATAACGGATTGAACTTTCATCGTGTGATTCCTGGGTTTGTTTCGCAGGGTGGGTGCCCGCATGGTACTGGAACGGGTGGATCAGAAAAGACGATTCCTTGTGAAACAGAAAATAACCCGCATACACATGAGGTTGGCTCGCTATCTATGGCACATCGTGGTAAAGATACAGGTTCATCACAATTTTTTATTGTACATACGCCACAGTCGCATTTAAACGGTGTACATACAGTTTTTGGTCAAGTGGTTGATGGCATGGACTATGTGCTAAAAATGCCACAAGGTGCAGTGATGGAGGAAGTAATCGTTTGGGATGAAGAATAAGATTTATACTCTGTTGAATGGAAAGGTTGTTGATTGTAAATCGAGCCTTCTGTGAGACAGAGTATGTTTTTTGTTTTGAACAGATCGAAGTTTGTTTTTATTTATCATATCGGTGGTTGAAATACGAGTTTTGTTTTATACTGAAGCTGTATGCAGTTATTTTAAAAGGAAAAGGGGAAAGGAAATGGAAAAATATCAAGTGAAAATTGATCAATTTGAAGGTCCCCTTGATCTTTTACTGCATTTGATTCAAAAGATGGAGATTGCCATTGAAGACATTTCTGTTTCTGATGTAACCGACCAGTATTTAAATTATATTCATCAGATGCAAGAGCTAGAGCTAGATGTGGCAAGTGAATATTTGGTTATGGCAGCTACATTGCTGGCAATAAAAAGTCAAACTTTGTTGCCTCAACGGCAAGTAACAGATGAAATGTCCAATTATGAAGAAATTGATTCCAAGGAAGCATTGGTTCAGCAGCTTCTAGAGTATAAAAAAATAAAAGAAGCCTCTTTTGCATTAAAAACATTGGAAGAAATGCATGGATTGGTTTTTCAAAAAAGTCCAAGTGATTGGAAGGAACAGATTCCAAAAGAAAAAGGTATACCAGAAGGACTTGAAATATCGATTTATGATGTGATGGGTGCATTTCAGAAGATGCTTATTCGCAAGCAGTTGAAGAAGCCGCTTCATACGCGGATTATGCGTCAGGAAATTTCAATTGAGGAAAAAATGGAGCAGATGCTTGGTGTTTTGCTTTGTCAGACCGATTTGATATTGTTTGAAAACTTGTTAGAGGAAAAAACTGTATCAGAAATGGTTGTTTCTTTTTTGGCTTTGTTAGAGTTGTTAAAGCTTCAAAAAATTGTAATTTTGCAAAAGGGGAATTTTGAACCGTTGTATGTTTCGATTGCAGGTATTGAGGTGAATCCATGTTAAGTATTGGAGAGTGGAAAGCAGTCATAGAAGGTGCATTATTTTTGGCTGGAGATGAAGGGGTTTCTTTGCAAAGTCTTGCCAAAATGCTAGATGTACAAGAAGAGACCGTACAATGTTTTTTGGATGAGCTTGCCATTGATTACTTGGATAGTCATCGAGGATTGGTACTGTCTCAGATGGGAATGTATTATTATTTAACGACAAAGAAAGAACATGCCTCTTTTTATCAAAAGCTTTTTATGTCAAGCAGTCAACAGGTTTTGAGTCAAGCGGCTTTGGAGACTTTAGCTATTATCGCTTATAAACAGCCAATTACACGTGTAGAAATTGAGGAGATTCGAGGTGTGAAAACAGATCGACCCATTCAATCTTTAATTGCCAAATGTTTTGTCAAGCCAGTTGGACGGTCAGAAGCCATTGGAAGACCTTATTTATATGGAACAACTAAAGAATTTTTACAATATTTTGGATTGAAATCTTTAAAAGAATTACCAGATTTGAATGAAGTAGAAGTTGATGAGAATGAAGAAAAGGATTTGTTTCTATAGAGCACAGCAAGATAAAACAAATGAATCAAAACTCGGTTGATTGAGTGGTTTTGTTGTAACTTTCCTTGTTGAAGTTGATTTGTCAGCGGTGTATGGATAAAATGGCTTGTATAATATTTGCTTTGAGAGGAGAATTATCCCTTCTTAGAGCTTTTTGTATATCTTTTCATTCTTCATGCTAGTATTTTAAATGGGATGGAACAAAATCAGAAACTTTATCTTTATAAATAATTTTTTTAATTATAAAATTCATAAAATTGAAATATGAATAGATATATGTGAAACTTTATATGCAATTTTGTATTCTGGTTCATTTTTCTTTGAATCAAGTTGTTTTGTCTCGTCTTGCATTTCCCCAAATCGAAAAAATCCGTTAGTTTGATACGGAAAAACTTAGTTATTTTACATCATTATATTTGAAATTGTAAAAAGTAATCTCTTGTTCCAAAAGCACAGTGATTTATTAAGATTAATCATCATTTCTAGGCTTTTGGTTGGGATTACTTTCATTAGAGAATATAGATTGATAAATCCTCTTACAAAACGGAATACCAAATATTACAGGCACTTCTACTGACCGAAAAGAAAAGGTCACAGGCAGGTGCTTTTTTCATGTTCTCAAATAATCCTTTGGAAATTTGACAAGGTGGATTTGCAAAAAACGGTTATTCTATGGGTAAATAGAAAAAGATACTTTTTTTGTCTTTTGAAGATCGAATAGTAGCCATCAGAGGGATATCTGTTGTAGCCCACCTCAATCTGAAGTTTTTGAAAAAATTTCAGACTGGAGGTAAATAGAAGGTCATACAATCATAGCGGAGAAGAAAGAAAATAGCAGGTTTGGAAAGAAGTCAAGGAAAAGATTATCTAGAGCATGCAGTGTCGATGAAAGTATCATTGAACAAACACGTGTTTCAGACAGACGTTTTTATGAAAAACTACAAAAAAGTCGGTCTATATCTTAAGGAGGTTGCTGTAAATGAACAGTCAATAAGGATATTGCTGTTGAGGATTTTTTGAATGGTACGGGGCATAAAGACCTACTCGAAGTTTGTTTAGTGATGGACAAGTGTATTTTGTAAATTCTCTTATTAAAAATACAGAGTGATTCCATGAAACAGATTTCTATGATTGTCTGTCTAAAGCCTAGTGTAATTTATGGTTGGAAGGATACACTTGGTAAGAAGATAAAAAAAGTGTCAGAATCTATTGATTAACCTGTTGGAGGAAAGAATAATGGTGACATTGTGAAAAGGTGTCCATACTTAAACGAAGAAATAGCTGGGCTACACCTGGGGATTTTATAAATTTTAAGGATGGACAGGGAGATGATCATGAATTGGAAGCATCAGAACAAGCTTACATTGAAATTCGCTAGATAGAACGAAAAATTCGTAACTTATAACAGTGAGACAAAAGACATGAAGAATTTTTTGAGGGATGGGACGAAACGCCAAACAGGCAGATGTTAAGACTTCCAAAAAATTTCGATGAGTCAATCATTGAAATAGAACGGAATGAATTGCTTTATCAAGCGATTGCCGCCTTACCAGAAATAATAAAAGAGACATTTTTTTCTATCACGAATAGGATTTCAATTATTGTGAGATAGAAGTAATGGAACACTGTATCCCACAGTTGATTAGACGCTTTGTTATTCTTATCAGAGAAAAGATTAAGGTACAGATGAAAAAATATCTTTGTTCCTGATCGTCTGATCATGTTTTTGTATCTTCAGATATGAGGGGATTTTATCTATATCCTCTAATGGAATGATACAGAGATAAACATACTTGCCATTTTTAATCTTTTGGACATGTTCTGAGTGGTTTTTGCATACAATGGTGAAAAGTAATCAGGATAAGAGTGGTGAAATCAAATTGAAAAAATGGATCGTGTTTCTTCTATGTCTATCATTGACAGGCGGCAGTATCGGATATGTTACCGCAGCATTGAATCAGCCACATCCACAAGCAGATGCTTATGTTTTAATGGATGCCAAATCTGGACGTGTTCTGTTGGAAAATGAAAACAGTCATCAGCCAATGAAAATCGCGAGCATTACGAAGATTATGACTGCAATTCTTGCTATTGAATCAGGGAAAATGGAACAAGAGGTGATTGTATCTGAAAACGCTGTTAATCAAGAAGGATCCAAGATTTATTTGGTTCCTGGAGAGAAGATTTTATTAAAAGATTTGGTCTATGGATTGATGCTGCGTTCTGGAAATGATGCGGCTATGGCCATTGCAGAATTTGTTGGTGGAAGCAAAGAAGGTTTTGTATACCTGATGAATCAAAAAGCACAGGAACTCGGAATGAAAAATACATTTTTTTCAAATCCTTCTGGATTGGATGAAGAAGGAAAGGAACATTACTCCAGTGCCTATGATATGGGACTTTTAACCAAATATGCATTGGAGAACAAACAGTATAAAAAAATAGCTGGAACAAAGTCGTATACATGCCCACATCCAACAGAGGAATGGGATCGAAAATTTTATAACAAACATAAACTTGTAACTGGGGGTTATGCATATGCGACAACCGGGAAAACTGGATTCACAAAAGCAGCGGGACGTACTTTGGTAACAACCGCTGAAAAAGGAAACCTATCTTTAATTGTTGTTACCATTCGAGATGGAACAGATTGGAAGGATCATACTGTATTGTTTCAATGGGGTTTTTCAAACTATCAAATGGAACAAGTAGAAGAAAAAGGACTGAAAGTTTACCAGACACAACCATATTATTTATCTGAATCTATTGTTTTGCCATTGACAAAGCAAGAGCAAAAACAGTTGAAAAGGAAAATGGTTTTGTGGGAAAAAGGGGTGCATACGCCGTTTACAAAAATTGATGGTATGTATGAAATTTGGCTGGGTGAAGAAAAGCTGGCAGAATATCCGATACAAAAAGCAGAGAAAAAATTTTCTTCTATTCATGCAGAGTCGTCTGAGGAAGATTCACATGGTTAATTACATTTGGGGCGGAATGATTGTGATCAGCATTATTTTTGGTATGTTAAATGGTACTTTATCTGAGGTAAATGCTGCAATTTTTCAAGGCGCTGAGGAAGCAGTTAAAATTGTTATCGGCTTGGTCGGAGTTCTGACATTTTGGTTGGGTTTTATGGCGGTTGCACAGGCAGCAGGATTATTGGATCAATTGGCAAATGTATTTCGACCGATTGTTGCATGGATTTTTCCGGATGTTCCCAAACATTCAAAAGCGATGGGGTATATGGTTGCAAACATGGTAGCAAATATTTTTGGTTTAGGCAATGCTGCCACACCACTTGGGCTGAAAGCAATGCATGAGTTACAAATGTTGAATGAAAAGCATGATGAAGCCTCAAGAAGTATGATTACTTTTTTGGTGATCAATACAGCAGGTGTTACTTTAATTCCAACAACGATTATTGGACTTCGTACTACCTATCATTCTGCAAACCCATCAGAAATTATTTTATCCACTATATGTGCCAGTCTTACAGCGACCATTGGAGCCATTTTTATTGATCGATATTTTTATTATCGAAGAAGGTGCAAAAAGAAATGATGGATGTATTTGTTCGTTCATCAGTCTATATTGTTCCGATTGTTATTTTATTGGTGATCTTTTATGCAACCATGAAAAAAATTGAGACCTATGAGATCTTTGTTGAGGGGGCTAAAGAAGGGCTGCAAATGGCGCTTTCTATCCTTCCCTTTTTACTTGGCATGATTGTTGCCATTCATATGTTTCGTGCTTCAGGTGCAATGGATATGTTTGTTTCTTTAGCGGCACCGATATTTGAGTGGTTAAAAATTCCAGAGGAGGTTGCACCACTTACTTTTATTCGAAGTATATCTGGAAATGCTTCATTGGGTCTTGTTGCAGATTTAATTCATACGTATGGTCCAGATTCATTGATTGGTCGATTGGCAGGAACCATTCAAGGAAGCTCAGATACAACCTTATATGTGATCACGGTTTATTTCGGAGCAGTAGGAATCAAAAAGATTGGTGATGCGTTAAAGGTTGGATTGCTTGCAGATTTGCTTGGGATTGTAACTTCAGTCATTTTTGTTTATCTGATATTTTATTGATATTACCACATTGATCAGAGTGCTCTTGTCTTTGTGGTAATATTTTTATTGGAAAAAAAGTGATGTGTTTTTTCTTAAAAATTTGCGGGATTTGTCAAATTCGGTCACATTTTATTAAAAAAGAAAGCAATTTTTTCATTCAAATTATGTCTATTTCTTGTATAAGTTATGAACGTTCGTTAATATATAAGTATGAGGTGAAGAAAATGTCGGAAAGATTACAAAAAGTAATCGCACGTTCAGGTATTGCATCGAGAAGAAAAGCAGAAGAATTAATGTTAAATGGGAAAGTTACGGTAAACGGTCAAGTGATTCGGACGCTTGGTTATAAAGTAAAGCCTTCTGATGCTATCGAAGTGGAAGGAATCCCTTTGACGCAAGAAGAAAAAGTTTATTTTTTATTTTATAAACCAGCAGGTGTTATTACGAGTGCATCTGATGATAAAGGACGGAAAACCGTACTTGATTTTTTCCCTCATGTAAAAGAAAGGATTTTTCCAATTGGCAGACTGGACTATCAAACATCTGGTTTGTTGCTTATGACAAATGACGGAGAGCTTGCAAATTTAATTACACATCCAAGGTACGGAATTGATAAGTCCTATATTGTCAAAATTAAAGGATATTTAACAAAAGAACAGGTCAAACAGTTACAAAGAGGCATCATGTTGGAGGATGGAAAAACTTTGCCAGCACGTGTGAAGGTAAAATCATATGATCGAAAGAGGAATACATCCATCGTTCACATTGTGATTTGGGAAGGAAGAAATCGGCAAGTTCGCAGGATGTTTGAGGCAATTGGATTCAGAGTGGAAAAATTAAAAAGAGAACAGTTAAGCTTTCTTACGCTTGGATATTTAAATCCGGGGGAATATCGGGTGTTAACCGCTCATGAAATAAAGCAATTACGCGTCGTTGCCACGACAAAAGACCATCGTTTAGACTACATGCAGAAATAAGAAGGCAGGAGGGTTTGTAATGAATGATGTAAAAATTTTAGTTGCTGATGATGAAGAGCGTATTCGTCGATTATTGAAGATGTATTTGGAAAGAGAAGATTACATCATTGATGAAGCAGAAAATGGAATGGAAGCAATCAAAAAAGCATTAGAAAACGAATATGATCTGATTATTTTAGATATTATGATGCCAGAAGTGGATGGGATTGAAAGTTGTCGAATTATTCGTGAAACAAAATCGACACCGATTATTATGTTGACTGCAAAAGGAGAGGAAAGTAATCGAGTTCAAGGCTTTGAAGTTGGTACGGACGATTATATTGTAAAGCCATTTAGTCCTAGAGAAGTTGTTTTGCGTGTAAAGGCATTGCTTCGACGTTCATTTACCTCTGTATTTGTACAACAGGAAAATAAAGCAAAGGATGTGGTCGTTTTTCCGCATTTGATCATTGATAATGACGCACATCGTGTAACAGCGGATGGAGCAGAGGTCAGTTTGACGCCTAAAGAGTATGAGCTTTTGTATTTTCTTTCTAAGTCCCCAGATAAAGTCTTTGATCGTGAACAGCTTTTAAAGGAAGTTTGGCATTATGAATTTTTTGGTGATTTAAGAACAGTAGATACACATGTTAAGCGTTTGCGTGAAAAATTAAATAAAGTTTCTGAACCAGCTGCAAAAATGATTGTGACAGTTTGGGGGATCGGCTATAAATTTGAGGTTGTAAATGAATGATTTTTTTTAGAAGCATTGTTGGAAAACTTTGGATTACCATTTTAATACTCGTAACCTTTGTTGTTTTTATTCTTACAATGTTATTTTTAGAACATATTGATAGTGAAAATTTCCGAAAATCAGAAGCAGATTTATTGGAAAAAATTGAAAATATAAAAGTAATGATTGATAAATACAAACAAAATGAGATTTTAGTGGATAGCATAGAAAGCTTACTGCCAACAAATATCGGGATTTTTATTGCAGATAAAGAAGGTGAAGTATTCTATCAAAAGAATATACAAGAAATCCAAACTTTTGCCTTCTCGAAATTGCAGTCCGAAGAAATTTTTCAAAAAGCAATGCAACAAAATGATCATACGGTGATGCGTTGGTTTCATCCTGTTGAGAAACAGCAAAAATCAGAGGATGAACAGCTTTTAATTGCAGTTCAAAAATTCAATGGATTGGAAGAAAACCAGCAGCAATACATTATTTTATATGAACCAGTCAGCAATATTTTAGGATTAGGAAAGGATACAGTGAAGTTTTTGCTGGTAACAGCTGGTTTGGTACTATTTTTAACAACTGTATTTGCCTTTTTTCTATTTTCTCGTATTACGGCACCTTTAAGAATTATGCGTTCAGCTGTTTTTGAAATTGCCAGAGGAAAATTTGATACAAAAGTTCCCATTTTAACTCATGATGAGATTGGAGAGCTTGCCATTTCTTTTAATCAAATGGCGAGGCAGTTAAAGTTTACAATGAATGCATTGCGTCAAGAAAAAGAGCAGCTTTCTAGTATTCTGAGCAGTATGGCGGATGGGGTTTTCACAATTGCCAGAGATGGTGAAATCATTCCTTTAAATGTAAATGCTGAGAAGTTTTTTCATCTTTGGTACAGCAGTTGTGAAGAGAGACAAGAAAAGTATGATTTTATGCCTGAACCGCTTTACCAGTTGTTTTCAAATGTTGTCAAAATGGAACATGAGTCAATGATTGAGGTTGCCTTTAAAGATTATCATTGGTGTATTGCTATGACACCATTGTATAGTCATATGCATGTGCGTGGAACAGTTGCTATTGTGCGGGATACAACAATGGAACGAAAGCTGGAGAAACTTAGAAAGGATTTCATTGCTAATGTATCTCATGAACTGCGGACACCGATTGCTATGATTCAAGGCTATTCTGAAGCCATTGTGGATGATATTGCAGCAACTGAGGAAGAGAAGAAAGAAATTGCACAAATTATTTATGAAGAATCACAGCGAATGAGTCGTTTGGTAAATGAACTGCTGGATGTGGCACGAATGGAAGCCGGTTTCATGAAATTAAACTGTGAGCGAATTGAAATTCGTCCATATTTTGAGCGTGTACTTCGACGGTTTGATGGAATTGCTGCAGATAAAAAAGTTTCCTTGCATTTATCATTTGAAACTGAGAAAACCAATTTTATGTTTGACGGAGACCGCATTGAACAAGTGATTACAAATCTGGTTGACAATGCGATTCGCCATACACCTGAAAAAGGTTCTGTATTTTTGTTAATTGCAGAAAAGGACACTGAATTGTATGTATCGGTTGAGGATACAGGTCAAGGTATTCCAAAGGAGGATATTCCGTTTGTTTTTGAGCGGTTTTATAAATCAGACAAAGCAAGGACGCGTGGGAAATCTGGTACAGGTTTAGGATTAAGTATTGTAAAAAATATTATTGAAGCACATAAAGGGAAAATTTCTGTCTTGAGTAAACAAGGACAAGGAACTAAGTTTTTCTTTATTATTCCGCAGAATGAATGGTTAAATGATTATCCATAAAAGTATTGTTTAGTCACGAAGTGTAAAAGTTCAAATGGTTTTAAAGGATATTTGTATAAAATAAAAGAGTCCAATTATGGACTCTTTTATTTTATATGTTTTTAGTTAAAAGGTGAATCAGAAAGTTTAACAGAATCTGTTGGACATCCTTCAACAGCATCTGTCACATCATCAATAAGATCTTCCGGTACTTCGGTTATACCTTGATTGTCATCTAACAATGAAAAAGCTAGACCTTCTTCGTCGTGATCAAAAACATCTGGTGCAGCTGCTGAACAAACACCACAAGCAATGCAGGTGTCTTTTTCAATCATTGTAAATTTTGCCATGTTTTCTTCCTCCTATTTAAAATAAAAGATGTAGCAAGTATTCCTTTGTTGGTAATACAAATTTATTTTATTATGATATGAAAATCTTTTCAATAGTTAAGAAGTAAATATCTTATCAATATGAGATGGTTTTCGTTGACTTTCTTTACAATAGTCGAGAAAATAAATAAAAGGAAGTGAATGATTTGTGTATGTTTTTACCAAGAGTGATTGCTTATGCATACGATAAAATTTCAGACGACAGAAGTAAAAAATCTTTTTATTTTATCTTAAAGGGTCAAAGATCTTTGCAGGTTTTACAAGATGCACAATGGTTTGAGCTGGAGCAATTTTATGCTACATTACCGACATTGGCATATGAAACATACAAGAAGGCTTATTATGAATCAAAGCAGATTAAAATAATGGCTGATGTTTTTCATAAAGAATGGTTTTACACCCATTTAAAAAATGCTGAAACCTTGCAAAGCGCATCTGTTTTTATCGCACATGTTCAGCTCTTGGTTCAAGTGCTATCTCATTGGAAAGCAAACCATAAATCTTATATGCCAATGATACGTTCTGAGAAAATTCAAAAATTTGTTAAACAGATTTTGCATAAGGAAAGAAACCATTGTGCCATGCTCTGTATTCATTTATACCAAGAAATATATGATTTATGTATGCAAATGCCAGAAAATTGTTGTGAAATTTTTATGGGTCGGCAAATGGGATTTGGATATAATGCACGTACATTTGAACAATTATCTGTTCATTTAAAATTAGATATATATGAAGTACAAATGACTTGGTGTGCGTTGATTCAATATATGTATTTAACTGTAAAGAAGAATCCAGAAAAGTATAGTACTTTATTTCGTTGTATACCAATAGACGAAGCAAGTAGAATATTCAATCGTTCTGTACATCAAACCAAAATGTTACTGAAGGCTGGTAAAACGCTTGAAGAGATTTGTCAAATCAAGAAGGTAAAGCGTACAACAGTTGAATCACATATTGTAGAGATCGCTTTGCAAGATATGTCTTTTTCACTGCAACCATTTATTTCAGAAGAAAAATTGCATATGATTTTACAATGTGCCAAGCAAACTCGTAGTTATCGCCTTCGAACCATTAAGACGTACTTAGGGGATTCGGTTTCATATTTTGAAATTAGATTGGCATTGACAAGGAGAGAAAGAGGGGGGAATTTTGAATTTAAAAGATGAACTTCAAAAACGATTTGGTTATTCTTCCTTTCGCAAAGGTCAGGAAGAAATTATTTCGGCTGTTTTAAGTAAAAAAGATGTAGTTGGGCGTCTTCCAACAGGATCCGGAAAATCTTTATGCTATGTTTTTCCAGCACAGGATATCAGTGGTTTGTTTCTGATTATTTCACCTCTACTCTCGCTGATGGAAGATCAAGTTTATCGTTTAAAAATGATGGGTTATAAAAAAGTTGCTGCTTTAAACAGTTTGCGTACACCAAAGGAAAAAAAGAAGATTTTTTTACAAATTAGGGATCTGAAGTTTTTATTTCTTTCACCAGAGATGTTACAAAGCATACAGGTTTTAAGAACACTGCAGCAAGTGATGATCGGGCTGTTTATTGTGGATGAAGCACATTGTATTTCTAAATGGGGGCATGATTTTCGACCAGATTATTTGAAACTTAAAGATTTTTTGAAGGGATATCCACATGTGCAAAAGCTTGCACTTACAGCTACAGCAACAAAAGAGGTGCTACAAGACATTATTTTATATCTTGAATTACAGCAACCTAAAATGATCTTGACTTCAATCAACCGAGAAAATATTGCACTTTTATCCCATCAGGTTGAAGATATAAAAGAAAAAAATTTGTATTTGAAGGAACTGGTCAAACAACTACCTAAACCGATGTTGATTTATTGTAATCGGAGAAAAACAACAGAATTACTTCGTGCAGAATTGGAAACGACAAAAACGCTTTCTTTATGGAACATTCACTGCTTTCATGGTGGTTTAGATCGCTCCTCTAAACTGATTTTAACAGAACAGTTTGTAAGTAATGAAATTGATATTATGATTTGTACAACTGCATTTGGAATGGGTATACATAAAGATGATATCCGTACAGTGATTCATTTTGATCCGCCACTTCAATATGAATCCTATTTACAGGAAGTTGGTCGAGCTGGGAGAGATCAATATCAAGCTTGCAGTATTGTGTTATGGCATAAGAAAGATTTTATTCAAAATGAGCAGTTGATTTTATATGAGCACTTAGATTTTGAGCAGATTCGTATGTATCTAAATGAGAAATATATAAAATTAGAAGCTGTGGACACAAACAAGTTTATTGAATATTATTTTGATTTACTTTTACAGCAAGAAGGATATGAATTAAAAATCAAAAAGAATCGAGGATTTATGGAGGAAAGTATCGATTTCTATGCGAAAAAAATTTATAATTATACTATGCATCGAAAACAGCTAAATATGGCGGAATGTAGGCGAATGCGAACTTTTTTTGAAGATCGTACGCAGTGTCGTCGAAAAGTATTGTTGGCTTATTTTGATGAAACGAACGTTTCAAAGCAAGAAAACTGCTGTGATGTATGTGGTGTACGTACATCGGATTTTTATGTAAAAGAATCGAAAAAGCAGCGTCCTTCTTTTAACTGGTTACAAAAATTAAACGGACTTCTACAAATGAGTTCCCCTATAAAAACAGAGTAATTTTATTTTCGGAGGTGCGGACCTATGCAAGAAGAATCCAACCCAAAGAAAAATCGTTATGATGGTTTGTCAGAGCATGATCTCAATAAAAGTTTATTATATAGCCAGCTTTTTTTATTAATGTTGGCTTTTATTTTCAGTCGAATTTTCTTTTCAGAATGGTTTTTTGTTTTTTCTGTTTTGCACTGGGATTTTTATGAGATCTTGGTATATGGTGGAGGTTCTGCCTTCCTAATTGTGGGTATTCAAATTGCTTTATCCAAATGTGTACCTAGGTACTGGATGGAAGATGACGGTTTAAATGAAAGGCTGTTTCAAAATAAAGGAATGATTGAGATTTTTTGTTGGGTAGTATGTATAGCAGTTATTGAGGAATTTTTATTTCGTGGTGTAATTCAAACACAGTTTGGTTTTTGGACTGCGGTTTGTATTTTTTCCATTGTTCATGTACGATATTTAAAAAAATGGCTTTTATTATTGATTTTAATTGGAGTCAGCATTTTGCTTGGAGGGGTATTTGAAATAACAGAAAATTTAGCTACAACCATTTTTTCTCATTTTATCGTTGATTTCTTCTTGATTCTATATGCAAAAAAAGAAAGTTATGCAAGGGAGGGCTGAAGATGTCTAAAAGCAATGATCGAAAAAAAATGTACGAAGAACTGATGATTGGTTTATCTTCACAGACTGTGAAAAATACAAAAAAAATGCAGCCAGAGCGACAATACGAAGTTTCTCAAAATGGAGAATTGAAAGAGGAGCATCAAGAAAAAGCTCAAAAATATGAACCTGAATATTCAGAAATTCCACAAAAAAATTGTACACAGCGAGAAAATGAAACTGGCTATGTTGATCTGAATAAAGAGGGGTTAGAGAAGCAGTCTTTATCTGATCATGATATAGAACAAAATGTGGCATTTCTGAAAAAAAAATCAGGACAGACTTTAAAGTCAAATCACGAGTCATTTTTAGGAAACGAAGATTGTGTACAATCATTGCAGACAAAACAGGTAATGGATTCTTTTACAGCTCATTCAATAAGTTCTGAGGTAAAGTCACAGCCTGTTGATGATAAAGAATGGCTTGATACATTGGAAGAAAAATCTCAAATTGAGCAGTTGGTTCCGGATATGCAATCTGATTTGTCGTTTGAACAAGAACAATTGGATTCTGAACGGATTTCCTTACAAATACGCAAAAGTGATGAAAATTTATATAAAGATTTGTCTCCACAGGAAGTTTTAAATCAATTACGTGATCAGATGTTTCCTATGCAAGAGGTTCCAGTAGAAGAAACCCAGCCAAAAGATGCAAAGAAAGAAACATATTCTTCTGAAAATCAGGCTTTTACAGAAATGAGTTTGACATTAGATGATGAACCTGGTTTTATTCCGAGAAATGCGACAAAAAGAAAGGGAAAAAAATTATATACAAAGCGTAATCAAAAACCTTTTACATCACTAGTGTTTATTTTATCTGTTATTTTTGGTATGATTATAATTATTGTTCTTTGTGCAGGAATATACTATTTGTCAACAAAAGATCAATCAAAAAAAAATGAAGACTTGGCAGTAGAATCGGTTCAAAGAGCGGATGATAGTCAAAAAAACCAAATAAAAAATCTAGAATCTGGACGCCAATCGAATTTTGGGAGCACCAAGTCAAGCACAGATGATACAACAAATCAGACGATTCAAATAGATGGAACAGAGTTTGAACTAATAACACATGTTGTGAAGCAAAATGAAGATTTATCAAAAATTTCACAGCAGTATTTTGGAAATGATCTAGGGATTGAATTAATTTTTAAATGGAATGAATTGAAATCTGAAGCTTTACAGGAAGCACAAATATTGGAAATACCAATTCCAAAATAATATTGAATGGTTTGGGCAATTGGAGAAGGGATGGTCATTATGAAGATGGAGCGGCTTACATTGAATAAAATTAAAGTTTTTATACCGAGTGATGACTTATTGGAACGGGGATTATCAAAGGAGGACATCTGGAAGAATATCCCTGAAGTCCAAACATTATTTCGAGATGTCATTCAAGAAGCTTCGAAAGAGTTAGGATTTATGGTCGGTGGTCGACTTTCTGTGCAAATTTTATCTCTACAGGCTCAAGGTGTGGTAATTATTGTGTCTCAGGATGAGCCGGCACGGGAGGTAGATGAAGAAATCATAAATGAATTTGTTGAAATGCGAGTAACATTGGATGAATGTTTGGAGATCTTGTTTGAATTCGAATGTTTTGAGGATGTGGTTCAAGTGTCTCTTCCATTGTATAAAATGGGTGTATCCGTTGGAAAAATAATTTCATTTGATAACAAATTTTATGTGCATATTTCACCAGATGAAATTTCTGAAATGGATTATGATATGATTATTGCCATTTTATCAGAGTATGGTTATCCTGCAGTTCGAACCATTCATCGGATTGAAACTTATGGAAAAACGCTGTTTTCCGAAAATGGAATCAAACAAATGGTTGCTTATTTTCATCCAAATGAACTTGAAGAAGAGATTCAACTTGTTTGTAAAGTTACGTTGTCAACAGAAACTCCGAAACAAAATTCTATTTTGGGTCTAACAGCAATTGTAACAGATGCAAATGGCAAAGCTTTAGAAAATGTAGATATATCTGTTTTGGTGCGTTATAAGACAAGTGAACGGATTTATTTCGGCTTGTCTGATCAGAATGGACGTGCAAATATTCCGATTAAAATTGGTCGTGTAAAACCAGATTTTACGGTTAAAGGCAGTGTATCTTTTTATTATAAACATGCATGCCAAGAGCTTGAGTTTTCATTTACACCAAAAAAAGCATGAGTTTTTTTGATTCTGAAATTCAGAATAGAAACTGCAAAATGGAATGAAAGGTAATTCATTCGGTTTTGTAGTTTTTTATTTGTGCTTCATAAGGGTAAAACTCACAAGTTTTCTAAGAACCAAATATCAGCATTGAAGGTTTTAAAATTTTTTGTAGGGAAAAATTGAATTTTCGATTGTGTAGATACATTCACCCACCCCATTTGCTTTTATCTTGGAATGGGATAAATTTGAAAGAGAAAGGAGTAAATAACAAAAAATATTTGTTTTTTTATGATACAAAAAGAACTGTCCAAAATAAGCACGTAAAAACGTTAGTATGTTTAAAAGACGTTTTTACGTGCAATTTTTTATTCAAACCACTTTTTGCCTTGGTTTTTATGGGGTACTTTATTTGTCATTGGAATCCATGTCATCTATCCTTTTTAAGGTGATTTAGCTAAATATAATTTTCTAAGCGAACTGTTTCATCTTTTGTAATGGCAAACATAAAGTATTCCTTATTGGCAAATTTTTGAAAATTCTTCGAGTCTTTTGTTAAGTGGAGAACCCGTTCAACAGATAAATGCTGTGTACGGTGTGCCAGTAAAGCTTTGCGACAAGCTTCCACATCATCTGCATCTAAATGAAAGATCCAGTCTACTTCGCTTTCACTTTCTAAAAAACTTCGTTCTTGTCTTTCCTGTCTAACAAAAGTCGCATAATAAAGTCTTTGAATAAAAGGTAATGGCTCTTTTTTCACAATATCTGTTGTAATCTCGTGCATGGCAATATGATCGGTATGACCTGAAATCCCATGCTTTGGAAAGGTAATAATAATTTCTGGTTTGTATTCTCGAATTATGGAAAGCAGTTTTTCGCGTACTTGTATGCGGTTTTCTCCAACGAATTTATCTTTGAAATCATCAATAATTAAATGATCGACTTGAAGAAATTGTGCTGCTTGTTCCAATTCTTTTTCTCGTACGGCTGCAAGTTCTTCTTTTTTACATACGGCAGGATTTCCACATTTTCCAGCATCTCCTTTTGTTGCAGAATAAAGAATGGTTTGCACGTTTTGATTTTTTGATAATCTGTGAATTAGTCCACCTGTAATAAAGGACTCATCATCAGGATGAGCAAAGGCAAATAGAATCTTCAACTGAACTTCCTCCCCATAGTTAAAATAAATGTTTATGCTCATTATATGCTGGCTTGTTTTTTTTTACAATGAATACGGTTTAGGATGATATGAAATGTGATTGAAGTTGTTGATATGGAATATGATTGGATAGAAGTATACTTAGTTTTAATCTGGCTTTTGGTCCATTTAATCCATTAGAAAAGAGTACTCCCTGTTTTTGCAGATATTTCCCACCGCCAATATAATTATAATTTGCTTCCACAATACCTTGAGGGCAACGAGAAACAAGTAAAATTGGGATGTTTCTTTGTAAAAATTTTTCTAATTCAATTGCGATCGTTGAAGGAATATTTCCTTGCCCGAATGCTTCCAATACCAGTCCGTTAATTTTTAAATCCAATAAGGATGTTAGTACATTTGGACACATTCCAGTATAAGCTTTTAATAATATGACCTCTTGATCTACGTTAGAAATAAAATATTTTCGCTCTAAAAGCGGTTGATGTAAAAGTGAAATCCCTTGTTTGGTTAAAAGGGCAATTGGTCCGGAATTTGGACTCTGAAAGGCTCCGATTCGAGTTGTATGAACCTTGGTTACATAAGAAGGATCATGAATTTCACCATCCATGACAACAAATATATCTGACAGGTTTGGTCTGTCAGATAATGCAACCAAAAGGGCACTATTGAAATTATATAGTGCATCGGATCCGACTTCATTGATAGGTCGCATGGCTCCAGTTAAAATTACTGGTTTTTTTATTGGAAGGGTTAATTTTAAAAAGTAAGCCGTTTCTTCTAAAGTATCTGTTCCATGTGTAATGACAAATCCGTCAAAATCTGCAGCTTTTTCTGCAATGTGATTTCGCAGTTTAAGCATTTTTTTCGGTGTCATATGTGGGGAAGGGAGATGAAATAATTGATGATGAATAATGTGAGCGTTTAAATGATTTTGTTTGAATAATGGATGCTCATTTTGTAGTTCAATGGTTTCATCTTGTGTTTTTTCCATACCAATGGTACCACCTGTATGAATCACATAAATTTTTTTCATGTTGTTTAACTCCTTTTGTTTTAAAAATATGTGTTTTCTCTTTTTCTTTTTAGTATAGCATGAGATAATAATATTTATAGGCAAATAAAGTCCGAAACCCAATTTGGGTATTTTATCCAAATTTTTAAGTGTAAAGTTGATTGTAAAATAGCTATAATAAAAATGAATGAATAAAGATAAAGGTGGAAAGTGATGCAAAAGAAAAAATGTATTGCAATCGATGGGCCAGCTGCCGCAGGAAAAAGTACGATCGCAAAAAAATTGGCTGAAAAATTAGATTATATTTACATAGATACAGGCGCAATGTACCGTGCAGTGACTTATGCAGCATTGCAGCAAGGAGTAGATTTGTCAGATGAAGAAGCTGTATTTGCAATTTTAAAACAGTCAAAATTAGAATTAAAACATATAGCGGGTGTACAAAAAGTTTTTTTAAATGAAAAAGATATTTCTACAGAAATTCGCTCACCTGAAGTAACCCATTTTGTGTCACAGGTTGCTAGCTATTTATCTGTTCGTGAAAGGCTTGTCGATTTGCAGCGAGAGCTTGGGAGAAATGGTGGTGTTGTAATGGATGGACGGGATATTGGATCCACTGTACTTCCGTTTGCTGAGATAAAAATATTTATGATTGCGTCTGTTCAGGAACGTGCACAAAGAAGACATTTGGAAAATATTGAAAAAGGGTTTGCATCGAATTTGAGAGAAATTGAAAAAGAAATTGAAAAGCGTGATTGGTTGGATTCTACACGTGAACATTCACCACTTTGTCCATGTTTGGATAGTATAAAGGTAGATACAACCGGAAAAACACCAGATGAGGTTTTACATGAGATTTATCAAATTGTCATTTCAAAGGACTAGAATAAAGATCTTTTAGGAAAGGACATGGATGTGCTTATGAAAGGAAAAGACTTATTTACAATCGGGATGGCTTTGTTTTTTGAACAGGAAAAAGACTCAAAGATGATACGCTATCGTACAAAAATTTGTGATATAACAGACAAGCAGATTGAAATTGAGCCATTGATGAATACGGAAAATGGTCGAGAAGCTATTGTAGTTGAAGGAGATACTTTTACTTGTTTTTTTGTAGGGAAAGATCAGTTGTATCATAACTTTCCGGCGACAATTGTCAAAAGAAAACTGGAGCCGTTCCGATCGTTTATGATTGATATCCCTAAACAGAAGGAATTATCAAGAATTCAACGCCGAGAATTTGTCCGTGTGGATGTTAGAATTGATGCGGCAGTTGAAATCAATCAACAACCATTTTCTTTAGAGCGTATGGTGACTTCTGATATATCTGGCGGTGGTTGTTCATTTGTTTTGCCTAAAGGAAAATATTTTTTCCCAGGAATAATTTTTGATTGTTGCTTGGCATTGCCATATGACAAAGGAATGGAATTTTTAAACGTCAAAGCCAAATTGGTCCGTATTGATTTATCCAGTTCCCCCAATCGTTTATGTTGTAAATTTATTCAAATATCTGAAAGCGAGAGGAATCAATTGACTCAATTTGTTTTTGAACAGCAGGTAAAACGAAGAAATAAAATGGACTCTTTATCAAATTAGATAGAATTGAAAAATAAAGGAGCAAAAAATATGACAGAGGAAATGAATACAGAAATGCTAGAGGATTTTGTATATCCGAAAATGAATGAAGTTTATACAGGTACTGTGATGAAGGTCGATCGGGAGGAAGCCTTCATACATATTGGAAGCAAACAAGAAGTAATTTTGCCCAAAAAAGAGGCAGCAGGTTTTTTTGTTGAAGATTTGCGTGAAGTTTTACAGGTCGGTGATCAATTTGAAGTAGTTGTGATTCAAACCAAGGATGGTGTAAAGGTTTCTAAGATAAAGCTTGAGAACCAGCGTAAATGGGAAGATATCAAGCAAAAATATGCTGCTGGTGAACGGGTGAATGCACAGATTCGTGAAGTCGTAAAAGGCGGATTGATCGCAGATATTGGTTTGCGGGCTTTTATTCCAGCTTCTATGATTAGCAATCATTTTGTGAAAGATTTAAAACAATATATCGGACAGGAATTACAATTTCAAATTGTTGAATTGGATGAGAAGAAAAATAAAATTATTTTATCCCGTCGTGAGCTTTTAATAGCGGAGGAACAACAAAAAAAGAAAACGCGTCTGTCTGAAATTCATGTTGGCGATATATTGGAAGGAACAGTGAATCGCTTGACCAATTTCGGTGCTTTTGTGGATCTGGGCGGTATAGATGGCTTGCTTCATGTTTCCCAATTATCATATGAAAAAGTTACGTCCCTTAACGATATTGTGCAGATTGGTCAGCCGATAAAAGTAAAGGTAATTCATGTGGATCCAGAAACAAAGAAAGTCGGATTGTCTTTAAAAGCTTTGCAGACGCATCCATGGATTGTAAATTCCGAATCCATTCGAGCAGGACAAGTTTTGGAGGGGACGGTTGTAAAATTTATGGACTTTGGTGCGTTTGTAGAATTGGCACCACATGTAGAGGGGTTGCTTCATGTTTCGCAAATTTCTGAGAAACCGGTGAAGAAGCCTACGGATGCTTTGCAAATGGGTCAAAAAGTTACAGTTAAAGTTCGCAGCATTGATCGAGCATCGAGAAAAATTTCTTTAAGTATGGTTGAGGTTCAAAAAGATTTGGAAAAGGCAGAAATAGAAAAATACAAAGCACAATTGAATGAAGAACATGCTCATGTTTCATTGGGGGATGTATTTGGTGATATGTTGAAAGATTTGCGATAAGTGCGATGAGATTTAGATTGATGGTGTGCAATATAAATGTTTTTTCGTTTTTTCATGATTTGGGACGTAAATTGATAAATTTGAATCACTGTGTGATAATGAACGTGATATTTAACACCATAAAAAATGTAGGAAGTTGTCTGCTTTCGGTAGGGAATTTCCTGCTTTTTTTGTTTGTCCTAAATCGTGATTGCTCAGTAATAAACTGTTGGTAAAATTGAGTAGCTGTCGTGAGTAAGAGTCTCTGTAAGCCGAATGTAAACTTTAGATTTGATGTATGAAATTTCATATAATAAGGCATTTGTAAGCAAAATGGTCTTATTAAATAAGGCAAAATTTAATACTTATATAAACCGTGTAGAGTAAATGTTGGAGATGCAATAAGCCAATTTATGTTTGTAATTGTTTGATATAATTATAAAATATTTTGTTTTGTAATTTATATCGAACAATACTTATGAACAGTTTTGCAGGTAAAAGTAAAGATAGAACGAGAATCTTTATCTGTATAAACGAGTCATTGTTAAATGACAAAGTTTATCAAGCCCAAAAAATGAATAAGTATAAAATTTTATATTATTATTTGTTTCGGTTTTGGGTTTCTGTTTTTTATACTTTTGTTTTCGTTTTTATAGTATATTTTCATTTCGAAGTTTTCTGGTAAATAATGGGGATGAAAAAATGATTTTTCGGGTAAGATATTAAAAAGAACGAACAGGAGAAAATGATGTTCTATTTTTCAATTTTTACTGTATTATTTTTGGTGCTGTTTTTCCTACCCATTCATTCCTGGACAAAATGGTCGGTGCTAGGAACCATCATTCTTTTAATTACCAGTCATTTATATGTACAGACCGATGCAATCAAATGGAATGTTGCGTTTATTTTTATATTCGGTTTAGCAGTTTTTCTTTTTACATGCTTTGGAAAAAAATGTTTACAAAATCTTATACTCATTGCTGCATTGGCTATGTTTTCCAGTGGGTTGGAGTGGTTTTTGTCCGTTCATCATGAATTTTTGCGTATGGACTTATGGCTTTTACGTGGACTTTGTTTTTTATTTTTTTTATGGATATTCAAGCAAAGAGATCTATTTGCCATCTGTCTGGCTATCGCAGCTTTATTTTTACATGCATTCTTTTTGGCATTTGTCCAGTTGCATATGGGACATACGGCAGAAATTGGCAACCTGCAACTTTTAAATGAATGTGGATTTTTATTACTCGGATTCATATTTTTCTCGATTTGTGAAAGGATACAAATGGTAGAGAAAAATTATGGGTAGGTGGCTCTTTTGAGTGAGACAACAATCGCCATTTTGTTGGGCATTGGTTTTGGAACCGGAGCGCGGATTTATATGCTGCGAACCGATTATCGTTCTTATCCAACCTATTTACATGGAAGGATTATTCATATTCTAGCTGGCTTTATTGCCTCTGCACTTGGTGCGGTTCTTTTACCAGCAATTGTGAATCAGGATTATACGGCAGTTACTTTTTTTACAGTAGCTGCTTCACAATTTCGGGATGTGCGCAATATGGAACGCAATACACTGCTCAATTTGGATGAAAATGAAATTGTTCCGCGTGGAAAAACATATATTGAGGGAATTGCGCTTGTTTTTGAAGGCAGAAATTATTTGGTGATTTTAACAGCAATGCTAACAACCTTTAGTGCATATTATATTTCTTATTGGGCAGGTTTGATTGGAGGATGTTTAGGGATTTTTCTTTGCAGTCGGCTGATGAGCGGAATGAAAATTCGAGATATTGCTGATATCAAGATTGTCCAGCCGCATTTTGAAGATGCGGGCTTATATGTTGGAGATGTGTATATTATGAACATCGGGTTACCAGAGCGCCAAAAAGAAATTTTAACCTATGGTATGGGGTTTATGTTGATACCGCACAATTTAAACGGAAAAGTGAATTTAGCCAATTTTGGACAAAGGCAGGCGATTCTTCATGACTTGTATATGGGACTTGGGATTTATCGGGATTCGGGAACTCCGGCATTAACTCCACTTGCTAAAAGAAATATGGATACTGGGGCATTGGCTGTATTTATGTTGCCAAGAGATCATGATGAGGAATGGGCACGCTTTGTGATTGGAAATGTCCCGGTTTTGGAGAGTGCATATCGTTACATGTCAAGCAAAAAGAAAAATCGTTTAGAAAATCAAGGTGAATAAAATGGTACTGGAAAAATATATATTGGCTGTAATTACAATGCATCCAGATGCTGGGATTGCTGGATTGCCAATTTTTTATGCAAAGGATGAGCAGGAGCAAAATCGATTGGCTAATCTTTTGGAAGCGATTTTAGATGGGATTGCCCATAAAATTTCAGATGGGGTATACATCATTGTAAAACATTGAAAAATCATATACAATATGCATAAAGTATTTGTCATAATCCTCTTCAAACAAATTGAAGGGGTTTTTATATGGGTGCAGAATTTTAAGTGGAAAGGGTTGAAAATGTGAAAAAACCAGTTGTGGCCATTGTAGGTCGCCCAAATGTTGGAAAATCAACGATTTTTAATCGAATTGTAGGGGAGCGCGTATCGATTGTAGAGGATATACCTGGTGTGACACGCGATCGAATTTATCAAGAAGCGGAGTGGTTGAACCGTAAGTTTGATATTATTGATACCGGAGGTATTGAAATTGGTGACGAACCACTTTTAATGCAAATTCGTTATCAAGCAGAACTAGCTATTGATGAGGCGGATGTTATTATTTTGATGACAAATGGAAAAGAGGGGCTGACTGTTTCTGATGAAGAGGTGGCGGAACTTCTGATTCGTTCGAAAAAGCCGGTTGTACTTGCTGTCAATAAAATAGATAATCCAAACATGCGTGATGAAATTTATGATTATTATACGTTAGGTTTTGGAACGCCGTTTCCGATTTCTGGTTCCCATGGTCTAGGGATTGGTGATTTATTGGACGAGGTATTTACACATTTTCCAAAGGTGGAAGAAAAAGAGGTTGATGAGGATGTCATTCGTTTTTGTTTAGTTGGTCGTCCCAATGTTGGAAAATCTTCTTTGGTGAATGCGATTTTAGGTGAAGAGCGTGTTATTGTTAGTGATATAGAAGGTACAACTCGGGATGCGATTGATACCGATTTGGTGCGTGACGGACAAAAATTTTCCATTATTGATACAGCAGGTATGCGCCGAAAAGGAAAAGTATATGAAAGTACTGAAAAATATAGTGTGCTGCGGGCGTTAAAAGCGATTGATCGCTCCAATTGTGTGCTTGTTGTATTAAATGGTGAGCAAGGCATTCGTGAGCAGGATAAACGAATTGCAAGCTATGCGCATGAGGCAGGTCGTGCAATTGTGCTTGTTGTCAATAAATGGGATGCAGTGACAAAGGATGACAAAACAATGAACCGTATGCAAGAGAAAATTCGGGAAGAATTTCAGTTTTTGGATTATGCCCAAATTGTTTTTCTATCTGCAAAAACAAAAAGTCGAATGCATACATTAATGCCAGCCATTGTTTCTTCTGTTGAATCACATCAGAAACGTGTGGCGACCAATGTGTTAAATGATGTTTTAATGGATGCGATTGCTATGAATCCGACCCCAACACATAATATGAAACGTTTAAAAATTTATTATATGACGCAGGTTGCGGTTGAACCGCCCACTTTTGTTGTTTTTGTCAATGATCCAGGGCTTTTGCATTTTTCTTAT
This sequence comes from Candidatus Harrysmithiimonas galli, assembly GCA_904373265.1. Lineage (GTDB taxonomy): Bacteria > Bacillota > Bacilli > CAJFEE01 > CAJFEE01 > Harrysmithiimonas > Harrysmithiimonas galli. The sequence continues at coordinate 192,892 of CAJFEE010000003.1, read as the reverse complement.
AAGCGATTTTTAGAAAATCGAATTCGTGAAGCGTTTGGATTTGAAGGCACACCGATTCATATTATTGCAAGGACTCGTGAGTAGAGGAGGAAGTTGAGATGAAAAATGTGGCTATTTTAGGTGCAGGAAGCTGGGGAACAGCCTTGGCTCGTGTTTTAGCAGACAACGGACATACGGTTGTACTTTGGGGAAATAATCCAAAAGTTTTGCAAGAAATCAATGAAGTACATACAAATGCACACTATTTACCCGGTGCAGTTTTGCCAGATGCTATCCGTGCAGAGGCATCTTTGGAAATGACTTTGAAATATGCAGATGTTGTGGTGATTGCCGTGCCAACTGCCGCCATTCGTATTGTTGCTCGCCAAATTTCAGCAGTATTAACGCAAGAAATGCTGTTTGTTCATGTGAGTAAAGGCATTGAGCCAGAAACTTCCAAACGAATTTCTGAAATGCTAATTGAAGAATTACCAGCAGAAAAAGTGAAAAATATTGTTGTACTGTCTGGACCATCACATGCTGAGGAAGTTATTTTGCAAATGCCAACAACAGTTGCTGCGGCTTGTGCTGATTTAGCGGATGCAAAGTGGGTTCAAAGTTTGTTTTCCAATCGTTTTTTTCGTGTTTATACGAATGAAGATGTGGTCGGTGTAGAACTAGGCGGAGCATTAAAAAATATTATTGCACTGGCCATTGGGATTACGGATGGTTTGAAATACGGGGATAATGTGAAGGCAGCTTTGATGACCAGAGGTTTGGCAGAAATGACAAGATTGGGTGTCAAATTGGGTGCCAATCCACTCACTTTTGCTGGATTATCTGGATTAGGTGATTTAATTGTGACCTGTACCAGTGTACATAGTCGAAACTGGCGTGCGGGCAATATGCTTGGACAAGGCAAAAATTTAGAAGAAATTTTGGAAAATATGGGTATGGTTGTTGAAGGCGTGCGCACAACAAAAGCAGCTTATGAGCTTTCACAGAAGCTTGGTGTGGACATGCCAATTACGGCGGCTCTATACCAGATTTTATTTGAAAATAAAAATCCGAAAGATGTTGTGGAAATGTTGATGAATCGGGATTTACGTAATGAGGTTTTGTATGATTTTAACTGAACAATCAGATTTTCGACTGAACAGGCAAGCAGTGATCTTGGCTGTTTTTTCGTTTTGAGGCTGGGACAAAAGAACTTGCTACAAAGAAAAAACAAACAGATGCAAAATTTCACATAAAGTTTTATATCTATTCGTTTCTTTTAAGCTGATGAATTGTATCATTTGGAGATGGTTTGTTTATGAAAATAAAGAACAGAAGCATAAAATCATTTTTCTGATTCGTCATTAAAAGGATATATTTTCTCAAGTGGATATTCAGTGGAAAATGCAAGATGGGAAAATTATTATGGAGGCGAAGTGGGTTTCCTAGGTTTTTTTCTCACATTTTAATCAGGCTGAGCATACATTGAGGTGACAGACTCGTTAAAATGACCGGAGGAGGATTTCCGATGAGTGACTTATTTAAAAAAATTGAAAGCAGCTCCAACTTAGACCGCAGTACCATTATGAACGTCGCTGAAAGTGTGAAAAATGCCAATTTCCAAGATGAAAAGGTGGTGCGCAATTTAATTCAGCAGCTGTCTGCCATGACAGGCAAAAGTGTAAACAAAAAAACAGAGGAACAAATTGTGAAAGCAGTGACATCACAAAATATGCCATTGGATATGAAAGGGTTAAATCAAATGTTTGGTAACCGATAAAGAAAATTTTTCAAAACTAGGATAAAAATATAATATCCAGTTCAAAAAACCATTATAAATCAATTGAAATCGAGATTTATAATGGTTTTTTCCATAAATCTAAAGAAATACATGCTTTTCGGACAAAAATTTCGTAGATTTATTTGTTATAAAGATCCGGGCGCCTTTTCTTTGATTCGGCTATTTTTTTTTAAGATTTGTCAACTCCTGTGAATGAATTTACTTGTCTTATCGGGAATGAATCAAGTATGATGAGCCATATAGGAAAAAATAGAAGGTGATACAAGCAGTGAAAATTACGACAAAAATTGCTCTCATTATTTTTTCTTTAATGGCTGGTGTTCAAATTGCCTTGTTTTTTACATTGTATAACGGATTCATTGAACGATATGTTGAAGATCAGCTTAAGGAATTACAAACCAGAGTCAATACACATCGGGATGTGCTTGAACAAAATTTTAACTATTTCACATTAAATTATATTGCAACATTAGAAATGAGAGGAAATATGAGTCTTGTGGTACAAGATTTATCTGGAAACATTATGACAACTTCGACAGCAATTAATGATGATATGAAGAAAATATTGGACCGAAAAATTCAATTTTTAAATCGTAATGGTGCGATTATTGAAAGAGATTGGAAAAATTCTTCTTATATTGCAACGGCAACTCCTTTATACCTTGCTCAGATGCAGCCAAGCGGATATGTATATATGTTTTTACATACCAATACGATTCAATCCAAACTCACTCCGATGAATCAATATTTTATGATTGTTGCACTTTGCTCAGCTATTTTCACCATTATTGCTATCTTTTTTTTATCAAGAATGATTACCAATCCGATTTTGCGTATGAAAGAAGCTACAGAGAAGATGAGTCAGGGAAATTTAGATGTTGAATTAATAGTAAATGGGGAGGATGAAGTTGCACAGCTTTCTCGTTCCATCAATCGGTTGGCAAAAGACTTGCGTTATGTAAAGCAAGCAAGAAATGATTTTCTTTCCAGTATTTCACATGAACTTCAGACACCGCTAACTTATTTAAAAGGATATGCAGATTTGGCGGGACGCGAACATATTTCAGAAGAGGAAAGAAAACATTCTTTATTTGTGATTCAAGATGAAGCCATTCGTGTTTCCACATTGGTAAAAAATTTATTCGATTTGGCAAAAATGGATCATAATGCCTTTGTTATTGAAACAGAGCCGACTGATTTGGTTCGAATGATTCGTGAAATCAAGGAAAAAGTAAGGAAAGTATATGATGAGAAGAATATTACTTTAACACTGGATTGTCCAGAGTATCTCATTTGTGATGTGGATGAGATCCGAATGCAGCAGGTTTTTATTAACCTTTTAGATAATGCCAGAAAGTATTCGCCACCGAATACATATGTACAAGTAAAAATATATTCGGAACAAGATCATGCAATTGTAGAAATAAAAGATCAGGGTTACGGAATTCCTGAGAAAGATGTTGGGCATATTTTTGATCGCTTATATCGAGTTGAACAATCACGAGCAAGAGAAACTGGTGGTCAAGGCCTAGGGTTGGCCATTGTAAAAGAAGTTGTGGAAAAACATGGAGGTACCATTCAGGTATACAGCCGTTTAAACCAAGGGACGACCATGAAAATTTTACTGCCGAGAGGAGACCAAATTTGTGAAAAAGATTTTATTGATTGATGATGAAGAAAGAATGTTAGACTTGCTTTCCATGTATCTTTCGATGGCGGGCTATGCATGTTATAAATCTACAAGTGGAATCAAAGGATTGGAAATGTTAAAGCGTGAAAAAATTGATTTGGTCTTGTTGGATGCGATGATGCCAGAGATGGATGGATGGGAAACTTGTATAAAAATTCGTGAATTCTCTGATGTACCTGTTATTATTGTAACAGCAAGACATGAAACGGAAGATATTGTTAAAGGTCTTTCTATTGGGGCTGATGATTATATTACAAAACCTTTTGATGAAAAAGAATTGCTGGCTCGTATTGAAGCCATTTTAAGACGTGTCAATAAACATGCATATGTAGAATGTAATGGTTTATTGTGGGATGAAGAACGGTATGTGCTTGTATATAATGGTCAGACTTTAGTTGTTACACCAAAAGAATTTTCGTTAATCGGTACATTGATGAAAAATCCGAATAAAGTTTTAACAAGAGAGCTTTTAATCAGTACGTTATGGTCGGAAGATACAGAAACGGAAGGAAGAACCATTGATTCGCATATCCGAAATGTACGTGAGAAGTTGCGTGGTGTAGCTTTTCCTGTTGAGAAGCATTTAAAAACGGTTTGGGGTATCGGATATAAATGGGAACAGTAGCTCGTAAAAAAAACGTATTTTGGAGGACATAATGAAAGAAAAATCTTATTCATATCCATTAAATACAGACTGGTCAACAGAAGAGATTATAACGGTTGTAACTTTTTATCAAAGTGTTGAACAAGCATATGAAAAAGGTATTTCTCGAGATGAGTTGTTTATGCGTTATCAAGCATTCAAAGTCATTGTAACAGCACAATCTGAAGAAAAACAGCTGAGTAAACAATTTGAGGCTGTTTCAGGTTATTCAATCTATCAGGTGATGAAAAAATGTAAAGGACTTACAGAAAACAGTTTCATTCAGATGGGGACATGATAGAGGAGGGTGTATTATGAATCAAACATATCATAATTATTATATACAAGTTGAATCTTTTTTACGAGGGCTGCGATCGGAGTTGCTACAGCGTGCCGAAGATTCATATAAAATCTATCAAAAAACTTCTAAGTTGGATATTGTGACCGAAGTGGATCGTGAAGTGGAACAGAAAATTATTGATTTTATTTATGGACTTGCACCTGAAGATGGGATTGTTGGTGAAGAAAGCTTTTTCATTGAAAACAATATAAAATCTGCTAAAAGAAATATGTGGTATATTGATCCCATAGATGGTACAATAAATTTCGTGTGTCAGAAAAAAAACTTTGCCATCTCTGTGGCTTATTATGAAGAGCAAGTTGGGAAAATTGCCTGGATTTATGATGTATGTCGAGATAGGCTGTATGGAGCCATTCAGAATGAAGGGGCTCATATTAATGGGATTCCAATTCCAATTCCTAAGGATCGACCGATTGAGGAAAGTTTGGTTGCAGTTGCGGCAAGAACATTATATTATTTGGAAGAAAATCCAACACAGGTTCGAAAACGTAGAATTTATGATGCGTTGGGCTTTCGTGCATATGGTGTTTCTACTTTGCAAATGATGGGTGTTGCAACTGGAGAGCTTGGTTGTTATATATCTAAACAGCTCAGTCCATGGGATTATGCAGCAGGTTTAATTATTTTAAAGGAAGTTGGCGTTTTAATCAGTGATTTTCATCTGTCCCCTCCAACCTTAAATGAAATGAAAAATTCTTCATTGATTTGTGCAACACCAAAAATTTATCATCAACTGTTTAGTTTGTAAATATATTAGGAGGCGCTTTTGTTTTGAAGGTAAGAGAAGATTTAAGAAATATTGCGATTATTGCCCATGTTGACCATGGAAAAACTACATTGGTAGACCAATTGCTGCATCAATCAGGAATTTTCCGTTCAAATGAGACGGTTCAGGAACGAGCGATGGATTCAAATGATTTAGAAAGAGAACGGGGTATAACCATTTTGGCAAAAAATACAGCTGTTCGCTATAAAGATACGATGATTAATATTTTGGATACGCCTGGGCATGCAGATTTTGGTGGAGAAGTCGAACGAATTATGCGTCTTGTAGACGGAGTCGTTTTAATTGTTGATGCTTACGAAGGGACAATGCCGCAAACGAGATTTGTATTGAAAAAAGCATTTGAAAATAAATTGAGACCAATTGTTGTAGTAAATAAAATTGATCGAGATTTTGCACGACCAAAAGAAGTTGTAGATGAAGTATTGGATTTATTTATTGAGCTTGGTGCGGATGAGGAGCAGTTGGAATTTCCAGTTGTCTATGCTTCCGCTTTAAAAGGGACTTCAAGTTTGGATCCAAATCAACAAGAGGAAAATATGGAAAGTCTTTTTAAAATGATTGTTGAGTATATTCCTGCTCCGATAGACAACGCTGATGAACCATTGCAATTTCAAACGGCTTTGCTTGATTATAATGATTATTTGGGAAGAATTGGAATTGGGCGTGTGTTTCGAGGTATGATGCGTGTTGGAGATCAAGTGGTTGCATTGAATGCAGACGGTTCAACAACACCGTTTAGAATTACGAAGCTGCACGGATTTATGGGCTTGAAACGTATAGAAATTCAAGAGGCAAGAGCTGGAGATCTTGTTGCAATATCTGGAATGGATAATATTCAAGTTGGTCAAACCATTTCTAGTCCTGAGGTTCAAGAGGCGCTTCCATATTTAAAAATTGAAGAACCAACTTTGCAGATGACTTTTTCTGTAAATAATTCTCCATTTGCTGGAAGAGATGGAAAGTGGATTACAGCAAGAAAAATTGAAGAACGGTTAATGAAACAATTGCAAACAGATGTCAGTTTGCGTGTAGAAGAAACAGATTCACCAGACGCATGGATTGTATCAGGACGTGGAGAGCTTCATCTTTCCATTTTAATTGAGAATATGCGTCGGGAAGGATTTGAACTGCAAGTTTCTAAACCGGAAGTGATTATAAAAATGATTGATGGACAAGCGTATGAGCCTTATGAAACTGTTCAATTGGATGTACCTTCAGAATCTATGGGGGCAGTAATCGAATCTTTAGGTATTCGCAAAGGTGAGATGCAGGAAATGCAGGATGAGGGAACCGGAACCATTCGGTTGATTTATTTTATTCCAGCACGCGGATTAATTGGTTATACAACGGAATTCATGACGTTAACAAAAGGTTTGGGTATGATCAATCATTCTTTTGAAGAATTTCGTCCGTACGTTGGTGGTCAAATCGGTGGTCGGCGTGAAGGTGTGCTTGTATCTATTGAAAACGGTCAAGCGACGGCTTATAGTATTGGCGCTTTAGAAGATCGAGGGGTTATTTTTATTGAGCCAGGTACAGAAGTTTATGAAGGAATGATTATTGGCGAACATACAAGAGAAAATGATCTGGGTGTAAATGTTGTAAAAGCAAAAGCCCAAACAAATATTCGTTCTGCAACAAAGGACAATACAGTTACATTAAAGCGCCCACGTCAAATGTCTCTAGAGCAGTCTCTTGAATATTTAAATGATGATGAGCTATGTGAAATTACGCCGAATTTTGTTCGAATCCGTAAAAAGATTTTAAATAAAGCGGAGCGTGAAAAAATGGCGAAACGAAAAAAATACGAAAAAGAAGTTCATTAAATTTTTGCTTGATAAAGAAATCTTATATAAAACCTATAAAAACGGATATGAAAAATTCGGTTTTTATAGGTTTTATTTTTTTAAAATAATGTAGATGGAATCAAAAAGATCAATAAGAATTATTTTACTCAACTATATATAAAGTAAGTTTTGTTTTTCGAAGAAGGCATAAAAAATCAATAAAGAATATGAAGCACTCAATATTCATGTGGATATTATAGATTTTTTTATCATTTTTGTCGTTTTTTATTTTATAATTCGGTATTTATAATGATCTTATAAGGCTAGCCAAATTGTTTTTTCATCTGAATAAAAGTATGTTATAATTCTAATAAAGGAAACATCTCCTTTTACATGTAAGGTAGTCCCGGGTAACTATAATATTACATTATATCAAAAAAATATTGAATATATAATATAATATATTATATACTTACAGTGTAAGAAGTAAAAACTCATAACAGTAAAAACAGATTGGGGAGAGAGTGAATGGATTTATTTACTTACAAAGTAGAGGATTATGTTGCAGAAGTGAAATTGGTCAGTCCACCCGCAAATGCACTATCCCAAAATATTTTAAAAGAGCTAGATCAGTTGCTTGATATTTTAGTTGCAGACGAAAATGTTCGTGTCATTCTTTTGCAAGGTGAAGGCAGATTTTTCTCGGCAGGTGCTGATATAAAAGAGTTTACAACATTAAGCACCAAAGAAGAATTTACCATATTATCTAGAAACGGGCAAAAAGTATTTGAAAAAATTGAAACTTGTAAAAAACCAGTTATAGCAGCAATCCATGGTGCAGCTTTAGGGGGAGGGCTGGAATTGGCGATGGCATGTCATATTCGATATGCAACCGAGACAGCAAAACTAGGCTTACCTGAATTATCACTTGGTATTATTCCAGGATTTGCGGGAACACAAAGGTTGACACGTTATGTTGGTACTTCAAAAGCCGCCGAAATGATGTTCACAAGTGATCCGATTTCTGGTTTGGAAGCGGAAAAATGCGGATTGGTTAGCAAAGCGTTTTCTGAAGATGAATTCCAAGACAAGGTTTTGGCATTAGCAAAGAAGATGGCGTTAAAAAGCCCGATTGGTTTAGCTGCTGTATTGGAATTAATGACATATTCAAGACACGAGAATTTTCAAACAGGCGTAGAGAAAGAAGCGGAAATATTTGGAAACGTTTTCACTTCGCAGGATGCAAAAGAAGGTGTAAATGCTTTTGTAGAAAAAAGAAAAGCAACATTTATAGGAAAGTAATGTTCATGTATTGAATCTAGTTTATTTCAAATCTAGTATTCATAGATTTTAAAAATTATAAGGGAGGCCAACCTATGAATATTTATGTTTTATTAAAAAGAACTTTTGATACGGAAGAAAAAATTAGCCTTTCAGATGGTGCAGTGAATGAAGATGGAGCAAAATTTATTATTAACCCGTATGATGAATATGCAGTGGAAGAAGCAATCGTAACCCGTGATGCACATGGTGGTGAAGTTACAGTCATTACAGTAGGAAATGACGAAGCAGAAACTGAAATTCGTACGGCTTTGGCAATGGGTGCCGATAAAGCGGTTTTAATCAATGTTGAGGATGATGTTGATGTTCGCGATCAATATACAACGGCAAAAGTGATTGCAGAGTATTTAAAAGATAAAAATGCAGATTTGATTTTTGCAGGGAATTCTGCAGTTGATAACAGCACATCGCAGGTTGGACATCGTGTAGCGGATTTATTGGGAATTCCATGTGTTACTTCAGCAATAAAATTTGAATTAGAAGGTACAACAGCAACCATTACTCGTGATATTGAAGGGGATTCTGAGGTTGTATCTGCAGAACTTCCAATGTTGGTGGCCGCTACACAAGGGTTGAATGAGCCGCGTTATCCATCTCTTCCAGGAATTATGAAAGCTAAGAAAAAACCTTTAGAAGAATTAGAGCTTGATGACCTAGATCTTGAAGAAGACGATGTTGAAGGAAAAACAAAAACCGTGGAAGTATTTTTGCCAGCTGAAAAAACAGCAGGGAAAGTTTTGTCCGGAGAAATCGCAGATCAAGTAAAAGAACTAATAGATCTTTTACATAATGAAGCAAAAGTAATTTAATTAAACTTTGATAGTTATTTGGGAGGTTAAAATAGATGGCTAAAAAAATTCTAGTTCTTGGAGAAATTCGTGATGGTTCTTTACGGAATGTATCATATGAAGCAATTTCTGCAGCAAAATTGTTAGCAGACGGTGGAGAAATTGTTGCATTATTAATTGGTGCGGATGCTCAATCAGTCGCACAAAATATGATTCAATATGGAGCAAATCGTGTTATTACAGTTTCTGATGCAAGTTTGGAACAATATACAACTTCAGGTTATGCCCAAGCTGTACTTCAAATTATGCAGCAAGAAAATGCCGATGGCTTAGTGATTGGTCATACAGCGGTAGGGAAAGATTTGGCTCCAAAAATCGCAAGTAAATTGGAATCTGGTCTTGTTTCTGACGTTACGGCAATCGAAGCAGATGCTGTATTTGTTCGTCCGATTTATGCTGGTAAAGCTTTTGAGAAAAAGACAGTTGAAACAGATAAATTTGTAGTTACAATTCGTCCGAATAATATTAAAGCAGCTGAACCTGATGCTTCATTGTCCGGAGAAGTTACTGCTGCAAGTGTAGAAGTTAAGGATTTACAAACCATTGTAAAAGAAGTTGTACGTAAAGCGAGTGAAGGTGTGGATCTATCAGAAGCTGCCATTGTTGTATCTGGTGGACGAGGTGTAAAAAGTTCTGAAGGTATAGATTTAATGAAACAATTGGCAGATTTATTAGGTGGTGCAGTAGGTGCTTCGCGTGGTGCATGTGATGCTGGGTATTGTGATTATTCATTCCAGATTGGTCAAACTGGTAAAGTTGTAACACCTGATCTATATATTGCATGTGGTATTTCAGGTGCAATTCAGCATCTAGCTGGTATGTCAAACTCAAAAGTAATTGTCGCAATTAATAAAGATCCTGAAGCCAATATTTTTAATGTTGCTGATTATGGGATTGTTGGCGATTTATTTGAAGTTGTGCCTATGCTAATTGAGGAAATTAAAAAAGCAGGTTTAGCTGTTTAATTCAATAAATTATTTTTTCCGTCACAGTAGGTTATGTTATGAGATTGCCCACATAAAATATATTTTTAAGTGGGCAATTCTTGTAACTATAACATTATTTTTGATATTTACACATAATATACTTAATTTTTTTAAGAAGTGTTCACATACATATTTGTAATACATAATTATAATTAATATATATAATAATTTTAATGTTTTGGGGTGTTAACATGTAGAGTTTTTAGTGATATAGCGAAAGAATTCTACATAATAATATATATACTATAAAGCTTAGGGGGAATTTTTAATGGAAGAAAAAAACAATATTTTTACTCAAGGAATGAATATGCAAAAGTCCATGATGGATATGTGGACAAAAACATATGATAATTTAATGAGTGTGTCAAAAAATTATGTAGCAACAGGAGATGAAGCGCCTGTAAATGTTTTTAAAGACTCAGCTGATGCATATGTGAATTTTATGAATTCATGGGGGGAGCAATTTAAACAATATCAACTTCCACAAGTATCTACTTATTTTAATTTTAAAGATCAACAAGATTTATTGCAAAAATTATTTACAAGCCAATCTGTTTATCAGGATTTATTTACTTTTTGGAAAGAATTGGCTGAGAAAGCACCTTATGATACACCAGAAAAAATTCAGGAGTTAACGGATCAATGGAAAGATAAGTATGTAGATATTACAAAAACTTTTTTCATTCCAATGTTACCAGAAAATTTAAAAGCAGTTGCTGAGCATTCTACAGATCTTATACAAGAGTATTCAAACTTCAACAGTGGAATTTTCCAACCATGGATTGAGAATGCAGAAGAATTAAAAGATATTTTAAGCAGAGTTGCAAAAGGAGAAAAAGAAGCGATTTCTGAATTCTTTAAATCTATTAATGATAGTTACGATCAATCGTTCGGGAAAATTTTTAATATTCCAGGTTTAGGTTTGAATCGTGAGGCATTCGAACAACAAATGCAAAGCTATGATTCTTATGTAAAGTATATTATTAGTTTTAATGAACTTTATTCTTTGGTTTACAAAGTATCTGTTGAAACAATGGAAAAATTGGTAAAACAGTACCAAAACATGTACAATGAAGGGAAAATTCCAAAAACATTTAAAGAATTTTATGAGATTTGGTGGAAAACAAATGAAAATGCATTTATTGATTTGTTTAGCACTGCTGAATTCTCAAAATTATTCGGAAAGTTTTCTGAAAAATTCTGTGATTTTAAAATTAAGTCCGATAAATTACTTGAAATGCAGCTAAAAGCCTTGCCACTACCTTCAAAAACGGATATGGACGGTTTATATAAAACTGTTTATGATCAAAAAAAGGAAATCCGCGCTTTGAAAAAAGCAGTAAATGATTTAAAAGCACAGATCGCTGCAGGGACAACACAAAAATAAGGTAGGGGGATATAGAGAATGAATGAATTATTTGATGTAGAAAAATCAATGGATCAGGTATTACAGTTTCAAAATAAAATGCTAAAAGGTTTGAAAAATTTAACAGAATTACCAAAAGGTAATATGGATATGGATATTACTCCGAAAGAAGTGGTATATTCTCAAGATAAAATGAAATTATATCATTATAAATCTCAAGTAAGAAAAACAAAACTTTGTAAAGTTCCTTTGTTAATTACGTATGCATTGGTAAATCGTCAATATATGATGGATATCCAGCCAGATCGTAGTACGATTAAAGCATTTTTAGAAGAAGGATTGGATGTTTATTTGATTGATTGGGGATATCCAACTGCAAGTGATAAGTATTTAACCATGGACGATTATATCAATGGATATATGCATGATTGTGTTGAGTTTATTAAAGAACAAAATAAGATTAGTCAAATTAATCTATTGGGTGTTTGTCAAGGTGGAACTTTTTCTACTATTTATACGGCACTATATCCGGAAAATATTAAAAATTTAGTCACTATGGTTACACCAATCGATTTTTCCAATAATGATTCGCTCTTATTTGCATGGAGTAAAAATATGAACATTGATAAAATGGTGGATGCTTATGGTGTAATTCCAGGTGAATTAATGAATTTAAGCTACGCAATGTTAAAACCATTTTCATTAAATATCGATAAATATATCGGTTTAGTAGAAAAAATGGATGATAAAAAATTCTTGGAAAATTTCCTACGCATGGAAATTTGGATCAATGATAGCCCAGATCAAGTTGGAGAAACTATTCGCCAATTTGTAAACGATTTATATAAAGAAAATAAATTGGTTAAAGGTGAATTAGTTATTGGTGATCGAAAAGTTGATTTAAAAAATATTAAAGCACCTTTATTAAATGTATATGCTGAATATGATCATCTTGTTCCACCAAGCTCCAGCAAAGCGTTAAATGATTTGGTTGGAAGCACAGATAAGGAAACCATCTCATTTGGGGTTGGACATATTGGTATGTATGTTTCATCTAAATCTAAAAAAGAAATTACACCTAAAATTACAAGTTGGATTTTAGAACATTCTAAATAAGAGAATTTGTAGGAGGTTATCTCTCATGAAAACTTATGATCAAATTTCTATAGGAGATAAAGCGGAAGTAGAAAAAACTGTTACAGAAACAGATGTTTATTTGTTTGCTGGAATTACAGGAGATTTAAATCCCGCTCATATTAATGAACGAGCAAGTAAAGATACAATGTTTGGTGGAAGAATCGCACATGGTATGTTGTCCGCTGGTTTTATTTCCGCTGTGTTAGGTATGCAGTTACCAGGTCCAGGAACCATTTATTTATCTCAAAGTTTGAAGTTTAAAGCACCTGTAAAGATTGGGGATACTGTACGTGCTGAAGCTACAGTTGTTGAGAAATTGGAAAAAGGTCGTGTACGTCTTGAAACAAAGTGTTATAACCAAAATGGCGATATTGTGGTAGATGGTGAAGCACTTGTTTTGGCACCAAAAGGATAAGATGATCAAATAGCAAAAAGAAATCAAGATAAGATAAAGCGTATATCCTTTATCTTATCTTCTGGTTTTGTTAGGATGATATATAAAAAAATATACTAACATATCTTTTGTATGAGAGAAAGAATTGAATTTGAAAAAAATACATATAATTATTGACAAAATAGTGAATGCTTATATACAATATAAAGAGAAGATTTTTATTATCTAAAAGAGATAAAACTGCTATGTTTAAGGTTAAAAGTTTCATATATTCATATGTTTTTTGTTCAGTTCAATCAATGATGTTTTTGATTGGTTTTTATGAAAGCGGTTTTATGAAAGTTTTAACAGACAGAATACAAAGGAAGGAGATAAGAAAATGAATCCTTTATTATGGGTTAATTTAATCGTGTTTCTTGTTGTTCTAGCCTATACCATTAATCTAGTGGTGTACTTAATATCATCGCGGATTAAGTTTATTAAGTTAGGTAAGAAAACAGAATTTGATAATAATGTAAAAGAAAGATTGGGTCAAATTGTTACATATGTCTTTGGACAAAAAAAACTGTTGAAAGATAAAAACAGTGGTTGGATGCATGTCATTATTTTTTATGGATTTATTGTTGTTCAGTTGGGTGCAATTGATTTTATTATTAAAGGCATTTATCCAGCATTTCATTTAGAAAATATTTTAGGTACAACACTTTATCATTTCTTTACCATTTCACAAGAGTTTTTCACACTATTGATTTTAATTGCAATGGTTTGGGCTTTTTACAGAAGATATATTGAAAAGCTTCCGCGTTTAAAACGTGGTTTTAAAAATAGTTTAGTTGTTATATATATTTCTACTTTAATGCTAGCGGTATTATTTGGAAATGGAATGGGAATGATCTGGCATGGACATGAGGGATCATCTTGGGAGCCGATTGCAACAGGAATCGCAAATCTATTTAGCGGAATTGGTCCTACTGGAGCAATGATCGGATTTTATATTGCTTGGTGGATACATACATTGGTGCTTTGTATATTTTTAATTTATATTCCACAAGGGAAACATGCACATTTAATCGGAGCGCCTGCAAATGTTTATTTGCATGACTATAAAAGTCCAATTAAGTTGTCGAAAATTGATTTCGAAGATGAATCTCAGGAAACTTTCGGTGTTGGAAAAATTGAAGAATATACACAGTTACAGCTTGTAGACTTATATGCATGTGTAGAATGTGGACGTTGTACAAATATGTGCCCAGCATATGGTACAGGAAAAACATTGTCACCACGTGAAATTATCTTAAAACTAAGAGATCATTTAACTTTTACTGGTGCAGTAACAACAAAAACCAAACCTTGGGTTCCAACCTTTTTATTTGATAAAACGAAAGGAAATCAGTTGGCACTTGCTGCACAAAATGCTGGTTCCGAGGATTTATCTGGAATTTACTCACCAGAGTTGATTGGTGATGTTATTACTGAAGAAGAAATTTGGGCATGTACAACTTGCCGAAATTGTGAAGATCAATGCCCAGTTATGAATAAACATGTTCAGAAAATTATTGATTTAAGACGTTATTTGGTTTTAACAGAAGGAAAAATGGAACCAGATGCACAGCGGGCCATTCAAAACATTGAACGTCAATTTAATCCATGGGGAATTAACCGCAAACAAAAAGAAGATTGGCGTTCATTAAGAGAAGATGTTTCTGTTCCTACTGTGAAGGAAGCCAAGAAGGCTGATGAAGAAATTGAATATTTATTCTGGGTCGGTTCAATGGGATCTTACGACAATCGAAGTCAAAAAATTGCTTTATCATTTGCAAAGCTTTTAAACGAAGCAGGAGTTAAATTTGCAATTTTAGGTAATAAAGAAAAAAATTCTGGTGATACACCGAGAAGATTAGGAAATGAATATTTGTATCAGGATTTAGTTACAAACAATATTTCTGAAATTGAGAAATCTGAAGTGAAGAAAATTGTAACGATTGATCCACATGCATATAATACCTTTAAAAATGAATATCCAGAATTTGGTTTAGAAGCTGAAGTGTATCATCATACTGAAGTATTGGCTCAGTTGGTTGCTGCTGGTCGTCTGAAACCAAAATATCCAGTAAATGAAACTGTTGTTTGGCATGATTCTTGCTATCTGGGCAGATACAACAATGTATATGATGCACCAAGAAGCATTTTGAAAGCAATTGCTGGTGTTAAGTTGGTTGAGATGGACAGACACCATGAAAATTCGATGTGTTGTGGTGCTGGTGGCGGATTGATGTGGCTTGAAGAAAAGGTTGGTACACGGATTAATGTTGCAAGAACAGAGCAAGCTTTAGAGAAAAATCCTACAGTTATTGGCGCAGGCTGTCCTTATTGCTTAACAATGTTAACAGATGGTACAAAAGCGAAAGAATTGGAAAACCAAATTAAAACATTGGATATTGCTGAAATTTTAGAAAAAGCTGTAGTTGGTGTGGCAGATCCTACTGTTAAAGAAGCAGCTGTCTAGTTGACTATATATTATAAATGATACCATAGGTTTAAATTCAGATTGTTTTTTTGTATCATGCATAGTTGCTTTCTCTGATGCTATGCATGATGCTTTCAAATAATTAACTAACGAAGAAGAGGGTAGGGGGATTTTTTAAGATGGAAATTAAAAATATTTTTGTAATTGGTGCTGGTCAAATGGGATCTGGTATTGCACATGTGTTTGCTGTTAGCGGCTTTAATGTCTGCTTGCATGATTTAAAATCTGAATTTGTTGAACGTGGTCTAGCAAATATCAAAAAAAATCTTGCTAGACTTGTAGAAAAAGGGAAAATGGATCAAAGTGCAATGGATGCTGCACTAGCGAATATCCGTCCTTCAACAGATGTACAAAATGCAAAAGATGCAGACTTAATTATTGAAGCAGCCGTAGAAAATATGGCGATTAAAGCGAAGATTTTTGCGGAACTTGATGGAATTATTAAGGAGAATACGATTGTTGCTTCTAATACTTCTTCATTACCAATTACTGAAATTGCTGCAGTTATGTCTCATCCAGAAAATTTCATTGGTATGCACTTTTTTAATCCAGTACCAGTTATGAAATTGGTAGAAGTTATTAAAGGTCTTGCAACAAGTCCAGAGGTTTTTAATACTATAAAAGATTTAGCGATAAAAATTGGTAAAGAACCGGTAGAAGTTGAAGATTTTCCAGGATTCGTTGGAAACAGAATTTTATTGCCGATGATTAATGAAGCAGTTTATACACTTTATGAAGGTGTTGCTTCAATTGAAGATATTGATGCTGTTATGCGCTTAGGAATGAATCACCCAATGGGACCATTACAATTGGCAGATTTTATCGGTTTGGATACTTGTTTATCGATTATGGAAACACTTCACGAAGGATTGGGAGACAGTAAATATCGTCCATGTCCATTGTTAAGAAAATATGTAAAAGCTGGTTGGTTGGGTAGAAAAACTGGTCGTGGTTTCTATAATTATGAAAAGTAATATTCATTTAGATTGTTAGTTACAAGTATTTGGATACTTGTTCTAAAAATAATAAAAAATCTATAAAGGTGGGATTCGTTATGCAATTTAAGTTATCAGAGGAACATGAAATGCTAAGAAAAATGGTTCGAGATTTTGCAGAAAATGAGGTAGCACCAACAGCTGCCGAGCGAGATGAGGAAGCTAGATTTGATCGTGGAATTTTTGATAAAATGGCAGAATTAGGTTTAACAGGTATTCCATTTCCAGAAGAATATGGTGGAACGGGAATGGGATACTTAGGGTATTGTATTGCTGTGGAAGAATTATCACGGGTTTGTGGTTCTACTGGGGTAACATTGTCTGCACATACATCACTTGGCAGCTGGCCGATTTATAAATTTGGTACTGAGGAGCAAAAGAAAAAATATCTTACTCCACTTGCTGCAGGTGAAAAAATTGGTGCTTTCGGCTTAACTGAGCCAGGTGCTGGATCAGATGCTGGAGGAACAAAAACAACTGCAGTATTAAAAGGTGATCATTATGTGTTAAATGGTTCTAAAGTTTTCATTACAAATGCTGGTCCTGCAGATACATATATTGTATTTGCTTCTACTGACCCTGCACAAAAAGTTAAAGGTATTAGTGCATTTATTGTAGAAAAAGGATACGAAGGATTTAGTATTGGGAAAAAAGAAGATAAATTAGGTATTCGTTCTTCTCCTACTTGTGAATTGATTTTTGAAGATTGTATGGTTCCAAAAGAAAATCTATTAGGCAAAGAAGGCGAAGGATTCAAAATTGCAATGATGACGTTGGATGGTGGACGTAATGGTATTGCTTCTCAAGCATTAGGTATTGCGCAAGGTGCTTTTGAAGCTGCAGCTGATTATGCAAAAAATCGTGTTCAATTTGGTAAGCCAATTTCTTTCCAACAAGCTGTCGGTTTCAAATTGGCTGATATGGCTACAGAAATTGAAGCTTCACGTCTACTAGTATATCAAGCAGCTTGGATGGAAGATGAAGGTCTACCATTTGGAAAATATTCTGCAATGGCAAAACTTTTTGCAGGTGATACAGCAATGAAGGTAACAACTGATGCAGTTCAAATCTTTGGTGGTTATGGCTATACAAAAGAATATCCTGTTGAACGTATGATGCGTGATGCAAAAATCACACAAATCTATGAAGGAACACAAGAAATTCAACGTCTTGTTATTTCTCGTGAAGTAACAAAATAAGCTGGTGTCTTTAAAATGAAATTACGAAGAGCAGAAGTTAAATATCCGTGCGATTATGTCTTCTCTCTTCGCATTTTTTTCGTAAATGAATTTTGTCTGTTTTTTAACGATAAAATGTATAAAGTTTGAATGAATTTATTTCCATTTAGAATAACAAAAATATAAACAGAGAGGGTTTTGGAAATGGGAAAAGTTTATATTGTAAGTGCAAAGAGAACAGCTGTGGGGAGTTTTTTAGGAACATTAAGTAATTTAAAAGCTTCTGAATTTGGTGGAGAAGTGATTCAAGCAATTTTAGAAGAAACAAAAATACCTGCAGCAGAAGTCGATGAAGTGATTGTAGGAAATATACTTTCAGCTGGGCATGGTCAAGGTCTTGGACGACAAATTGCTCTAAAAGGTGGTTGTCCTGAAACAGTTTGTGCACATACAATCAATATGCTTTGTGGTAGCGGAATGAAAGCTGTTATGAATGCTACGTTAGCTATTGAGGCTGGTTATGCTGATGTAGTTATCGCTGGTGGTGTTGAAAGCATGAGTGGAGCGCCATACTTGCTTCCAAATACAGCACGTTCTGGTACGAAAATGGGTGATTTTAAAGTAACAGATCATATGATTTATGATGCATTAACTGATGGTATGTATGGAATTCATATGGGGGTTACAGCAGAGAATATTGCTGAAAAATATAATATTACGCGTGAGGAACAGGATGCATTTGCAATTAAGTCACAGGAAAAAGCCATTCAAGCAATTGATAATAAAAAGTTTGCAGATGAAATTGTTCCTGTAACTGTAAAAACAAGAAAAGAATCATTCGTTTTTGATACTGATGAATATCCAAACCGTAAAACTTCTTTAGAAAAATTGGGAACTTTACGTCCTGCTTTCATTAAAGACGGTACTGTAACGGCTGGAAATGCATCTGGGATCAATGATGGTGCTAGCTTTGTAATGGTTGTAAGTGAAGCCGCATTAGACAAGTATAATTTAAAACCATTGGCTGAAATTGTAGGAATTGGTCAGGGAGGTGTAGATCCAAGAGTAATGGGCTTGGGTCCAACTCCAGCGATTCGAGTTGCTTTAAAACGTGCAGAACTTGAATTAAAAGATATGGATTTATTGGAATTAAATGAAGCATTTGCAGCACAGGCTCTAGGTGTTGTTCATGAAATTTGTGAAGAACATGGTGTTTCAAAAGAAGAATTGATGGAAAAAACAAATGTAAATGGTGGAGCCATTGCATTAGGACATCCTGTTGGTGCAAGCGGTAATCGTATTATTGTATCTTTGATTCATGAAATGCAAAAACGTGATGCAACTTATGGACTGGCATCGTTATGTATCGGTGGAGGCATGGGAACAGCTATTATTTTGAAAAAAGCTTAGTCATTTTTTGAATATGGTCTTGATAATCTTTTTATTTAAATTGTAAATAAACAATAGAAAGCAAAATATTTGAGGAGGCGTTCTATATGAGTTTTACAGATTTATATAAACAGAAGTTGGTTTCTGCTGATGAAGCAGTTAAGGTTGTAAAATCAGGGGACTGGGTTGATTATGCATTTTGTGCAACGACACCAATTGCATTAGATAAAGCTTTGGCAAAAAGAGCAAACGAACTATTCGATGTAAAGGTACGTGGCGGTGTGTTAATGTGGACACCTGAAATTTTTAAAGTAGAAAATCCTGCTGAGCATTTTATTTGGAATTCTTGGCATATGAGTGGTATAGAGCGTAAACATATTGCAACTGGGGCATCGTTTTATGGGCCAATTCGTTACTCTGAGTTGCCAAGATATTATCGTGAACACATATGTCCTCCTGATGTGGCTATGATTCAAGTTACTCCTATGGATCAACATGGATATTTTAATTTTGGTCTAAGTGCTTCACATTTAACTGCAATTTGTGAAACGGCTAAAACAATCATTGTTGAAGTGAATAAAAATTTGCCGCTATGTTTGGGCGGTTTTGAAAATGGCATTCATATTTCACAAGTAGATATGGTTGTTGAAGGAGAAAATCCTCCTATGACTGAACTGGGTGCTGGTGGACCAGCTACAGAAGTTGATCAAGCTGTTGCAAAATTGATTGTTGAAGAAATTCCAAATGATGCTTGTTTGCAGTTAGGGATTGGCGGAATGCCCAATGCAGTTGGTTCGTTAATCGCAGATTCAGATTTGAAAAATTTAGGTGTTCATACAGAAATGTACGTTGATGCTTTTGTTGATATTGCAAACGCTGGAAAAATCAATGGTTCAAAAAAGAATATTGATCGTTTCCGTCAAGTATATGCTTTTGGAGCAGGTACACAAAAATTATATGATTATTTAAATAATAATCCTGAATGTATGAGTGCACCAGTTGATTATACGAATGATGTGCGTGTGATTGCTTCGATTGATCGTTTTATGTCCATTAACAATGCGGTTGATTTTGATTTATTTGGTCAAGTGAATGCCGAGTCTGCAGGTGTAAAGCATATTAGTGGAGCAGGTGGACAATTGGATTTTGTATTAGGTGCTTATTTATCAAAAGGTGGGAAAAGTTTTATCTGTTGTTCATCAACATATAAAACAAGAGATGGTCAGCTGAAATCACGTATTGTTCCTACACTTACACAAGGATCCGTTGTTACAGATACACGCACAAATGTGCATTATTTGGTAACAGAGTTTGGAAAAGTAAATTTGAAAGGGTTGTCAACTTGGCAAAGAGCAGAGGCGATTATTTCTATTGCTCATCCTGACTTCCGTGAAGAATTAATCCAGGAAGCAGAAAAGATGCAAATATGGAAACGTAGTAATAAATACTCTGTTTTATAAAAACGAACAGTATAGTATATACAGTTAGAGTGTATAAACATTTACAAACAAAAGCATTTGATGTCCGTTATGACGTTGGTGCTTTTGTTTTGTCATATTAAAAATTTTATGAGGAATTTATTGATTTTTTCTAGTCAGATATCCGTTTTTATAGTATTGTATAGAGTATAGAAATACATATATTAGAATTTTTGTTATTTTTTGGGAATCTGTTTATTTTTTAGTATAAAATTATGTGGAAGAAGGAGTGGATTGATGTGTTTCATATTGTCGTAACGATTAAACAAGTGCCTGACACAAAAATTATTAAGATGAATCCAAAAACAAACACAATGGACCGTGCAAGTGCACCTGCAATTTTAAATCCATACGATGCACATGCAGTTCAAGAGGCAGTACGTTTAAAAGAGCAATATGGAGGAATTGTTTCGGTTGTAACAATGGGTCCTCCTCAAGCCGTTAAGGCTGTACAAAAATGTTTGGAAATTGGTGCAGATGAAGGTTATATGATTTCAGATCGTGCTTTTGCGGGTGCAGATACACTTGCGACCAGTTATGCATTAACACAAGCCATTCGAAAAATTTCTAAAATCCACCCTGTTGATTTGGTGATTACAGGTAAAATGAGTATTGATGGTGATACTGGGCAAGTTGGACCAGGTATTGCACGCCGTTTAGATATTCCACAGTTAACATCTGTAAATAAGATTGAAGAAGTAAATTTAAAAGAAGGCTATGCGATTGTTCATCGTAAAATTGAAGATGGCTATGAAGAGGTTTATTCAAAACTACCTTGTTTAATGGCTGTTGAAAAAGAAATCAATGAGGTGCCATATTCAAAGTTACCTGATATGATTCGAGCAGCTCGCTATACACCGCAAATTTGGAGTGTAAAAGACTTGGATGATGTAGATGTGAAGCAATTGGGAATGAAAGGATCACCGACTATTGTTTCTAAAGTATGGGCTCCTGCACAATCTGATGGTGCAGTAAAATTTGAAGGTAACTTACAAAGTCAAGTGAATCAATTAATGAATATCCTTTCCGAGAAAAAAGAGTTATTTGTAAAATAGAAAGGTGAGAGAACATGAGCATTAACTTAGAAGAGTATAAAAATGTTTGGGTTTATATTGAAGCAGATGAAAATAAAATTGCTTCTGTTTCTTTAGAGTTACTTGGTGAGGGAAGAAAATTGGCTGACAAAGCAGAATGTAAGTTGGCCGGTATTGTAATTGGCTATGATGTGACCAAACATGCTCAGCAAATTATTGAGCAAGGAGCAGATCTGGTATATGTGTATGATGATCTTGTTTTTAAAGATTATTTAACCGAAACTTATAATCAAGCATTGTTAAAATCTGTTCAAACACATAAACCGAATATCCTGTTATTTGGTTCTACTTCACAAGGAAAAGATATTGCGAGTGCTGTAGCCACAGATATTCCAACAGGTTTAACTGCTGATACGACAAGTTTAGATGTAGAAGATAATATTTTACATGCAAGTCGTCCAGCATTTGGAGGAAACATTATGGCTACCATTTTATGTAAAAAGAACCGTCCGCAAATGGCTACCGTTCGTCCGAAAATTATGAAAGCATTGGAAAGAGATAGTAGTCGAACTGGGGAGATTATTCAAGAGTCAATTGATATTGATGTTTCTGCTCTAAAAACAAAACTGTTAAAAGTGGTTATGAACGAAACGAAAAAAATTCGTATTGATGAAGCAGATATTATTGTTTGTGCAGGAAAAGGTGTTGGAACAGATGAAGGATTTGCGATGGTCAAAGATTTGGCTGATGCTCTAGGTGCCACGGTTGGTGGTACACGTGATATTGTGGAAGCTGGTTTTTTAGAGCATCATCTACAAATTGGTCAAACTGGTGTGACAGTTACGCCAAAGATTTATTTTGCAATTGGTGTCTCTGGAGCGATTCAGCATGTGGTCGGTATGAAAAATTCTGATTTAATTATTGCTATTAATAAGGATCCGAATGCACCAATTTTTGAGGCAGCACATTATGGCATTGTTGGAGATGCATTTGAAGTTGTACCAAAAATTATTGAAGAAGTAAAAAAAGGTGATTTTTTAAAAGGTGTAGTGACGCAGTAATTTTTGAATCATGAAAAGAATGGTTAATAATTGAGGGGAGGAAGTTGACTGACTATCAGTGTTTGTATATTTTTAGCTGATAGCATACTTGCGGTGCCATAACCAAATGAAGAAGAAAAGGTTCTTCAGGTATGTTGAGGTAAGCAACTTATCATAGTAAGTCTGTCAACGAAAAATTATGTCAGAAAAATTCGATGTCATTGTTGTAGGCGCAGGACCAGCGGGAATTTCATGTTCTTTTGAGCTTGCAAAGGCTGGTTTAAAGGTTGCATTAATTGAGCGCGGTGAATATCCTGGTGCGAAAAACGTTATGGGGGGAATTATTTATCGAAATGCGGTAGAAGAAATGGTTCCAAACTTCTGGGAGGAAAAAGGTGTAGTTGAGCGTCCAATTACTGAACAGCGTTATATGATTTTGGATGAAAGATCAGGTGTTACAATTGGTCATAAAGATATAGGGTGGGCTGAGCCTCCGTACAACTGTTTTTCTGTTATGCGTTCAAAATTTGATCAATGGTTTTCTGGAAAAGCGGTAGAACAAGGGGTTCTCTTAATTAATGAAACAGTTGTAACTGATTGTATTATTGAAAACAATAAGGTTGTAGGGATTCGCACGGATCGTCCAGATGGAGAGCTAAGATGTGATGTTGTTGTAGTTGCTGACGGTGTAAATTCACTTTTGGCAAAACAATTGGGTATGCGTGATAAAATTAAACCATCACATGTTGCACTAGCTGCAATGGAAATTATTAAATTGGATCAAAAGACTGTTGAAGATCGTTTTGGTTTAGAAGGTCCAAATCAAGGCTGTACAATTGAATTGTTTGGAGAAAGTACGAAATCTATTATGGGTACAGCATTTATTTATTCTAATAAAGACAGTGTAAGTATTGGTGTTGGTACTTTATTAAACGGAATGATTCAACATCGTTTGAGACCGTATGAACTATTAGATGCATTAAAAAGTCATCCAGCTGTTCGTCATTATATTCAAGGTGGAGAAACAGCAGAATATCTTGCTCATTTAATTCCTGAAGGTGGATACAATTATATTCCAGAATTGGTTGAAGACGGTGTTGTACTTGTTGGAGATGCAGCGGGCTTGGTTAATGGGATTCATCGTGAAGGTTCGAACTTAGCAATGAAATCGGGTCGTTTGGCGGCTGAAACCATTATTCAAGCAAAAGAACGTGAAGATTATTCGAAATCCGCTTTGTCCCCTTATCGTGAAAAATTAATGAGTAGCTTTGTTGGACAGGATTTGAAAAAATATAAGGATACTGCACATTACTTGGATGAGAATCCGCGTTATTTTGAAAATTATTTACCAATGATGAATATGGCATTACGTGAATTGTTTACGGTTGATGGGCAAACAAAATGGCAAAAGCAAAAAAATATTATGGAACGTGCTGGCCTAAATTCATTTGGTGGAAAAATTAAGCTTGCGAAAGATTTATATCGTGTTTGGAAGGTGATGAAATAATGTCAAAGTCTACATTAGAACAAAAACAATATTCAATTCGTTTTAATGCAGATACAAAATCGCATCTGCATATTATTGATGAAAATATTTGCCGTGAAAAATGTGCGGATAAGTTATGTACATTATTCTGTCCAGGAGAAGTATATAAATGGGAAAATGATCGTATGCAAGTTGGCTATGAAGGTTGTCATGAATGTGGGAGCTGTCGTATTGGATGTCCGTATGAAAATGTAAAATGGGAATATCCAAAAGGCGGACACGGTATCGTTTTTCGTTTAGGTTAGATGAAATGGATTGAGGCATAGAAATTGCCTCAGTCTTTTTTGTTTTAAATCAGCTAGATTGTTTGTTATAATATGCATAGAACAAATTAGAAAGCAGGATGAGATAAATGAGTATTTATGAATATGAGGTGCAGACACCAAAAGGACAGACCATTTTATTAGAAAGATTCAAAGGAAAAACGCTATTAATCGTGAATATTGCAAGTAAGTGTACTTTTACTCCACAATTAGAAGATTTGGAAAAGTTATATAGAAAGTATCAAAGTCAAGATTTTATAGTTTTAGGTTTTCCATGTAACCAATTTGGTGAGCAACAGCCTGGAGATGGAGCCAATGCAGTTGAATTTTGTAAGCTAAATTATGGTGTTGATTTCCCAGTATTTGAAAAAATTGATGTCAATGGTCCCCATGCACATCCTTTATTTTCATATTTAAATGCCGCTTTACCATTTCAAGGATTTACTGACAGTGCAGCAGATCGGTTGCTAGAAATGATGATTCGTGAAAAACAACCAGAATACGCAGTGGGAAATGTGATTAAATGGAATTTTACAAAATTTTTAATTGGGGCAAATGGGCAACCTCTAGAAAGATTTGAAAGTAATTGTTATCCAATGAATTTTGAACAAAAAATTGTAGATGTACTCACCAGCCATTAAAAAAATTGCAATAAAATAATTTTTTAGTTTGAAGCAAAGTGAAACAAGAAATGCTCACAAAAAACCTTTACTGGTTTTTGTGAGCATTTCTTGTTTCATTTGTTGTTGTATACAGAATAAAATCATATTTTCTCTTATTTTTTAGATAAATAAGCGATTTATCCATAAAGAAAAGATTATTAAACATATAATGAGTGAAATACAAGTTGATTTTCGTATCGTTTTTCCATATTTAGGTAACCCCTAGAAAATATATCACATAGAGAATGATTCGGTGTTAAAATCAAAAGGATCGAGTACAGCCAGAGTCAGTTATCGTTTATTTATACCTTTATTTGCTCTCTATAAAGGATATTTCTCAAATAAAGGTAGAGTTTTTTGTCTTTCCATTGTTTTATAAATAGTTTTTTCTCCAAAATAAAAATGCCGCAGTCAAGGATAAAAAAAAGGCTACACCTAAAATAATATAGAAACCATAAGGGTTTGATTCTGTAATAGGAAGTAGTAAGTTCATACCAAAAAAACTTGCGACCATTGTAGGTAAGGAAAGGATAATGGTTATGGAAGCTAGCAATTTCATAACGTTGTTTACATTATTATTAATAACAGAGGCAAATACATCTATCATACCATTTAAGATGTTTGAATAAGTTTCAGCCATTTCAATGGCTTGTCGATATTCAATAATTACATCTTCTAATAGTTCTTGATCGTCCTCATACATTTTTAAATATTCATTTTTAAGCAATTTCTGCATAATAATATTGTTTGATTTTAGTGAGGTTGTAAAATAGACCAGACTCTTTTCTAATGAAAGCAAATAAAACAGTTCTTCGTTTTTCATTGATTTATAAAGAGAAGTTTCAATTTCACCTGTTTTCCGATTAATGGCTTTTAAGTATCTTAAATAATATGCAGAAATTGCATATAATAATTGAAAAGCAAACCGCGTTTTTTTAAATGTATAAAATCCTTTAATTCGATTGTATATAAACCGTTCAAATATTGGATTTTCCTCTAAACAAATGGTGACAAAATGATCTTTTGTAATAATAATACCAAGAGGAATTGTAGAATAAGTGGCCTGTCCTTCTACATCATGACTGTATGTTGGGATGTCTACAATAATTAAAAGATTGTCGTCTTCACGTTCAATTCTAGATCGTTCTTCATCATCCAATGGATCTTTAATAAAGTCCGGTTCCAAATTTAATTGTTCAACCATCTGGTTGATCTCATCATGATTTGGATTGGTCATATGGATCCAGCTTCCAGGTTTAACCTCTGAACATTCACGAAGTTTTCCGGTATAATCAGAAGAAAAAATATGCAACATAAGATTTCCTCCTTTTTAAAACTATAAAATATTGGTTTGAGTATCTCCTTTGTATACCATATATTGCTTATTTGACATTCTTTTTTGGGTTTGAGTAGTAATTTTAGCAGAACAATTTGTACACATATAAGTAGAAATCGGGTGATTTTTTAATTTCTTTGCTTCAATGCTGTTATCGTCAAGGATGTCAATTTGTTCACATAGGATACATCTGGCTTTCATTTTGTTAATTCCTTTCCACAAATATTACAAATTTACCTTTCTAGTATAGCATGAATGACAGAAATGGGACAAAAACTTTCTTTAATATTAATTATTGGATATCTGGAGTTAAAGCATACATTGCAGTTATTGGAAAATCATATTTTATAGTTGCAATTAAAAAATAAAGTAGATATATTAAATATGTAACTATTATGTACTGGAGGGTTCGTGGTGAAAAGCTTTGATATGCTGAAGAAAGATGCCATGCAATTAATTCAAGAAGATTCTGAAAAAATTTCGCAATTAATTAATGTACAGATCGGACATCTTACTATGCCACAATGTCCCTTGTATGAAGAAGTATTAGATACGCAAATGTTCGGTTTGTCAAGACAAATTGATTTTGCGATACGATTAGGTGTGTTAGAGGAAGAAGAAGGAAAACAGATTATGTCTTCTCTTGAGCATAAATTATCTGTTTTATATGACCAGTTTACAAAGTAAAAACTCTAGGTATTTTCACTTGAGTTTTTATTTTTTTAAGTGTTTTTTATTTGGGGGCTTGCATAATGATTCGAAAGTTATATAGAAATTATAATATACCATTATTACTTATTATTTTAACAATTTCTTTTTTCGGTTTAATTTTTGTCTATTCTGCAAGTTCTGAAGCATCCATTATTTTCCGAGCAGATTTAGAGTCAGATTATTTTTTAAAAAGGCAATTCATGATTATGCTTGCAGGAATTGCATTTATGTTATTACTTTCCCTTTTTCCGTATCAGTTATTGAAAAAAGGACAGTTTGTTTTACTAATATTGTTTATTGTTTTTATAATGTTATTTGCAACTTTATTGTTTGCTGATGAGCAAAATGGTGCAACAAGTTGGTTGTTTGGGTTGCAGCCAAGTGAATTTGTAAAATTGGCAATTATTATTTATATGGCGGCTGTGATTACAAATAAACAATCTAAGATTAATAATTTAGTTGAATCTTTTGCAGCACCTGCATTGGTTTGTATATTTGTATTTTTATTGATTTATTTTCAGAATGATCTAGGTACAGCTGCCTTAATTGCTTTAATTGCGATGGCATTGACGATTTGTTCAGGTACAAAAATTATAAAATTGCTTTTGATCCTATTGGGAATTGGTGTAGGTTCATCTTTTATACTCTTTCATACAATTTCTGATGTGCAGCGAAATCGAATTGTCTCGTTTACAGAAAATCCTTTTGATGATCCATTAGGGAGTGGTTTGCAGCTAAGCAGTTCTTTCATGGCTTTAGGAAATGGAGGGGTTGAAGGATTAGGACTTGGCGCGAGTATTCAAAAAACAAATGGTTATTTGCCAGAGGCTTATACAGATTTTATTTTAGCTGTTATTGCTGAGGAAACGGGAGTTTTCGGTGTAACATTGGTTTTTCTTTTATTGTTATCTATTATTTCGATCGGGTTTTATACAGCATGGCGGTGTAAAGATGCTTTTGGAAGCTTATTGGCTGTAGGAATTAGTTGTATGATTGGTTTTCAAGCTCTAGTTAATTTAGGCGGTTTATCACAACGAATTCCTTTAACAGGAGTTCCTTTACCTTTTATTAGCTATGGTGGATCTTCTTTACTTGTATGCTTAATCGGTGCGGGAATCTTGCTAAATATTTCCTTACAAAATCGAATGGCTTTAGATAAAAAAAGAAATGGTTGATTGTAGGCTGCAAATCAAATGATATGGGATGAAAGAAATTTTTGCTTTTTTTCTTAATCAATGATAAAAAGGGTAAAAAGAAATATTTTGCTGTAAAATTGTATTAAAGTGAGTTTGCCGTAAATATTATTTCGAAATTAACTAAAAATAGATTTACTTTATTAAAAAATAAATAAAAGGATTTTGTTCCTTCAAAGTTTTGTTTGAATTGCTGGTTTATTTTTGTGGATAGATTTCATTTCCAAAATAAAAGATATCTGCCTGCATTTATGCTTACAGCTTTTTGGAAATAAATAGCAGAATCAAACGGTTCGCTATTTTTTATATAAATTTTGATTATAAATAAAACATTAAGGGGGATAAGAATGAAAAAATTAAAACCAATTAAAAAGGTTCTTGTTGCCAACCGTGGTGAAATTGCGATTCGTATTTTTCGTGCATGCACAGAGTTAGATATCCGTACAGTTGGAATTTATTCAAAAGAAGATTCAAGTTCATTGCACAGATTTAAAGCCGATGAGGCGTATATGGTTGGTGAGGGAAAAAAGCCGATTGATGCTTATTTGGATATTGAAGATATTATTCGAATTGCGAAAAAACATCATGTAGATGCCATTCATCCGGGATATGGCTTTTTATCTGAGAACATTGATTTTGCTACTCGACTGGAAGAAGAAGGTATCATTCTTGTTGGCCCGAAATTAAAGCATTTGGACGTATTTGGGGATAAAGTAAAGGCCAAAGAACAGGCCATTTTAGCTGGAATTCCAGTTATTCCGGGAACCGATGGTCCAGTGTCTTCTTTAGAAGAAGCGATGGATTTTGGAGATACATATGGATTTCCTGTGATGTTAAAGGCAGCTTTAGGCGGCGGTGGTCGTGGTATGCGTGCAGTTTTTACAAGAGAAGAACTACCAGAAGCGTTTGAACGTGCAAAATCTGAGGCACGTGCAGCCTTTGGAAGTGATGAAGTATATGTTGAAAAACTGATTCAGAATCCTAAGCATATAGAAGTACAAATTTTAGGGGATGAACATGGTAATATTGTTCATCTATGGGATCGAGATTGTTCAATTCAACGACGTCATCAAAAGGTAGTGGAAATTGCACCAAGTATTTCATTGGAGGAAGATCTTCGTGCCCGCATTTGCGATGCAGCAGTAAAGGTTTGTGAGAGTGTTGGTTATGTGAATGCCGGTACAGTTGAGTTTTTGGTGTCTGGAGATGATTTCTATTTTATTGAAGTCAATCCTCGGATTCAGGTTGAGCATACGATTACCGAAATGGTTACTGGGATTGATATTGTTCAAAGCCAATTGTATATTGCTATGGGGTATCGTTTGTTTGATCAAACAGTTGGGATTCCTTTGCAGGAGGATATTCGCACAAATGGCTATGCTATTCAGGCACGCGTAACAACTGAGGATCCATTAAATAATTTTATGCCAGATGCGGGAATTATTAGTGCATATCGTTCTTCTGGTGGTTTTGGTGTTCGCCTAGATGCAGCAAGCGGTTATGCTGGTGCAGTTGTGACCCCATATTATGATTCCTTATTGGTGAAGGTGTGTACATGGGGAATGACTTTTGAGGTTGCAGCGAAAAAAATGTATCGGAATCTATCAGAGTTTCGGATTCGTGGTTTAAAAACAAATATTCCTTTTTTAATGAAGGTTTGTGAGCATAAAAAGTTTTTATCCGGAGCATATGATACAACTTTTATTGATTCGCATCCAGAATTATTCTCATTCCCAACACCAAAGGATCGCGGTACAAAAATGCTTAATTATATTGCCAATGTTACAGTAAATGGCTTTCCAGGGATTGAAAAGAAAAATAAACCGATTTTTGATAAGATTCATATTCCAACTTTGGAAAATCCAGATGCAACGGTTTCAGGCTTAAAACAAATTTTAGATGCAGAAGGTGCAGAAGGAGTTGTTAAATTTCTGAAAAATCAAAAGCGAGTTATGCTTACAGATACAACCTTCCGTGATGCACATCAGTCCTTGCTTGCAACACGTATTCGAACTTATGATCTGTTGCATATTGCCAAGCAGACCTCGCAAATGATACCGAATTTATTTTCAATGGAAATGTGGGGTGGTGCAACTTTTGACGTTGCATATCGCTTTTTAAATGAAGATCCATGGGAAAGATTGCGGGCATTAAGAAACTTAATTCCGAATCATTTATTTCAAATGCTGCTGCGAGGCTCGAACGCAGTGGGTTATACCAATTATCCGGATAATGTTGTGAAAGAGTTTGTTCGTCAATCAGCCAAAAACGGAATTGATGTGTTTCGGATTTTTGATAGCCTGAACTATATTGAAAATATGCGTGTTGCCATTGATTCAGTTCGAGAAAACGAAAAAATTTCTGAAGCGGCTGTATGTTATACTGGTGATATCGGTAATCCAACTCGCACCAAATATAATTTACAATATTATGTAAATATGGCAAAGGAATTGGAAAAAGCTGGAGCACATATTTTGGCGATTAAGGATATGGCAGGCTTATTAAAACCACAGGCTGCCTACACTCTTGTATCTGCGTTAAAGGATGCGGTTGATCTACCAATTCATCTGCATACACATGATACGAGTGGAAATGGAATTTACATGTATACGAAGGCTATTGAGGCTGGTGTTGATGTGGTCGATGTTGCATTGACTTCTATGGCTGGACAAACCTCACAGCCTTCTGCCAATACATTATTATATGCGCTTGAAGGACATGAAAAATGCCCAGATATGGATATTGCAAATGTAGAAAAGCTTTCGTATTATTGGGAAGATGTCCGTAAATATTATGCACCGTTTGAAAGTGGAATGAATGCACCACATACAGAAGTTTATGTCCATGAAATGCCAGGTGGACAGTACAGCAATCTACAACAGCAGGCAAAAGGTGTCGGTTTAGGAGAACGTTGGGAAGAAGTTAAAGATATGTATGCTCGTGTCAATTTGATGTTTGGAGATATTGTTAAAGTAACACCGTCTTCTAAAGTTGTTGGGGACATGGCATTATTTATGGTTCAAAACCATTTGGACGAGCAGTCTGTTATTGAAAAAGGAATGTCGCTTGATTTTCCTGCAAGTGTTATTGATATGTTCCAAGGTAATTTGGGGCAGCCAACAGGTGGTTGGCCAGAAGACTTAAAACAAGTAATTTTAAAGGATAAGGAAGAAATTCAGGTTCGCCCAGGTTTGCTACTTGAACCAGTTGATTTTGAACAGGTAAAAACCGAGCTGGCAGAAAAAACCAAGAAAAGTTCTTTATCAGAAAATGATGTTATTGCTTATACATTGTATCCAAAGGTGTTTCTGGATTATATGAAAAAGCAGGATATGTTTGGTGATTTATCGAAACTTGATACTCCGACCTTCTTTTATGGTATGAATCTGCATGAAGAATTGGAAATTGAGATTGAAGAAGGAAAAACTTTAATTGTAAAACTTTTAACCATTACAGATGCAGATGAAAAGGGTTATCGCAGTATTTATTTTGAAATGAATGGTCAGCAGCGTGTAGTGCTTGTAAAAGATGAAAGCATTAAAGTTGTTGATATAAGCCGTATGAGGGCAGATAGCACAAATCCGGAACATATCGGAGCAACTATGCCAGGAACGGTTTTGAAGGTCCTGTCCAATGTTGGTGATGTAGTGAAACGTGGTGAACATATTATGGTTACAGAAGCTATGAAAATGGAGACAACTGTACAGGCACCATTTCACTGTAAGATTAAGGCGGTTCATGTTAAGGCTGGTGAACAAATTACACCAGGAGATTTATTGGTTGAAATTGAAAAAGTATAAATAAACAAAAAAGGTGATCTACCAATAAAGATGAACGCCTATAAGGAAGTATTTACAAGAAAACGAACAGACAGAGTTGCAACGAAAACAGTGTGTATCACAAGGAAGCCGATGCACACTGTTTTTTTCGTTCTGTTATGCAGTAAAACGCTGTTTTTGACCCTTACTGGGAGTTTGTTGTCGCATATGAAAAGCCATATAAAATCAAGGAATTTGTAATATGACCCAGAATAAATGGAGGGCAAAAGTGGTATTCCGTTATCGCTATAAGGATAAGAAATGCCATCAAGGGCGCAAAGTGCGCAGTTTATCCTTGATGGCATTTTGTCTGTGTTATTTTCTCGATAAGTGGGAATCGTCTTTTTTCATATTGTTCTGTAGCCATTTCATTACAATTATCAAAACCATCCGACTGAGTATATCCGGCACAATGCAACGCAACGATGTCCCACTTTTTTCAATTATTGAAAGCTAAATCTAATTTCAAGAAATTTTCTTGATGCCCAGTGTTCTAAAACTTATTATGAATTGTTTGAATGATTTCAAGAAATTCATCATCTGTTATATTTTCACAATCATTAGGGTAATCTTCTTTGATGTATTCCCGACATTCATCTAAAATTTCATGATTTGATAAAAAGACAGCTTTGATATTATCGATTATCATTTCTTCCAACTCATCAGAACAACATCCATCTAAATTATTTTTCTATTCCATAAAAATAGTTCCTCCATGCCCAAAATTTTGATTTATTGCTTGCGTTTATATTCCTATTTTAATAAATAGCTATGTGACCTTTTCCATTTGTTTTTTTTTCGCTGTATAAAGCAAATATGTTATGCTACCACCAATTTGTCCTGTTACCATCATACAGGTAACAGAAGAATAGGTATTGATTGAAGAAAAAATGAAATAGATACCCATACAATAAATTTCTCTGCTATATCCGTAAAATGCTACATTATTCTGCTTGATATGTAAGAAATCAAAGGGGATATGGGTTATGGGAACGACCATCGGTTTTCTATGTTTGCTACGAAACTTATACTCTGATAACAGCGGAAAAAAGAAAAACGGCATAGCTTTTGACTGACTATGCCGTCTTTCGATTATACAATTACTTTCTTGGGAGTATGCGACCTCTTTTTGGATTTAAGAAATTGTTGTTATGTTTTTTATGTGTTTTCCGATGAAAAAATAACTATATGAAAGAATGAGGGAAGGAAGTCTATAAAACATAGGTTTCCAAAAAAATTCATATGGCAATGGATTTGTAATATCTTCAATAAAATACAATGGTAGGAAAATCATCATCAAAAATAAAAATACGGTCTGCCATAATCCGACTATAAATATTTTTTTATTTTTCATGTGATATGATGTAGCGAGATAACCAATAAAAAGGATAGCGGCAAGTATTGAAGTAATGAATGTAAAAAGATTTACAGTGTATAGATGAAAATTTTTTTCGAAGGCTATGTTATCTATAAACTGCACACGACCAATCCATGCGATATATGCACAAGATTGAATCAGCAAAATTCCACCCCATAACTTCACAACAAAATCAACTGAAGGATGTTCTTTGTAATCAATATTTCGATTGAGGTAAAAATAAACAAGTGGCAGTATAATTACACAAAATAAATCAATGTTAGTAAAAAAATTAAATATTTCTGTTCCATTGTTTGATGTGTTGTTTGCAATTCTATGTAATTCATATACATCCACAGCAAAATTTATGATGTAACGAATGAGAAAGAATATAGATACAAATAAGAACGAAAAAGATAACTTCATATTTTTATTCATTGTCAAGCACTCCATTTCGTAATCAAAATAACGAAAAGAGCCTTATATAAGATTTCTTTTCGTTCCTTTTAGATAAATTCTTTAGAAAGTAGCCCATGCAGTTATATTGCCAATATATATTATTCCATTTTTTGTCGTATAGGATCCGTTATGTTTGACAAACAACGTTCTTCCTGAATCCCACTTTTCAGTCTCAACCCATACAAATGGTTCATAATTATCTCCTAATGTTGTTGCTCTGGCAGTTGAACTTACATAGTCAACAATTTTCCATCCAGCTCCTGATTTTCCTTCCCTATACGTACAAGTCATGTTAATTGGTTTGGAAGATACAGCGTTCTTTGTCATTGTTTTTGTTGTCATTGCAGTATATGAAGATAGACTACGATTTTGAATCAAGTGGAAAGGAGATAAATTTGCATGTTGTTTTGCAAATTCATAGGCTAGATTGATTTTCTCATTTTCTATAGCTATTGTTAATATTTCAGTTTTTATTTCATCTAAATCAATATTTTCTGTACCATCTCCTAAATATTTAATATGAATATTGTATTTTTCTGTAATACTAGAAATAAATTGATTCATATTATCTACTACATCTAATTTTTGGACTTCATGAATATGGTTGGCAGAAAAAGTGGCTGAAGCAATCATAATGGTAAATACAAAACTTACAATAAAAAATAATTCTTTTATAATAATACTTTTTACTTATTTTTTTGATTATTTAAATATCATTTGAATTAATTAAATCATATAATCGTATTTAATTCAATTGTTTTTTATAGAAAAATAGATTTTTTAAAAAATCAATATATGATAAAGGAAGCAGATTGTAATATTCTTTTGTATCAATTGATTTTGTTGCGCAGGTGTGAGCCGTTTCATATGATAGGTGAGGCATTCCTTCCATATTAAATTCTTTTCGTATTTATAACTATGTTTGATGTTATTAGACAGCTTTTGAAAAAATATGAAAGCCATATGAGTAAAGAGACTCATTCGTATGTTATTTTGTTTTGTATGCCTGTTTTGTAAGGGGATTATGTGTGCTGTAATGGTGTTATATCACCAATCATTTTTTGCTTGGTTTTATACGTAAAAATCTTAAAAAATAAAAAGGATTTTTGAAAAAGTAAATGAAAAATCATATAATAAGATAAATCCTAATCAAACAGGCAAAACGAGATACATATCAATTTATATCTTGTCTGTAATGAAAGTAAGGGGATAGATTTTTATGAGAATACTGATAAAAACGGTTATTATTTTGTCTATATTAACAGGTGTGGTTTTTCTTTCTTACCCATATGTAATGGATAAAATTCCGTCACAAGTTGAGGAAAGAATTCAAAGTCTATTACCTGAAAGCCTGAAAAAAACGGTTTCTTATGAATCAGAATCAGAACTGTTAACGACGCAGAATGGAAAAATTTCTTTAAAAGGAACAGAATGGATAGGACGTTCAAAAGACGAGGTGCTTTCCTTGCTTGGCAATCCAAAGGCTATGAATTTAAGTCGATATGGATATACATGGTATAGTTACAGCACACAGGATCAAATTTTAGAAATTGGTATAGACAATGAAGAAGTTGTGACCATTTTTATTGCTGGAGATACATTTGGTGTTGAGCCATTTCAGTTTTTACAAGATCGAAATCAATTAAGTAAGGACTTTACAATGGAAAGAATTGTCAAATTTAAAAAAGGAATTCAATCTTTTGAATTTGTTTTAACTGAGGAAGATTATATGGTAAAACCGATTATTTTGTTGGGGAACCAGTTGGCTCAATTATATTTTGATCAGGAGACAGATGAGCTTGTCGGAGTACGTTATGGTACAAAAGATGTATTTATTATGCAAAAGCCGTATCAAATGCGTTATACAGGTGAGCTATTGACTGCACCAGAACTCAGCACAGTACAAATGAATCAAGTGAACCAGACAAGAGAAAAGCAGATTTATATTTATACAAACTTTATTCGAAAGTTAAATGGATGTTCTACTTTAAAATTGAAGTCAGATTTAAGTCAGATTTCATTTTTGCATAGTCAGGATATGGAACAAAATCAATTTTTTTCCCATGAGTCACCCAATACGGGTACGTTAAAAGATCGGTTGGAGCAAGGAAATTATCCCTTTCAAGCGGCCGGTGAAAATATTGCAGCAAATTATACAGATGGATTGGATGTGACTGTAGGTTGGTTGAATAGTCCAGGTCATCGCGTAAATTTATTGTCTAAAGAATTTAATGAAATCGGTATTGGAGTCAGTGGTTCTTACTATACACAAAATTTTTCTAAAAATACTTGAATAGGCGTCACCTTTTTCAGGCGAATATCTATACTGGTAAAAGAGAGATTGTTTTGAAAGGGTGAGTAACATGGGAAAAACTTTACATCCTTCTATTGTTGAATTTAAAGCTTTCGTGAAAAAATATCCGAAAATGATGCAGGAGGTTCGCTCTGGAAATAAGACACTTCAGGAATTTTATGAAGAATGGTCGATTATCGGTGAAAAAGATGCATATTGGAAGGCATATGAAAATACGAATGAGGCGGCTGATTCAGAAACAATTGAAGGGGAGGTTGTATCTGGAGCAAATGAGGGAAGGAAAAAGAATTTGCTTTCTTTTTCGGATGTGAAGGCACCAATGGAATGGCTTGGGACGGCCTTTGGATATTTAAAAGAAGTAGATATGAATCAGTTGCAAAATCAGATAACGAATGTTGGTACAACGATTGCATCGATTCAATCGGTCATTGATCAGTTTCGCAAGCCTGCAGGCAGTGCACGTAAAGAGACTGGAACTCCCAAAAAACAAGCACCCCCAACTTTTAAACAAGAGGATTAAGAACAAATGCGGCAAGATGTATGGGAAGTTGTATTGTCAAATTCAGACTATCATCGGTTTATTCAGGAAAATCCGCAATGGTACCGCCGTTTAACAAGAAATCCTTCTGATTTGGATACATTAGAGATATCTGTTAAGCAATATTTTAAAAAGTCCATTCCAGATCGGGTTGGTAAATTGCAACAAAATGTGCAACTTGCATCCATGATGATTGATTTGTTTCAAATGATGCAGACGACTAATGAGGGGTAAGGAAAATATCGAAAATCATTTTTGTTTTTACATGTTAGTCAAGTTAAGACTGGCAAGCAAAATATTTTGTTATAATATCATCATCTAATGTTGCTGTACTTGAAATGGGAACAGCTAAGCTGCATCGAATTCAAAACAGATACCAAAAAGCACCATGTCATTTTGTTTTTATTTGTTGACCTGTGCTTTTTGGTAATTTTAGAATGCTTAATTTTTTTATTTATTGGATAAAAATACATATGATCGTTATAAAAGTATAACTGAATGTATTTATCAAAAAATGAATAAATATTCCATAAAATTTTATGTTTAAAACAAATCACTTCAATTCGACTGTATGAATGGCAAAGTATAAGTAGTTTTTACCCCATCGTCAATAAATAGTAAATCAAATCAAGTTTCTGATCACCATGGGGGTAAAAATTGGTAAGCAATATGCTGTAGATTCCTTTGACTTGTCTGTCTATGAGAATATTTTTACACAATCGTTCTCATCTCATGAGAAATATGGGGATTGGAATAAATGTATAAGTGTAACCAGTGCATGCAATCTTAAAAATAAAGTAGTTGGCTGCATAAATCAATTGTTGTTTGTGTGAAAGCAAATCAAATCAGTAGTGCAAAAAGATGTCGTTCAAAATATCATCTGCGCTGCTCAGTGACGTTGTATATTGTCTTTACAGCAAAGCTTTCCATGATCTTTTGTGATAGGCATTGCGAAAAAGTGCCATAAATGATAACCCCCAAACTGGAATACTTTCATGTAAGATATTTCATTTCATACAGACGGATAGGGATATTCAACTAAGATAATGAAAGAAAGATCTAAGAGAATCAGTGAAAATCTGAACTCAATTGAAGGGGCAATAGATCACGAGTTAATTTTTTGCTGTGCATCAGGGTAGGATAAATGTTTTCATATTGTTTCTTTTTAGATAATTTCAATAAAGGCATCTTCGAAAAGTGCGTAATACTAAGCTTTTCTTTTATTGGCTCCTTTGGCATTATATTTCTGGAAAGAGTGCTCTAGTGATATGTAAAATACCGACTTTCAATATATTCCTTTAAGGTATAATTGTTAAAAATAGGTTGTGTAGAGTGGTTAGACTTTTTAGTTATTATTTATACACTGAACATTTCTATATCATTTTCTCAAATGATTTTATGTTTTAGTTTGATGGGTGGTTATTCAGATGGTGACGTATTTGGTTTTATAATTTTGATAAACAATGGTTGCAGTGGTTTAGAGATCGCATACTAAAAAACAATGATGCTTTGGTTTCTTATACTTTGATTCCAATTTTTTGTTGTTGTTGAATTCACCCAAAACTGTATGAATTACAAAAAATGAGTCAGTGAGAACATTTTTTGTGGATGAAAAAAATAAAACGTATTAAAATAAAAGGGACATGTTTTCAAATGAACAATTTTGGAAAATGAAAGGATTATATTTATGATAGAAACGAAGGTATGTTTTGTTCGTCATGGACAAACAGATTGGAATTTAAATGGTTTCATCCAAGGAAGGGAAAATAATCCGTTAAATAAAATCGGTATTCAGCAAGCAAGAGATACAGCCAGATTTTTACAAAGTGAAAGATGGGATATTGTGATCAGTAGCCCGTTGATTCGTGCTTATGATACAGCAAAGGAAATTGCCAAGGCGGTTGGTCTTTCATCCATTTTATTGGATAGTCGTTTTATTGAAAGAGATTTTGGTGAAATTTCAGGGTGTGAGGCAATGGTTTATTTAGAGGCACCAGAAAGTCAGCAGTGGGTAGGATTTGAAACGGATCAAGAAATTCAGTTTCGTGTATGGGAAGGAATGCAACAAGTGTTACATGATCATACTGGTAAACGAGTGATCGTAGTGGCACATTCTCATGCTATTAAAGCTTTTTTAACACAAATTGCGCCAAAGCAAGTTCAAATGCGGTCAAAGTTTCAAAATGCATGTTCAAGCTTTGTATTACATACAGGTGAAAAATGGATATTAGAACGTTTTAATGTGTCGGATCATATTACTGTATTATAAGTGAAAGTGAGTTGGAGATTTTTGGACAAGTTTGCTTCTAAACGAGAGCAGATGGAAAACCAGTTGGAGCATATGATGACAAGTTTAAGGCAGTCAAAAGCTCTTTTAGATTATTGTATGGCAAAGAAAACCTTGAGCTGCAACGAAAAATCTCAACAAAAAATTCGAGATTTTCAAAAGGCAAAGGATGATTTTTCTAAGGTGCAATCTTATGGGAAGTGGGCACCTGATTATGAGAAAAGACGAGTGGCACTTGTTGAAGCAAAGCAAGTTATGGATTGTGATGCATTGGTTCGACGGTTTAAAGAACAAGAAAAAAATGTTGGCATATTGTTGGATCAGTTGTCTGTTCAAATTTTTCAATCGGTTATTCCAGAAATCCCCATTGAAATGCAAGCAAGCTCTTTTTTGTCATTATCAAGTTTACGACATTGTAACTGTAGCAAAGCAGACCATTGCAGATGCCAAAGATAATTCACTTGTCATTTTTGCAAAGAACGTGATACACTGAGAAAAATTACCCAAAAAGGAGAATGGATATGGAGTTTGAAAAAAGACAGGGAATCATTGTATATATATATTCCTTAAAACATATTCGGCAATTGCGTAAATTTGGAAATATCCATTATATCTCCAAGCGGATGAAATATGTCATTTTATATGCTGCACAAGAAAATGTGGACTCATTATTGCTCCAAATCAATCGGCTAAATTTTGTGAAACGTGTTGAACCAAGTTACAAGCCCTTCTTAAATGTTCGTTATGAAAAAGGAAAATCCACATATGAAAAAGAAATCGAAGTTGAGAAGCATTATGGTGTGTGATGCTTGAAATAAAAGAAAGGTGCTGTTTAAGTTTTATCAGCACCTTTTTATTTTTATCAGGGTAAAATACATGAAGGAAATCATTATTGTAATGGAGGAATCAAATGATTTAAGCGTAAAAGAGCAATTAAATAATTATAGAAAAGATCGCTTGTTTCAAAAAAACTGGAATGTTTGACATCAATCGGGATTATTGTTTTTCCAAGTTTTTCCACTTCAAAAGTAATTAAATCCTTTCGTTTGGATTGCCCATCTTTTAATGTAATGCCTTCACGACAAATATAAATGGGCTGAAAATCTCCTGGTTGTGTAGGGGTTAATGCAATAGCGTAGGATAGGTATTGCCTATTGTTATGATGACTTGTAAAAGCGAAAATATGTACAATGCGATCCTGATTTCTGTTTAATATTTCAATCCATTCATAAAGATCTGTAAACCCTGATCCAAGTTCAATAAACTTTTGAATCATATGGAAAACCTCCTGTTTTTTCGGTAAAATAAAAGATAAATATATCAAATCTTAATTTAGCATGGAATGAATGGAAAGAAAAGAAGGCTATTTATAGAAATATCATGAAGAATAGGGGAGAACATATGAAAAAAATTGTTATTATTTTATTTTTTTTATCCGTAGTGGCGACAGGAGGAATTTTATATTTTCAATGGAATGAAAAAAGTGTTTCTGCCGTTGGGGAGTATACTTCATCTACAAAGCTCACTTATCAAGGAAATGATTTATATGTTGAACAGCAATTTTCTAACATTAAAGAAGAAAAAATTGTTTTGGAAATACCTCAAAACGTAACAAATATATCTGGAACATATAAGAGTGGAAAAGAAATGAGTTTTGTCAATGCTACGCAACTTCTGACAATCCAACCAGAAGAGTCAGATTTTACATTGAGCTATACATATCCACATTATCAATCTGGTACGCATCATTTATTGGCTTCCCCGTTCTTTTCAATTAATAAAAATGTGGATGGAAAAATGTCATTAAGTATTTATGATCATACACAAAACTTTTCGTGGGTATTTGATGGGAAGCTTTTAGGTACGACTTCTAGAGATCAGTTTGGTTTAACTGTTTTTTGGAATGGAAATCCGAATAATGATCTATATTTTACAACATCAACGCTTACCAGAGCGTATCAAAAAGAAAATGTGGATGTTTTAGTCAGTGAAGGTATAAAAAACTATCGCTTTTCAACGATGATTCAAAAACTTGAGGAGTTTGATCTATTAACTGAACCAACCGTTATTATTATAGAAGATGGATTGAAAAAACCACAGTATGGGGATCAGACACTTGTTATATCAAATGAGGTTAATTCGGCAAAAATGGAGGCCTCGATTGTAAAAAATTTATTGCAGAAGCGATATAAATTTGCCTCAAAGACAAAAGCTGAAATTTTGGATTTACTTACAGCTTTTATTATCGGTACAGAACCAAGTAATCAAAAATTGGCCATGATGTATAATTATTTAAATCAGAATTTAATGATCGAGGATATCAAGCAATGGGGACGTTCAGTGCTTGCCGATCCCAATCAAGCAATTACCCCAAATTTATTGGATAAAATGTATCGACAATTGCAGGGCAAGAATACACAATATTTTACGATGAATTTAACAAAAAGCTCATATGTTCCTTTCTTTGAAAGCTTGGATTTACATTTAACTTATCGAAAAGAGGAGCTTCCGTTTACAGGAATTATTTATAATCAGCGCGTATATTATCCAATGGATTTGTTTACATCATTAGGATTTACAGTCAAAGAAGAGAATTCGAAATTCGTAACATTGACATTTGATAATAATGTTTGGGAGCTTCGTACTGACCGGAATGTATTTCAATACAATAACGATTATTTAGAAATTTCAAGATCTCCGATTGCTCGAATTGCCGGTGACTTTTATATTGAGGCATATTGGTTGAGCGAGTTATTCCCGATTCGGATTGTTGAAGTAGGGAATCAAGGGGAAATTATATTTAACTCATAAAAAAAAAGAAAACCTGCTTTCGCAGGTCCCTTCTATATTTAGTCTACACTAAACAGAAGGTAAAGGGAGAGGAGAAACCGGAGGAAGAACTTATGGGGAAAAGTAAGTCTTCTTCCGCGGTTGGCGCAACACCATATTTGATGTCGCTAGTTACATTATGTCCATATTCCAAAGATCTATACACGTGATGAAAAATTTTTTAGGGTTAGGAGCCGTTTTTTTTGAGAGTGATTTCGGGTGAGAAAAAGGGGATTGGATTAAAAGCAGTTCCTGGAAAAAATACACGTCCAACAACGGATAAGGTGAAAGAATCCAT
The DNA here is from genome assembly GCA_904373265.1 of Candidatus Harrysmithiimonas galli. GTDB lineage: Bacteria > Bacillota > Bacilli > CAJFEE01 > CAJFEE01 > Harrysmithiimonas > Harrysmithiimonas galli. The sequence goes on along the minus strand of CAJFEE010000003.1, from coordinate 150,523 downwards.
TTTTAATATGCTAGGACAATATTTTGAAAGCGGGATCGTTCTGGATTTATTTGCAGGCAGTGGTGGCCTTGGCATTGAGGCACTTAGTCGGGGAATGCAAAGAGGTATCTTTATTGATCGTGATGCTCAGGCAATAGCGGCGATTCAGGAAAATCTGAAACGAACGGATTTAATACCATATGCCGAAGTATATCGACGAGATTATATGCAGGCGCTTCGCACATTAAAAAGGCGAGAAATTCGTTTTGACTTGGTATTGTTGGATCCACCGTATAAAGATGGAGTCATTGAAAAAATTATGCATATTTTGATGCATTATAATTTAATCCAGTTTGGAGGCAGAGTTGTTGCCGAGCACCATAAGAATATGTCTTTACCAAAAAAAATTGGTTATTTTCAACAAGTGAAAATGGAAAATTATGGGATTTGCAGTGTTCAAATTTATGAAAGAATAATGGGGAATGAAGAATGAAAAAAATTGCAATTTGTCCCGGGTCATTTGATCCGATTACAAACGGTCATTTGGATATTATTGAAAGAGGGTCAAAACTATTTGATGAAATTCGTGTTGTTTTATTAAATAATCAGCAAAAACAGCCGTTTTTTACCATTCAGGAGCGGTTGCAGTTGATTCAGGAAGTAACCAAGCATATTAAAAATATTCAGGTGGATGTTCATTCCGGATTACTTGTGGAATATGCAGAAAAGGTTCAGGCATGTGCGGTGATTCGTGGTCTTCGGGCAGTTTCGGATTTTGAATATGAGATGCAGATTACAGCTGTAAATAAAAAATTAAAAGATGAGCTAGAAACCGTATTCATTATGGCCAATACAGCTTATTCATTTATCAGCTCTTCTATTGTGAAAGAAGTTGCAAGTTATGGCGGTGATTTATCCGGTTTGATACCGAATGTAGTTCAAACTGCATTCGAGAAAAAGTTCAAATAATTTAAAAAATACGTATTTTTTCATTTTTTAATATTTTTGTGTTGGTAAGGACTTGCCAGCACTTTTTTGTGTAATTTGAAGCAGAATAAAAGGTTTTGTCAAAAAATATCTGGTTTGAGTTGATTTTTTTGGAGCTTCTATATTGATGAGATGCTTACAAGAAAAAGACCTAAGCCAGACTCATAGCTTTTTTAGAGAATATGTAGCTTGCTTGAAAAAAAGTAATTCAAATGCTGAAAAGTCCTATTTGATTTTATTCCGTTTTTTAGAATAATTCTTTGCATTTTTGTCTAAAGGTTGTTTTATGATTGACAAGAAAAACTAAAATCTGTTGTTTAATTTCTGATAAAAATAAAATAATAGTAAGCTGATCGTAAAAATCAAAAAGCATAGACTGAGCCAAAATGGATAAATATAAGTAAACTCAGTGCCAGAGTTAGTGTAAGAGATTGCTGCCGGGATTTCTTGATTTCCTGTTATGTAGGGAAGCCAGAAAGGGCGAAAAAAAAATGTAACCAGTAAAGCGGAAATCAATGTTTGTAAGATTCTTCCAATCAAAAATGGTTGGTATCGGAGTTTTTCTGTTGCAAGAACACTAGAAACCTGTGCATGTACGGAAAAACCGTTAAATGCAAGCAAAGAAGCCGCAAGAAGTAGTTGGTTAAAAAGCACATTTGGATGAATTTCACTTAAATGTTTGAGACCAATGGTTACTTCCAGTAAGGCAGTAATCGTAACTTCGATATAATTTTCTTGAAATAATGGGAAAACATGATTGATGAAATCGGCGATAAAAGGTGTAACATAGGAAGCTTTCAGCAATGCGTTGACAACAGCAAATACCATGATCAATCCGCCAATCATTAACAAGGTATGAACAGCTTTTTGAACGGCATCTGCAAAATAATAGCCGAAAGATTCATTTTTTTGTGAAGCAAAAAGAAAGTTTTGCCATTCATTTTGTAGAGATTGGCGGAAAGTGTATGTTTGAATGGGCTGTTTTTTTCCGATCCCAAATAATATACCGACAAGAATATTGGATACGATATGAATCAGTAGTAAAACAATGCCCATTTTCATATTGCCAAACATTCCGATGGCAACAGCCCCAAGAATAAATATCGGATTGGAAAAATTGGAAAAGGCAGCAATACGCTCGGCTTCATCTTTTGTAAGTACGCCTTCTTTATAAAGCTGAGCTGCCATACGTGCGCCGTTTGGGAATCCAGATACAACAGATAAAGTGAAAATAATTCCGCCTACCCCGCTGACCTTGAATAAAGGTCTGATAATGGGTTCTAAAAAAATTCCAAGAAAACGAACAATACCGTATTGAATCAGTAGGTCAGAAACCACAAAAAACGGAAGCAGTGCGGGGAATACGACAGTAGACCATAAAATAAACCCTTTTTTTGCTGCTTCTAAGCTGATATTTGGATAAACCAAAATACAAATTGTAAAAAAGAACAAAAGAAAGGTTCGTATAAATATAATGCTGTTTATTTTTTTTTGTTTGGTTGTTTTCATTTTTTTATCCCCATCTTTCTTAAAATTTATGACCTGTCCACATGTTGTACTTGATATAGTATATTTTGAAAGGAGCAGTTTATGAACAGAAAAATTGCAGGAATCGGAGTGGTGCTCACTGCATGTGCGATTTTTTATTCTTCCTCACAGCCATATGTTAAACAGGATATGCGTAGTGAAATTTCAACTGTTTTTGAACAGATTCCGCAGTGCGTAACAAAATCGTTGGAATGGATTTCTTTTTCTTATGCTGGGAAAATGGTTAGTATTGAAGCTTTAGGGGTTGGGGGATTTATTGAATTTTTTATTCGTAAGTTTGCCCATATTGGTGCATTCTTTTTACTGGCTTTCTTTCTTTATTGTTTTTTGATAAATGGGATAGAAAAGCGGTGGAAAGGTAGGATATACAGCTTTTTTCTTTCTGCATTGTATGCTGCTAGTGATGAATGGCATCAAGGAATAACGGGAGGAAGAACACCGCTTATACAAGATGTAGGGATTGATTTGTTTGGCAGTTTGCTTGGTATTGTGGTTGGTATTTTATGGATGAAAAAATGGAAAAAAATAGCCAGTTATTCAACAGATTAAACCGGCAATGGCTGCGCTTAGTAGGTTGGCAAGCGTGCCGGCAATAACGGCTTTTAATCCAAAAGCTGCAATTTCTTTTTTGCGGTTTTCTATCATATTTCCCAGTCCACCAATTAAAATAGCAATAGAGGATAGGTTTGCAAATCCGCTTAAAGCAAAGGAAATGATTACGACACTACGCTCAGAAAAAAGGTGCATTTCAGATGTAAAACTAGAATAGGCAACAAACTCGTTTAGAACAAATTTCTCGCCAACTAATGTACCAGCCTGCAGAGCTTCAGACCATGGAATCCCAATCAAAAAAGCGAGTGGAGAAAAAATGATACCTAAAATGGATTGCAAGGATACATTTTCTAACCCAATCCATTGTGTAATTTCTCCAATGATCCGGTTAAATAAAGCAACCAAAGAAATAAAAGCGAGTAAATTGGCTCCAATATTTAAACTGAGCCATAGTCCATCTGTTGCTCCTTTTGCAGCGGCGTCCATTGCATTATGTGTTTCTGAAGTTTCAATGACAACCTCTTCTATATTTTGAATTGTTTCGGTTTGTGGGAACATAATTTTTGCAATGACAAGGCTTGCGGGTGTTGCCATAAAGCTTGCTGCAATTAAGTATTGAATGGAAACCCCTAAAAGCGCATAGCCAATTAAAACTGCTCCTGCAACGGATGCCATGCCGCTAACTGCAACAGTAAATAATTCAGAGGATGTCAAATAATTCAGATAGGGTCGAATCAAAAGTGGTGCCTCAGTTTGGGATAAAAAGATGTTGCCTGTGGCAGAAATGGTTTCAAGTTTTGAGGTTCCAATTATTTTTGACAAAAATCCACCCATTTTTTGAATGGTTCGTTGCATGAGGCCGAAATGATATAAAATTGAAATGAGTGCAGATATGAAAATAATGACAGTTAGAACTTGAAAAGCAAAAATCATGCCTTCCTTTGGCAAAATCGGTCCGAATAAAAAAACAATGCCTTCATTGACAGAACCGATTAAAGTATTGGCACCAACAGAGATTTTTTCCAAAATCCATCTTCCAAATGGGATTTTTAGTGCAAACACAGCCAAGAAAAATTGGATCAAAAATGCGGTACTAACGATTCTCCAGTTGATTTGATTTTTCCGATTGGAAAACAAATAGGCAATAAAAAGAATTGCAAAAATACCGAATACCCCACGCAATGTTTCCATAGTTTCACCTGTTTATTCATGTTGTTTGCGTTTAGTATGAACCAATTCAGGGAATTTATGTAAATTTGGTAAAGGATAAATGGCGGAAATTTATTTTTTGATGTAAAGACACTAATTATAATTGAGAAATTTAGTAAATGGTTTATCTCATATAAAAAATACATATCTGTTTTCCTAATGATTATGAAGAAAGTCCATATATTTGATTTGTCTATTCTACGAAAAATTTAAAGGAAACAGTCAATTTATTTTTCTTTTCTTCATAATACAAGTGTGTTTCTGAAGTTATATGCTATGAAAGGGGGATAAGAAATCGCCCATAGAAAGGAGAAACGTCAATGAAAGCAAGGAAAACCGATAAAGGCAAGATAACCGCATGATATGAACGTTTGAGCCGCAACGACGACCTCACAGGCGACAGCAACAGCATAATCAATCAAAAGAAGCTGCTTGAACTCATGCAGCCTTCCGATATTGGAACACAGCAGCCACAGCCTAGCAATCCTATTATTTCTTCTGCACAGGAAGAAGCCAATAAGAATGAAGCACAAGATATTGTTATTGATGAACCCATGACATTGAATAAAGTGTTTGAATGGTTTTCAATGTTAGAAACTAAGTAATCATTAACGGAGGTGGTAATATATGAAGAAAAAAGCAGAAATGGTATTGGCACTTATCATTGGGTTTGCTGTTGCAATGATTTTAATGAGCGTCGCTATATATTTTGGTTATAGTAACGCCTATCGCTTAGATGTTGAGCGATATACGGTTAAACTTTTGGGAATATCCATATATGAGCTTACAAGGATTGGAACAGAATATGTCGGTGCAGCAATAGGAAAACACATGGGACTGATTTGCGGGATTTTCATGGCATTAAGTTTTACTATTGACATGGTTATACGTAAATTGTTCATACTCCATAAAAAGCAATCATAGGCACCCAAAACTAAATACTGACCTATAGGGGTAGCCGAGAAAATCGACTGTCCTTTTTCTATGCCGAAAAGCAGAAAGGAGCAACCATCCATGACGAAATCAAGAGAGAAAACTCGCGCCGAGGTTGCGCCGAGCTGCACAATATCCGCAAGTGCGTTGATATTGCGCTGAAAGCCGACCAGCCGGAGCAGACCCGCGCCAAGCGGCACGAAAAGGAGCGATAAAAGGAAAGGACGGGCAAGCTGTCCGGCTTGTCCGTCCTATGTACCACCCGACAAACGGGAAGTTGTCATTATCGTTTTATTTCCAAGCAATAGAATGACGGTCTATTCGGATACATTTTGTCGGGAGTATTCCAAATTTCTGCATCATCAATTTCCTTGATATGTTTTGTGGTAAGTTCATCAATGGAAACTGTTTGCCTATGAATTACAGGGCTGTCCTCAAATTCATAGTAGTCTATTAACCATACATGCCAGAGTTCTATGGAAGTCGTATTCTGCAAGGCATTTTTCATATATTCAATAATTTGTTTTGCTCTACCCTCTGTATAATGCCATTCCAGATAGACTCCATTTTTCTTGTCGGTATAATTCTGAACATCTTGAAAAAAATGCAGAAAATAGTTATCATCTGCGCCACCGTCATATATTGTGCCATTATCAAGGTTTATTTCAAGTGGATAATCCTGAACAGGTGCGACTTCCGTCAAGGGAAAATCCGAAGCAATAAATGTGCATACGCTCATAGAATTTTTCCACCAACTTTCGATTTGTTTTTATTGTACTTCAAAACTACGAACAATTCAATCATAGAAAGCGAGGTATCAACCATGTACTACACCCAAGAGCAGATAGACCGGGTGAACCAAGCCGACCTTGTTTCTTTCCTGCAATCACAGGGCGAGCAGCTTACCCGCGTCGGAAATGAATATCGCTGGAAACGGCACGACAGCTTGACCGTCCGGGGAAACAAATGGTACAGGCACAGCCAGAGCAAGGGCGGCGGCCCCATTGATTTTGTCATGGAGTTTTTCGGAAAGAGCTTTATCGAAGCCGTGGAACTTCTCACAGGAGAAAAGGGAGCCGCACCGCCGCCGGACAGACCTTGCCTCGCGTCCCTCTCCGACTTCCGGCTGCCGCCCCCAAACAGCGACAACCGAACAGATAGGAACTACCTCACAGCAGCCCGCCGCATTGATGAAGATGTGACGGGCTTCTTCTTTGCCCGCAGTGATATTTACGAGGACGCAGCCCACCACAACGCCGTATTTGTGGGGCGGGACGAGGACGGAATACCGTGCTACGCCCACAGCAAAGGAACGGCGGGAAACTTCCGGCTTGATGTGAAAGGCAGCGACAAAGCCTTTAATTTCTGCTACCGGGGCGAGGACGACAGGCTTTTTGTCTTTGAAGACCCCGTTGACCTGTTATCTTTCCTCTGCCTGTTCAAAAAGGCGTGGCAGAAGCAGAGCTATTTGTCATTGGGCGGCGTGGGAGAAAAAGCCCTGTTGCGTTTTCTCTCTGACCGTCCGAACATCAAGACCGTTTACCTCTGCCTTGACAGCGATCAAGTGGGAAACGACGCTTGCAGTCGCTTTGCGGAGCTTGTGCCGGAGGGATATACCGTCCACCGCCTTGTGCCGCTTTTCAAGGACTGGAACGAGGTATTGCAGCACCGGGCAGAAATCACAGACGGGAAGTATATCCGGGAGGCGGTTTACGGCTTGAAAGAGCCGCCGCAGGAAGAAACCGTCGAGATTATCCGTATGAGCGAGGTTGACACACAGACCGTTGAATGGCTATGGGAGCCGTATATCCCTTTTGGGAAAGTAACCATTGTGCAAGGCAACCCCGGCGAGGGCAAAACCACCTTTGTCCTGCGCTTTGCCGCCATTCCAAGTGATTTACCAGACCGCCGAGGATGGGCTGGGCGATACCGTCAAGCCCCGCTTGATAGAAGCCGAAGCCGACCTTGACCGCGTGCTTGTGATTGATGAAGCAAAGCGGGAGCTTACCAGGGCAAACGAAGTGCGCCCCATGTTCCGCCGCCTTGCCGATGTTGCCGAGCGTACCGGGTGCGCCGTTATCCTTATCGGACACTTGAACAAAGCCGCTGGAGGGCAGAGCGCACACCGGGGATTAGGTTCTATCGACTTGCGCGCCGCTGCCCGCAGCGTCCTTTTAATCGGGCGCGTGAAGCGTGAGCCGAATGTGTGTGTTATCGTCCATGACAAATTTTCCCTTGCACCGGAGGGAAAGCCCGTTGCCTTTTGCCTTGACCCGGACACAGGCTTTTCATGGATAGGCGAATACGACATAACCGCTGACGAGCTGCTGTCTGGCGCAGGCGGCAACACCTCCACCAAGACCAAGCAAGCCGAGAAACTGATACTGGATTTACTGGCAGACGGAAAGGAGCTTGCCAGCGAGGAAATAGTGAAAGCAGCCGCCAAAGCCGGAATATCCGAAAGGACGGTACAGAACGCCAAGCGCAACATGAGCGACATTCTGGGCGCAAGGCGCGTCGGCGGTCAATGGTACAACACCGCAATCTGAAAGTGCAAAAGCGCATTGCGCTTTTGCACTTTCAGATTTTGAATAACCGACACCAGCCCTTATGTATAAACTGCATGAGGGCTTTTTCTATGAAAGGAGAGCTTATGAACAATGAAACCAACAACCGCACCACCGCCGCAGCCGCTTCCCCTCTGACTGTAAAGGAAGCCCCACAGCCCGTTTTGGTAAAGAAAATCGAAAAGACCACCTACCGTGTTAAAATCCATTTCAGCGAAACGAATAAGGAAACCATAAGCGACAAAATCAAGCGGCTTATTTTGAATGACAGCGAAAAAATTTCTTAAACACCCTTGACAAAACGTACCAGACTCATCTCTTTTGTTTTTTAAAATTACGATTCAAACTGTTTAATGAATGATTTAAACAGAGATTTTGCCATTGTATTTTATGATTTACGCTTGTTTTGTAGATAATTTTATTGAAACTTTGTTTATAATTGTATGATGTCTATGTTGTTAAAAACGGAAATATGGAGAAATTCACATATAGATATAGAATATTTTTTGTTCAGGTTGTATAATTGAAATACTATTCTTTTGCAAGAACAATCAAGGAGGATAAAAAATGTCAGAAGTCATTCGAATCGGTTTACTTGGTTTTGGTACGGTAGGAACAGGCGTTATACATGTCATTCAAAACCATAAACAAAAAATTTCTCATCAACTTGGGTGTGAGATTGAAATTTCTAAAATTTTGACAAAAAATCCTGAGGTGGAAAATGATAGAGCGGACAAGCCTGTGACTGCAGTTTTAACCAATGATGCCTATGAGATTGTCAGAGATCCTGATATTCAAGTGATTGTTGAGGTTATGGGTGGTGTAGATTTTACAAAGGAAGTCATTGCTGAAGCTTTACGGAATAAAAAATCTGTGGTGACTGCAAATAAGGATTTATTAGCAGTTCATGGTCCAGAATTGTTTCAACTTGCCAATACAAATGGCTGTGATATTTATTATGAAGCGAGTGTTGGTGGAGCGATTCCAATTATTCGTAGCATTAAAGAAGGGTTGGCATCTGATCAAATTACACGAATTATGGGAATTGTAAACGGAACAACCAACTATATTTTAACTAAAATGGCACAAGATGGAGCATCTTATGAATCGGTGTTAAAAGAAGCACAGGAATTAGGTTATGCAGAAGCCAATCCTAGTTCTGATGTTGGCGGTTTGGATGCAGCACGTAAAATGGCGATTTTAGCTTCACTTGGTTTTTCTATGGAGGTCACGCTGGATGATGTTGAGGTGGAAGGAATCACCCATATTACTGCTGAAGATTTGCAATTCAGTATGGATTTAGGTTATGAAATGAAGTTAATTGGATTGGCGGATAGGGTAGATGGAAAAATTGAAGTTAATGTTGCTCCAACCCTGCTTCCAGTTGAACATCCGTTAGCAAATGTAAATGGTGTAAATAATGCAGTATATGTTTACAGTGATGCCATTGGTGAGACGATGTATTATGGTCCAGGAGCAGGGAGTCTTCCAACTGGTGCAGCGGTTGTTGCAGATTTGATGAATGTGATTCGGAATATTCGTTTAAATATTGCAGGGAAGCAATTGATTTCTGATCATCTTCCTAAGCAAATGAAAACGAAGGCAGAAACCAATCGAAAATATTTTATTCGTTTGCAAGTAGAAGATGTACCAGGTGCGATGAAAGAAGTTGTATCTGTATTTGCTGACTATCATGTCAGTATGGAGAAAATTTTACAAATGCCGTTAAAAGGAACAAATAAAGTAGACTTTGTTGTGGTTACACATCATGCAACACTGCAAAGCATTGAGGATACTTTGGAAGCATTGAAAAATACAAAAATTGTCAGCAAAATTGAGAGCGCATATCGCATTGTGGGGGAGAAAAAATAAATGGCTCATTATAAAGGATTGTTAGATGAATTTAAAGAATTTTTACCAGTAACAGATAAAACACCGGATTTAACTTTACATGAGGGGAATACACCATTAATTCGCTTAGATCGTTTATCAGAAAAATTGGGAATCAATTGGTATGTTAAATATGAAGGGTTGAATCCAACCGGTTCGTTTAAAGATCGTGGTATGGTTATGGCCGTTGCCAATGCAATTGAAAAAGGAGCCAATGCGATTATTTGTGCGTCAACTGGAAATACTTCGGCAGCAGCGGCTGCTTATGCGGCACGTGCTGGAATTCGCTGTATTGTTGTCATTCCGGAAGGAAAGATTGCATTTGGTAAAATGGCACAGGCAGTTATGTTTGGAGCTGAAATTGTACAAATTGAAGGGAATTTTGATGTTGCATTGAATGTTGTACGAAAAGTATCAGAGCAAATGCCAGTTCAACTGGTCAACTCAGTGAATCCGTATCGAATTGAAGGACAAAAAACTTCTTCCTTTGAAATTTGTAATCAATTGGGGGATGCACCAGATGTATTGACGATTCCGGTTGGTAATGCTGGTAATATTACGGCTTATTGGAAAGGATTTAAGGAATTCTTTGAACATAAAAAGATTACGAAGTTGCCACGTATGCATGGATTTCAAGCATCAGGTGCTGCGCCAATTGTACACAACCGCATATTTGAAAATCCAGAAACTGTTGCAACTGCAATTCGAATTGGAAATCCGGCAAGCTGGAAGCAGGCGGTGGCTGCACGTGATGAATCTGGTGGTCATATTGATGAAGTAACTGATGAACAAATTTTGGAAGCATATAAATGGATTGCCTCCAATGAAGGGGTGTTTGCTGAGCCGGGTTCTTGTGCTTCCATTGCTGGTGTATTAAAAGATGTAAAAGCTGGTAAAATTAAAGCTGGTGAAACGGTTGTTTCTGTTTTAACTGGAAATGGATTGAAAGATCCGGATACCGCGATTTCCAATTCTAGTTTTGATGCGAAAATTTTGCCAAATAATGAAAAAGAAATTTTTGACTATATTAAGGGAGTTGTGTTTGGTGAATAAAGATCCCATGTTTCAAGTGCGTGTTCCAGCAAGCACGGCAAATTTAGGATCTGGTTTTGACTCCATTGGTTTGGCTGTTAATTTATATTGTACATTAACCGTTGCAAAAGCTGATGTATGGTCTTTTGAATTTTGTGGAGATGCAGGAATTCGGGATTTGCCGCTTGAGAAAAATTTAATTTATAAGGTTATTGTTTCGATGGCAGAGAAATATGGTTGTAAACCAATTCCACATCATATTGTTGTTCATACAGATATTCCATTGGAACGAGGATTGGGTAGCTCAGCAGCTGCTTTAATCGGCGGCATTGAGGTTGCCAATGAAATTTTTTCACTGGGACTGACAAGAGATGAAAAGTTGGCCAATGCAATACCATTTGAAGGGCATATTGATAATATCGGTGCAGCATTATTTGGTGGACTCCTGATCGGAACAGCATTCAATGATGAATTTTATTATGCTTCCTTTGATTTTCCAACTTGTGATTGTCTGGCAATTGTTCCACCGTATGCATTAAGTACGGAAGATTCAAGAAAAGTGTTGCCGGAAAACTTTTCTCGGGCGGAGGCTGTAAAAGGCAGCGGAATTGCCAATGTCCTTGTTGCTGCATTAGCCAAAGGAGATATGGAATTGGCAGGGAAAATGATGATGAAAGATGTTTGGCATGAGCCGTATCGAGCAAAGCTGATGCCAGAGCTTAAGCAATTAAAGGCCAAAGCTGGAGATCTCCATATATATGCAGCATTAATCAGCGGTGCAGGTTCAACCATGTTTGTATTTGCAAAATCAGGTGATGGGATGCGTGTGCTAAAGGAAATGGAATGTCTGTTCCCACACTGTAAACTCTTACAGCTTGAAGTTGACACAGTTGGTGCAGTGGTAATTCGTTAAAATAAAACCTGTATCATTTTGCTAGATGAGAGTTAAATCAGCAAATGATATAGGTTTTTTCTTAAAATGAATGGTAAAATCAGGCTACAGTATTTAAGGATATTTCTCTATGGAGGAGAGGAGAAAATGAAGGAGAAATCATATATGCTTGCAGTACCAACTGTTGTAGGGATTGATCTGGACCAGATTCATAAAAGATTACAAGAAACAAAAAAATTTCAATTGCTTGATATGAATATGAAAGAAGATGGCATTTTATGTTTCACGATTGAATACCAAAATACTACCCATTTGTTTGAAATTTATCCAGCTATATTTGAAATTCCGCTATTATATCGTTCACAACATCTTTTTCCAGATATTGATTTGACCAAGTTGGAGCAAGTGACGGAAGGCTTGGCGGTAGAAATGTTTTTTGGAGAAAATGCTTTGATGGATTATCATTTACAATTGCAGGTAATTGATGTGCTTTTACCAGATAAGCTTGCGGTATTGGACGATAGTTCGGAGAAAATTCTTTCTGGCAAATGGGTTGCGTTAGCAGCAGCCTCAAATATTCCGCCAGCACCAAGATATTTGTATACTGTTCAGGCTGTTTCTTCAGAGGAAGGGTCGATTTGGCTACATACGCATGGATTAAATCGTTGTGGCTTGTCGGAATTGGAAATTTTGAATTCTTCAAAGGAAATGTATCAAACACATTATACAATTATTGAAACCATGGCAAACCGTATGTTAGAACTTGATCATCCGTTGGCGTTAAAAGAGGCATTTTATTTGGCACAACTGGCAGACGATATCCATATGGTAACAACCCTGGTTTCATGGGAGGAAGCGGTTTTACATTATGATGAAAATATGTTAGGTGCGAAAGCTGATCGAGAAAATGGACATAATGGCAATACGAGTGCAATTTTTGTTTATTCATCACAAGAGGCTTATGAAAATAAACAATATATGCCAGTTATGATTTATGATGAAATTTTGAAAGTAAATCCTGTATATTATGTTTCTTTAAGTGAAACCAATCGGATGAAAACTTTGGCTGCAGAACGTTTGTCTTATTTGAAATATGCAGTAAATCACCTCAAAGTTCCTGCTATGGTAAAATTAGGGATTCCCATTGATTCGGAATTTGGAATGAATGAGAATGAAGAGAAAGAGCATATTTGGTTTGAATTATTGGAAATAACAGATGAACGAATCCAGGCAAAGCTGACACAAAAGCCATATTTTGTTTCCGGATTACATAAAGGAGATATAGGAGAATATACACTTTCTCATATAACCGACTGGTTTGTGATAGTATCAGAGAAAAAAATAACTCCCGATGATGTATATTTATTTGAAATATTTACAAATAATTAAAAATGGAAAATACCGCTCATCAATTTGAATGAGCGGTATTTTTGACTTTCTTTAAATGTTGTTGATTTGAAAGGGGGTTGCAAAAGCCATTTTCGATTTTACAATGACCTCTTTATGATTCCCCTTTACCGTTATATGTAATAAGCAAGTGCTCGGTTTGATTGTTTGAATTTTTCCATGCGATCATATACATTGGCACACCTTCTGGTTCACTGCAACGAATGACAGCATATTGTGTAGGAGTCAGCGTGTCTGCAACAATTATTTTTTGCGATTGGTTTAAGTGTTTTTTTACATAGTCAGAATCGTTATAATTTACGGCTGCAAATTTTTCTTGATCAATGGTATAAAGTGCCAAGTCGGAAATGGTTTCTTCTCCATATATAGCAATCAATGCGTTTCCATCTGAAATTTCTGTGTTGATAACGGCTTCACGGTTTTGAATACCACTTTCTTTTTTTAAGGTTTGAATGGCGGTTGTTGTATTTGTTTCATCATACAGAATACCAACAGATTGATAATATGTTTTTCCGATGGCAAACGTCCGGTTTAAGGTTTGTGAATCAGAAGTTGAAGGAGTATTTTGATCCAAAGTTTCTTTGGCTTTTTCCAAGTCTCCCAAAGCATAGTATGTTTGGGTACCTGCTGCATTTTCCCAGACGAAAAATAGTGTTTCTGCTTTTTCAGATGCATATGGAAAGATAAAAGCATCATGATCTTTCAATTCCTCTGTGTGAAAAAGCATGGATAAATTGTCTTTCTCTTGTGTAAATAGATTTTCTAAATTGTAGTTATGCGCTTTTAGCAGTTGTTGGGATGTCTCGTATAAAGAAAACTGGTAAATGGTTTTTGAGGCATATAAAGCGATCAGTGTGTCTGGTTTTATGGTTTGTTCTTGAACATAGGTTTGTAATGACCGATTTGTAATGCCACTTTGTTCTTTTAATGTGGCAATTGCATGATCCAAATCTTTTTCTTCTCCAGAATATGCAATTTTCTGATAGTACATTTGTTCAAATTGATTTTCTTTATTTAAAGTTTCAATTACTTCTCCAGCGTTTGATTTTTCAGATTGTTCTGATACTTTTTCTTTGCAAGCCGTCATTAAAATAACAGAGAGAAAAATAGACAGAAGAGCAGCAATTGCTCGATAGGATTTCATAGTGCAAACCTCCTTAAAAACAAATTTTATAGCTTAACTATACCATATTTTTGTAATAAAAATATGTCGATTTATAAATTCTGTTTCGGATACAGGAAAAATATTACGATATATTAAAACATCGCTACCAAAATCTGCTTATGATAGAAAAACTGATGTTCCAGTTTGGTACAATCAACCTATGATTTGGATAAACCCAAATATCATTCAATTATGATAGGTAGATCTGTATTTACTTCATACCAATTTTACAGGCGAAATCAGTTAAGATATGAAACGCAAATCCAGAAATCATGGTATGGTTTTTCTTATCTGTAGAATATGAACATATCAGGTGACCCATATGCAAACGTTTTTTTACTCGTTGTCATTGTTTTAAAGATCTTGTTAACAAATCGGATTTCATTTACTTCTGTTTTCTTAAGTTTTTCCATTATTGGAACAAGTTGGTTATATTAAAGTGCGGGTTGGAATCTTTTCTTTTTCATTTTTTTAAAGAGTAATGGAATGGGTGATTTTCATTTATTTGTTAACAATAATATCGGTTTTAGAAATGAATTGTTTTCTTTTTCCTCTATCTTTTGAAATATAAGATGTATTACATGTAATTTATTCTGAGTAAGCCTTTGTTCAGCAAATATAAATATAAGTTATGTATTGCAAGTTTCATCGATGTTTTAAAATAAAAAAAGTAAAAAATCAGATAAAAAACGCATCCTCAAATTTTTTGTATCTTCTAATTAAGATTACGTTTCTTTCTATCTATTTCATTTATTTTCCTCAAATGATTCGTGAACCTCTAAGACTTCTACAAGTTCCAAATGCGCATGTTTTTCTTTGAATCTTTCCATTGTGAAATGATTGGCAAATAAAAACAGTGGGCGTTGATGACGATCGAATACGAGCATACTTCGCGCATCTTGATATTTGGTTAAGTCCTTTGAATCATCGGTTTTTACCCAACGGGCAACAGTATAATCGACATTTTCCATACGAACATCAGAGTTGTATTCATTTTTCAAGCGATATTCAAAAACTTCAAACTGTAAACGTCCAACAGCACCTAAAATTATGTCATTAAATTCATTTTTGTAAACTTGTATCGTTCCTTCCTGTGCCAGTTGATCGACACCTTTATGAAAATGCTTGGATTTCATGGAATTTATAGGAGCAACACGCAAAAATAATTCTGGTGGGAAAGTCGGTAGCGGTTCAAAAAAGAATTTTTCTTTGCCTTCTACCAATGTATCTCCAATTTGGTAGTTTCCTGAGTCATAAATGCCAATCACATCCCCAGCATATGCTGTGTCAACAGTTTCTCGGTCGTTTGCCATCAGTTGTGTAGATTGATTCAATTTCATGGTTTTTCCAGTTCGGGTTAAAGTGACGTTCATACCACGTGTAAAAGTTCCAGAGCAAATTCGCAAAAAGGCGATTCGGTCTCGATGTGCTGGATTCATATTGGCTTGGATTTTAAAAATAAATCCACTGAATTTTTCATATGTAGGTTCTATCATGCCCAAATTGGTTTTTCGAGAACTGGGTGCCAAAGATAAGTCCAGAAAATGATTTAAAAATGGCGTTACACCAAAATCAACCAGTGCTGTTCCGAAAAATACAGGCGATAGTTTCCCGGCTTGAATCAATTCCGTATCAAATTCATTTCCAGCTCCGTCTAACAAGTCAATTTCATCACGTAAATTGGACAAGTTATCTGGTTCCAAAACAGACTCCAGCTCTGGACCATGTACACCTTGTGTACTAAGACGAATCACCTTCTCTTTTCGAAACAAGTGTACTTCATTTAATTGTCGGTCATAGATGCCTTCAAAGCTCATTCCACTTCCGATCGGCCATGTAACAGCAACCGATTGCATTCCTAAAACTTCTTCTAATTCTTCCATCAATGCAAGGGGGTCTTTTGCCTGCCGATCCAATTTATTCATAAAAGTGAAGATTGGAATTTTACGCATTGCACAAACTTGGAACAGTTTTTTTGTCTGTGCTTCAATTCCTTTGGCAGCATCAATAACCATAACAGCACTATCCACAGAGGTAAGTACACGATATGTGTCTTCACCAAAATCGTTATGCCCAGGTGTATCCATAATTGAAATCATCTTATGATCATATTCAAACTGCATAACAGATGAGGTTACGGAAATGCCGCGTTGTTTTTCAATTTCCATCCAGTCTGATTTGGCATATTTGGAATTTTTTTGTGCTTTAACCGTTCCAGCCTCGCGGATGGCTCCACCATGTAATAGTAGCTTTTCGGTTAAAGTAGTTTTTCCTGCGTCTGGATGGGAAATAATTCCGAAGATGCGCCGTTTCTCAACCTCTTGCTTTAAATGTTCATTCATAAGTCATTAAAATCCTTTCTTTTTGACATACTTGATGTTATCTTATCATTTTTTGCTTATCTCTGGCAAAGAAAACAAGATTGAATGGTTGTCTTGTTTTAAAATTAAGACAAACCAAGCATCTGAGATAAAAGCTCTTTAAAAGAAACTCATGGAAGTGAAGAAAATTGCGTTGTTTGAAAAGACAAGGTATAATGACGCCAGTATAAATAGGTAAGGAGCTTTTTTACATGATTCATGTTCATCCATCATTTTTTTATACTGTAAATTATCGGGATTCAGAATTTGATTTATGCCGGTTAGAAATAAAAAGTTTGTTTCAATTGGAGCCTGATAAAAAATATTTCTTTTCTGATATTGATTTTGATGTTTCTAGAAGTCCATTTATTAAGGAAAAAATTTCAGTTGTATATGCAGCAGAAAGTTTTGAGGAATTGTTGCAGTTTTTACAAAAAGAACCATATAATGCCGAACAATTCAAAATTATTTTTGTTCGTCCTGAGCAATCGTCATTCGGTTATCAAGCTCGTTTAGCAGCTATGGGACAGGTTGGAGCATTTATAACTGGGTTTGCAAATGTAAAAAATCCGCAAGTATTGTTGGGCTTAACAGAGATTGAAGGAAAGTGGCTGTTTGGTATATATGAGAAAAATGATTGTCTATGGCATAAGCATAACGAAAAACCAAACACCTATTCACATTCTTTGGAATTTCGCGTTGCGCGTGCACTGGTGAATATGGCAGTCGGATCTAACTTATCTGCAACATTGATTGATCCGTGTTGTGGTGTCGGAACAGTGCTGCTAGAAGCACTTTCGATGGGGATTCCTGCATATGGTGTAGAAATTAATCCGCTCGTTGCCCAAAAGGCACGTGAAAATTTGCTTTATTTTGATTATCCTGATGTGATTCAACTCGGTGATATGCATATGATTCAAGCACATTTTTATGCTGCAATTGTAGATATTCCTTATGGAATTTTGACTCCGATTACCAAAAAAGAGCAGCAGGCTATACTTAAAACGGCTAGAAAAATTTCTGATCGACTTGTGCTTGTCACATTTGAGAATATGGATACAGAAATTCAACAGGCTGGTTTTTCCATTTCCGATCGGGGAATTGTTACAAAAGGAAGCTTTGTCCGATATGTGCATATTTGTATATAAGAGAGTGTGGAGGTTTGGGTTTTCATTGCTTTGTTATTGGCAGCGGTATACAAATGAATTGACATGCGACCCAAAAGGCTATACAATAAAGCCAATTATATTGTAAACATCTTCAGGGCAGGGTGAAATTCCCTACCGGCGGTATAGCCCGCGAGCTGGTATCAGCATGACTTGGTGAGATTCCAAGGCCGACAGTACAGTCTGGATGGAAGAAGATGGCTTGATATAGACTAGCGAAAATGTATTTGATTTAAAATTATGAATATTTTCGTATATTTTCTATGTGTAAAAATGCCCTGAAGTCTAAATGATTTCAGGGCATTTTTAGGTATAAATAAGCAGGTGAAGAGAAAATGACTGATGAACAATATATGGAATATGCATTGAATTTGGCAAAAAAAGGTGAAGGACATGTTGCACCCAATCCGATGGTTGGTGCGGTTATTGTGAAAAACGGACGTATTATTGGAGAAGGTTATCATGAAAAATATGGGGAGGCCCATGCAGAAGTAAATGCAATTCAACGAGCAACAGAAGCTGTAGAAGGTGCTACAATATATGTGACATTGGAGCCTTGCGCACATTATGGCAAGACACCTCCTTGTGCACAACTTTTGATTGATTCTAAAATAAAACGTGTGGTAATTGGTTGTTTAGATCCAAATCGATTGGTTGGAGGACAGGGTGTTCAAATGTTAAAAGAAGCTGGTCTGTCTGTTACAGTCGGTGTATTGCAAAACGAATGTGGAAAAATAAATGAAATCTTTATGCACTATATTACTCAAAAACAGCCTTTTGTCATTATGAAAACGGCAATGACATTGGATGGGAAAATTGCTAGCGTAACTGGTGATTCGAAATGGATAACAGGTTCAAAAGCAAGAGAACAGGTACATAAATTACGCCATCGTGTATCAGGTATTATGGTTGGTATTGAGACAGTTCTTGTTGATAATCCATTTTTAAGCTGCCGCATACCTGGAGGTGTCCATCCGATTCGTTTGATTGTTGATTCAAAGCTGCGTGTTCCGCTTGATGCCAATGTATTGAATAATCAAGAACAGCAAAAGACTATTGTTGCAACAACCAATTTATGTGATAAAAATAAACAAAAAGCTTTAGAAGAAAAAGGGATTGAGGTTGTATGTTTTCCCCATCAAGAGGGGCAAGTGAATTTAAAAACTTGGATTTGTTGGCTCGGTGAACGAAAAATTGATTCTATTTTATTAGAAGGTGGTTCGACATTAAATTTTTCCATGTTGAAAGAAGGATTGGTGCACCGAATTGAGACGTATATTGCGCCAAAGATTTTGGGTGGTAATCAAGCACCGACACCGGTTGGAGGAGAAGGATTTAAGCAAATGATTGATGCGATTTATCTGCGTGAAATGCAAGTGAAGACAGTCGGAGAAGATCTGTGGATTTGTGCTAAGGTTGCCGGAAAAGGAGACTAGGAAAAGAGGTGAGAGAATGTTTACAGGAATCATAGAAGAAATCGGAAGTATTACAGCGGTAAAACGAGGAAAGCTTGGCTCACAGCTTGTCATTTCGGCTGATAAAGTTTTGGCAGGTACACAGCTTGGTGACAGTATTTGTACCAATGGGGTATGTCTGACCGTAACCAAATTGGATAAGAAGCAATTTGAAGTAGATGTAATGGCAGAAACCTTGCGCCGAAGCAACTTGGGTACGCTTACAATCGGTTCATTTGTTAATTTGGAACGTGCATTGACATTGGAAAGTCGTTTGGGTGGGCATCTTGTCAGCGGTCATATTGACGGTGTGGGAACCATTACTAACAAAATTCGTGAAGATAATGCGGTATGGATAACAATTCAAGCACCTGAGTCAATTCTGAAATATATTGTAGACAAAGGATCCATTGCGATTGATGGAATCAGCCTAACTGTTGCATTTGTAGATGAAAAACAATTTAAAGTATCTATTATACCACATACAGGAGAAGAAACGACGCTTCTACAAAAAAAAATCGGCGATGTTGTAAATTTGGAATGTGATTTAATCGGAAAATATGTAGAGAAATTATTGGGAAGTGAACCTAACTTACAGACAAAAAAGCAGAGTCAAATGACAAAGCAGTTTTTATTAGAAAATGGATTTTTATAAAAAGGAATGGAGGGATTCTACAATGGAAGGATTTTATAAAATAGAAGATGCAATCCAAGATATTCGAGAAGGAAAAATGATTGTTGTTGTTGATGATCCAGATCGTGAAAATGAGGGTGATTTACTCATGGCAGCGGAAAAGGTAACACCAGAGGCCATTAATTTTATGGTGACCCATGCCAGAGGGTTGGTTTGTATGCCTGCTGAAGAAGATATTTTAAGTCGATTAAACATTCATCCAATGGTCGATAAAAATACGGATAATCATGAAACAGCCTTTACCGTTTCTGTAGATCATGTTGATACGACAACAGGTATCTCGGCGTATGAGCGTGCATTAACTGTGCAAAAAATTTTGGAAGAAAATGCCAAAGCAGATGATTTTCGTCGTCCTGGACATATTTTTCCACTAATTGCTCGAAAAGGCGGTGTATTAAAGCGTGTTGGACATACAGAAGCTGCTGTTGATTTGGCGCGTATGGCAGGACTGAAGCCAGCAGGGGTGATTTGTGAGATTATGGCAGAAGACGGAACGATGATGCGTACACCAGAACTTAAGGAATTTTGTCGAAAACATCAAATTAAGATGATTACCATTGCAGATTTGGTTGCCTATCGTCGGAAAGAAGAGAAATTGATTCAGCGTGTAGTTGATGTGAAGATGCCTACAAAGTATGGAGTGTTTCAAATGTATGGTTTTGTGAATCAATTGAATGGCGAGCATCATGTGGCATTGGTAAAAGGAGACATTCATCCAGATCATCCGATTCTAACACGTGTTCATTCTGAATGTTTGACTGGCGATATTTTTGGTTCAAAACGCTGTGATTGCGGTGAACAGCTCGATGTCGCGCTTCGCATGATTGAAAAGGAAGGTTGTGGCATTTTACTTTATATGCGTCAAGAAGGCCGCGGGATTGGTTTGATTAATAAACTGCGTGCTTATGCGTTGCAAGATAAAGGACTCGATACGGTTGAGGCCAATTTAAGATTAGGGTTTCCGGCAGATATGCGTGATTATGGTGTTGGTGCACAAATTTTAAAAGATTTAGGGGTAAAAAAATTGCGGTTAATGACCAATAATCCGCGTAAGTTAACGGGATTATCTGGTTATGATATTGAAATTGTAGAGCGAGTACCCATTCAAATGGATTTCAATCCATGTAATGAAAATTATTTAAAAACAAAGAAACAAAAGTTAGATCATATGTTAAACTTTTAAAGAAAATAGGGGAGGAATCAGAAAATGAAAATAATTGAAGGAAGTTTAGTTGCACAAGGTATTCGGGTAGGAATTGTAGTTAGCCGTTTTAATGAATTTATCGGTTCAAAACTATTATCTGGTGCACTTGATGGATTAAAACGGCATGGGGTAGCGGAAAAAAATATTGAAGTTGCTTATGTTCCTGGAGCTTTTGAAATTCCGCTTGTTGCCAAAAAAATGGCAGAAAGCGATCAATATGATTGTGTCATTTGTTTAGGTGCAGTTATTCGAGGAGCTACACCACATTTTGATTATGTATGTGCTGAAGCAACCAAAGGAATTGCTTCTGTATCCTTAATCACGGAAAAACCAGTTGTGTTTGGTATTTTAACCACGGATACAATTGAACAAGCAATTGAACGTGCTGGAACGAAATCTGGAAATAAAGGTTATGACTGCGCAGTTTCAGCAATTGAAATGGTTAATTTATTAAAGAATTTCACATGATTGTTATTGGTGTTATGCTTGAAAAAACTAATGATTTCTTCAAGTTATTCAAGTATATAAAGGGTACAATTGAAAACAAGAGAAATCATATCTTTTATGATTTCTCTTGTTTTTTTGTTATAATTTAGATCTTTGGATGAATAATAAACAGAACTTTAATATGAATCTGTCTATTTTGAATTTTTTGTGAGGAAATGATCGGATTGTTTTTTGATGAAGATAAAAATAATCCGTATTTTTTGAAGAGCTTTGAAAAAATTTTTTCAATCTGATTGTATAATAAGGGATAGAATGTCTTTGGATAGTTACTTTCTATGGATAGATATAGCAGGAATTTTTATAGTATTATATATTTAAAAAATAAAAAAATAATAATATTAAAGAATGGTTTATTTTTTTAAAGTGACAAATCAAAAAAAATATAATATTAAATGTATAGAGTGGTTTTAGTTTATATTTATAATAATTTTTATTTATTAAAAAATTATTATATATCTTAGTTTAAAATGAATTATAGCGAAAAAAGAAAAAAACTATCAAATTTATATTATAGTAAGGTCAAACATGTTATGATGAATAAAAAATAACAATTTTAGGCTTTTTTAAGTGGGGTGGCTGCAATGGAAGATGTTACACTAAATAAAGTTTACGGAGCTGTTTTTGGATTTACGGTCGGGGATGCATTAGGTGTACCTGTTGAATTTATGATGCGTAAGCAATTGAAAATGAATCCAGTGATCGGTATGCGTGAATTTGGAACACATAATCAACCAAAAGGTACATGGTCGGATGACAGCGCTTTAATGTTTTGTTTAATGGAGGCGATTTGTCAAAGTGATGCGTCAATAAATTTAGATTACGAATGGCTTGCAGATGCTTTTTTACGCTGGCTTTTGGATGGTTTTTGGACACCGCTTGGGGAGGCTTTTGATATTGGAAGAACAACAGCACAGTCCATTGAGCGTTTTAGTCATAAAAAATTCGCTGCCTGTGAATGTGGTGGAAAAGAGGAGCAAGATAATGGAAATGGATCGGTTATGCGCGTGCTGCCTCTTGCCTTCTTACTAAAGAATGTATCAGCCACTAAAGCTTTTGAAGTCATTCATAATGTTTCTTCTATTACGCACCGACATCCACGTGCAAAAATTGCTTGTGGCATCTATGTTTTTACGGCTATTGGATTATTAAATCAAAAAAGTCCGAAAGGTGCTTTGCTCTGGGCAGCAGGGATTGTGCAGGATTATTATTGTTCCAAACCGGACTATAAGAATGAATTAAGTCATTTTCGTCGCATTTTAGATGGAGAAATCGGTAGTTTAACTGAATATGAGATTTGGAGTTCTGGTTATGTTGTTGATTCTTTGGAAGCATCTTTATGGAGTCTTCTGACTACAAATACATACCGTACTTGTGTACTGCGTGCTGTAAATCTTGGAGAGGATACAGATTCCATTGCGGCAATGGCTGGTGGATTAGCTGGTTTGTATTACCCACATGAAACGATTCCGCAAATTTGGCTGTCACATATTAAACGCAGACAGGATATTACAGATTTATGTAATCGTTTCTACGAAAAGCTAAAAGGTATGAAATAGATTCATGTTAGTTAAATGAACTGCCCCTTTGTAAATCGATATGAAGAAATCGATCGTTTTAATGTAAGGTATAGAATTCTTTTAAACAATGATGTTGGTATCGTAATAAACTGTAAGTTGTTACTTTTTATCGAATTGGTAAGGCATTAAGGTGCCATGATTCAGAACAAAAAATGAAGCATTAAAATTATTTTGTAATGAAAAAGAAGAGCTGTATATTTTGATTTGAGAGGAAATTCAATAGAAAAAGAATCAGGCTGTACAATCAACGGAAAATGATTGTACAGCCTGATTTTATGTGTTGAAGTATGCAATTATCGCATCGATTGTTTCATTAAATACTGGGGATAAAAAAATTTATATGGAGCTTCGAAAAATTTTCACATAAAAATATTGGATTTGGAAATGATATAGAGAAAAAGAGGTGATAAATCTAATGCAATCTATATGGTCTGATTCTATTCAACTTCCGCAATTCCCCCGTTTGCAAAGAGATCAAAAAACCAATGTATTGATTATTGGGGGTGGATTGGCAGGAATTCTTTGTGCTTATATGTTGCAAAAATCCGGTATAGATTATATGTTGGTGGAAGCCAAGCGTATTTGCAGTGGGATTACGAAAAATACAACAGCAAAAATCACAGTACAGCATGGCTTAATTTATCATAAGCTGATCAAAAACTTCGGGATAGAAAAGGCCTTCATGTATTTACGTGCCAATCAAGATGCGTTGGAACAATATAGACAGTTATGTGCTCATATCAATTGTGATTTTAAAGAGCAGAATGCATTTGTCTATACACGTGATGATCGAAAAAAAATAGAAAAGGAAGCCAGAGCACTTCAGTGTTTGGGATTTGAAGCAAAATATATGGAAACACTTGCTTTACCATTTGCGATTTGTGGGGCACTATGCTTTAACAATCAAGCACAGTTTCATCCGTTGAAATTTATCAAAGAAATTGTGAGAGATTTGCATGTTTATGAAAAAACAAAGGCAATCGAACTCAACAAAAATATAGTAGTTACAAATGGAGGGACGATTACAGCAGATAAAATCATTGTAGCGACACATTTTCCATTTCTAAACAAGCATGGTAGCTATTTTTTGAAAATGTATCAGCATCGTTCTTATGTCCTTGCAGTTGAACATACTATACCGATTGAAGGAATGTTGGTTGATGAAAAACAAGATGGGCTTTCATTCCGAAATCACAAAAATGTACTGTTGGTCGGTGGAGGAAGTCATCGCACAGGAAAGTCAGGAGGAAATTGGCGTGTGCTTCGGAAATTTGTGAAAGATTATTATCCAGATGGAAAAGAGTGTTGTGCATGGGCGACACAGGACTGTATGACCTTAGATTCTGTACCCTATATTGGGCAGTATTCAAAGCATACACCTAATCTGTATGTTGCAACAGGTTTTAATAAATGGGGGATGACTTCTTCTATGGTAGCTGCTAGGATTTTAACCGATCGAATTATTGGAAAAAACAATCCATACGCTTCTGTATTTTCTCCTTCCAGAACGATGCTTCGTCCACAGTTGGTGTTGAATGCGTTTGAATCTGTAGCCAATCTTTTGTATCCTTCTTCAAAACGCTGTCCACATTTGGGCTGTGCGCTCAAATGGAATGAAGATGAACGTTCGTGGGACTGTCCGTGTCATGGTTCACGCTTTCAGACAAACGGTGAATTGATTGATAACCCAGCAACCGATGATTTAAAAAGGAAGTAAATATGCTATAGGATTGTCAAAAAATGATCGGATATAATTGTCCAATCATTTTATAAAGGAATCGCAAGGAAGTATTTATGAGAAAAGAAAGTATAAAAGGCAAGGTGAAAACGGGCATTTCTTTTGGAACATGCTTGGCTATGGTAATTTCTTACACTGCATGGAAATCTATTCCTTGGGCTATTTTTCATGGACTTTTAAGTTGGATATATGTCATTTATTATATGTTAAAATACCAATTTATATGAAAAAGGTGAATAAAAGGCTGATTGAGTCAATGCTTGGTTGATTGTATTTTTATTTAGACCATTATTAAGAAGGAAAGAACGGTTTATTTATAAATTTAAGACTTCGAAATTTGTATGAACATATACTAAGACGATACGAATATAAATTGAACAAGTATCATATAGAGTACAGTTCCAATACCAATACTGAGCAAAGTGTTCTCGAAGCGAAAATGTAAACATGCAATCACAATAATGGCAATACATTCTGGAAGTCCAAAGGTACCGCTTGTTAGTTTGACATCTTTTAGGCAATAAACAATCAGCATGCCGATAATGGCATAAGGTAAAACTTCACCAAGATATTGAATATATTTCGGGGTTTTTTTGTTTCCTGGAAAAATGATAAATGGCAATGCACGTGTTAAAAAGGTAATCAATGCCATAACAAGAATCATATAGATGGATTGTTCAACGGTTAAGATCATGGGTATGGTTCTCCTCTATCTTTTTTCTCATAACAGTCAACAGCACCAAAATACAAAGCATCGAAGGAAGTAAAAAGTTTGTTGCCCCGAAAATAAGTAAACAAAGTACAGTTGTACCAACGCCAATGCAAGCTGGCATATGATTTGGATTGCTTTTCCATTGTCCGATAAAAATGACCACAAACAGTGCAGTCATAACGAAATCAATTCCTTTGGAATTAAATGTAATTAGAGACCCTAATATGGCGCCAAGCGTACATCCAGTAATCCAATATGATTGATTTAAAAGTGCAATAAAAAAATAGAACCAGTTCTTGTCAACATGATCTGGTGGTTTCACCGAGCAAAGCAGTGAATATGTTTCATCAGTTAAAGAAAAAACCATATATGGTTTTTTTGAACCCATATTTTTGAATTTCTCTAGCATAGATAATCCATAAAATAAATGGCGGGCATTGACCATCAGTGTCATAAAGGCTGTATGCAGTAAATGAAAGCCTCCAGTTAATAGGTTAATAGCCACAAATTGCATCGAGCCAGCATACATGAACAGCGCCATAAAAAAGGCCCAGCCGAAATGATAGCCTTTGCTTTGTAATAAGATTCCAAATGCCATCCCCATAAATAAATAGCCAGCCAGAACAGGAATGGTATAGGGAAAAGCCGCTTTGAATGCAGTCCGATTTTTCATATTCAAACCTCCGAATTCAACCAAAACATAGTCGAGATTATATCATAAAATATCGGAAGTTTTCTATGAAATTTATAAAAAATATTTTATTGTATTCCATAGATTGCTTGATTTGGTTAATCTGGTAAGAAAATTAACATACCTAGATGAATAAGCAAAACCATAATAACTTTGAAAATATATTGTTATAAATCTTTAGAACATAAATGCTAAAAATCTCGCTTTTTGGATATTTAAAAATGAGGAAAGATGTTTTTTCACCATGTAAAAATAACGAAAGAAAGTAGAGAAGATGGGATAAGTGATCATTATCGTGGATATTTATTATATAGCATTTATAAAAAGAAAAATACAAACTCAGAGTAAATTACTGTTCACCTTTTAAACAGTAAAAGATGAGTACACCAATGAAAAATATTATATAATACATCAAGCGTATGCATCATTTGGGAAAGAGCAAGCTAACAAAATATTTAACTTAATTCAGGCAGAAGTCACCCATTTTCTATAGTGGGTGATAAATGCTGTTTGGTATGAGGATTATCTTTGGTAACTCAAGAACCCATGCTCATATGCGATAAAGTAACACATAAATTTGATAGATAGTCACTCAATTATTTCAAAACAATAATATGGAAATACCCTGCCATTTAGTTGACAAAAGCTACTTTTTGATGCATGGTGAATAGTAGCTTTTATCAACTAAAAATTGTTTGGAGGAAATAATGACAGAAAAAGAAAAAGTAATATATCGAATACGAGCTTTCAATCGCTTTTATATGCCTAAATTAAGACTGCTGGATAATCATTATTTGGATTCCGAATATACTCCTACAGAAGCGCGTGTATTGTTTGAAATATACGAAAATGATGGGTGCAATGCTGCCTACATAGCAAAGAAAATGAATATAGACAAGAGCTATTTAAGCAGAATTATTAGAGCACACGAAACAAAAGGATATTTGGTAAGAAATGTATCTGAAACAGATTCAAGAGCATATCAAATCCATTTAACCGAAAAAGGCATAGCTCAAACAAAAGATTTTATTAAAAAATCAAATCAACAAATTGAAAATATTATAAAATCTTTGCGTAAAGAGGATTATGCAGAGTTGATAAAAGCCCTTAATACGATAACGGAAATTTTGGAAAAACACGATTAACCACAGTAAAATTTATGGGAGAGATTTATTTTATGAAAATAGTGATATATGAGAAAAAATATAAAAATGTGTTTATTGAAATGAATAAACAGTGGATTTCAAATATGTTTGTAATTGAGAAAGAAGATTTAGCTGTCTTAAACAACATTGAACAGACGCTTGAAGCTGGCGGTCAAATATTTTTTGCGATTGATGACAATGACGAAGTATTAGCCTGTTGTATGATAGCTCCATTACCAAATGGTGAGTGGGAAATAGAAAAATTTTGTGCTAAAGGAATGTATACTGGTTCAGGTGCGGGAAGTGCCTGCCTAAAAGCCTGTATTGACTATGCAAAAGAAAAACGTATTGAAAAAGTTGGTATTGTGACTAATAGGAAATGTGAACAGGCAATTCATTTATACAGAAAGTTTGGTTTTGTTGAAGTTCCAGTTGATAAAGAAAAATTTCCTTTTGACAGAGCAAATATAGCTTTTGAACAAACATTCATTTATAACTAACTTGTTAAGCTAAAAAATTAGCAAAACCAGTCGGAATGGTCAAGAAGAGACAGTCTAAAGTGCTACCACCTCTTACCATCATAAAAGGCAACTGTCAATCAACTGCCGCCATGCCCCTCTAAGTGAAGAAAGGGGGGGGAAACTTCCATAACCTGTACAGAAGAATACTGAGAGCATATCGAGTACACTTTCCATGCCTTTTGTAAAATTGTTATCTGTAACGCTATGTTTACGGCGGTAAAAGCAAAAAACAGGAAACCATCAACAGGTTTTCTGCTTTTTTTGCGTCCGTTTTTGCCAGAGGGAGCCGCCCACAGCATTGATATAAAAATTATCCGGACAGTTCGGTGTTTTGAAAACATTCTAGTATTGCCTCACGAAAAGGGGGAGCTGCATTGGCAAAATATTTTTCTTTTTCGTTGAGGGAAGCAAGAAAGCGGTAGAGCCGCCTGATGTCTTATTGGCAAAGAGCGAGCAGTGTTGCGGCTTTCATTCGCTTTATTGACAGAAGAAAGTTTGAGGGGAGCGCAACAAATCGCCCTTTGCAAGCTGGATGGTATGAGAGCCCAGGGAACGTCGGAATTTTTCAGAGCAAGATTCTACTGCAGTACCAAAATTCGCTTTTTGCTCATTTTTCCCCTGTGGGAATCTCGTTGGGGAGTGCCTTCCCCTAAACCCTACCATGCGGCTTGTCAATTGTGAAAAGAGGTCAATGACCATGTGAAGAATATAATATGCCCCACCGCTGCCATGTAGTAAAAACCTGCATGACAGATGAAGAATACGCTGATTTTACCATGCGGCTGTCACAATATAGTATCAGTCAGTCTGAATTTATCTAGCAAGCCATACAGTGGGTAACCACATGCCCTGTGATTACCGTTTTTCCCTTTAATGACGAGTTGCTTTTTGCTGTTGGGAAGTTGACCACCGGCCTTGCCACCTTGAAGTTTGAAGTCTTGCAGAAAGTAGGTGAAGCCGTTGGCGATACTCAAACATATCAACTCTAAAAATGCAGATTACGGTGTTGCTGAAAAGTATCTCACGTTTGAGCATGACAAGTTTACCATAAAGTCCGCCCTTGACGCAGATGGGCGGCTGATATCGAAGACAGACTACCACATATCTTCTCTAAATTGTGACGGAGAGGATTTTGCTGTTGCTTGTATGTGCCCCAATCTCTGCTTAGAAAGAATCAGAAACGGGAGAACGTAAAGGGTCACCATTATATCATTAGCTTTGACCTATGGGTTGACCTCGACAACGGATTGACCGTTGATTGGGGAAGAGAAAAGAAAGGGCAGCCTGTCTTTGATAAAGAAAGCGCTCCTATGATCAATGGAATAAATATATTTGCTTATTCTTTCATAAATGATGACATTTCAACAAAGTATTGATCACCCATACAGATATGGTGAATTGTGATTAATTTATGGAGTGGTTTCTATGTGACCATCCATTTATTTTTTCCATCTGTTATTTTTGGATTGGAGTATCACCCTATGAAATTTGACATATTTCAAAACGAGATGGACTCCAATGACTAACTATACACAGACTAGCCGTCTATTTTCATTTTGAAGAATAAGTGTTGGTGATAAGGTCATATTTTGCTGCATTCTATGAGGAGACCATCCATTTTTCCTAAGATGGTATGATGTATCATTTGTAAGTTTTTTCATATTTGTTCTAGTACTTTTCCATCTGTTGTATTTTTCTTTTAAATAATCTCATTTTCAGATTTTTAATGGTTTATACTTTTTATACATAACCTATCTTTTTGATGCTAGCATATGCAGCTTTGGTGTTACATAGAGTGTTTTTTGTGCTTCATATGTCACAAAACCGGGTTTGGCACCTCGAATCTTTTTCACATTTTTCACTGCAGTATAATCAACGGGTACTTGTCCAGATAATTTTCCCTTACTGAAATATGCAGCAAGCTCAGCGGCGGTTTGCAAGGTTTCGTCTGATGGGTTGGAATCTCGAATAATGACATGGCTGCCAGGCATATCTTTCACATGAAGCCAAATATCATGACGGGCGGCCAATTGATTTGTTAAATAATCGTTTTGCTTATTGTTTTTTCCCACAAAAATTTCTGTTTGGTCTGCTGCCAAATAACAATCGATTTGCGGCTTTTTTTGTCTTGTTTTTTTGGATTTTTTGCGGCTTTTTAAATATCCCACTTCTTGCAGCTCTTCACGAATTTCTTCAATATCTCGAACTGAAGCATTTTCAATTTGTGTCAAAACCAGCTCGATATATCGCATATCTTCCTCATTTTTTTTCAACTGTTCCTGAATGATCGGAATGGCCTTTTTCTGCTTAGCATATTGTTTGAAGTAGCGTTGTGCATTTTCAATGGCGGTTTCCTGCGGTTTTAATGGAATGGACAAATAAGTTTCTGTCTTAGCGTAATAGTCCTGGAGTACGGCTTCCTTTTGTCCTAGTTCAATGCTATAGGCAAAGGTTGTTAAAAGTTCACCATATTTTTGAAAAATTTCGGCATCCTTAGCTTTTTGTAGGTCTTCGGTCAATTTTACTGCTTTTCTATGAAATTTCTCCAGTTCTTTTTCCATTCGCAGCTCCAAATCGGAAGCGACTTGCTTTACACGGTCACGCAAAGCCTTTTCTGAAAAAAATGTATCGAGCATTGTACAAATGTGTGAGAATTTTTGTATAGATCCGTTAACATGAGTCAGCGGAATTAGTGAAAAATATTCTTTTGTATCAGTTACTGTAATTTGTGGTTCAATTTGATTTTCACGAAACGGATGAATTACAGATTCAAATGCAGAAGGTAGGCTTGTTGGATTGACGATTTTTGCTCGAAAAGTGATCTCACTTGCCAATTGTGGAGATAGGCCAAGCAGACTGGCAACGAGTTGTTTATCAATTTTTCCTTCATTCCATTGTATTTTTTGATTGATTTGGTTTGGCTCCATTGTTAACGGATTGATTTTTTCCTGTTTTGGCGGATAAATATAAGCAAATCCAGGAATTAGGGCGCGATGCCGATTTACATTGTATCCTACCTGTTTCATACATGTAATGATCTTCATTTCATCTTTATTTTTTTGGATGAGTGAAAGATTGGAATGTCTGCCCATTAATTCCAAAATCAATACAGTTTTTTGCACATCACCGATTTCATTACGGTTGTACATGTGAAGTTCAATAATTCGTTCCAAATCTTTTTGCAAAACTTTTTCAATAATTGCACCCTCGATATATTTACGCAGAGTCATGCAAAACATCGGTGGTTCTTGTGGCGCATCATATTTTTTATCCGTGATATGAATTCTTCCATAGTTTGGATGAATGGATAAAAGTAGCTTTTTATTTTGTCCGTTTTTTCGTAACTGAAATAAAATTTCGGTTTTGGAAGGTTGATATACTTTTGAAATTCTACCGCTTTCAATTTCTTCTATCAGTTCCCAAACGAGGCAGTGTACGGATAATCCGTCTAAGCTCATGTTTTTTCCTCACTTTCCAATCAAATATTGCTTTTTTATCATAGCATTTTTTCAAAGGAAGGTGAATAAAGATGAAATAAGCTTGTTTCAAATGGTGGACAATGTGAGGGGGAAAGAAATTGAACTGGCATGAATGGAATCAAAAGCAGTTGGAAGAAAAGTTAGAAACAAATGTCACAAAAGGATTGCTGACAAAAGAAGCAGAAGATCGACAAAAACAGTACGGTTTGAATGAACTGAATACCGGGAAGAAAATAAGCCCATTCATTGTATTTCTTCTGCAATTTCATGATTTTATGGTTTATGTGTTATTTGGAGCAACTGTTATTTCTTTCTTTTTGGGCGACATTATCGATGCAGTTGCGATTTTGGCTATCGTATTTTTAAATGGTGTGCTTGGGTTTTTGCAGGAGTATAAAGCAGAGCGTTCGCTGGAAGCATTAAAGGAAATGTCAGCACCAAAAATGACAGTGCTTCGTGACGGAAAATGGGTGAAAATTTTATCCAAGGAGGCTGTTCCTGGGGATATTGTAAGGTTTGCAACGGGTGATCGCATTGGTGCAGATTTACGATTGACTAAGTGTGTAGGACTTCAAATTGAGGAATCTGCTTTAACTGGAGAATCTGTCCCTGTTCATAAAAATTCCAGTATTCTAAAGGGAGAACATCTACCACTTGGAGATATGGAAAATATGTGCTTCTCAGGTACATTGGTTACAGCCGGAAATGGAGAGGGCATTGTTGTGGCGACGGGTATGGAAACAGTTATGGGACAAATTGCTAAAATGATGGACAATTCAGAAAAAATCATGACACCTTTACAGCGGCGTTTAGAGCATCTGGGGAAAGTGTTAATTGTCGTTGCGCTTTTGCTGACTTTACTTGTTGTTGGTCTTGGTATTTATGAAGGACAGAACATGATGGATATGTTTTTAGCGGGTGTTTCTTTAGCGGTTGCGGCGATTCCAGAAGGGCTTCCAGCAATTGTAACTGTTGCATTATCACTGGGTGTTCAGCGTATGATCAAAAAGAAAGCGCTCGTTCGAAAGTTACAAGCGGTTGAAACACTAGGCTGTGCTTCTGTGATTTGCTCAGATAAAACAGGAACCATGACACAAAACAAAATGCTGGTAACACGGCTATGGACTTCGGGGCAAACTTATTTGGTAACTGGAGAAGGATATCATCCCAAAGGGGAAATTTATAAAGGAAAGCAGAAAATTAAAGCAACGGAGCATGAAAATTTAAAGCAGTTATTGGCTTATGGTGTACTTTGTAACCATGCGGATATTATACGCAAACAAGACAGCTATTTTTGTGAAGGGGATCCAACAGAAGGTGCACTGGTTGTCAGTGCATTAAAGGGAGGCATGACACGGGAGGAATTGCTGAAGCAATATGAGATGATCGCGGAATTTCCATTTGATTCTGATCGAAAAATGATGAGTGTCATTGTCCGAGATGTTTTTGGGAACCGACTTTTGTTAACAAAAGGGGCACCAGAAATTTTATTGTATCGCTGTACGCATTTGGTTTGGGGTGAAAAGCAGGTTGCACAAAGCGAACTGTATACAACACGTATTGAGGAGGCTTGTCAGGCGTTAAATGAGCAGGCATTGCGGACGATTGGTATTGGTTATCGTATGCTATCCAAAGATGAGAGGATTACAACAGCTGGAGAAATGGAAAAGCATTTATGTTTTATCGGTTTGCAAGGGATGTATGATCCGCCGAGAAAAGAAGTCAAGGCAGCCATTCAAAATTGTAAGCAGGCAGGAATCCAAACAGTCATGATTACGGGGGATCATGTATTGACTGCAACAGCCATTGCCCGTGACTTAAATATGCTTCCCAAAGATGGAATGGTATTGGATGGAGCTACATTAGAAGGTTTAACCGATACAGAGTTTGAAGAAATGGTTGATGATGTTTATGTGTATGCCCGAGTATCCCCATTGCATAAATTGCGTATTGTTCAAGCGTTACAAAAGAAAGGACATATTGTTGCCATGACTGGGGATGGTGTGAATGATGCACCAGCAATTAAACGAGCAGATATTGGGATTGCAATGGGAATCAGTGGGACGGATGTATCTAAAGAGGCGTCAGATATGATTTTAATGGATGATAATTTTGCTGGTATTGAACGAGCCATTGCAGAAGGTCGGAATATTTATGAGAATATTCGAAAATTTATACGTTACTTACTTGCTTCAAATGTTGGAGAAATTTTGGTGATGCTGTTTGCAATGCTGCTTTTTCTTCCATTGCCGCTTGTTCCAATACAAATTTTATGGGTCAATTTGGTGACAGACGGACTGCCAGCAATGGCACTTGGATTGGATCAATCTGAGGGTGATGTAATGAGACGCCGCCCACGACATAAAAATGAAAGTATTTTTTCTCAAGGGTTATGGTGGAAAATTATAAGTCGCGGATTCTTAATTGGTGTAACGACATTGCTTACCTTTGTTGTTGCTTATAATTTGAATCCAGATGATCTTTCCTATGCACAAACGATTGCCTTTGCAACTTTAATTTTAACGCAATTGATTCATGTATTTGATTGCCGCAGTGCATACTCTGTTTTGCATCGCAATCCGTTTGGAAACATGCCATTGGTGTGGGCGGTTGTATCTTCTTGGATTTTAACGCTTCTTGTTATTTATTATCCGCCGCTGCAAAATATTTTTCATACAGATGCGATTGTATTAAAGGACTGGCTGTTGATTGTTGGTATGGCTTCTGTTCCGACTTTTCTTTTGGCAGGTTTTTCTGTTATTCATCGGAAAGGAAAACAATATGAATAGGCGATTTATGTTTTGACAGATCTTTATGATGGCTTTCATCCACGAAAAAGTTTTTTCGTTTGGTATAGAATGAATAGGCATATGCATTGGATAATAGATGCATATGTTTTTTGTTATGGATATGTACCAGTGGATAAAAAATTTTCTTGACTTATGCGGATTTTTTTCGCTCATGTTATAATAATGGAGCATTTCATTTTCTAAAGAGGTGATGGTATGGTTCAAAGTATGACCGGATTTGGAAGAAGTGACGTACAAAGAGAAAATCAAAATATTACAGTAGAAATGAAAACAGTGAATCATCGTTTTTTGGATATTCATTTCCGTTTGCCTCGAGCATTGCAAAATTTGGAAGAACCAATTACGAAAATGATTGGCCAGAAGTTAAAAAGAGGTAGAGTCGAGCTTTTTTTAAACTTTGAAGGTGAAGATTTGGTCAAAAAACAGCTTAAGGTAGACTGGGTGTTGTTTTCACAGTTATTATGTTTGTACGATGAGGCAAAGTCACATTTGCAAGAGAAAGGTTACAATCATGTGATAGATATAAAAGATCTTTTCTCTATACCAGAAATTTTATACATAGAAAATAAAGACATCAGAAATGAGGCGCTTGAACAAAATATTTTGCATGCCGTTTCGGAAGCACTGCAAAGTTTATATGAGATGCGTTTAAGAGAAGGGCGTTTTATTCAAGAAGATTTATACAGTCACTTAGATCAAATGGAAGCTTTGCATCAGCAGCTTCTTGTATTTGCAGAAGAAATAACCGAAAAGCTTCGGAAAAAATATTTACAACGTTTAGATGAAGTTCTGAAAGGACAATATGATGAACAGAGAATATATACGGAAATTGCCATTCTTGCTGAAAAAAGTAATATTCATGAAGAATTATCCCGACTTAATGGACATATTCATCAATTTCGAGAAGAATTAGAAAAGGACGAGCCAATTGGTAGGAAGTTGGATTTTATTACACAGGAAATGAATCGAGAAGTAAATACAATTAGCTCAAAATCTGGAGGACTTGAAATTACAAGAATGGTTATTGAATTAAAATCTTATATTGAAAAAATTCGTGAACAGGTGCAAAATGTAGAGTGAGAAAACTGTAAACAAAAAGATCAGATATTTTATTGGCTTTAAAATAACAGATATATACAAGACATTCAATGTTATACTGAATGGATATCAATATGAATATAAGGAAGGATAGGTTTAGCAAGTATGGTTGAGAGAGGGTTGTTAATTGTTTTATCAGGACCAAGTGGTGTTGGGAAAGGCACAGTTCGTAAGGCGTTATTTGAACACGAGCAGTATAATCTGACATATTCGATTTCCGTAACAACGAGGAATCCAAGAGAAGGGGAAACAGACGGTATCGATTATTTTTTTCGTTCGCGTGAGGAATTTCAGCGTATGATTGCACAAAATGAGCTGTTGGAGTATGCGCAATATGTGGATAATTTTTATGGTACACCCATTGCTTATGTAGAAGCACAGCTTTCAAAAGGAAAAGATGTATTTTTGGAAATAGAAGTGCAAGGTGCAATGAAAGTAAAGAAATCTTTTCCAGAGGGGCTGTTTATCTTTCTTGCACCACCAAGTTTATCAGAATTAAAAAGCCGAATTGTCAACCGTGGTACAGAAGCATTGGATGCTGTTGAAAATCGAATGGCAGCAGCACGTGAAGAGCTTGAAATGATGGAGGCGTATGATTATGTTGTCGAAAATGATGAGGTACATTTGGCCTGTCAGCGCATTCTATCCATTATTACTGCTGAACATTTAAAAAAGGATCGTG
This sequence comes from Candidatus Harrysmithiimonas galli, assembly GCA_904373265.1. Taxonomy (GTDB): domain Bacteria; phylum Bacillota; class Bacilli; order CAJFEE01; family CAJFEE01; genus Harrysmithiimonas; species Harrysmithiimonas galli. The sequence continues at coordinate 114,524 of CAJFEE010000003.1, read as the reverse complement.
TAAAGCATCGATATGAATCATATTTGGAGGAAAGTGAATAATGTTATATCCATCAATTGATAAGTTAATGAAAAAAGTAGATTCAAAATATATTTTGGTGACCGTTGCTGCAAAGCGGGCGCGTCAACTTCAAAAAGAAAATGATTGTCAGCTTCCACAAACCGTTTCACATAAAAATGTGGGAAAAGCTTTAGAGGAAGTTTATTGTGATGTATTGACCTATGTTCCAGAATTTGAAGAAGAAACGCTGTCTGTAGAAAAAACACATATCAAATAAAGTACAACCAAAGTTTTGCCAGTTGTTTATTCCCAGCGTTCGGCTGGGTTTTCTTTTTATAAGCTGAACAAAGTATGTAAATTTTCTGGTAAAACAGGTAAAATCAAACTGCTCTTTTTTTACATATTGGAATATTTTTCTTGATTTTTCAATTTTATGTGATAAATGATAAACGAGCATAGAAGTGTATCCATATATACAAAAAAATATCTTACCCAAAGAATCCTCGTTTTTATCCAGTGGTTTTTGGCCAAAACAGGAATCTTTCTAGAACATGATATATGCCTTTACAAAGAAAGAGAGAAAGGAAAATATAAACAAATGAAAAAAAATATTTTAGTCGGTGTTAGTGGAGGAATTGCTTGCTTTAAAGCAGCAGCTCTAGTCAGTAAACTTGTGCAGGAGGGATATTCCGTTCGTGTCATAATGACAGAAGGTGCCCAAAAGTTTGTGACACCCTTAACATTTCAGGCTTTATCAAAAGAAGCTGTGATGACCTCTGTGTTTGAAGAAATGTACCCGAATGAAATTTCACATATTGATTGGGGGAAATGGGCGAATTTATTTGTAATCGTTCCAGCAACAGCGAGCATCATTGGAAAATGTGCAAACGGAATTGCTGATGATGTGTTATCTACTTTATTTTTGGCTTCGCATGCTCCAGTATGGTTTTGTCCTGCGATGAACCGTAAGATGTTTATGCATCCAATGGTTCAAACCAATATGAAGAAATTGGAACAACTGGGGTATCGGTTCTTGAACGGACAGCCTGGCAGACAGGCATGCGGCGATATCGGCAGTGGACGAATGATGGAGCCAAAACAAATTTTGGCGCAGATTCATGATTTTTTTGTTAAAGATAAACCATTTCTTGGAAAGAAAATCTTAATTACAGCTGGTCCCACAGTAGAAAGAATTGATCCTGTTCGCTACATAACCAATGATTCCAGCGGAAAAATGGGTTATGGCATTGCACAGTTAGCAGTAAAGCAAGGCGCAGAGGTTACATTAATTTCAGGTCCGACAAATTGTGAGATACCTGAAGGGGTCATTTTTCAACGTGTGGAATCTGCAGAACAGATGTTTCAGGCTGTTCAAGCTGTATATGCATCAATGGATGCTGTGATTAAAGTAGCGGCAGTTAGCGATTATCGTCCAGCTAAGCAGCTTCCGGAAAAGCACAAAAAGGGCAATAAACATTGGAGCTTAGAGTTGGAAAGAAATCCCGATATTTTAAGCTGGCTCGGTGCTCATAAGAAACACCAGATTCTAGTCGGTTTTGCTGCGGAAACACAAAATGCAATCCATTATGGGCGAAAAAAATTACAGGAAAAAAATTTGGATTTGATTGTGGTAAACGATGTGTCTAAACCCAATGTTGGTTTTCATTATGATACAAATGAGGTTGTGTTATTATTTAAAGATGGTACCGAGGAAGCACTTCCGCTTCAGTCCAAGCAAGCTGTCGCTGAAAAAATTTTGTTTCATGTTAGAAAATTACTGGAGGTATAGGCTTTGCAATATGCTGAGGTTATTATTGATTTGCCAGCTTATGCGGTGGATCGACCATATACTTATATTGTTCCAAGGCATTTGGAAAATATTGTTTCAGCAGGTATACGGGTATGGGTTCCGTTTGGCAATATGAATCGCTTAGCTTTTGTTTTGCAGGTGTTAGATACAGCTCCTCCTTTGAAAAAAAAAGAAATTCAATATAAAGAAATTCATTCTGTAATTGATTATACACCCGTTATTACAAAAGAAATGCTGAAATTGGCAGCATACTTAAAAGATGAAGTTCTTTGTTATTGGATTCATGCATTCCAGGTTATGCTGCCAGCCACCATGAAGGCAAGTTATGAAAAAAGACTTGAACTTTACCCGAATATTCAAACAAAAGATTTGCCTGAGCCATTGAAAAATATTTTTGCCAAGCAGAACAGTCAGTCACTCAAATTTGTATTGCAACAAGGAGTTGCAGAAAAGGAAATTAAGTATTGGATAGAAGCAAAATATATTCGACTGCTTACAGAAATGAAAACAAAGGAAAGGAAAAAGTACATCCAATTTGTTGTGAAGCGGGTTTCTAATACTGTACTTCAAAAGTTTATTTCAGAGAGAATTAGACCGAATGCAACCAAACAAAGGCGGGCAGCAGAGCTTTTACTGCATGCTGTTGGACCGCTCTTTCAGGCGGATCTGGCTGATAATGGATTGACATTTATGAATTTTAAGGCATTGGTACAACAAGGTTTGGCTGTCATTGAAAAAACAGAGGCTTATCGGAATCCGTATGAACATTGGGAAACCGATTTGCAAGCACCTCTTCAGTTGACACAAAAGCAAAAAGAAATTGTATCTGTCATTCAAGATGCTATGCGAAAATATGATGCGAAACCGTTTTTGCTTCATGGTGTGACAGGCAGTGGAAAAACAGAAGTTTATTTACAGGTAATTGCTTATGCATTGCAGCAAAATAAAGAAGCCATTGTTCTGGTTCCAGAAATTTCATTGACGCCGCAAATGGTAAAACGATTCAAACAGCGTTTTGGTTCAAATGTTGCTGTGCTACACAGTGGTCTGAGCTATGGAGAAAAGTATGACGAATGGCGAAAAATTCAAGAAAAAGAAGTACAAGTTGTCGTTGGCGCACGTTCTGCAATTTTTGCTCCGTTTGAAAATCTTGGAATGATGATTATTGATGAGGAACATGAAGCGACCTATAAGCAAGAGGAAATGCCGCGTTATGATGCCAGACAAGTTGCGATTGAACGAGCAAAATATCATCGTTGTCCGGTTATATTTGGAAGTGCAACACCTTCTCTTGAGACTTATGCCCGTGCATTAAAAGGGGTGTACGGTCATCTTGAATTGTTGGAGCGTGTTAACCAAGAACCGTTACCAAAGGTTCATATTGTGGATATGAGTCAGGAATTGCGTTTGGGGAATCGCTCATCTTTTTCTAGGGAATTGCTTAAACAAATTCGACTTCGGTTACAAAAAAAAGAACAGGTGGTGCTTTTGCTCAATCGTAGAGGTTATGCAACTTTTATTCTTTGTCGAGAATGTGGTTATGTTTGCCAGTGTCCGCATTGTGATGTTTCCATGACTTACCATAAGGTGCAAGAAAAGATTCGTTGTCATTATTGTGGGTATGAGGAAAATCGTCCAATTGTTTGTCCGTCATGCCAAAGTAAGCATATTCGTTTTTTTGGCTCAGGAACACAAAAGATTGAGGAAGAATTACAGCAGTTACTTCCTGAAGCGCGAATTATTCGAATGGATGTGGATACAACCAGAAAAAAAGGGGCACATGAAAAGCTTTTAACGCAATTTGAACGCGGTGAGGCAGATATTTTACTTGGTACACAGATGATTGCTAAAGGATTGGATTTTCCACGCATTACACTTGTCGGTATGCTTTCAGCAGATGCGATGCTATATGTACCAGATATCCGTGCTTCCGAACGAACTTTTCAACTGATCACACAGGTTAGCGGACGTGCAGGCAGACATGAATTATCTGGTGAAGTATACATTCAAACGTATTCAAAAGATCATTACAGTATTGTCCATGCAAGTCAACATGACTATCTCTCTTTTTTTCATCAGGAAATGCATTTGCGTAAATCTATGCAAGCACCGCCCTATTATTTTATTGGGAATATTTTATTTTCCAGTAAGGATTTACAAGAAGTCTATCAGTTGGCACACCAAACGACCCATGAGCTTCGACAAGTTGTGAAAGGAAAACAAGTGATGATTTTAGGTCCAGTTGCAACGAATATTGCAAAGGTTTCCGATCGTTTTCGTTTTATGACTGTGATGAAGTATAAGGAGAAGCAACATTTAAAAATCTGTTTAAAAACTTTGCAGGAAAAATACAAGGCCAAACTAGCAAAAGGTGATTTACAAATGACCATTGATTTGCAGGCAACAACGTTTGTATAAGAAAAACAACCACAGATATCAGAAAGTGAAACAGAGATTATAGCCAACCATATTTTTGAATAGGAGGAAAACATTTGGCTATTCGAGAAATTATCAAGTACCCCAATCCGATTTTGGAAAAAGAAATGCGAATCGTTGAGCAGTTTGACAGTAAGCTGAAACAAATACTGGAGGATATGTATGATACAATGGTAGCATATGACGGTATCGGATTGGCAGCACCACAAATTGGATTGGATGCACAAATTGCGATTGTAGATATTGATGATCAACATGGAACAATTGAATTTATCAATCCAAAAATTATAGCACAATCTGGATCACAAATTGATATAGAGGGCTGCTTAAGCTTTCCAAATTTATACGGAGATGTTAGACGCGCCACATATGTAAAAATTCAAGCACAAAATCGTTTGGGCAAGCCGTTTATTTTGGAAGCACGTGGATTGTTAGCAAGAGTATGTCTGCATGAAATTGATCATTTGCATGGGATATTATTTACATCAAAGGTTGTGAAGTATTATCAACCAGAAGAATTGAAGGATGGAAAACATTGACGGTTCTGGAGGTGAAAAAAATGACAAAAATTTTATTTATGGGCACACCAGATTTTGCTGTTGCAATATTAGAAAAGCTGATTGCGGATCATTATGAAGTGATAGGCGTTGTGACACAGCCAGATCGCCCGAAAGGAAGAAAGAAAATTATGACGCCACCGCCAGTTAAACTTTGCGCACAGGCATACCATCTACCTGTATTTCAGCCAGAAAAAATAAAAGAAAAGGAAGCGTACGAGCCGATTTTGGCATTAAATCCAGATTTAATTGTAACTGCGGCATTTGGACAAATTTTGCCACAAGCAATTTTGGCAACACCACGATATGGATGTATCAATGTGCATGCCTCGTTACTTCCGGAATTTCGCGGCGGTGCGCCGATTCATCATGCTATTTTGACTGGAAAACAGAAATCTGGAGTGACCATTATGTATATGGTAGAGGCATTGGATGCAGGAGATATGATTGCCCAAGCGGAGATTCCAATTGCAGAAACCGATCATACTGGAATTTTATTTGAAAAGCTTAGTCATCTGGGGGCGCAATTGTTGTCAGAGACATTGCCAAAATTGTTACGCAGTGAAATACAAGCGGTTCCTCAAGATACCAAGCGAGTAACATTTGCTCGCAATATTTCACGGGAACAGGAAAGGATTGATTGGTCCAAAAGTGGTGAAGAAATTTATAATCAGATTCGGGGTTTGCACCCATGGCCGGTTGCTTATACATTGCTTGATGGTGCTACGTTAAAGGTTTGGTGGGGGATTAAGCGTCCGAATCAATCTGTAAAGCCAGCTGGTCAAATTCAAGAAATGACAAAAACAAGTATTGTTGTTTCAACTGGCAATGAGACATGGATTGAATTAACCGATGTACAAGTGTCAGGAAAAAAACGAATGTTGGTTAAGGATTATATACTTGGCATTGATCAACAAACTTTGATTGGGAAGACATTGGGTGTATAGGATGAAAAAACAACGAGAGCAAGAAAATGTACGAAATTTGGCGTTAAATACATTGTTAAAAATTGAAAAAGAAGGTGCATATTCCAACTTATTGGTCAATCAAGTTTTGAAAACAGCCAAGCTCCCATTGACTGATAAAGGCTTGTTTACAGAGCTCGTATATGGCACTTTGCAGCGTAAATCAACTTTGGATGAAATTTTATCTGAATATATTCAAATGAACAAAACAGCCTTATGGCTTTTAATGCTTTTACGCTTATCTTTATATCAGGTTTTATTTTTAGATCGAGTTCCAGAGCATGCCGTTGTACATGAAGCTGTGGAGATTGCCAAGCAGCGTAGTAAGGGAAGACTTGGTTCCTTTGTAAACGGTGTGCTGCGCAATATCATTAGAAATAAAGAAAAAATTTTACTTGTATCGGGCAGTTTTGCCAAACAGCTTTCCTTTCAGACAGCACATCCATTTTGGATGATTTCATATTTTAAAGATAATTTTGGTGAGGAAGAAGCCCAAAAAATTTGTGAGTCCAATTTGATTCCACCAAAGCAAACGATTCGATTGAACCCACTACGAACAACAAGGGAAAATCTAATACGAAAAATGAAAGAAGAAGGATTTACCATTACACCTTCTGATTTTTTAAAGGAATGTTTTATCAATAAACAGGGCAATTTGGCTCTGTCTCAAGCTTTTGAAACGGGATTATTTTCAATTCAGGATGGAAGTTCAATGCTTGTCGCTTATGCGTCAGATCCAAAAGAAGGGATGAAAGTGCTGGATTGTTGTGGTGCGCCTGGTGGAAAAACGGCTCATTTGGCAGAGCGTATGAACGGAACTGGAATGGTTGTTTCTCAAGATATTCATCCTCATAAAGTAAGGTTGATCCAAAAAAACGCCAAACGATTGGGGCTTAAAAATATTGTCGCGCAACTTGGGGATGCAAAATGTTTGACAGAGCAGCATCCGTTAAAAAGTTTCGATATTGTTTTGGTGGATGCACCTTGCAGCGGACTAGGTGTGATTCGTCGAAAACCGGAAATTAAGGACGAGAAAACTATGGAAGATTTGTTTCGATTACAGGAAATTCAACAACAGATTTTACAGTCTGCTGCAAAACTGGTAAAAGATGGTGGACGACTGATCTATTCTACTTGTACAATCGGAGCAATTGAAAATCAAAATGTTATTCAGCATTTTCTTTTACAAAATCCAAATTTTACCCGCGATTCGTCTTTACATGCCCGAATTCCGACAGGAATTTTAAATAAGCGGGTGCAAAAGGAAGGAGAGTTGCTTATTCTTCCACATGATTTCAATAGTGATGGATTTTATATTTGTGCACTGGTAAAAGAAAGGATAAAATAATGAAAAAAGAAGTTCATCGTTTGCTGCCATCTATTTATACTTATTCATTGGAAGATTGGCAGGATTGGTTAGAGAAAAATGGGCAGCCCAAATTTCGTTCTGGACAAATTTTTGACTGGTTATATAAAAAACGTGTGACAACGATTGAAGAAATGACCAATCTCTCAAAAGATTTACGTGCAAAACTTGCGGAGCAATTTCGTTTTACGACATTAAAACCGTTGGTACATCAAATTTCACAAGATGGTACACAAAAATTTTTATTTGAGCTGCAAGATGGAAATGCCATTGAAACGGTTTTGATGAAGCATGATTATGGCAATTCAGTTTGTGTAACGACACAGGTTGGATGCCGAATCGGCTGCACGTTTTGTGCTTCAACTTTAGGTGGGTTACAGCGAAATCTTGAATCCGGAGAAATTGTTGCGCAAGTTCTGGCTGTACAGCAGGAGTTGGATCGAACAAATGAGCGAGTCAGTCAAATTGTTGTTATGGGAATTGGCGAGCCATTTGATAACTATGATGCATTGATAAAATTTTTGCGTATTGTCAACGACAAAAAAGGGCTTCATATTGGTGCACGCCATATTACAGTTTCAACAAGTGGAATTGTACCAAAAATTTATACATTTGCTAAAGAAGGCATGCAGGTAAATTTTGCGATCTCTTTGCATGCGCCAAATGATGTGTTGCGTACGCAAATGATGCCGATTAATCGTGCCTATCCCCTGAAGGAATTAATGACAGCAGTGGCAGATTATATTCAAACAACCAATCGCCGTGTAACTTTTGAATATGGACTTACACATGTGAATGATTCTGAAGCACATGCGCTTGAGTTGGTAAACTTGATTCGTGGTTTAAAATGTCATGTGAATTTAATCCCAATTAATCATGTACAGGAACGATTCTATCAAAGAACAACCCAGTCACAAATTCAAAAATTTGCTAATATCTTAAAAAAACAAGGGATAAATGTTACGATAAGAAGAGAGCAGGGACATGATATCGATGCAGCCTGTGGGCAATTGCGTGCAAAAAAAAGTGGCCATTTGAAATAATGGGGTGAGCAAATGAATACAGTAATTAAAACAGATTTAGGACGTGTCAGACAACATAATGAAGATGCGGTTATGATTGTTTATAATCAAGATGAAATTCCGCTATTTGTTTTAGCTGATGGTATGGGTGGACATCAAGCCGGAGATGTTGCTTCGTCTATGACAGTAAATTTTTTTCAAGAGAAATTTTCACAAACAAAAGGGAGGTTTTCAGCTAAAGAGGCGGAAGCATGGTTGGTATCTGCCATTGAGGAATTGAATGAAAAAATTTATACATACAGTATGCAAAATCAGGATTGTTTAGGCATGGGGACTACTGTTGTTGCTGTATCTTTATGTCAAGATCAAAGTTTGACTGTTGCACATGTCGGAGACAGCCGTGCATATTTACTTGGAAAAGATGGCTTGATTCAAGTAACAGAGGATCATTCTTACGTGAATGAATTGGTGAAGCGCGGTGCTTTATCTTTGAAGGATGCACAGACTCATCCAAAAAGGAATATTTTGATGCGTGCTTTGGGAACAGAAAAAACCATTCAAGTAGATGTTCAAACCATCAGTATTGATGAGAAAAGCTGTCTATTGATTTGTACAGATGGATTGTCTGGGAAAATATCCATAAATGAGATGGAGGATATTTTACATAAACCCTTAAGTTTGGAGGAAAAATCAAAACTTTTAATTGAGTGTGCCAATGAAGCGGGTGGGGAAGACAATATTTCTGTCATTCTTGTGGATTTAACAAATTTACAAGCAGAAGGAGAACAATAATATGATCATTGGTTCTTGTTTAGGAGATAGATATAAAATTTTAGAAATGATCGGTGGAGGCGGAATGGCAACCGTTTACCGTGCGTTTGATAACATTTTGGAACGCGAAGTTGCTGTGAAAATTTTGCGTCAAGATTTAGCCTTGGATGAGCGCGCTGTAAAACGGTTTCGTCGAGAAGCACAGTCTGCGCTCACGCTATCACATCCGAATATTGTTTCGATTTATGATATTGGGGAGGGTGAAGGAACTTATTATATTGTGATGGAATATGTGAAGGGGTTGACTTTGAAAGACTATATTCAAAACAATCATCCCATTCCATTGGAAGAGGCTTTGTTAATCATGGAACAAATTGCCTCAGCTATTTCTCATGCGCATGAGTACCAGATTATTCATCGTGATATTAAGCCACAAAATATTTTAATTGACACAAATGGAAATATTAAAATTACAGATTTCGGTATAGCTATGCTTTTACAATCGGCAACGATGACACAAACCAATACAACCATCGGAAGTGTGCATTATTTGTCGCCTGAGCAAGCAAATGGCAGTGTGATCACATATCAAACGGATATTTATTCTATGGGGATTTTATTTTATGAACTGTTTGCAGGAGCTCCCCCTTTTCAAGGAGAATCTGCTGTTGCAGTCGCATTGCATCATATTCAAACACCAGTTCCTTCCATTCGAATTTTACGTCCAGAGATACCGCAAAGTGTTGAAAATATTATTTTAAAAGCAGCTGCAAAGGATTTAAAACATCGTTACCATACAGTTCAGGAAATGGTTAGAGATATCAATGAATGCTTGCAGCCAGATCGATTAAATGTTTTGCCTTATCGTCCAGAAGCAGAGGATTTGGAGAAAACGAAACCAGCTTCCTCTGTATTTGATGATTCATTTATACAAGAAATCGAGCCTGTTTCTTTTCATACAAATATTTCAAGTTCGGTTCGAGAAGATGAACATGCTTCCAATCTAAACATCAATCCTTCTGTTTCCAGTGTACCAAAGCCTTGGTATCAAGTTCAGAAAAATCAAATTCTGCTTGTGTTTTTCGTTTTTGTTATCATTGTACTTGGAATATTTTTGTCTTTTCACTGGTTTGGAAAGGAAGAAGTAAAAGAAGTAGAGATTCCAGATATTATAGACATGACTTTGGAAGAGGCAGAGCAGGAGTTGGAGAAATATAACTTAATAGTGGATAAAGTGATTGAACAAAACAGTGAAGAAATTGAGGAAGGAAAGGTGATCAAAACAAATCCTTCAATCGGAGCACTTGTAAAAGAAAATTTTCCGATTACCGTCTTTGTTTCTCTTGGTATGGAAAAAGCAGCAGTTTCCAATTATGAGGGACTTTTATATCCCAATTTAAAAGAGCAGTTGGAAGGGATTTTTAAAGAGGTTCAGGTGATAGAGGAAATTTCCGATCAAACGCCAGGAATGATTTTACAACAAACTCCTCGCCATGGAGAAGAGGTTGTTTTAGCTGATACGGTTTTGAATTTGGTGATTGCAAAGGAAGAGCCAAAGCCAAAGGGAATTGTATTAGAAAACTTTGAAGGAAAAGTGTTAAGTGAGCTCGAGTCATTTGCCAACGCAAATCATTTAAAGGTTCAGATACAAGAACAGTATCATGATTCCGTTGAAAAAGGAAAAATTATTTCACATACACCAGGTGCGGGCAATACAATTCAGGAGAATGGAACCATTACAGTTGTTGTATCCAAAGGAGAAGAAGAAAAACCGCCAAAGGTTGTTTATGTTCAAGTTAGCTTACCATTTGATTATGATATTAACAAGGAAGTACAAGAGGTTGTCATTTATATTAAGGATTTAAATCGTTCCATTAACCAACCTGCATTGCATTTTGATATTACAGAGGATACAGAGGAATCATTTGAGATGACGATTCCATATGGAGAAACAGGGGAATATCGAATTGTTCGTGAAGGTGCGGTCATTCAGCAAAAAGTCATAAATTATCCAAATTCATAATCGAATGTACAGTGGGAGTGAAAGTATGCCTGAAGGTCAAATTATTAAAGCTTTAGCTGGATTTTATTATGTACAGAATGGAAAACAGGTTATCACCTGTCGAGGGCGCGGAAGATTTCGAAAAGATAAAACAACACCTTTTGTTGGCGATTGGGTTACTTACAAAGCTGAATCTCCAGAAGAAGGTTATGTTTTAGAAATTCATGAACGGAAAAATCAATTGATTCGTCCGCCGATTGTGAATATTGACCAGGCCTTTTTGGTTTTTTCAGCAAGAGAACCGAATTTTCGACTTTATTTGCTCAATCGTTTTCTTGTATTGGTTGAGCATCATCGAATTGAACCGATTATTATTATAACGAAAACGGATTTATTGACAGAAAACGAATTGTCTAAACTAAAGCAGGAACTAAAACCATATGAAAAAATAGGGTATACCATTTTTTACAGCTCACATCAATTTGTAGATCAGCAATTAAAGGAACGAATTCCTGGAAAGATTACGACTGTCGCAGGGCAAACTGGTGTTGGGAAATCTTCGCTGCTCAATATTTTGGCGCCTGATTTGGATTTAAAAACTGGAAATATTTCAAAATCATTGGGTCGAGGAAAGCACACAACGCGTCATGTTGAATTGATTCCTTTATATGGCGGTTGGATTGCGGATACTCCTGGATTTAGCTCATTAGAGCTAGATGAGCTTACATTGGAGGATTTGCGTGAATGTTTTCCAGAATTTGTGGATCGGCAGGATTTATGTAAATTCAGAGGATGTTTGCATTTGAATGAGCCGCATTGCAAAATAAAAGAGGCTGTTGAAGAACAAGAGATTTTGGCATCAAGATATAGAGATTATGTCACATTTGTACAGGAAATTCAGGATAGAAAACGGAGGTATTAAAAATGACATGGGTGGCACCGTCAATATTGTCAGCAGACTTTGCAAAATTAAAGGAAGAAATTCAAGACGTAGAAAGAAACGGAGCGGATTGGATTCATATTGATGTTATGGATGGGCATTTTGTACCGAATATTACATTGGGACCGGCAATTGTTTCGGCGATTCGTCCATATACAAAATTGCCATTTGATGTCCATTTAATGATTGAAAATCCAGATCAGTATATTGCAGTATTTGCTGAAGCAGGTGCAGATTATATAACTGTTCATACAGAAGCAAGCAAGCATTTACATCGTACCGTTCAAATTATTAAATCATTTGGTGTAAAGGCAGGTGTTTCTTTAAACCCGGCAACCCCAGTTTCAAGTATTCAACATGTAATCCAAGATATTGATTTGGTTTTATTTATGACAGTGAATCCTGGTTTTGGTGGACAAAAATTTATTCCGAATGTGCTGCCAAAAATCGAGGAAGCTTCTCGATTAATTCATTCCAATCATTTAAATGTTTTAATTGAAGTGGACGGTGGAATAAATCGAGAGACAGCTAAGTTGTGTAAAGATGCAGGCGCACAGGTTTTGGTTGCAGGAAATGCGATTTATTGTGCAACAGATCGTGCAAAGGCAATTCGTGAAATTCGTGAAGCATAGATTGTAGAGCGCAAAATAAAATTTTCTTTTGCGCCAAGTTGTGTGGCAGTTGTCATCTGTAAAGGTAGCGTATTTCTTATGTCTTTCAATGAAGGAGAAGCAAGTGGGTTTACAGAATACAAGTATCCCGAATTCTTAAAAAAATATGTGATTTTTTCAGAAATGAAAAAACCATAGTGATATGATAAAAAGTAGCAGCATAAAAGACAATGAATAAAAATATTATGTACTGAAGAAAAGGTATATTTTCCAGCGTTATTTTTATGAAAAACCGACAATTTTTTGTCGGTTTTTGCTTTTTTTCTATGGTAAGCTGTCATCAGGGAAAATCTAATCAGGTGGTGAGTGATTTGAAAATAAAAATTATGGCTGGTGGTAGAAATCCAGAGGCAAAGTTGGAAAATACAATAAATGATTATTGGATTGGTGTTGACCGAGGTGTGGGCTATTTATTGGATCGAGGAATTGCCCCACAGCGAATTTTTGGTGATTTTGATAGTATAGATGCAAAACATCGTACATTTGTTCAGTCTGTCCAGCAAAAAGAAGTATATGCAACACAAAAGGATGAAACTGATTTGGAGTTGGCATTGGATTGGGCGATTAGACAAGATCCAAAAGAAATTCACATTTATGGTGCCACCGGGCATCGGTTGGATCATGAGCTTGCAACTTTAGATTTGTTATATGATTTGGTGATGCATACAACTCAAATTTTTATCAAAGATGAGCAAAATGAAATGTTTTTTTTACTGGCAGGATGTCATAAATTGGCACATGATGAAAGATTTCGTTATATTTCTTTTTTACCCTATTCAGAAATGGTTGAGGCATTGACATTGGAAGGTTTTCAATATCCTTTGCAACAACGTCACATCAAAAAAGGGCGCAGCTTAACTGTAAGCAATGAATTTTGCAAAAATGTAGGTACTATTTCGTTTCAAAAAGGCATACTTTTAGTAATAAAGAGTACTGATTCAAAGCTTGATGTATTGCTTTAGACAATAGGAAAATTTTTGTGAATTCGAAAAGGGAGGCGTCCTTATGCGTTTTTATACGATTAAGTTACCTAAGTTCCTTGGAGGTATCGTAAAGGCATTGCTTAGCACATTTAAAAAATAGTGAGCCAAAAAGTAGAAAAACATTTTATTAGGAAACGGCAATAAAATATTTATAAAATAATTTTGGAAATTGTTGATTTTTGATAATGGAATAAACCCTATTTTATGAAAGAGGGTATGAGTGATCTATGTGATTTCTTTGGTTAGATCTACAGTTTTTATTTTCTTTATCGAAATGATTTCTGTATTTTTTATTAGGTATTTATACATTTTAATATGTAGATGTGTTTTGTCTAGATTTAAATGTTGGTGTTGAAGTGCGAAAATTTACTTTTTAGAGAACAAACAAGCACAGCAATTTGTTTAAAGCATAGATGTTTTAAAAGTGCTATTTTCTATTTTTTTATTTTTTCCGCTTTTGTTCCAGCACATATCAAAATGTTATTTTATAGTTTCAGCAAATGAAGAATGAATTGTTTCTTCACATTTAGGAATATAAAAATGGTTCGACCCTCTTGACAATGATTTGAAATGGAAGTGATATAAAAGTTTGGTACATTATTTTCAAATTGAGTTTTCGATGCTTTTTTCTGTATGGTTTTAGAGAACAATTGTTTTGAAGTAAAGTGTCATAATAAATTATTGTAAAATTTCTTTATATTAAATTTTTAGATATTATTTATTTTATCAATGAATAAAAAGCTTTGGATAAATCTAGTTTCAAATTATAAAAAGAGACTAAGACAAAACGAAAATATCTCGGATAGATAAAAATATTTTAAAGTTCAGAAATCTATAAAGTTAAAACTCCGAATTTGATGTGGACTCACCTTTGGGAATTCATCTCAGTTCGGATTTTTTATATGGATGAAATCATTTTATCTTAGAATTTGTTTGTACAGTTTGCTTTGAATGTCTGGAAATTCATGGCTATGAATATCATTTCTATTTTATTTTCAATCTTTGCTTTTTATCTTGTCAGATGGTACATCCGAGTGTTTTTAAGAATCAAAAAATTGGTTCCATAAATGATGGAAGTTTTCCTGCTTTTGCTTAGGTAGAATGTCGTTATAATTTTGTTCACTTCCATATTCCGGTAGCCTACAACAACCTACTTTGGTAATGTAAAATCAAGAAGAAATCAATTGACATATGACATGAAGATCATAGAAGAAGCCATCATTTTAAACTTTTTGTGTAAGAGATATTTTTCCAATAAGCTGTCTATATTTTATACACGGATTTTAGTATGTTTCTTATTTAATATATTGTAAATTATAATGTTTAATTATAAAATTAGAATGGATACTTTATAGGTGAGAAGGAGAGAATTTATGAAAGTTAAAACAAAGATTTTGTTAGTAAGCTTAGTGGGCATATTGGGAATGGTTTTTCTAACGATAAATGATCTATTTCATCAAAATGCTCAAAAGGAACAGGCAGTTATCGAATTTACTGAATCTTTAAAAGGAGTTTTTAATGATGGAAATTCATGGCAAGTAGAGACTGTATTTTCGATGCTGGATACAATCTATCAAGAGTATGAGACAGGTCTTTATACTTTGGAGGAAGCCAAAGAACGCTCAGCAAACATTGTGCGGGCTTTACATTATCATAAGGATGGTTATTTTTCCATTGTGGACACAACAGGAATCTCCATTGTCCGGCCGGGGAGGGAGGAATTAGAGGGACAAAACCTGTTGAATGAAACCGATGCAAACGGACAGAAATATGTACAGGAATTAATTAACATAGCACGAAATAATACAGAGGGTGGTTATGTTTCATATCAGAATGTAAATCCGGCTACAGGGAAAGAAGAAAGTAAAACCTCATTCGCTCAGTTATATGAGCCATACAATTGGGTAATTGTAACTGGTGAATATACAACGACAATTATGGATAAAGTCAATAAAACAGAGCAGATGTTGAACACATATCAGACCAAATCAATTAAGGAAAGTATCATTATATTTATCATCGTGGTTATTATAGTTGCGGTTGTTTCTTTTGTGATTATTCGGCAAATTACAAGCGGCTTAAATATGGTTATGAAGCAAACAAATATTATGGCAACAGGTGATTTTTCACAGCCAGTTGAAGAGAAATTTTTACAAGATAAGGCAGATTTTGGTAATTTGGCACGCTCTATTCAGCATATGCAGGATTCTGTCGGTGGCTTGGTTTCAAAAGTGGGAGAAGAAGCAAATAATATTGTAACGGATATCCAAAGCATGAATAAGAGCATGACAGCTTTATCTGGTGAAATTGAAGCGGTTTCAGCAACAACAGAGCAATTATCGGCAAGTATTGAAGAAACAGCCGCAGCCGCACAGGAGGTTTCATCAAATTCAAAACGAATTGAAATTGCTACAAAGGATATGGCGGATCAGTCTCGAGAGGGGGCAAGTATTGTAGATCGTATCAGCGAGGGTGCACAAAATACAAAAGAACAAGTTCAAGAATCACGCAGACGTGCGCTTGATATTCGTGATGAAATTGCCAGTACTCTCCGTGAGGCTTTAGAAAAAGCGAAGGTTGTTGAGCAAATTGGGATCTTGTCTGAGTCAATTATGAACATTTCCGGACAGACGAATTTACTTGCATTAAATGCAGCAATTGAGGCAGCACGTGCAGGAGAAGCTGGAAAGGGATTTTCTGTTGTTGCAATGGAAATTAGAAATTTGGCAGAACAATCTAAAAATACAGTTTTAGAAATTCAAGAGGTTACCCATCAGGTCGTTGAAGCGGTTGATAATTTATCAAAGAGTGCGGAAGGATTGTACAATTTTGTTTCTGTTGATGTGACAAAAGATTATGATGCGTTTATGGATGTAGGAAATCATTATAATGATGATGCAATGCAAGTAGACAACTTAATCAATGGATTTAAAGAGAATGTTGAAAATTTGTCTGCATCCATTCAAAGTATTATTCAGACCATTCAGGAAGTATCCATTGCAGCTGGTGAAGGGGCAGTAGGTACTACCGATATTGCAGAAAGAAGTACAAATATTTTAGAACAAGCGATGGATCTGAATGATCGTGCTATGAAATTTGAAGAACGTGCACATCAGTTAGAAAATGAGGTCAAACGTTTTAAAGTGAAAAAATCGTTGCGAAAAGAGATATAAGGATAAAACCTGTTTTTGATATGAAAAGACCACGGGAATTTTACAATATAAGAAAAATTCCGTGGTCTTGATTTTTTGATAAAAAGGATGTCATCTGTTCAAATTCAGTTATCGATAAAATCTATATCAAAAGAAGTGTCTGGATGTTTGAAAATCATATCATATTGAATCCCATTGCTCTTGTTTTTACATCTTAGAAAGGAAATTACAAAATCATGATCCCATCTTTTCCTTTCATTATCTGGTTGAAGGCATTCTGCAAGGGGGGTGGAACCATTTTTTTGAAATTATAGGCGGTTTTCCTTTATCTATGTATGATGTTAAAAATTCTCTCGTATAGCTTATCTCAGTCTGTCTTTTTTAGGCGTAAAATGAAAGAGTTTTTAAAAGAGAGTGTTTGTATAAGTATGGTTGGTTCTAGATTATGAATCAAGTACATTAGGAACCATTTTTGTCCATCCAAAAGAAAAAGACTTAAGTTGTTCATGTTTTGTCTAGCAAAAATGAATGGGAAATGAGAAGTATGTACACTCAAGAATACACATGTGTAAGGCTTTTAGAGAAAAAACAAATTTCATCTATCTAGGAAGGAAAAAATGATGGGTTTTGAATGTTTGAAGGAATTTGTATTTTCATGGATTGTTTGTTCGAAGAAAAGCAAATATTGGAAATGGAATGGGGTACTTATAGCTGTTAAATTCCGAATATTAATGATTATATGTATACATAGTGCAAATACATCAAAAAGTGAAATTGGATTGGTTCCATTCCACTTTTTTAATGATTTGCTCCTTATCTTGTTTCAGTCTTTTTGTTTAATATGCATTTGATTATCCATTAAAAATAGTCGATAATTAAACACGTTCGACTTTACCAGATTTTAATGCACGAGCAGAAACATAAACACGTTTTGGTTTTCCATTAACCAAAATACGAACTTTTTGTAGGTTTGCACCCCACTTACGCTTTGTTGCATTCATTGCGTGAGAACGTGCGTTTCCTGAACGGGCTTTTCTGCCTGTAATTGCACAAACACGAGCCATAGATTCTAACCTCCTTTAATAAAATAAAGGCAATACATTGCTATTCATTTGATTTGAACAAATACTTCTCTAATTTATCATAATTAAATGGGCTTTGCAATAGATTTTTATCTATCCTACAAGGAAATTTACTTGACAATATGTATATTTTCGTACATGATCGAAACGATAAAGAGATGAAATATATTCATAATGAATAGGTGGAGAATTTCCGAATGAATATGCAATTCATATACATTTATGATAAACTAAGATTGTAGTATGGATTCGATATTTTTATGAAAAGCAAACATAAGTAGAAGGGAGCTGTTTTTATGTCTCTTGAAATGAACAATCAGTTTGGGCAAATTGATATTGCAACAGAGGTTATTTCTTCCATTTCCGGTGGTGCTGCAGCGGAATGCTATGGTATTGTAGGGATGGCATCCAAAAATCAATTAAAGGATGGAATTACAGAAATTTTACGTAAAGAAAATTTTTCAAAAGGTGTAGTCGTTCGTCAGGATGAAGAGGGGATTCATATTGATATGTATGTGATTGTAAGTTATGGTACAAAAATTTCCGAAGTAGCACATAATGTGCAGCAACGTGTCCGATATACATTACAGCAAACAGCTGGTATTCAGGTCGATTCAATAAATATTTTTGTTCATGGTGTTCGTGTAATGGGCATCTAAATTGAAAGGAGAAACCAGTTTTTTTATGAATAGAATGAGTGGTTTGCGCTTTGCAGATATGGTGATTCAGGGCGCGAGTAATTTAAGTCAGAATGCAGATTATGTAGATTCTTTAAATGTTTTCCCCGTGCCAGATGGGGATACAGGCACCAATATGAATTTGTCTATGACATCTGGTGCAAAGGAAGTGTCACAAAATAAAGTGGATCATGTGGCGAAAGTCGCAGCTTTTTTATCGCGCGGTTTATTGATGGGTGCACGTGGAAACTCAGGTGTCATATTATCACAATTGTTTCGTGGCTTTGCCAAAGGTGTAGAAGGAAAAGAGATGATTACAACAAAAGATTTTGCGGTAGGTTTGGATCAAGGGGTGCAAACAGCTTATAAAGCCGTCTTAAAGCCAGTTGAAGGAACCATTTTGACCGTAGCAAAGGATATGGCGAAAAAAGCACTTGAGATTTCTTCTACAATCGAGGAATTTGAACCATTTTTGGCAGCAATTGTTCAAGAAGCGCAAGCATCTCTGCAAAAAACGCCAGATTTATTGCCTGTTTTAAAAGAGGTGGGTGTCGTGGATAGTGGAGGTCAAGGATTGGTATTGATCTACGAAGGTTTTTTACAACAACTTAAAGGTCAAGAAACGACAACTATTTCATTTGAAGAGCCACCTAAAATGGTAAAAGAACCTGCCAATGCTCAAAGTCACCTAAACACTGAAGATATTGTATATGGTTATTGTACAGAATTTATGATTAAGTTGGATTCAGAGAAGTTAAAAGCCAATCCGTTTGACGAAGCAGTTTTTCGTGAAGCTTTAAGCCATATGGGAGATTCTTTATTGGTTGTTTCTGATGAAAGCATTGTAAAGGTGCATATCCATGCGGAGTATCCAGGAAATGTTTTAACACATGCACAAAAATATGGCTCCTTAATCAATATGAAGATTGAAAATATGCGTGAGCAGCATACAGCATTGCTTCATAACGGTGAAATTGATCGTCAGGAAGAAAAAAATGCATCACAGCGTGTACCCTATGCACTTGTAAGTGTTGCGGTCGGTAGTGGTATTGTCGAGTTATTTAAAAACATGGGTGTAACCGAGATGATTGAAGGCGGTCAAACGATGAACCCAAGTACTGAGGATATTGTTCATGCTGTTGAGGCAACAAATGCCGAGCATGTGTATGTGTTACCAAATAATAAAAATATTATTTTGGCAGCAAAACAGGCCAAAGAAATTTGTGAAACGGCTCAAATTCATGTGATTGAAACCAATTCCATTCCACAAGGTTTGGCTGCAGTTTTTGCATTCCAGCCGAAAGCAACTGTTGAGGAAAATATAAAGGCAATGGAAACTGCACGCAAAAATATTTTAAGTGGGCAGATTACATTTGCGGTTCGTGATACGCAAATTGATGGAATTGATATTCGGATGAATGATTTTATGGGAATTTTAGAAAGTAAAATTGTTGTCACACATCCAAATAAATTGGAAGCTGCAAAGAAGCTATTAGATCAAATGATTACACCAGATTATGAACTTTTAACAGTTTTATCTGGTGCAGATGCTACAGACGAAGAAGTAGATGCCTTATGTGCATTTTTATCTGAAAAGTATGAGGAAGTGGAAGTGGAGGTTCATAAAGGAAATCAGCCGTTGTATGCTTTTATTTTCTCACTAGAATAATGGATTTTTATGTTAAAAAGATTTTAAGTTGAATATTTGAAGCGCTAAGAGAAATTGGGGTACGATTGACGGAAAATTTGCGATGATATATGAAAACTGCGAGAAATTCCGTAAAGTATCAGGCATCTTTTAGCGCTTTTTTTAAAAAATTGGCTATTTTATTTGAAATGGCTGATTATATGATATCTATTTTTTTATCAGCACAGGAATATAGACTTTGTATATGGTTGGATAAGGAGCCTTGTAATATTTTATAAGATATTTGGTACAAAATTTGGGAGTAGTTCAAAGGTTGTTTACGGGCTGTTTTTTCTTCTGTTTGATTTTTCATCAATCGTTATTTTGCGTTATTTTATATTTTCAAATGATACAAGTAATTTTTTAAGAACGATCAGCTATCAAAAGGGAATAAGGAAATGAAAAACAGTTTTTGAATATAGTATGCAAATGGATATATAACAAAAAAGACTTGCTTTTCATAGATCAAAAAATGTGACAGTATAAGATGATTGTTTGATTTTGCAAAGTGTATTGTTTTTTCAAACAGGGTGAGTATTTTATCTAAATATCCGTATTGAAACAAAATATAGTAAATCATTAGAAAAATATTTTAAATCATTTTTTATCTTAATAAATAAATATTTATTTGTTAATTTAATATATGAAATATTTTTAAGCAAGCAAAATCCAACTGATTTGTAGATGGGTTATCAGATAGAGGCATTGATCTTTCAATCATAAAATTATGAAAATACTTCAAAAGAAGACAATGTCATCTTATCTCATGCAGAGATGATACAGGAATTGTTAGTATCACTTATCACTAGCAAGAGGTTGTAGGTTCCCTTTATTGATCTACATGTATTATATTAAGGAGGGGATATTATGAAACGAAATACCGGACTTCAACAAATTTCTGTTTCTTTTGTGAAGGGAATTGGACAGCATTCAATTGCGTCTTTGGCAGAGCTTGGTATTTTTACTGTGTTTGATTTGCTGGAATTTTTTCCATCTAGATATGAAGATCAGACGATTCGTTCATTTGATGAAATTTGTGATCAAGAAACAGTGACAATTGCCGGTGAGGTTGTTTCTTTACCTATTATTTCATTTTACGGACGTAAAAAAAGCCGGTGTACTTTTCAAATCAAAGCAGATTTGTATGTGATTAAAGTGGTCTTATTTAATCAAAATTACGTGAAGAACACCATTCAATTGGGAGATCAAGTATGTATATATGGAAAATGGGACAGTCGTAAACTTGCGATTACAGGGAAATTTCTTGGTAAGGATATAAAAGAAGGGAAAGCTTCTTTCCAACCCATTTATTCCTTACGTACCATTGTTTCGCAAAAACAAATGAGAAAATGGGTGAAATATGCTCTAGAACAGTATAAGAATCAAATTGAGGACTGGCTTCCAGAATCTGTCCGCACGCAGTATAAACTTCCATCTAAGCGAGAAACCTATCAAATTTTGCATTTTCCTCAACAAACACATGCATTAAAACATGGGCGAAGACGAATGATTTATGAGGAGCTATTGTTATTTCAGCTTAAGATGCAATTGTTGCGTAAAAGAATTCGTGAAAGCAGTGAAGGAGTTTGCGTGTCTGTGGACAAAGAAGAAATCAATCGTTTTATTCAGCAAAAAGTACCATTTCCTTTAACACAGGCACAGCAAAGTGTATTGGACGAAATTTTAACTGATATGTCTTCACCGTATTTGCTGTACCGTTTACTGCAAGGGGATGTTGGTTCAGGAAAAACCATTGTTGCACTTCTTTGCGCTTATGCAGCGGTTCGTGGGAATTTTCAAGTGGCGATTATGGTTCCAACAGAGATTTTGGCACAGCAGCATTTTGAAAGTTTCCAAAATTTATTGGCTGGTGAAGATATTTCATTGGCCTGTCTGACCGGTTCTACAAAAGCCAAAGATCGACAGATTATTCTTGAAGAAACAGAAAATGGGAAGTTATCCATTCTTATTGGTACGCATGCACTTTTGCAGGAGCGTGTGAAATTTTGTCGGCTTGGTTTGATTGTAATGGATGAGCAGCATCGATTTGGTGTAGAGCAAAGGAAAATATTGCGTGAAAAAAGCTCTGGTCAGTTGCCGAATATTTTACATATGACAGCAACACCTATCCCACGTACTTTAGCGATTACAGCTTTTGGGGAAATGGATGTTAGCATCATTAATCAGATGCCAAGCGGTCGTAAGCCAGTGCGTACAAGATGGGTACGACAAGAAACAGAGACACAGGTTTGGTCGTTTCTTTGTAAAGAAGTGGAAAAAGGACATCAAGCGTATGTCATCTGTCCGTTAATTGAAGATTCAGAAAAGATGGATTTAGAAAATGCGCTTGAACTGTACGAAAAGCTTAAAAGCTATGTTAACAATGTTTTTGAAATTGCATTGTTGCATGGGAAAATGAAGCCGCAGAAAAAGGAAGAAATTATGACCGGTTTTAAGCAAGGAAAAACAAAAATTCTTGTTTCAACAACGGTGATTGAAGTTGGGGTGAATGTACCCAATGCCTCTGTAATGGTTATTTATGATGCCGAGCGCTTTGGCTTAGCTCAGCTGCATCAGTTACGTGGACGAGTCGGTCGTGGTGCCAATCAGTCCTTTTGTATTTTAATTGGAAATCCTAAAACAGAAATGGGTAAGGAGCGTTTAAAAATTATGGAGGAAACGCATGACGGTTTTCAAGTGGCTGAGCATGATCTGAATCTGCGTGGACCAGGTGATTTTTTTGGTTATAAACAAAGTGGGCTTCCGGATTTTAAAATAGCAAATATTATACATGATTATCGAGCGCTTGAGGTTGCACGACAGGATGCGGTTCATTTAATTGATGATGGTGAACTGTGGAATAATCCTGAGTATGCAGCGTTGCTCTATTTTATGGAACAAAACGGATATTTTGATGCACAAATGTTTGATTGAATAGAGGTAAAGTTGTGTACGAAATCAAAAAAAAGGCATTGAAAATCCAAAAAAAAGATTATATACTAATATTAGTATCAGGTCACAAAAAAGGTGAGAAGATTTATTATGAAGTTGAAAAAAAAAGATCGGCAGGATAAACTTTTGCAAGTTATTGAAGAAAATCCTTTTATCACAGATGAGGAACTGGCAAAGCTATTTCAGGTGAGCATTCAGACCATCCGTTTGGATCGGTTAGGGAAAAATATTCCGGAGGCGCGAGAACGAATTAAAAAAGTGGCTTCACAAACTTTGACAGCATCTGTTAAATCTTTACAGATTGATGAAGTTATTGGAGAAATTTTAGATATTTCAATGAATGAAACAGGACTATCCCTTCTTGAAATTGAAAATGAGCATGTATTTTCTAGAAATCAAATTGCCAGAGGACATCATTTATTTGCGCAGGCCAACTCCCTTTGTGTAGCAGTGATTGATGCCCCCATAGTAGTTACAAAAAGAGCCAATGTTCAATATATTCAACCAGTCTTTTTGGGACAACGTGTGATTGCAAAAGCACAGGTCAAGATGCTTGATCATGAAAAAGACCACTCAATTATTGAGGTGAAAAGTTCCGTTGGGAGTGAGATTGTATTTTTAGGGGAATTTGAAATGGTAAAGCATATTGGAACGGAAAGGAAGAATAGAAACTATGTTTAGGCTCGCAATTGATGCGATGGGTGGGGACGGTGGAGCACCGGTTGTTATCGAGGGTGTTTTAAAAGCTGTTCAACAAATGGAGAATGTTTCGTTTGTATTGTTTGGTCATCAAGATCAAGTGGATGTTTCCTTATTGCAGCATTCACGCATTGAATTCATTCATACCGAAGAAATCATTACAGGTGAAGATGAACCCGCTAAGGTGATTCGCAAAAAGAAAAATTCTTCTATGATGCAAATGGCACAATATGTGAAGGAAGGAAAAGCACATGCTGGGATTTCAGCAGGAAATACGGGCGCATTGATGGCAGCTGGAATTTTTATTGTTGGAAGAATTCAAGGAATTGAGCGCCCTGCATTGGCACCAACGCTGCCAACAATTGACGGCAATGGTTTTTTACTTTTGGATGTCGGTGCCAATATCGAGGCAAAGACTGAGCACCTGGTACAGTATGCTCAGATGGGTGCGATTTATTGTGAAAAAGTTCGCGGCATTCAAAATCCGAGAATTGGTCTTGTAAACATTGGAACGGAAGCACATAAAGGAACATCACTATATCAAGAAACTTATCAAAAACTGAGCGAATCGAATCTGAATTTTGTGGGAAATATTGAAGCGCGTGAGCTATTGTTTGGTGTTGCAGATGTTTGTGTAACCGATGGATTTTCAGGAAACCAGATTTTAAAAGCGACTGAAGGAACAGCGCTAGCTTTATTTCAGGTGATAAAAGAAGAGCTAATGTCTTCAACATTTTCCAAAATGGGTGCGCTTTTATTAAAGTCAAAATTTCGGGCAATCAAAAATAAAATGGATTATACAGAGTATGGCGGTGCGGCGCTTTTTGGATTGAATGCCCCAATGATCAAAGCACACGGCTCATCAGATAAAAATGCATTTTTTCATGCGATACGTCAAGGTGTATTTATGTTGGAAAATGAAATGGTTGAGCAGATTCGTCAGTCTTATACAAAAAATAAATAGAAAACAATCAAACAACAAACGGAGGGGATTTTATGACAAAGCTGGCATTTATATTTCCTGGACAAGGATCACAAAAAATCGGAATGGGAAAGGATTATTATGATTCATTTTCTTCTGTTCAAGAATTATTTTATCAAGGTTCAAAGGTGTTGCCATTTTCTTTGCAACATATGATTTTTGAAGGAGATGCAAAACAGTTGACCCAAACAGAATATGCACAGCCTTGTATTTTATCAACCTCTGTTTCGATTGGAAATCTTTTAAAGGAAAATGGAATTTTGCCAGATATGGTTGGAGGACATAGTCTTGGCGAATATTCTGCATTGGCTTTTGCTGGTGTACTTTCTTATGAACAAAGTGTTCGTTTGGTTTATCAACGGGGGTGTTTTATGGCAGAGGCCGATCCAAATCAAACAGGAACAATGGCAGCAGTACTTGGGTTGGATGCACATCGAATTTCAACGGTTCTGCAGTCTGATGCTTTTTGTCGTGAAAACGTGGAAGTTGCAAATGACAATTGCCCAGGACAGGTTGTTCTTTCAGGATTAAAAGAGGGGATTGAAAAGGCGACTTTACTTTTAAAACAAGCAGGTGCAAAACGCGTTATGCCTTTAAGTGTAGCGGG
Organism: Candidatus Harrysmithiimonas galli; assembly: GCA_904373265.1. Taxonomy (GTDB): domain Bacteria; phylum Bacillota; class Bacilli; order CAJFEE01; family CAJFEE01; genus Harrysmithiimonas; species Harrysmithiimonas galli. Next base: position 89,163 of record CAJFEE010000003.1, on the reverse strand, counting down.
TCCATTTCATAGCTCTTTTATGAAACAGGCGGCAAAGAAATTTTTGCCTATTCTTGAGCCTCTCCGTTTGGCACAGCCGTTTTGTTCAGTTTATAGTAATGTAACTGCACGACCACATGAATGGGAAGCAGATACCACAGTCAAATCTTTGCTTGTTCAGCAGATGGTTTGTGCGGTTCGATTTACAGAAATGATTCAAAATATGATTGAAAATGGTGCGACAACCTTTGTAGAGGTTGGACCAGGAAAAGTACTGTCTGGATTGGTTAAGAAAATCGATAAAAATATTGTGGTTTATTCTACAAATACAGTTCAAGAATTCCAGCAATTTGTAAAAGAATGGAATGAGAAAAAGGGGGAAAATCATGCAACTGCAAAATAAGATTGTTTTGGTGACAGGTGCATCACGTGGCATAGGTCGCGCGGTTGCCTTAGAATTTGGGCGTGCTGGGGCGAAAGTCATTGTAAATTATTGCGGTAGTCAAGAAAAAGCAGAGGCGGTTGTTGCACAAATTCAAGCGAATGGTTCTGAAGCGATGGCGGTTCAGGCAGATGTTTCTTCGCAGGAAGAAGTGCAGAAAATGTTTCAAACGATTCTTGATACGTTTGGAGTACTTGATATTGTTGTGAATAATGCGGGGATTACTGCTGATAACTTGTTGATTCGTATGAAGGAAGAGGAATGGGATCGTGTTATGGATACCAATCTAAAAAGTGTTTTCCTTGTTTCAAAGCTTGCTGCAAAGCAAATGATGCGTCAACGTCATGGAAATATTATTAATATGGCATCAGTTGTTGGTTTGCTAGGCAATGCTGGTCAAGCAAACTATGTTGCAGCGAAATCGGGTGTAATTGGTTTAACTAAGACGATGGCCAGAGAACTAGCTGTACGTGGAATTCGTGTAAATGCAATTGCTCCTGGATTTATTGTAACAGATATGACTGAGAATTTATCGGATGCTGTAAAGGAACAAATGTTGCAGCAAATTCCGTTAAAAAAATTGGGAACGCCAGAACATATTGCAAATGTAGCACTTTTTCTTGCCTCTGATCAGAGTGCTTATATGACTGGACAGATCTTAAGTGTTGATGGTGGTATGCATATGTAATTTATATTATATTTGTATATAACAAGCTTTTTAAGGAGGTGAAAAGAGAATGGCAGATACATTCAATAAAGTCGTGGAAATTATTTCTGAGCGCTTGGGAAAAGATGCTTCTACAATTACAGAGAATTCCAAATTCCGTGAGGATTTAGGTGCGGATTCATTGGAAGTTGTTGAATTAATCATGCAATTGGAAGATGAGTTTGAAATTGAGATTTCAGATGAAGAAGCAGAAAAAATCGTTACAGTGGGTGATGCGGTAAAATTTATCGACAATTTGTAATCCCACCATATAATTTGTAAAGAAGTATTGATTTTCTAAAATGAGAGAGAATCAATACTTCTTTTCTTTTTTGAATAAAGAAGAAACTGGGATAAAAGGACTCAAATGAAAATCGAACATAAAAATATCTTTTTTCTATAAAGAGATTCGTGCGTCTGTTTTTCCTTTCTATGAAATATTCATAGGTCTATCCATGTTTTTTCTGTGATGTTTCACCATTTGCTACTTCTTTTGCACGATCAAATAATAGAAATTTTTGTTCGTCTATTCTTTTCACTGTCAGCTTTTATTCTCCTTTTTTATTTATTATAAAGGAAACCAAACAGGTATAAATGCTCGTATGGTTAAAGCTCATCGGCAATTCCTAAAAGGGCAATCCCAATTAAAACAGCTAAAACAACTATATATTGCGCTTTCGTTAATTTTTCTTTTAAAAACATTCTTGCAAGCAGTACAGAAAAAATACTGTATGTTGCGATAATCGGTGCAGCGATTATCGCATTGGCAGACATTGCAAATACATAGAAAAATTGTCCAGCCGTTTCAAATAATCCGGCTGCAGTTCGTGTGCCTTCTTTCAGTGGATGAAATGGTACTTTTTTGATTTTCAGTATACCCCAAATGATCAGTGCACAGAATAAAAAAGTATATTCATAGGAAAGTAACGCCATATCTTCAGAGATTAATACCATTTCATCAAGATAAACACCATCAAGAAATGTTCCTAAGCCGTCAAAAATGGCATATGAAATCGGAAAAAAAATCGCAAGAAAGCTTTTTTTATACTTATTATCAATTTGAATTTGTTTTTGGATTCGCTCCTGATCCTCATATTTTTTCTCAAGTATAGCAAGCAAAATGACACCACTCAAAATTAAAATAATACTGAAGATTTCAATAGACATAAGTGTCTGTGTAAAGAAAATGGCAAGTAAAATCGTTGTAATGGCACCCGAGCTGTTTTGCACGGGAGAGGCGATAGACAGTGCAATATATCTTAGCCCAATATAACCCAGTGTCATAGAAAGAATATACATGGCAGATACAGGTAGATATTGAATGGCATCAGACCAACTGAAACTTAGCCCCTTAAGCAGCATATAACCAGTTGCATGAATTCCCATAATGAGTCCGACCATAATAACAATTTTGAAATGACTGTAAGGATCTTTTGGGTCAGATCCTTTTTTATAAAAAAGATCTGCCATTCCCCATAAAATCGCAGTTAAAATTGCAAAGAAAAACCACATAAATTTTTAAACTCCCTTTTTAAAATTATTCGATTATATCATATAAGTCTAAAGATGAAAAGGCAATCTTTTTTTATCATTAAGTTTTTTCTGAGTGATAAAGAATCATTGATATTGTTTTACGGATAAAAAAGAATTTTCCTTTATTCTAATATGAAAAGTTATGTTAAAAAGAAATGATATTTTATGGTTCAGTACTTTTCTGCTGGTTTTGGTTCAACTATCATTAAAGTTGAATTTTGTCTCTACATTTTTCCAAAATGAAGAAAAAATATGATACAATAGAGCAGTATATGTATATTTTTAAACCATTTTCGTATGGTATAAAGAAAGATAGGAGATATGTTTGTAACTGTGCTGGGCTTTTCTTATCTCTTTTCCTTGTTTAAACAGGATTTTTAAGCTTGCGATACAAATTAAGAAAATATATGAAAAACTGATGCCAAAGCTCATTTGCATATGATTTTTCTTTTGAGCTTTATTTTAAAGTAAAGATGTTATGAAAGCTGTAAGAGGTGAAAAAATGAGAAAAAGATTTTTGACATTACAAAAACAGTTGGGTGTTTCATTTCAAAATGAAAAACTGTTGTTTCAAGCATTTACACATTCATCTTATGTAAATGAGCATCGGAAAATGCGTTATCAAGATAATGAAAGATTAGAGTTTCTTGGCGATGCGGTCTTGGAATTGACAGTTTCCCAATATTTATTTGAGCAATATGCAAATATGTCAGAGGGAGAACTAACAAAATTGCGTGCAAACATTGTTTGTGAATCTTCACTTGTCCTATTTGCAAATGAGCTTAAATTTGGGGACTATGTCTTATTGGGAAAAGGCGAGGAGATTACAGGAGGTCGCACAAGACCAGCATTGCTTGCGGATGTATTTGAAGCCTTTATCGGGGCACTTTACCTAGATCGGGGATTGGATGAAGTGCGTAAATTTCTGGAGAAAGTGGTTTTACCAAAAATTCGAAGCGGTATATTTTCTCAAGTCACAGATTATAAAAGTTTGCTCCAAGAGCGGGTACAAAGAGATAATTCTGGCTGCATTGAATATATGATTGTAGCCGAATCAGGTCCTGCACACAACCGTTTTTTTGTTTCACGAGTCTTGCTAAATCAGCAGGAAATCGGTGAAGGAAAAGGCAAATCAAAGAAAGAAGCGGAGCAGCAGGCAGCTAAAATTGCTTTAGATCAGATGAAAGAAGTTTCAAATTGATTCATACATCTTGCTTTTGCCTCAAAAGGAGATATATAGAATGTATTTAAAAAAACTAGAAGTTGTTGGATTTAAATCTTTTGCTGAGCCAATACAAATGGAATTTTCTCTAGGGGTGATGGGAATTGTCGGTCCAAATGGGAGTGGAAAAAGCAATGTGATTGACTGTATCCGATGGGTGCTGGGCGAGCAATCTGTACGATCCTTACGTGGTTCCAAATTGGAAGATGTGATTTTTGCGGGGTCTGATACACGTAAAAAGCTGAATATGGCAGAGGTCACTTTAATTTTGGATAATACGGATGGTTATGTTCCGATGGAATTTCAGGAGATTAGTATTACAAGGCGAGTTTATCGTTCAGGTGAAAGTGATTTTTATTTAAATAAAAAGAAATGCCGTTTAAAAGATATTGTGGAGCTGTTTTTGGATACAGGGTTAAGCCGTGAAGCTTTTTCTATAATTGGTCAAGGAAAGGTGGAAGAAATATTGAGCAGTAAGCCTGAAGACAGGCGAACCATTTTTGAAGAAGCAGCAGGTGTTTTAAAATATAAGGTAAGAAAAAAGAAAGCTGTTGTAAAGCTGGAAGAAACCCATGAAAATTTATTGCGTGTTGAGGATGTTCTATATGAATTGGAACAGCAGCTTACGCCGATTCGTGAACAGTCGGAAATTGCTACAGATTATTTGCATAAAAAAGAACAATTGAAAAATTATGAAGTTACTCTTACTGTATCGGAAATTGAATCCTTTCATCAAAAATGGAATGAAAAAAAGACGAAGATATCATCTTTAAAAAATGAATCCTTTCATATCCATCAATTTCTTTCCATTGAAGAAGCAAAAGAAGAAAAATGGCGCGTAGAGGCGTTAAAATTAGATGCCGATATTGAAGCATGTCAAAAGCATTTATTGCAAGCGACAGAAGCCGTACAGGCTGCGCGGGGAAAACAAGAAGTTCTTCAGGAGCGACTGCTGCATGGAAACAAAACCTTGCTTATGAAAAAAGAGCAACAATTTGAGCTGAGCGAAAAAATTTCAGCAACCAGTCAACAAATCAAACAATTAGAAATGGAAAAAAAGCAGCTTCGCTTAGAAATAGAAAACATTCGTATAGAGATCGAAGGAAGACAAAAGCAATTAACAGATGTTCCAAAAGCGCTTGAGGAGAGGCTGGAAGCTGAAAAATCCTTATATATCGAAAAAAGAAATGAAGAGGCAATGACCAAAAACGAATATGGGAATATTAAGGAAAGTAAGCGTCGTATCATTTATCAGATGGACAAATATGATGCACAATGTAAACAGCTAATTTTGGAAATGACAGCATTAAATAAGCAAAAAAGTCAAGTCATACTTGCATGTGAACAACTGGAAAGTGCTTTGAATCAACAAAGACAAGAACTGAATCATTTGCTTGTAGAACATGAAAAAATAGTGATTTCTGAAAAGCAACAAACCGCTGTCTTAAATGAACAGCTCCGTGAGTTACAGCATATCCAATCAAGAAAAGAAGCGCTTTTGGAAATGAAAGAGGAATATGTTGGTTATCAAATTGGTACAAAGGAGATTTTAAAGGCTGCAAAATCTGGGCAGCTTCAAGGGATTGAAGGAGCGGTGGCAGAATGTATGACTGTACCAAAGGGGCTTGAAATGGCAATGGAAACTGCGCTTGGAGCCAGTATGCAGCATTTGATTGTTGGAAATGAAATCCATGCCCAAGAAGCCATCGGATATTTAAAGCAAACCAAAAAAGGCAGGGCAACTTTTTTACCATTGACGGTTATTCATCCGCGCATGCTCCCAAATTCTGTGCTTCAAACCGTTCAAACACATAAAAGTTTTATTGGCGTGGCAGTACAGCTCATTCAATTTGAATCAAGATTTTCTAATGTTTTTGGAAATTTACTTGGATCTGTTTTAATTGCACGGGATATAAAAGGAGCAAATACAATGGCAAAGTTGCTTTCTTATCGCTATCGCATTGTCACATTGGAAGGAGATGTATTAAATCCAGGGGGATCGATGACTGGTGGTTCAACGAAAAGGACAAATGCACCGCTTTTTACACGTGCACGTGAGTTGGAAACCTTACAAAAAAAATATATTTCATTATCTGAATCGGTGCAGTACAATCAACAGCAGTTGCACAAATTGGTCGAACAAAACCAGCAAATTCAATCGGATATGGCACAGATGCAAAATGAAATTGAAATCAAACAGCAGGAAAAAATTGAACAGGATGCACAAATTCGTGAGTTGGATATTTCATGGCAAAGTTTAAAAGAGCGAGAAGCATTGGTTGACTTAGAAAAAAGACAGCTTCAAGTTCAATTGGAAGATCTTGATGTAAGAGAGACAGAAAACAATCGATCGCTGTCTACACTTGAGCTGGAAATCATTCATTTACAAGACAAAATCAAAAAATTAGAGCAATCTCAGAAGGAACAAACAGAATCAGCAGCGCTTCTTTTAGAAGAAATTACGCAAGCACGTGTTCGCTCAGCACAGAGAAACGAGCAGTTGGAACATGTTTTGTCCAATCAAAAAAAAGAAGAAATGCTTTACACTGAACTTGATGAACAAGTGAATAAAATCAGGGTGGATTTAGAACGAGAAGCAGAGCAAATGGAAAAATCACAGGATGAACTCAGTTGTTTGGCAAAAGAAATTGAGGAAGAAGAAAACAAAAAAACATCCCTTGAAGAAAAAATGATTTTACTTCGCAAAGAACGATTTGAAATACATCAAAAACTTGAAAAATTGGAAAAGGATTTAAAACAATATCAGTCTGATTTTAAACGAATTGAAGGACAGTTGAAGCAGGAGGAGATTCAATTCAGCCGTCTGGATTTTGAATTGGAAAATCGATTGAATTTTTTACGTGAGGAATATATTTTAACATTTGAAGCTGCGAAGGAGCAGTTTGCTTTGGATCAGATAGATGAAAATGCAGTACGAAAACAGGTACAGTTACTTCGACAAGCGATTGAGGCATTAGGTGTTGTGAATTTAGGTGCCATTGAAGAATTTCAGCGCTTAGATAAAAGGCATACTTTCTTATGTACGCAAAAAGAAGATTTAATCATAGCAAAAGATAATTTATATCAAATTATTCAAGAAATGGATGAGGAAATGGATCGACGCTTCGGTCAAACCTTTTTTGCCATTCAAACAGAGTTTCGACAAGTTTTCCGTCAATTGTTTGGAGGCGGTCATGCAGAGCTGGTTTTAACGACGCCTTCTGATTTACTGACATCTGGTGTTGAAATCATTGCGCAGCCTCCTGGTAAAAAATTGACAAATTTAAGTTTATTATCAGGTGGAGAACGTGCATTTACCGCAATTGCTCTGCTTTTTTCCATTTTAAAAGTGCGTCCAGTTCCGTTTTGTATATTGGATGAAGTGGAAGCTGCATTGGATGAAGCAAATGTGATTCGGTTTGCACAGTATATTAAACAGTTTAGTAAGGATACACAATTTATTGTAATTACACATCGGAAGGGTACAATGGAGAATTGTGATGTACTTTATGGCGTAACCATGCAAGAATCTGGCGTGTCAAAAATAGTTAGTGTGCGAATGGTTGAAGGAAATGATCCGACTGTAATAAAGAAAGTGGGAAAATAAAATGGGTTTTTTTAAGAAATTAAAGCAATCTTTTTCGGAAAAGAAAAATGCTGTAACTGAGAAATTTAAAGATGGACTTGTTAAAACAAGGGAGTCTTTTAACGAAAAATTAAATGATTTATTTGCCCGTTATCGAAAAGTTGATGAAGATTTTTTTGAAGAACTAGAAGAAATTTTAATTATGGCAGATGTTGGAGTCCACACTGTTTTGGATCTGATTGATGAGCTTAAGCAAGAGGTAAAAAGAAAAAATATTCAAGAACCAGAGGCAGTTCGAGAAATTATTGTTGAAAAATTTGTTGAAATATATGAAGCAGATGCAGAAACACTTTATACGCTCAACCTCCAACCTGATGGTTTGACCGTGATTTTGTTTGTTGGCGTAAATGGTGTAGGAAAGACAACAACAATTGGGAAATTGGCATATTATTTAAAAAATCAGGGAAAACATGTCATGTTGGCTGCAGGTGATACATTTCGTGCTGGTGCTATAGAGCAACTACAAGTTTGGGGAGAGCGTGTTGGAGTACCTGTTATTGTACAAAAAGAAGGTGCTGATCCAGCTTCTGTTATGTTTGATGCTATTCAAGCCGCTAAAGAAAAACAGATGGATGTTTTACTTTGTGATACTGCTGGACGTCTACAGAACAAAGTGAATTTGATGAATGAATTGGAAAAAATAAATCGGGTGATTGCACGTGAAATTCCAAATGCGCCACATGAAGTTTTATTGGTTATTGATGCAACAACGGGGCAAAACGGCTTGGTTCAGGCGAAATCTTTTAAAGAAGTTACAAATGTAACCGGCATTGTTTTAACAAAATTAGATGGTACAGCAAAAGGTGGGATTGTCGTTGGAATTCGAAATGAAATCCAGATTCCTGTCAAATTTGTTGGACTTGGAGAAAAATTAGATGATTTGCAACCATTTCAAACAAAGGAATTTGTGTATGGCTTATTTGCTGATTTATGGAAGGAAAATGAAGCCAGTCAATCAGATGATTAAAAATATCTTATGTACTTACTTGTGTTTTTTTGTCATTTACAAGCTTTTATAATATGATTTTTATAAAAATCATAGGATTGTCCATAATTCAGAAGAAGGCTGAAATAAGAGTATTTTTGTATCAAAAGATTGGTTAAAGTCCATTTTTTCTGAAATTAGCGCAAAGGCCGATATTTTGTGATAGAGTTGTTGCCCATTTGAAGAAAGCGGGTCAAATGTCAAGAAGTTATTTTGTTTTTGTCTTGGATTGAAACAGAGGAAGTTGGTCTCAGTTTTAAATAAAGAAAAGCATATATTTTTGGACTCAATATACATGATACATTTATCTTATCTTTTATGATCGATGATTGAAAAAATTTGCAGAAGAAGGTTCGGAGGGATTTGTATGAATTTAGAAAAAACAATACGATTGACAAATCTCTTTGACTTTTATGAGAGTTTATTGACAGAAAAGCAAAAAAGTTATATGGCACTTTATTATGAGGATGATTTGTCGTTGGGAGAAATTGCTGAGCAGTTTGCGGTCAGTCGACAAGCGGTATATGATAATATTCGTCGTACAGAAAAAGTGTTGGAAGATTATGAAAATAAACTTCGGTTATACGAGAAATATATTAAACGACAGGTATATTTTGAAAAACTTCGTATATTTTCCGAACAAAATCATCTATGTGAACTAAAGGAGATTTTGGAACAATTGGAATCTATTGAATAAAGGAGGTAGTGATATGGCGTTTGAAGGTTTATCCACCCGGTTACAAAATACATTAAATTTAATCAAAGGAAAAGGTAAGATTAGTGAAGCAGACGTAAAAACGATGATGCGTGAGGTTCGTTTGGCGCTTTTGGAAGCAGATGTGAACTTTAAGGTGGTAAAATCGTTTGTTGCTAAAGTGAGCGAGCGAGCAATTGGGCAGGAGGTGTTAAAAAGTTTAACACCAGCGCAGCAAGTTGTGAAAATTGTTAAAGAAGAGTTGACCGAACTCATGGGAGGCGAAAAAAGTGATATTCAATTTTCCAAAAAGCCACCGACTGTTATGATGATGGTCGGTTTGCAAGGTGCTGGGAAAACGACAACTTCTGGTAAACTTGCTAATTTATTGCGTAAAAAATATAACCGCAAGCTACTTATGGTTGCTGCTGATGTTTATCGTCCAGCAGCGATTGATCAGCTTCAAACTTTAGGAAAACAGCTTGATGTCCCAGTTTTTTCTTTAGGTAGCCAAGTCAGCCCTGTGCAAATTGCATCTCAAGCGATTGAAAAATCAAGAGAAGAGCTTTTGGATACGGTTATTATTGATACGGCAGGACGCTTGCATATTGATGAAAATTTAATGGATGAGCTGAAACAAATTAAGGAGGCTGTTCATCCGGATGAAATTTTGCTCGTGGTAGATGCAATGACTGGTCAGGATGCGGTGAATGTAGCGCAATCATTTCATGATCAACTTGGTTTAACAGGTGTTGTTTTAACGAAATTGGATGGTGATACACGTGGTGGTGCAGCACTTTCTATTCGACAAGTGACTGATACACCCATCAAATTTATCGGGGTTGGCGAAAAGTTGGATGGCTTGGAAATTTTTCATCCGGAACGTATGGCACAGCGGATTTTAGGTATGGGTGATGTACTTTCTTTAATTGAAAAAGCACAAGATGCTGTGGATCAAGAGAAAGCCCTGGAAATGCAAAAGAAAATGCGGACAAATGAAATTACCTTACAAGATTTCCTAGATCAGCTTGCACAGGTACGAAAATTGGGTCCCATTCAAGATATTATGAAAATGATGCCTGGTATGAATAAGATGAAAGGTTTGGATAAAGTTCATATTGATGATAAACAGATTAAGCATATTGAGGCAATTATTCAATCTATGACGCCAGCTGAAAAAGAAAATCCTTCGATTTTAAATGCAAAAAGAAAGCAAAGAATTGCTAAAGGCAGCGGGCGTTCTGTTCCTGAAGTGAACCGTCTACTCAAACAATTTGAAGATATGAAAAAAATGATGAAAATGATGTCTGGAATGGGCGGGAAAAAAGGAAAAAAGAAAGGAATGAAAGGTTTCAAAGGAATGAAGTTTCCGTTTTAATTTTTACCTGTTAAGAAAAAATACTTTACAAATAAATTTTTTATTGGTATGATTTATAACTGTTAGAGTAAAAATGAAAAAATTTTTGGAGGAATGTTTTTATGGCAGTAAAAATTCGTTTGAAACGTATGGGCGCAAAAAAAGCACCTTTTTATCGTATTGTTGTAGCAGATTCTCGTTCTCCACGTGACGGACGTTGTATTGAAGAAATTGGAACTTATAATCCAGTTCGTCAACCAGCTGAAGTTAATATCAACGAGGATTTGGCATTAAAATGGTTGACTGATGGAGCGAAACCTTCTGACACAGTTCGTAATTTATTTTCTAAAGCTGGTATTATGGAGAAGTTCCACAATTCTAAAAATCAAAAATAAGGATGGGTAGCCTGAATGGAGGATTTCATTCGTGTTCTCGTTACACCACTTCTAGATTATCCTGAAAACTTAACGATTACAATGATAGAAAATCCGAATGAAATAGTGTACCAGTTATCAGTTCATTCGGAGGATATGGGGAAAATAATTGGAAAGCAAGGTCGGGTGGCAAAGTCTTTACGTTTGCTTGTACAATGTGCAGCTTTACGTAAAAATCAAAAGGTTTATTTGGAAATATGTTAAAAAGTTGAGGGGATTTCCTCAACTTTTTTATTATCATTTGTACATTCTTTTTATTAGATCAGGAGTTTAAGTCATTTTAAAAGCAATTTATATAAAATGCCTGCTTTTTCGATTATCCTTACGTGATGAATTTAAAAGTAGGTAAAAAATTGTTATGGAGGGATAGAATGACCAATTATTTTCGTGTAGGAAAAATTGTCAATACACATGGTTTAAAAGGTGAAGTTCGCATTGTGTCGGTTACAGATTTTCCAGATGAACGGTATCGGATTGGAAATACACTTTATGTCTTTTTCCGAGAAGATCGGGAAGGCGTTCAAGTAACCGTTAAAACACATCGAAAGCATAAAAATTTTGATTTGCTAAGTTTTGAAGGATTTCAGGATATCAATGATGTAGAAAAATTTAAAGGTGCAACACTCAAGGTATCTGAAGACCAATTGAATGATTTGGATGAAGGAGAATATTACTATTATGAATTGATCGGCTGTAAAGTTTATAATGAGAAAAATGAACTGCTTGGTGTAGTGAAAGAAATTTTGTCACCAGGTGCGAATGATGTTTGGGTGGTCAAGCCCATTCAAAAGGGTAAGGATATTTTAATTCCATATATTCCTTTGGTAGTGAAGAATGTAAATATTGCCGATAAAGTGATTCAAATCGAGCAAATTGAAGGGTTGATAGAATGAAGATTGATGTATTAACCTTATTTCCGGAAATGTTTACTGGTGTTTTAGGCAGCTCGATTTTGAAAAAGGCACAAGAAAAACAAGCAGTAACCATTCATGTGACAAATTTTCGTACATTTTCAGATAATAAGCATCAAACAGTTGATGATTACCCTTATGGAGGTGGCGCAGGAATGGTTTTAAAGCCTCAACCAATATTTGATGCGGTTTCACATTTAAAACGACAATCAACGATCTCAAATCCAAGAGTCATTTTGCTGTGCCCACAAGGTGAGGTTTTTAATCAAAAAAAAGCTGAAACATTATCAAAAGAAGAACATTTAATTTTTATTTGCGGTCATTATGAGGGATATGATGAAAGAATTCGTACGCATATTGTTACGGATGAAATTTCAATTGGAGACTATGTTTTGACTGGAGGTGAGCTCGGAGCTATGGTTGTGATTGACAGTGTCGTTCGACTTTTGGAAAAAGTGCTTGGCAACCATGTTTCAGCAAAAGAGGATTCTCATACAACAGGAAGATTAGAATATCCACAGTATACACGCCCTGCTGATTTTAGAGGAATGAAAGTTCCAGATGTTTTACTTTCAGGTAATCATCAAATGATTGAAGAGTGGAGAAAAATGCAATCTTTTCTTCGCACATATACAAGAAGACCAGATTTATTAGATTTAAGTTGTTTAACAGAAGAAGAACAATATTGGATGAAAAAATTCAAGTTGGAAAATGGGATAGATATGACTTAACTATTGGCTTGTTTTGCTGTTTCAGCCAGTTGTAAGACATCTGGTAAATTTATAATGAACGTCTAAAATGGTAAAATATATGAGTGCTTTTATATGTGTAGCAAAGGCTTTTATAATTATTTTATTTGAAAAATTATTTAAATATTTCTACAAACCGTGAAATATTTAAATAATATGATAAAAAAAGAGAATAATCCATAAAACTGCTAAAATTTCATAAAGGTTCCATAGCTAGGAAGAAAACTTTATCTTATTTTATGGTTTATTTTCCTTATTATAGTATTTCTTTTTTATCTTATGGGTAAATTTTCTTGCACGTTTTTTTTTCGTATGTTATGATAGATTTTGTGCTGGGAAATATCCAGTCTATATTCTGATGTTCCGCTGAAATCTTACTTTTATGAGCATCGAGTAAAAGGAGAGAATAAAATGCAACAGCTTATTGCAGAAATTACAAAAGAACAACTGAAAACAGATTTACCAAATTTTCGACCTGGTGATACTGTAAAAGTTCATGTAAAGGTAATCGAAGGAACACGTGAAAGAATACAGGTGTTTGAAGGTGTTGTTATTAAACGTCGTGGCGGCGGAATTAGTGAAACATTTACAGTGCGTAAAATTTCTTATGGTGTAGGAGTAGAACGTGTATTCCCGCTTCACTCACCTAAAATTGCAAAATTAGAAGTATTGCGTCGTGGTAAGGTACGCCGTGCGAAGCTTTATTATTTGCGTAAACTACGTGGGAAAGCTGCACGTATTAAAGAAATTCGATAATGAAAAATTGGAGCCTGTAACTTTTACAAGCTCCTTTTTTTCCTTTTAACATGAATAAATATCGTAAAGTGGGGTTGGAAAAATGAAAGAAAAAAGCTCTTTGTTTGAATGGGTACGGGCATTTATTATTGCGATTATACTTGCTTTTGTCATCCGAACCTTTTTTTATGCACCGATATTGGTAGATGGTGAATCGATGGAACCTACATTACATAATGGAAATCGCATGATTGTGGATAAAATTTCTTATAAAATTAAAGATCCGGAGCGATTTGATATTATCGTATTTCGGGCAACTGCAGAAAAAGATTATATTAAGCGTGTGATCGGTTTACCAGGTGATACAGTAGAGTATCGAGATGATGTGCTGTATATTAATGGCAAAGCTTATGATGAACCGTATTTAGATGCTTATAAGGCTCAGTTGGCAGAGGGAGATTTGTTAACATATAATTTCACAATGGAAGAGCTGATTGGTGAAAAAGTGGTTCCAGAAGGAAGATTATTTGTACTTGGTGACAATCGTCGAGTTAGCAATGACAGCCGTGAAATCGGGACCATTTCAATGGAAGCTGTAGTCGGAAAAACTTCGATTGTTTATTGGCCACTGAAAGAAATCCGAATTGAGCGTTATAATGAGCCTGAGAAATAAAAATAAAGCAGATGTTACAAATTAAAAAAACGAGGAGCAATTTTTGCGTGGCTATGTGTATGGATTGTTGCATTCATTTTTATGTTTATAATTTATACGTTTTTTATGCGCCTGTGCTTGTGGATGAGAAGCTGGAGGACCTCGGTTTACATTATGAAAATCGCATGATTGTGGATAAAATTTCTTATAAAATTAAAGATCCAGAACGCTTGGATATTATTGTATTTCATGTAACAGAAGATAAAAGTTATATTAAACGCATCATTGGTTTGCCAGGTGATATGATAGAATATTGAGACGATGTTTTGTATATTAATGGTAAAGCATAGAAAGAGTCCGCTTTGGACGCATATTATGAGCAATTGCCAGAAAATGAGTTGTTTGTACTTGGGGATAATCATCATTATAGTGATGACAGCCGAGATCCGTTGATTGGAATTATTTCAATGGACATGGTTGTTGGGAAGACTTCGTTTGTTTAATTGGTCTGTTGATGAAATTTGAATAGAACATTATAAAGAATTGCAAGAGTAAAGTAGGTGTTTAAAGAACAATGAAAACCATTCAATGGTTCCCGGGACATATGGCAAAGGCCCGAAGACAAGTTACTGAAAAACTGAAATTTATTGATGTTGTTTTTGAATTGGTTGATGCAAGAATTCCAGTTTCTTCAAGAAATCCAATGATGGATGAAATTATTATGAATAAGCCAAGAGTATTAATTTTAAATAAAGCGGATTTAGCTGATCCTGTAATGAATGTTCAATGGAAAAATTACTATGAAGCAAAAGGGATTCCAACTGTTATCATGAATGCACATCAAGGAGAAGGTATCAAGACCTTGACAGATGCAGCCAAGCGAGCAACAAAGGAAAAATTTGATAAACTTCGGGCAAAAGGGGTTGTAACACCAAGGGCTATTCGTGCATTGATTTTGGGAATTCCCAATGTTGGGAAATCAACATTAATTAACCGTTTGGCAAGAAAAAATATTGCCAAAACTGGTGATCGTCCAGGTGTGACAACTGCTCAGCAATGGGTTAAAGTAGGGAAAGAACTTGAACTTTTAGATACACCAGGAATTTTATGGCCAAAGTTTGAAGATGAAAGAATCGGTATGCACTTGGCAATTACTGGTGCGATTAAAGATACCATTTTACCGTTACAGGATATTGGATTTTATACAATTCAATGGTTGAAAGAAAATTATCGTACATCGTTTTTTGAACGCTACGGTTTTCCGGATACTATGGAGGATTCTTTAGCGTTCATGGAATATTTGGCGAAAAAACAAAATTTTGTTTCACAAGAGAACATTGATTACGACCGTACGGCCGAATTTTTATTGCGTGATATTCGAAGTGGTCGATTGGGGCGGATGACATTGGATGTATTTGATCAATAGAAAAATCGAAAATAAATCACTTGATCAGTAAGAGAAATCTCTGTGGGTAAAGAAGTATGCGAGCAAGTATGTTCTTTTTCCAAAAATCTCTTGACTTTTGTCGTGGAAGGTATCAAATAAAACAAGAATAAGCTTTAAGAAATTGCAACCGATAAAGCACCATTATAACAAATAGAATTGGGATAATGGTTAAAGATAGACATCTGCAAATACTTTTCTGAAATAGCAGTTGTTTGAGGAACTGAATGGTTGTCTAAATAGAAAAGCAACAATGTTGTGATAAAACAATTTTCTTAAAGCTTTTTTGTGTTGGGTAAAAACAGGAGATTGATGAAGCATTAGAATGAATAAAAGAGATTTGGAAAACAAGATTATAAGTTATTTTCTGATATCAAAAATTGGATAAAGATGGGGACGAGGGATACAAAATTGAAACGGACAACAAAAGAAATTTTTAATCAATTAAAAGCAGGCACGGTTTCATTGGAATATTTAAACGAGATTCGAAAAGATAATAGAAAATCTGTTCAGACTGCATTGACAGCTTATTTGAAAAGAGAAGAAAAACAAAAAATGGAAATTTTAAAATATGATGAAATGACTAGGTTTGAAAAAGAAATCTGGGCAAAAGGATTTGAAAAAATTGCTGGTGTTGATGAAGTAGGGCGTGGACCACTTGCTGGACCAGTTGTCAGTGCTGCTGTGATTTTACCAAAAGCATATAAGATTTTAGGGTTAAATGATTCCAAGCAACTATCCGATAAAAAACGTAGTCAGTTGTATGAAGAAATTCAAAAGTATGCAGTTGCAATCGGGATTGGGATTGCTTCTGTAGAGGAAATTGACATGTTTAATATTTATCATGCCACTAAGCTGGCTATGCAAAGAGCAATTGATGATTTGCCAGTTTCTTGTGACTATTTATGTATTGATGCGATGGAGCTGGATGTTAATATCCCACAGCTTTCGGTTATTAAGGGGGATGCTAGAAGTGTATCCATTGCTGCAGCTTCTATTATTGCAAAACAAACACGAGATCAAATGATGCGAGATTATGCCAAACAATTTCCAGGTTACGGATTTGAAAAAAATGCAGGTTACGGAACGAGAATGCATCTAGAGGCTTTGCATCAATTCGGTGTAACGCCGATTCATCGGAAAAGCTTTGCACCTGTGAAAAATCTTTTATAAGGAGAGGTGTGTATGAATACAATCCAGCGGACAGTTTCAGATATTGCAACATCCAGTCTGAAAACGACAAACCGAGATATTGCATTAAAAGAGGGTCAGGTGATTGTTGGACGTGTAAAACAAACAAACAGTAACGGCACAACACAGCTTGTAGTTGGGGACAGAGAAATTTCTGTACGTGTTCAAGGTGAAAGTTTGCGAGAAAACGGTATATATGCCTTTAAGGTATTGCAAACAAGCGGGGATATGATTGAACTAAAGCCATATTTACCGAGTCAGCTTTCTTCTCAAAATTTTAGTGAGCTGGTTCGTGATTTATTGTCACACTTTCGTTTAAACGGAAATGATCTGGCAAAAACTTTGATTGAGGGACTTCTTCAGAGATCCAGCCCACTTCAACGAAATCATATTATACAAATGTTATCTTTGGTTCAAAATACAAAGCTAACGCCTGAAGTTTTACAAACCTTGGATTTTATGAATAAAAATGGAATTGCGTTTGATAAAAATATTTTTCAGGCGATTCTTGCGACTCATACGAAAGTGCCTATGTCACAAGTGTTCACACAGTTTATGCAAACGACTGAACATATGAATTTTCCATCATTGGAAGGGCTGCGTCAATGGGCTAGCAATTTTGGGAAAAATCAGCAAACATTGCAGATGCTTGCCAACATGCCTACAGCTCGAGCAGAAGTACCGAAAAATTTTTCCAAAAATGATTTGGCTTTTCAGGAACTTTCTCCTAAAATGCTCCCTAGATTGACAGCTGAATCTGTTATGACTCAGTTAAAAGCACAATTTCCAACACTTACCTCTAATGAACTCCATGTTTTGGTTAGGGGAATGAATCAAGCACTTGTTCAAGTTTTGCCTAAGGTTTTAAATCAACTTGGGGATGCGCAAGGAAAGCAATTGTTACAGGCTTTGGTCAATAGTGGAAGAATTACCTTTTCTGAAACATTAAAAGAAGGTGTAATGCCAAAGCTTGTTTCACAATTTTCATTGGATTTAGCAAAGGGTTCACGTGTTCAGCCACAATCATCTGTAGCTGTTTCATCAGAAACGACAAAAGTGCAGGGGCAGCAAACTGCTATTTTACACACTTCTCCTGACATAAATGGAAACACAGAAATGAGACGTGAACAGACAGAATCCGTTCAGAAAGCAACTTTTGTGTCTACACCCAATTCTGTATCTATTTCAAATTTGTCCAGTACACAGCCTACAACATTTGAGACAGCTGTTGCCAGTTTTATTAAAGATTCAATTATGAAATTGGGGTTAAATTTTGAGAGTATGCTTCAAAGTACAAACAAAAATGAGAGTTTGGAAGAACAATTTAAGCCCTTGTTAATCAAAATTATGGAGGATGTCGCATTGCCATCTTCTGTTCGAAAAGATGCCGAAGCACTATTAACAAGATTTACAGGTCAGCAAATTATTTCCCAATTTTCGGATACTATTTTGCAAAATTATCATATCAGCATTCCGCTTTTTGGGATGGGATTAAACTCTGATTTGGAGATCAGTTGGCAAAGTAAAAGAAAGGCAGACGGAAGTTTAGATCCGGATTTTTGTCGAATTATTTTTGATGTGAAATTGAATGAAATTGGAAGAACTGTTATGGATATGCAAATTGTTGACCGTATTATCGGTTTAAATGTTTATACAGAGCAGTCTATTGAGGAGATTGGGAATTTATATATTGAAGATTTAAAGAAAGGTTTAGAAGAAAAAGGATATTATTTAGGGAATGTAGACTATTGTATATTTGAGTTGACAGAGGAAGAAGAGGAAATGGGTTTTCATTTTGCGATGATGGAACGATTGGAGCAAACAGACTATAAAGGATTTGATTTTCGCATATGAGAAAGAATCCATATCAGAGAGAAAAAGAGCTGGAAGAAATTAAAGAAAGAAATATGGCTGTTGCTTTAAAATATGATCTGGAACAAAGTCAGGCACCATTTGTTGTGGCTACTGGAAAAGGGTTGATTGCTGATGCCATTGTAGAAAAGGCAAAGGAAAGCGGTGTTCCGATTCAAAGTGATGCGACTCTGGTTGAATTATTGAGTCAACTTAATATTAATGAATCCATTCCTGAAGAGCTATATCAAGTTGTAGCTGAAGTTTTTGCATTTGTCTATCGCATTGATAAAAGAAAACAAAAGAAACTATAAAAAAGAATTGAGTAAGTCTGTCAACCTGTTTGATAAGCAAGTTGACAGACTTATTTTTTCTTGTGAAATTGTATTTTTCAGTGTATATATTAAGGAGATTTCAGAAATTTTTTGGAGTTGATCTACTTTTTCTGTAGAAAATATAAACTTTATCGTTTTGCCGATTTGATTTCTTTTTAATAAATTCTTGTTACAAAAGAAAAAAGGAGAGAAATCATGAGAGAAAGATTGATTTATTATCACTATAAAAGTCAAGGGAATCGGCAAGCATTTTATGCAGAAATTTTGCAAGATCAAGAAATTTTGTATGCACTTTATGCATTATCATTACAAATGCCAAAAAAATGTTTGTATCAAACCAGTTGTGAGTCAGTAAAAAAAATGTCGAAAAACTTTATCCTACCCGAAGATTTGCGTAAGGAGATGCAGATCATTACAATATTTGACAAGGCTTATCCGGTTTCTTTAAAAAATATTTATGATCCGCCGCTTGTTTTATATGCTAAAGGAGACATTCGGCTTTTACAAAATATATGTATCTCCGTGATCGGTACAAGAACGCCTTCTAAAAATGCTTATTTTGTTTTACAAAAAATGGTTTCACCGCTGATTGATTCGAAATTTTGTATTGTGAGTGGATTGGCAAATGGTATAGATACATATGCTCATTTATTTACGATGGAGAAAAAAGGAATGACCATTGCGGTTTTAGGCAGTGGATTTAATTATATATATCCTAAATCCAATAGCAGACTCGCAAACCAAATTGCTTTTAGTCAGTTGCTGCTGACTGAATATCCACCATATGTTAGACCTCAAAAATGGCGTTTTGTTGAGCGAAATCGGATTATTGCTGGTTTGAGTATTGCTACGGTTGTGATAGAAGCAAGAGCCAAAAGTGGTACCTTAATTACAGCACAACTGGCTTTGGAAGAAGGGCGTGAGATTTTTGCAGTTCCGGGTTCCGTTTTTAATGAAAATTCAGTGGGTTGCCATCGGTTAATTCAAGAAGGAGCAAATCTGGTCTGTGATGGATATGATATTTTGAAAATTTGTAAACAAATGTTATAAGAAGGTTAGACATTTAAATTTTTTAGAACAAAATTATGCAAAAGCTACAAATTTATTTGACAACTTTTAGGAAATCAGATAATAATTATTAATGTTTATCTAGGCTTTTCATTAAGGAGGCAAGGCATGGAAGAAAATTTAGTAATTGTTGAATCGCCTGCTAAAGCCAAAACCATTGAAAGATACTTGGGGAAAAAGTACAAAGTAGTCGCTTCAATGGGGCATGTGCGTGATTTACCAAGAAGTCAAATGGGGATTGACATTGAACATGATTTTGAACCGAGATATATAACCATTCGTGGAAAAGGTCAAATTGTAAAGGATTTAAAAAAGGCTGTAAAAAAGGTAAAACGTGTTTATTTGGCCTCTGACCCTGATCGTGAAGGAGAGGCTATTGCATGGCATTTAGCCCATACGTTAAATATTGACTTGCATTCGCCATGTCGTGTTGTTTTTAATGAAATTACAAAGGATGCGATTAAGGAATCTTTTAAACATCCGCGAGCGATCAATATAAATTTAGTGAATGCACAGCAAACGAGACGGATTTTAGATCGGCTGGTTGGTTATCAAATCAGCCCGCTTTTGTGGAAAAAGGTAAAAAAAGGATTGAGTGCAGGACGTGTGCAATCTATAGCGGTAAAATTAATTAATGATCGTGAAAATGAGATACAAAGTTTTGTACCAGAAGAATATTGGACAATTCCGGTTGAATTTTTGAAAGATAAGGCATCTTTTTCTGCAAATTTTTATGGTGAGAACGGAAAAAAAATTGAATTGAAAAGTGAAGAAGAAGCCTTGAAGATTGTTTCTCGGTTAGAAAAGGGTACCTTTTTTTCAGTAACCGAGGTTGTACGAAAAGAAAGAAAGAAATTTCCAGCTGTACCTTTTACAACCTCATCATTACAACAAGAGGCAGCCAGAAAGTTAAATATGAAGGCGAAAAAAACTATGCTTTTGGCACAGCAACTTTATGAAGGTGTTGAGATAGGGCGCGGAAAAATTGAAGGTTTGATTACCTATATGCGTACCGATTCTACTCGAATTTCTGCTGTTGCTCAAGAAGAGTGCCAAGCCTATATTATGGAAACTTTTGGTCAAGCGTATGTTGGTCTGGAAAAGAAAAAGCAAAAAAACAACGATAATAGTCAGGATGCACATGAAGCCATTCGTCCGACTTCAACTTTGCGTACACCAGAAGAATTGAAGGATGTTCTCTCACGAGATCAATATCGATTGTATAAGTTGATTTGGGAACGTTTTATTGCAAGCCAGATGGCGCCTGCAAAATTAGATACTGTGCGAGCGAAAATTTCAAAAAATGGGCTGGATTTTTATGCCAATGGCTCCACAGTCAAATTTCAAGGATTTATGAAAGTGTATGTAGAAAGTACAGACGACAAGCAAGAGATTGACATCAATAAAAGGCTACCGGCTTTGGAAGAAGGGGATGAAGTAGTTTTGTGTGACATTTCTCCAAAGCAGCATTTTACGCAGCCGCCGCCACGCTATACTGAAGCTCGGTTGGTTAAAACATTAGAAGAATTGGGTATTGGTAGACCATCTACCTATGTTGCAACCATTGAAACGATTCAAAAAAGAGGTTATGTGATACTGGATAATAAACGGTTTATTCCAACAGAACTTGGTGCAATTGTTGTGGATATTATGAACCAATATTTTATGGATATTATGAATGTGGAGTTTACCGCACAAATGGAATCTTCACTGGATTTAATCGGTGAAGGGAAGAAAAACTGGGTTCAAGTTGTGAATAAATTTTATGATGGCTTTCATAAAGAACTGCTAAAGGCAGAGGAGGAACTAGCATTTGTTGAATTGACACCGGATTATGTTGGGGAACAATGTGAGCATTGTGGAGCTGAGATGGTCTATAAGCATGGGCGTTACGGTAAGTTTATGGCTTGCTCAAATTTTCCAGATTGTCGAAATGCTAAGCCGATTATAAAAGATACGGGTGTTGTTTGTCCGAAATGTCAAAAAGGAAATATTATTGAACGCAAATCGAACAAAAGAGGAAAAACTTTTTATGGTTGTTCAACTTATCCAGATTGTGACTTTACATCTTGGGATAAACCGATTACACGTCCGTGTCCAAAATGTAACAGTGTATTGGTGGAGAAAAAATTGAAAAAAAGTTTAAAAATTTCGTGTTTGAATTGTGATTATGAAGAACAGCAAGCTTAGAAAAGAGGTACGCAGATGAAAACTCAGGATACAGTCATTGTGATTGGAGCTGGTTTAGCTGGCAGTGAAGCGGCTTGGCAGCTTGCAAAGCAAGGAATTTATGTGAAATTATATGAAATGCGACCTGGTCAGATGACACCAGCGCATCACACGCCTCATTTTGCTGAGTTGGTTTGCAGCAATTCTTTACGTTCCAATCAGTTAACCAACGGTGTTGGGTTATTAAAAGAAGAGATGAGAAGATTTGATTCGTTAATCATTCGAATTGCGGATGAAACACAAGTTCCGGCTGGGGGTGCACTTGCTGTAGATAGGGAAAACTTCTCAAAACAAGTAACAGAGGTTTTATCCAATCATCCGAATATTGAAATCGTTCGGAAGGAATTGAAGGAAATTCCTTCCGAAGGATATGTGATTATTGCAACTGGTCCTTTGACCTCTAAAGCGTTGTCCTCACAGATTCAGCGTCTAACGGGTGCAGACAGCTTTTATTTTTATGATGCAGCTGCACCGATTGTGGAAAAAGATAGTTTAAATATGAATATCGTTTATTTAAAGTCACGTTATGATAAAGGGGAAGCAGCATATTTAAACTGTCCGATGAACCAGAAGCAATTTGAGATGTTTTATGAAGCGTTGATTCATGCACAAACGGCGCCGCTTAATTCTTTTGAAAAGGAAAAATACTTTGAAGGTTGCATGCCAATTGAAGTTTTGGCAAATCGCGGGTTAAAAACTTTATTATTTGGTCCGTTAAAACCTGTTGGTCTTGAAGATCCAAGAACAGGAGAACGTCCGTATGCCGTTGTTCAGCTTCGGCAAGATAATGCAGCAGGAACTTTATATAATCTGGTTGGATTTCAAACCCATTTGAAATGGTCGGAGCAAAAACGAGTGTTTCAAATGATTCCAGGCTTGGAAAATGCAAATTTTGTCCGGTATGGTGTGATGCACCGCAATACATTTTTGAACTCTCCAGTTCTTTTAAATGAGGATTTTTCGTTTAAAGCTGAGGATCGAATTTATTTTGCCGGACAAATGACCGGTGTTGAAGGATATGTAGAGTCGGCAGCAAGTGGTCTTAGTGCAGGTTATCATTTGGCACGACGGTTAAAAAATTTTCCTGTGCGTTTATTTCCGCGAGCCACTATGATTGGGAGTATGGCATACTATATTACACATACAAATGCAAAAAATTTTCAACCAATGAATGCCAATTTTGGCTTGCTACCGCCATTATCGAAAAAAATTCGAAATAAAAAAGAAAAATATGAACAAATGGCGTCATATTCTTTACAAATAATTTCAAATTATTTAAATTGAAGTAGTAGTTTATTGAGTTTTATATAAAAATATGATATGATGAAGTTGCCCTTTTCAAGAGGTGATTGAAGATGGAATATGTTCAAGCATTCTTACATGAAATAAAATTTGAACGAAATTATTCAGAATTAACAATTACAAATTATAGAAAAGATATTTTACAATTCTTGACATTTTTAGAGACAGAAGCGATACCTTCTTATATAGATGTGGGTATGATTGAGGTAAGAAATTTTTTGCAAATATTATACACAAAAAATTATAAACGAGCAACGATTGCTCGTAAAATTTCTGCGCTACGTTCTTTTTATAAATTTCTTCTAAAGGAAGGAGTTGTCAAGAAAAATCCCTTTTTAACTGTTTCTTTACCCAAAAAAGAAATTAGATTACCGAATTTTTTTTATGAAGATGAGATGGAACTTTTATTTTCTCAAAAATTGGAAGAAACGCCGTTAAACTTGAGAAATATAGTTATTCTTGAATTGTTATATGGTACTGGAATTCGTGTGAGCGAGTGCTGCAAATTGAGGGTTGATTCTGTTGATTTTTATACAAATACGCTTCTTGTATTTGGAAAGCGGAATAAAGAAAGATTCGTTCCGTTTGGGCAGCACGCACGACAGGCCTTAAAAACATATTTGGAAATTGCACGACCAAAATTAATGAAACATGTTGAGCCACACGAATTTTTATTTGTCAATCATTTAGGAAAATCACTTACAGCAAGAGGTATACAATATATTTTTACAAAGTGGATTGAAGATATTGCAGAAATTCAAAAGATTTCTCCGCACATGTTGAGACATACGTTTGCCACCCATCTATTGAATCGCGGTGCAGATCTGAGAGTTGTTCAAGAATTATTAGGACATGAAAATTTGGCAACAACACAGATTTATACGCATGTAACGAAAGATCGATTACAAAATGTGTACAATATGTATCATCCACGCGCTCAAAAGCGTTAGAAAGGAGTTTTTGAATGTATCATTCTGATTTTCATTCAACCACCATATTTGCCATTTCACATAAGGGAAAAATGGCAATGGCTGGAGATGGGCAAGTTACATTAGGCAATGCTGTCATTATGAAAAACACAGCGAAAAAAGTTCGTAGACTATATAATGATAAAGTTGTAGCTGGTTTTGCGGGTGCAGTTGCCGATGCGTTTACTTTGTATGATATTTTTGAAACGCAATTGGAGACCTATAATGGGAATTTGACAAGAGCGGCTGTAGAAACGGCGAAAAAATGGCGAAGTGACCGTGCTTTACAAAAATTAGAAGCCATGTTGATTGTGATGGATAAGACGAATCTTTTATTGGTTTCAGGCAGTGGAGAGGTGATTGAGCCAGATGATGGAATTTTAGCCATTGGATCTGGCGGAAATTATGCGCTGAGTGCTGGACGAGCATTGAAGCATTTTGCTGGGGAGCAAATGACAGCTGCTGAAATTGCAAAAGCTGCACTTGAAATTGCTGGAGATTTATGTGTATATACAAATAAACAAATTATTCTGGAAGAGATTTAGGGGGTTCTTTCATGAGTGTTTCTTTTACGCCGAGACAAATTGTTGAGAAACTTGATCAGTATATTATTGGACAAAAGGATGCAAAGAAGGCTGTTGCCATTTCATTACGAAATCGCTATCGACGCAGCCTTTTAGATGAAAAGCTCCAAAATGAAATTTCTCCAAAAAATATTTTAATGATTGGTCCGACTGGTGTCGGGAAAACTGAAATTGCACGTCGTTTGGCGAAATTGGTTGGAGCACCATTTGTAAAAGTTGAGGCAACAAAATTTACAGAGGTTGGATATGTAGGGCGTGATGTTGAATCTATGGTTCGCGACTTGATAGAAACATCTGTTCGCATGGTTAAAGATGAAAAAATGACTGCTGTACACAGCCGGGCGGTAGAACGAGCCAATGAACGTTTAATTGAGTTGCTTGTTCCAGAAAAACAAAAAAAATCGGAGTTTAAAAATCCGCTTGAATTTTTATTCCAAGGTCAACAAAATCATCAAGCTGCGCAGCCAAGTGTAAATGAGGAGCAACAAACCTTGCAAAGATTGCGTGCAGAAAAGTTTGCTGCGTTGCAAAGCGGAGAGCTAGAAGATGAGATGGTAACAATTGAGGTGGAACAACAAACCGGGGGCTTAATGGATTTATTAGGTGCAAATCAGAATTTAGAGCAATTTGGATTAAATATGCAGGATGCACTTGGTGCATTAATGCCCAAAAAAATAAAAAAAAGAAAATGTACCGTTAAAGAAGCACGGCCATTATTGATTCATGAAGAGGCGCAGAAGCTGATTGATATGGATGAAGTATCTCAAGAGGCAGTAAAACGCGCTGAACAAATGGGAATTATTTTTATTGATGAATTTGATAAGATTGCTGCAAAAGCTAATCAGCATGGCGCTGATGTGTCAAGAGAAGGTGTACAGCGTGATATTTTACCTATTGTAGAAGGTTCAACAATCAACACGAAATATGGACCAGTAAAAACAGATTACATTTTATTTATTGCAGCTGGTGCGTTTCATATTTCGAAGCCCTCAGATTTAATTCCAGAGCTTCAAGGTCGTTTCCCGATTCGAGTAGAATTAAATCGCTTATCTGTTGAAGATTTTAAAAATATTTTGACAGAACCGGATCATGCCATTACAAAGCAATATATCGCATTGCTACAAACAGAAGGGATAACCGTTGATTTTTGTGAGGATGCCATCACTCGCATTGCAGAAATTGCGTTTGAAGTGAATCAGGAAACTGAAAATATTGGGGCTAGAAGACTTCATACGATTGTAGAAAAACTTTTAGAGGAACTTCTATTTGAAGCGCCAGATATTCATTTGGAGAAAATTACGATTACTGCTCAATATGTAGACGATAAGTTGAAATCGATTTCTAAAAATCGTGACTTAAGTCAATATATTTTATAAAACAAATAATAAATTTTTTAGGAGGAAAAGAATATGACATTATTAGAAAAAACAAGAAAAATTAATCGATTATTACAGCAGGCGAATGGAAAAGCTGTGAATTTTAAAGAAATGGCAACAGCATTACAGCTTGTAATTGGTGCAAATGTGTATATTATTTCAAGAAGAGGAAAGCTTTTGGGGTATTCAATTTATGAAGAAATTGAAAGCGAAAGAATGGAAGATATTTTGGAGGAAAGACAATTTCCGCTTGAATATGCCGAATCTTTAATGGATATTATGGAAACAGCTCAAAATATTAAAGTAGACAGCCGCTACAGTATTTATCCAAAAGAAAGTAAAGAAGCATTTAAAGATGGCTTATCTACAATTATTCCGGTATTAGGCGGAGGAGAAAGATTGGCTTCTTTAATCTTGTCTCGTTGTACTCAGGAGTTTTCTGAAGAAGATTTGATTTTGGGAGAATGTGGAGCAACACTTGTTGGTATGGAGATTTTACGTGAGAAATCTGAAGTGATTGAAGAGGAAGCTAGAAGTCAAGCTGTTGTACAAATGGCAATCGGTTCTTTGTCTTATAGTGAGTTGGAAGCGATTGAGCATATTTTTATTGAATTACAAGGTTCTGAAGGACTATTGGTTGCAAGCAAAATTGCAGATCGTGTAGGCATTACAAGATCAGTGATTGTAAATGCATTGAGAAAGCTTGAAAGTGCTGGTGTAATTGAATCACGTTCTTTGGGTATGAAAGGCACATTTATTAAAGTATTAAATGATAAATTCCTTTATGAATTGAAACGTTTAAGATCTTAGTTGCTTTTAATCATGGCTGTGGCTGTAAAAAAGGAAGCTAAGTGCTCTGTCTGATCATGAAATTTTTATGATCAGACAGAGCATATTTTATAAGGATATGCTATAAGAATTTCTGTTTTAATATGGTCTTTGTGTTTTATAGTGGAGAAACGATCTAATGAAAAACTGGCTGAAAAGAAAATAAAATGATTTTTGTAATTTATTTTGTACATACTTTGTTTTAGCGTCGAATATATCAAGGCAATTTGCAGTATTTGTTTTAGAAGGTTTACATAATTGTGAGATGCTTATGGCAAAAAAGATAGAATGAATTGAGGAATCTTATTGATGATTTGGTATATGATTTTTGTTTTTGATATATAGTATTTGGGTATATAAAATGGTGTAGTTGTTTATATCAATAATGAAGCTATACATGAAATTTTATTTTGAAAATCATAAAATTTTTTTGAATGCAAGAATCATTTTGTAACATGAGGGGTACAAAATATGGATAGCAAACACAGAGAAAAATTCCTTCAAATAACCAAATTATTTATAACCGTATGGTGATATTTTGTTTCATTATTTTTAGTGTTTCAAAGTGATAAATGGTTTTCGTATGGAAAATAATTGACTGTAAATCAAATAAATATTTTACATTCTTCAATATTTATATTAGAATCATTAGGCATGTATATTTTTTGTCAAAAAATATACATTTTTAAAAGGACTATTTACCCATAAAAAGGATAAATCTAAAAAAATATTGTATGATGACTTAGTTTTTTTTGTATAATTGATTTATACAAAGTAGATTTGAATAGGTTTGTTATTTTGTTGTTATGACTGTGAAAATTTTTATATAAAGACAAGGAGGGACGAAAGCATATGCAGCTATTTTCATCAACATTTACAAATTTGGAGAGAAGTTTGGGCTATTCTACATTGAAAGATCAAACCATCAATAACAATATTGCCAATATAAGTACACCGAATTATAAAGCAAAGGATGTTGTAAGAATTTCTTTTTCTGATGAGTTGAATCAATCTTTAAAGGCATTAAAAACAGATGCAAGACATATTGATTTTTCTACGCAGGTGGAAGGTCCAGCAGTTGTAAAAGAACGCAGTGATACTTTTACAAATAATAACGGAAACAATGTAGACATAGAATTGGAAATGCTTGAATCTGCGGAAAATCAAATTTATTACTATAGTATGATTGACCGACTTAACGGAAAGTTTAATAGTTTATCAAATGTTATAAAAGGTGGGAAATAACCATGTCAGTATTTAATGGAATGAATATTACTGCGACCGCTTTAACAGCACAACGACTTAGAATGGATGTAATTTCTTCAAACCTTGCGAATGCACAGACAACTAGAGGAACATTGGTAAATGGGGAATGGCGTCCGTATACACGAAAAACGGTAGTATTCCAAGAACAAAAAAATTCAAATACGTTTGCATCACATCTAAAAAAAGCAAAATCAAATACAATGACTGTTGCTGGAGCAGGTGTTCGTGTCACAAGAATTGAAGAGGATGATGATCCTTATAAATTGGTTTATGATCCGACACATCCGGATGCAAATGAAGCAGGTTATGTTGAAATGCCAAATGTAGATTTGCTGAAAGAAACGGTTGATTATATGAGTGCAACTCGTGCATATGAGGCAAATATTACAGCCTTAAACGCAACAAAATCTATATTGATGAAAACGATGGAAATTGGAAAATAATCCTGGAAAGTTAGGTGAATATAAATGATTCAATCGGTTACGGATACACAAGGTGTCGCATTAAATACGCAAAATCAACAAAAAGCAATTCAAAGTACAACAGGAAATTCTACTTTTGCAGATTTTTTAAAGGAGTCTATGAATCAATTAAATGACTTGCAAAATCAATCTGATAACATGACCAATGCTTTGGCAAATGGTGAAAATGTGGAGTTATACCAAGTGTATGTTGCAGCACAAAAATCAAGTATATCTATGTCTGCAGCCTTAGAGTTTAGAAATAAAGTAGTTGAAGCTTATCAAGAGATCATGAGAATGTCTGTTTAATTGAGTAAAACAGCTAAAGTGAGAGAGAAGAATGTTATAGGTAGTGGAGGAACAGAATGAACGCGAAAATGAAAGAGATCATCCAAAAGGGGCAGACAGTTTGGAAAGAGCGAACAATGAAGCAGCGTGCGTTGATTCTTGGTGGTGTAGTTACTCTAATTGTCGCGATTGTTGCTGTTTTTATATTGTCCAGTCAAGTGAAATATGTCCCTTTATATACCGGACAAACTGCTGAGTCGATTGGACAGATTAAAGCTGTTTTGGATGAAAAAGGTGTACCGATCAAGATTTCATCAGACGGAACAAGCATCAGTGTCCCAGAGGAACAAGCATCAGATTTGCTTGTTGAACTAGCTGAACAAGGATATCCGAAAACGGGTGATATTGGTTATTCATTTTTTGCTGAAAACTCTGGGTTAAGTACAACAGACAATGAATTTAATATGTTGAAAGTTGCAACATTACAATCTTCATTGGAAAAAATGATAGAGGGTATTAAAGGAATTGAAAACGCGAATGTAATGATTACATTGCCCAAAGAAAGTGTTTTTATTTCAGATTCTAACTCAGAATCATCAGTGGCTGTTTTTTTAACACTTGCAATGGGGCATACATTTGAACAGTCGCAAGTGAATGCGTTATACCATTTGATTTCAAAAGCAATTCCGAATCTGCCTGTCACAAATATTGAAATCATCGATCAATATGCGCAGTATTATGATATGAAAACAGAAGAAGAAATAAATAATACACAGGTTGTTGCCAATCAGATGAGCATCAAAAAGGAAATTGAAAGAGATATTCGCAGACAAGTTCAGCAAATGCTTGGAACTATGATGGGACAAGATAAAGTTTTTGTTTCCGTTACAACCGATATTGATTTCAAACAAGAAAATCGATCAGAAAATCTTGTACTTCCTGTAGATGAAGAAAATATGGAAGGCTTAGCAATCAGTGCAGAACGGATTACAGAAAACTATACGGGTTCTGGCGCAGCAGGAGGCGTTCCGGCAGCAGAAACTGATGGGGACGTTGCTGGTGTGGATTATCAGGTTGCGCAAAATGCTACTGACAATGGTACCTATGAAAGCAATGAAGAACGGATTAATTATGATGTTTCAAGAATTCAAAAAGAAATTGTTGAAGCGCCTTATAAAATTCGAGATTTAGGGATCCAAGTTGCAATTGAGCCACCAGATCCGGATGATCGAGCATCATTGGAAGATGCGACAGTTGAAGAAGTGAGAAATATTTTAAGTACGATTATTCGTACAACTGTTGCAAAAGATACTACAGGTGAAAGTCTTGCAGACGATGAATTAAATCAACGTGTTTCTATTAGTGTTCAAAAATTAAATGGTAAACAGGTTGCTGCAACTGGATTTTTTGAAAGATTGGGTATATCTCCAACTGTTGGTATCGGTATTCTTGTTGTTTTGCTTCTTTTAATTGGATTACTTGTTTTCTTGTTGTTAAGAAACCGCAAGAAAAAAGAGGAGGAAGAAGCTTATATTATCGAAGAGCTTTCGGCCATCTCTTCTGATGATGACGATGAAGTCCATCTTGCTCCTGTAGAAGCTACAACTTCTAAAAAGTATCTTGATAAACTGGCTGCTGAAAGGCCAGCTGAGTTTGCTAAACTCATTCGTACCTGGATGGTAGATGATAATTAGGAGGGAAATCATTTGGCTAAAAAAGATGCATATCAGCTAACCAACAGACAAAAAGCAGCAATTTTGCTTATTTCCTTAGGACCAGATATTTCCGCGCAAATTTATAAGTATTTATCAGAGGAAGAAATTGAAAAACTGACATTGGATATTTCAAGTGTTAAGATGGTTGATAACGATACAAAGGAAGCGATTTTGGATGAGTTTCATCAAATGGCACTTGCGCAAGATTATATTGCGCAAGGAGGCGTGAATTATGCGAAAGAAATATTAGAAAAAGCTTTAGGAGAAGAACAGGCAAAAAATATTTTAAACCGCTTAACTTCCTCCTTGCAGGTACGACCATTTGATTTTGCACGCAAAGCTGATCCAATGCAAATTTTGAACTTTATACAAGGAGAGCATCCACAGACGATTTCCTTGGTGCTATCTTATCTAGATCCTGTGAAGGCTGGACAAGTGTTATCAGCACTTCCTCCAGAAATACAAGCGGATATTGCAAGAAGAATAGCCTTGATGGAAAGTACTTCTCCAGATATTATTTATGAGGTTGAGCATGTTCTTGAGTCAAAATTATCTTCTGCTGTCACACAGGACTATACTTTGACTGGTGGTATTGAATCAGTTGTTGAAGTTTTAAATGGTGTAGACAGAAGTACAGAAAGAACCATTTTGGATGCACTTGAAGTTCGTGATCCTGAATTGGCCGAAGAAATTCGCAAAAGAATGTTTGTTTTCGAAGATATTGTTACTTTGGACAGTCGTTCTATTCAGCGGGTTATTCGTGAAGCGGATAATAATGATTTAATGCATGCATTGAAAGTTTGCAGTGAAGAAGTTCAGGAAATTATTTTTAAAAATATGTCTGGACGTATGGCTGAAAACTTTAAAGAAGAAATGCAGTATATGGGACCAGTGCGCCTGAAGGATGTTGAGGAAGCACAAACAAGAATTGTTGGTATCATTAGACGATTGGAAGAAGCTGGCGAAATTATTGTATCACGTGGCGGAGGTGATGATATCATTGTCTAATATTATAAAAAAGCATATTGCTAAAAGCAGTGGCAAGGATTCGTTTATGATTCATATCAAGCCAATTATTGCTGAAACGAGTGATTCTTTGAATGACGACGATGAAGAATTGCCTCTTGAAGAAGAGATTTATGATCCAAGAGAAGAAATTGAGCAAGAAGTCCGAGCCTTAAATGAGAAAAAACTATCCTTAGAACAAGAAATTTTAGGGATTGAGCAAGACATTGATATGCGGTTGTCTGAGGTTCAAAATGAGATTCGACTTCAGCAGGAAGCCTTTCAAAAAGAATGTGAACAATTAAAAGAAGAAACATACCAAAATGCATATGATAGTGGCTATCAGGAAGGTCTTTTGGAGGGAAAATCTGCTTACAATGAGCGCTTGGAGGAAGCACAAAAAATTATTGGGCTTTCTAATAAGGATTATGTCGCAAACATTGTGGACAGTGAAGAAGTGATCATGAAACTAGCCGTTGAAATTGCCAATCGTGTATTGAGAAAAAATTTATTACAAGATGAAAGCTTATATGTTGAATTTGTAAAATCTGCTTTAAAACAAGTCAAAGAGATGCGTGGCATTCGAATTCGTGTTTCACCTGATAATTATGAACGGATTTTAAAATATAAAAATGAATTACAACAATTAATTACAATAGATGATCCGATTTATATCATTCCAGATGATGATATTGGGGTTTATGATTGTTATATTGATTCTGAAATCGGTCGTGTGGATGTTTCCTTAGATACACAAATAAAGGAGATGAAATCAAGGTTGATGGAATTGTTGGGAGGCAACGAAGAATGAAGGCAGCAGAGCTAATTTCGCATATTTCCTCTATAGATTCTTATAAATACTTTGGTAAAGTTACACAAGTTATGGGGCTGATGATTGAATCACGTGGTCCCGAATCGTCAATTGGTGATGTATGTTATATCTATGTAGGCAGAGGACAAAAAAAGAAAATTATGGCTGAGGTTGTTGGATTTCGGGATGAGTTTATCGTTTTGATGCCATTTACCAATGTAGAAGACATCGCGCTTGGAAGCATTGTTGAAACGACAAATAAGCCATTAGAAATAAAAATCGGAAGTTCTTTAATTGGAAGTATTCTCGATCCCTTAGGCTTTCCGGTAGATGGTTCTGGTCTGCCTAAAGGATTGAAAAATATTCAAACCGTTCAAGATCCGCCTAATCCTATGATGAGACCGCCGATTTGTTCAGCAATTGAAACTGGAGTTCGAGCCATTGATATCATGCTTACAGTCGGAAAAGGTCAAAGGTTGGGGATTTTTGCTGGTAGCGGGGTTGGGAAATCCACTTTAATGGGAATGATTGCAAGAAATACCAGCGCTAAAATGAATGTGATAGCCTTAATTGGTGAACGTGGTCGGGAAGTTCGGGAATTTATTGAACGGGATTTAGGACCGGAAGGGATGAAACGTTCTATTGTAGTTGTGGCAACTTCTGATCAGCCAGCTTTGATGCGTTTAAAAGCTGCCTATACAGCAACAACCATTGCAGAATATTTTCGCGATCTGGGTATGGATGTTATGTTTTTACTTGATTCAACTACACGCATTGCAATGGCGCAACGTGAGATTGGTTTGGCCATTGGAGAACCTCCAACGACGAAAGGTTATCCGCCTTCAGTATTTGGATTAATGCCTCGTTTATTAGAACGAACCGGGACAAATGATAAAGGCTCCATTACAGCTTTTTATACTGTACTTGTTGATGGTGATGATATGAATGAACCGATTACAGACTGTGTTCGCGGAATTTTAGATGGGCATCTTGTATTGGATCGTAGACTTGCAAATAAAGGTCAATATCCAGCAATTAATGTGTTGGCAAGCGTCAGTCGTGTAATGAATCATATTGTTTCAAAGGAACATCAGGAATTGGCTGTTCAAACAAGAAGTTTTTTAAGCACATACCAAGAAGCGGAGGATTTGATCAATATTGGTGCATATAAAAAAGGATCTTCTCCCAATATTGATGCGGCTATACAATATCATGAACCCATTCGTAATTTTTTGATGCAAGCTACCGATGAAAAGGTATCGGCAAGTGAAGCATTGGAACAATTAAAACAAATTTATGTTTAGGAGATGATGAAATTGGCCTATGCATACCGCTTTGAAAAAATATTAGATGTCAAAGAGAATGAAAAAGATCAAGCTAGAGCGAACTTTGAACAGTCCAAAACGGAATTTGAACGTGCGGCTACGAAACTCTATAATTTATTAAAAAGTAAAGAAGAAATAATTGATCGACAGGAACAACATATGAAAAACGGGATATCCGTATTTGATTTAAAGCAGCATCAATATTATCTGGAAACATTGGAGAAAAGTATTTCAATTTGGCAATTAAAAGTTATTGAAGCAAGAAATAAAATGAACATTATGGAAAGTCGATTGAAAGATTCAAATATAGAAGTGAAAAAATACGAAAAAATGAAGGAAAAAGACTTTCTTCTCTTTATGGAGCAACTAAAACAGAGCGAAATGAATCAAATGGATGAAATCTCCATTCAAATGTTCATGAATCGAGCAAGAAGGTGATAAAAATTGGCTAAACAAGCGAAGGAAAAAATAGAAATCCCACAAAATCAATCGGAATTGGATCCGACTGAAAATGTAGAGGATGAAAAGAAAAAAGGTGGGATTTTTCAATGGATTTTATTTGTTGTTATTATTCCACTTATGTTTGCTGTTATGGTTGTTTTGGTCATTTTATTTGTTGCTGATGTCAATGTATTTGATACGATGAATAAATATGCAAGTAAAATTCCTTTTATTTCCTCACTTGTCGATGACTCAGATTCGGCAGAAAAAGAGATTCAGGAAATTGGAGAAAAAGTCGTCGAATTGGAAGCAAACAATACGGAATATGTGACACAGATCGATGCTTTAACCAAAGATGTTGAAGATAAAAACCAATTGATTGAGCAGTTAAATAAAGAAATAACAGATTTAAAGCAACAATTGCAGCAAAAGCAGGACGCTATGCAAGCGGCTGAAGTGGATTATTCAGAGATTGTGAAATCTTTTGAATCCATGTCACCAAAAAAAGCAGCTGAACTGATTGAATATTGGGATGAAAAAGATGCCATTGTACTACTATCACGAATGAAAAATGATGCAATGACAGCTATTTTGGAAAAGATGACACCTGAAACTGCTGCAAACTTGGCTTTGGCTATTACAAAGATTAAAAATTAGAGAGAGGTGGTATGTATGGATTTTTCGGCGTTAATGGCTTTACAAATGGCACCATCTGCAAATGCAATGACCCAATCAAAATCGGCAACATCTTCTGCTACTTCTACTCCTGTTTCTGGAAGCAACAAAAGCGATATGAAAGCAAGTACATTTGCTGAACAAATGAATCAGTCGCTTCATTTGAACGGAATTGAAAAGAATGCTGAAAATATCGATTCTCCCGTTTTAGATGAAGCCGTTTTTCAAAATCTTTTAAATGAATTGCAAAATTTACTTTTAAATCTGGATGAACAGATTTCATTGTTGTCTGAAGTACAGGGACTAGAGAATACGACAATCGTTGAGCAAGAGCTTGAACAGCTGTTTCTTCAATTAAATACATTGGTTTCGCAAATAATGAGTTATTTTCAAGAAAGCTCTGGGAATGCTTTACAGTTAGAAAATATGGAGTCAGCCATTTTTCATTTTTCTAATGAGAAGTTTCAGCGTTTTTTAGATACATTGTCTAAAACGCAAATTAATGATTTAACAAAAATGATGAATCAACTTCAGCAAATTTTGTTAAAACAGGAAAACTTATCAGCAGTTGATTCAAAGGTTTTGCATCTGTTAGCAAAAATCACCGAATATAAGAATAATGGTCAACTATTAAATAGTCAGACGGTAATAACAGATGCAAAAACTCCAGTGAATTCAAGTGCTGGTGAATCTAAACCGGTTGTGTCTCCAACAATTCATTCTATGTCTGTTGGTGCACAATCGCAAAATAGCAAAGAAGGTGAAACAGAACAGAGTCAAAAGCAAACCAGTAGTAAGCAGCAGCCATTTTTATTAAGAACAGACACATCCAAAGTCGTTTGGCAATCAGAAATGCCGAAAGTGCAACAACTGACATTGCGGGTGGATACAAACGGAAATCAAGTCAATACGGAAAG
The DNA here is from genome assembly GCA_904373265.1 of Candidatus Harrysmithiimonas galli. Classification (GTDB taxonomy): domain Bacteria; phylum Bacillota; class Bacilli; order CAJFEE01; family CAJFEE01; genus Harrysmithiimonas; species Harrysmithiimonas galli. Next base: position 53,038 of record CAJFEE010000003.1, on the reverse strand, counting down.
TTTTATGAAAAATTTTGAAAAACTTCTTTCAAGTAGTAGTTTTATGAAAAATGCTATGTTTAACAAACTTGTCATTAAATTGCATCCGGAAACCTTGGGCACGATTCGGATTGAATTGATTCAATCTCAAACTTCGCTCGTTGCCAAGCTGCATGTGCAAAATGAACAGGTTCGTAACTTAATAGAATCTCATCTTTCTGGATTGAAAAACTCGTTTGCAGCACAAAATATACAAGTTGATAAATTTGAGATTTCATCGAATTTAGATTTTGAGAAGTTTCAAAAGCAAGCTGGGCGAGATTTCTTAGGAAATTCTGATCAAAGCAAAAAGCAAAACGACCAATCACAGGATATGCGAGAGTCTGAAGATGAAGCGCAGGTGATTACATTCAAGGATTATATGGAAAACATAAAAGAATTTGTGGAGGAGGTTAAGCTGTGAGCGATGCAAATGATATTTATACACAGATGAATAGTGCTATAACAGCTGTTGATCAAGAGTTGGTTAATCAAACCAATTCAAGACCCAATGCAGGAAAAGGTGCTGATTTGGATAAAGAAGCATTTCTCAAACTGCTAATGGCACAGATCAGATATCAAGATCCGTTGGAACCAATGGATAATTCCGAATCCATTGCGCAAATGGCGCAATTTACAACTTTGGAACAATTGATGGCTATGAATGAAACAATGGCGACTTATTTTAGCTTCCAAATGTCTAACAGTGTTATGCAGTATTCAACTTTAATTGGAAAGGAAATTTCTTATATTATTCCGGTACAAAATGAAGATGGTACCATTACAAAAGATACAGGTTCTTCTATTGTAACAGGTGTAAGTTTCATAGATGGATCCGTAGTTTTGTCCTTGGAAAACGGAAAAATTGTAGATGTTGGTTATGTCGAATCAATCGGTAAAGTTTTAACAGAAGATGCCAATAATCCCGATGCTGGGGAGGATGAAAATCCTGAAGCAGATGCAGACAGTGGCACAATCAGTCCGAATGTCTCAACCAATTCAGTCGGTTCTTCTAATGTCAATTAGAAGTCAAATATTTTCATGATAAAAAATTCATAAAAAGAAATGGAGAGAACCCTATGTTACGTTCAATGTATTCAGGAATCAGTGGATTAAGAAATTCGCAAACAAAATTAGATGTAGTTGGAAACAATATTGCCAATGTCAATACGTATGGCTTTAAAAAAGGTCGAATTACTTTTAAAGATATGGTTTCACAAAATATGGCAGGTGCAACTGGTTCTAGTATTCCGGCTACCAATATTGGTGGTGTTGGAGGAACCAATCCGCGGCAAGTTGGTTTGGGTGCACAAATTGCTTCCATTGATACAATTGCTACACAGGGGAACCTACAAACGACCAATCGTACTTTGGATTTGGGCATTAGCGGGGATGGCTATTTTACGGTTTATGATGGTTCTGGAACACCTTTTTATACTCGTGCTGGTAATTTCTATTTGGATGCCGATGGAAACTTGGTTAGCTCAGAGGGTTATAGCTTAATTGGGCAAATGTATATCGAAGTTCCACAAAACGTAGGGAATGTACCGAGTGGTGAGGTTCCTGCTAATGTTCCTTCCGCCAATCCGACAGTTCAGCCAGGTCAAAATGGTGTGGCCGTTGATCCTCAAGATAGAAAATTGTTTATTCCGTCTGAAGTAACACATATTCAGCAGTTAAATCAAAATGGTCAAATTACCTATGTAGTGGCAGCGCAACAAAACCCTCCTGTTCCGAATCCAAAGTTAAAATCTTTCTCTATTGGGCAGGATGGTACGATCAATGCGATCTATGAAGGAGATATTCAACCACGTGTAATCGGTCAAATTCAGTTAACGAAATTTGCTAATGCAGAAGGATTGGAAAAAGTCGGGGGGAATTTGTATACCGTTTCAGCAAATTCTGGTGAGCCGCAAGAACTTTGGCCAAGAAGTGGCGGAAGTGGTTCTGTTGTTTCTGGTACGTTGGAAATGTCCAATGTTGATTTGTCTGAGGAATTTACAGAAATGATTGTTGGTCAGCGTTCATTCCAGGCCAATTCACGCATTATTACAACATCGGATGAGATTTTACAAGAGCTTGTAAATTTAAAACGTTAGGGGGGAGAAGGACTTAAGTGAGAGATTTTTCTTGCTTAAGCCCCTTTCTATGATTGAATTAAATAAATTGAACGGAAAAACCTTTCTGGTAAACCCGTTGCTGATTGAGCAAATGCAAAGCAATCCGGATACAACGATTACATTAAGCAACGGAAAAATATTTGTTGTAACCAATCCGATTGAAGAAGTAAATGATAAAATTATGAATTTTTATCGATCCATACAAATTCTCGGACGCAAGGAATTGGTAATAAAGGAGTCTGATTATGAAGAATAAAATTGTGATCATCTCAGTTGTGTTGATCTTAACCATTGCCATTGTTGCAGTTGGTGTTGTCTTTATGTTTAAAATGATGGGAGACGCAAAAGTGGTTGTTGCCACAGAGCCTCCGATTGAAGATTTGGTCTTACAATCTGTTGATATTCCGGAAATTATGACGAATTTAAAAAATGATAGTTATATAAAAATTGCTTTTAAATTACAAACAGATGGTGTTAAAGCTGCAGAAGAATTGACACAAAGAATTTACCAGTTTAATGATATTGTTATTAAGGAAGCGCTGCAATATTCTGCTGAGGATCTGCAAAACAAGGAACAATTATTGCAATTTCAAGATGCCTTGCTTTCTCAAATCAATGCTTATATGCAAAATGGAAAGGTAACCAAAGTTTTTATTACCTCAAAAATTATTCAATAATCGCATACATTTCGCCTCAAATATTGGAGGTGGTTAAAATATGGCTGATGTTTTGTCACAAAGTGAAATTGATGCTTTGTTAAATGCAGTTGCAATGGGGGAAATGTCTGCAGATGAGCTAAAAAAAGATGAAGAAAAGTCAAAGCTCAGAAATTATGATTTTAAACGTGCATTGAGAATTTCTAAAGATCAAATCAGAAGTTTGGTGCGTATCCATGAGAATTTTGCTCGCATTTTAACAAACTTTTTTTCTGCTCAATTACGTATTTATACACAAGTAAATGTTGCTTCCGTTGATCAACTGCCGTATGAAGAATTTATACGTTCCATACCAAGCATGACAATTTTAAACGTATTTGATATTCCAGAATTGGATGGTAAAATGATTATGGAGGTTAATCCGACAATTGCTTTTGTTATGTTGGATCGTTTATTGGGCGGAAGTGGAGATATTTATAATAAAAAAGGTGATTTAACAGAAATAGAAACCAAAATTTTGTCCAATTTTTTTGAGAGCTCCATAGATTGTTTAGCCGAAGCTTGGGAGTCTGTTGAAGAGATTAATCCTCTTTTACAGGAATTGGAAGTCAATCCTCAATTTTTACAGCTTGTTTCTCCAAATGAAACAGTGATTGTCATTACATTAACTTTACAAATTGGCGATTATAGCGATAAAATTAATTTATGTTTTCCGCATGTTCTGTTGGAGAAAGTTATGTCTAAATTATCTGTACATTATTGGATTCAAGATAAGTCGGATCATGAAGAAGAGGAAAATGTTCTTGCATTAAAAAAGAATATTCGGCATACATATTTATCCATTAGTGCGGAATTGGGAAGAACTGAGATTTCTGTATCAGAATTTTTGGCTTTAGAGATTGGAGATGTAATCCAGTTGGAACAAAGATTAGATGCCCCCCTATTAGTGAAAGTTGGAGAAGAGTCCAAGTTTTACGGGCAAATTGGTCAAATCAATAAAAAAATGGCAGTTCAAATTTTAGAAGAAATAAAGGGGGAAGATGAATATGATGGATGATTTGCTTTCTCAAGAAGAAATTGAAGCTTTGTTATCTGGTGCAAATAACAACAATGATAATACGGCAGCAAATAATGAAAATAATAATGTTGATATTGATCAGATATTATCAAAAGAAGAACAAGATACACTCGGTGAAATTGGTAATATAACATTTAGTTCATCTGCCACCGCTCTTTCAAAATTGTTAAATCAAAAAGTTGAAATTACTACACCATCAATTTCTTACATAAAAAGAGAAGTTTTATTGAATGAATTTGAAGAGCCTTTTGTGGCAATTCAAGTGAGTTATACGGAGGCACTTGAGGGTGCAAATTTGCTGATTATGGAAGTAGAGGATGCTTCGATCATTGCAGATTTAATGATGGGTGGAGATGGCTCAAATAAAAAGAGTGAACTAAATGAAATTGAGTTAAGTGCAGTCCAAGAGGCGATGAACCAAATGATGGGCTCAGCTGCGACCTCACTTAGTACAATGATTAATGCAAAAGTTGATATTACTCCGCCTGTTGTAAAGGTATTAGACTTTGACTCTAATGATAATACTGAGTTGGTTCCAGTCGTTGATTCTTTTATTCGTGTTTCTTTTCAATTAAGTGTAGGTGATTTAATTGACAGTTATATTATGCAGCTGATTACACCTGATTTTGCCAATACATTATTGTCACAACTTCCTGAGTTTAAGGTTCAAGAGGATTTACCAAAGGCACAATCTGAAGAGCCTTCCCCGGAACCTGCACCGGTTGTGCCACCGATGCCGGAACCTGCACCGGTTCAACAGCAGATGCCTCAGCAACAACCGATGTATCAACAACCAATGTATCAACAACCAATGTATCAACAACCAATGTATCAACAGCCACCTGTGCAACCTCAGGCACCTCCTGTAAATGTACAGCCAGCTACTTTTGCAACTTTTCAGCCTGAACCGTTGGGACAGGCGGAAACACGCAATTTGAATATGTTGATGGATATTTCTCTGAATGTTACGGTTGAGTTGGGGAGAACAAGAAAAACAATAAAAGAAATTCTTGAATTTGGACATGGTTCTATTATTGAATTGGATCGATTAGCGGGTGAACCCATTGATATTTTAATTAATAATCGACCGATTGCTAAAGCAGAGGTCGTTGTCATAGAGGAGAATTTTGGTGTTCGTATTATTGAAATTTTAAGTCCGTCAGATCGGATCAATCAATTAAAATAAAAAGTTAAAAAGGAGTTTTTAGATTATGGCACATCGTATTTTAATCGTTGATGATGCATCTTTTATGAGAATGATGATTAAAGATATTTTGGTAAAAAATGGTTATGAAGTCGTGGGGGAAGCTGCTGATGGTGCGCAAGCTGTTACAATGTATAAAGAGCTAAAACCTGACTTGGTAACGATGGACATCACCATGCCCGAGATGGATGGCATTACTGCTTTGAAGAACATTAAAGCTGAGAATCCCAATGCGGTTGTGATTATGTGTTCTGCAATGGGGCAGCAAGCAATGGTTATTGATGCAATTCAGGCAGGTGCGAAAGATTTTATTGTTAAGCCGTTTCAGGCAGACCGTGTATTGGAAGCCATTTCTAAAAATTTATCATAAGCAGAGGTGTTAAGATGAGAAGAGTAAATTTTAGAGTGATATTGGTTTGTATCACTTTTTTCTCTCTCACTTTGAACCTATTTTCATTTGAAGTAAGTGCAGAAAATTCGGATAACGTTTTTGATGCGATTGAAAAGGGTAAAACACTTGAGCCGGGAAATTCAGAGTCAGATACATTAAACCCGAACAATCCAGAGACTGATACTACGCAGCTTAATACTGGAAGTGCAGTCCCAGAAATTGATATATGGGATTATATAAAAGTATTGTTTATGCTTTTAATCGTTGTAGGTCTTTTATATTTTCTCTTACGATTTTTAAATAAAAAATCAAATATGATAAGTGGAAAAGATTTGATTCAAAACTTAGGAGGAATTTCTTTAGGTGCAAACAAAAATGTTCAATTATTAAAGATTGGCGATAAGATTTTTCTTGTTGGTGTTGGAGAAAATGTTAGTCTTTTAAAAGAAATCACAAATAAAGATGACGTTGAGTCACTTGTACTACAATATAATGAAAAGATGAATCAAGCTTTTGTGACAGAGACATGGATTACAAAATTATTCCGTTTGAAAAAATTGAATAAGAATCAAGTTTCAGAACCTGTAGATCGTGATTTTAAAGAAATTTTTGAGAAACAAATGCTTGATTTAAGTGGACAAAAGAAAGAAATTTTTGAATTATTAGGGAAGAAAAAAGAGGATCATAAATGATGAACGAATTTTTACAATCTTTTAATGGTGCAGATCCTACTACAGTATCTACATCTGTAAAATTATTTTTAATGTTAACAGTGCTAGCTGTTGCACCAGGGATATTAATATTGATGACTTCTTTTACTAGAATTATTATTGTTCTTTCTTTTGTTCGTACTTCTTTGGCAACGCAACAAATGCCACCAAATCAAGTGTTGCTCGCGTTGGCGATGTTTATGACTTTTTTTATTATGGCACCAACGTTTCAAGAGATCAATCAAACTGCTTTATCACCACTTTTTAATAATGAGATTACATTAGAAGAATCATATGAAAAAGCACAGATTCCGATTAAAGAATTTATGGCAAAAAATACTAGACCTCAAGATTTATCATTATTTTTATCTTATTCAAATTCTAAGAACCCGGAAACGATACAAGATATCCCATTAACAGCATTGGTACCAGCATTTGCAATCAGTGAAATGAAAACGGCTTTTCAGATTGGATTTATGATTTTTCTTCCTTTTTTGGTTATCGATATGGTTGTTGCAAGTATTCTAATGTCTATGGGGATGATGATGCTTCCTCCGGTTATGATTTCACTTCCTTTTAAAATTTTACTATTTGTACTTGTAGACGGATGGTATCTCGTTGTGAAATCTCTCCTGCAGAGTGTGAATGTTTAGAAAGGATAGATTCATATGACAGCAGAAATAGTATTGGATCAAGCTTCTAAAGGGATTTATACAATTCTTTTAGTAGCTGCTCCTGTAATGATTTTAGCGTTGGTAATCGGTTTAATTGTTTCGATCTTTCAAGCAACAACACAAATACAAGAACAGACATTGGCTTTTGTTCCAAAAATTGTTGGGGTGTTTATTGGATTAATTTTTCTAGGTCCTTGGATGTTAAACCAACTTGTGAAATTTGGAACTGAAATTTTATCAAATTTACCGAGATTTATAGGATAAATACATGGATTATTTATTTATCTATACAATGGGTTTTTCTCTTGTGTTGATTCGATTATCTGCCTTTTTTTTAACTGTACCTTTATTTTCGTATCGCACCATACCAAGTATGTTAAAGATTGGCATAGCTACATTTTTTGCTATAATTATTTCAATTCAAATGGATTTTTCTTATTTGGAGAATACAGAAGCATTTTTTTATTTGGCGATAAGAGAAACATTGATTGGATTGTCTATTGGTTTGGTTGCTTTTATTATTATTACTGCGATCCAGGTCGCTGGTGGTTTTATTGATTTTCAAATGGGTTTTGCCATTGCGAATGTGATTGATCCGCAAACAGGTACACAAAGCCCGTTAATTGGACAGTATTTATATATATTTGCTTTATTGGTATTATTGATTTTGGATGGACATCATTTGATTTTAGATGGGATTTTTTACAGTTATGAGTTTATTCCATTGGAAAAAATGGTCTTAAATACCAATTTTGCCTCACTTGCAGATTTTGTTGCAAGAGTATTTGGGCAGATGTTTATTATCGCATTTCAAATGGCGGTTCCGTTGGTTGGATGTTTGTTTTTGGTGGATCTATCTTTGGGAATTATGGCAAGAACCGTACCACAGTTAAATGTATTTGTCGTTGGTTTACCTTTAAAAATATTGGTAAGCTTTATCGTATTAATTTTAACAATGGGTTCTTTTTATATTGTTTTAAAGAAGTTATTTTATTTTATGTTTCAAGTTATGCGTTCTTTAATGGAAATTATCGGAGGAGTATAGGATGCTTTTTATTCAACTGGATTTGCAGTTTTTTAGCGGTGAAAAAACTGAAAAAGCAACACCTCGTAGACGGCAGGAATCTCGTAAAAAAGGTCAAGTATTAAAGAGTATGGATTTGAATACTGCGGTTATGCTCCTTCTTTCTTTTGGTTTTTTGAAACTTTATGGTCCAACAATTCTTAGTCAAGCACATTCATTGTTTTATACGTTTTTTACACAATATATTTTAGTTGTTCCTGAAATTAACAATTTACGTGATGTTGTTTTTTATGTTTTATCAGTTTTTGTTGTTATACTTTTACCAGTTATGGCTGTCTGTTTTGTTGCAGCCGCCGCAATCAATTATGCGCAAGTTGGGATTTTATTTACAACCGAGCCGCTTCAAATGAAACTTTCAAAAATCGACCCAATTCAAGGTTTTAAACGGATTTATTCGCTTCGTGCATTGGTTGAATTTATAAAATCTATTTTAAAAATTTTATTTGTAGGAGCAGTTACTTTTTCTTTTTTATATTTTAATTTGCAAGAAATCCTAATATTGTCACAAGTTCCAATTGTGGAATCGCTGGAAGTGATTTTTAATTTAATGATCAATATTGGTCTTGTTGGTGGTCTTGTTTTAATTATTTTATCCGTTTTTGATTATATGTATCAAAAATATGATTATGAAAAACAACTGCGGATGTCTAAACAAGACATTAAGGATGAATATAAGAAAACAGAGGGTGACCCTTTAGTAAAGTCGAGAATTAAGCAAAAGCAAAGAGAGATGGCAATGCGTCGGATGATGGCGGAAATTCCAAATGCCGATGTTGTAATTACCAATCCAACTCACTATGCAGTTGCTTTAAAATATGATGATAGTAAAGCTGATGCGCCAATTGTAGTGGCTAAAGGTGTTGATTATGTTGCAATGAAAATTCGTCAGATTGCACAGGCAAACGGAGTTCATACAATAGAGAACCGTCCATTGGCTCGTGCGCTTCATGATCAAACCGAGTTAAATCAGCCTATACCTGAAGAATTTTTTAAGGCGGTAGCAGAAATTTTGGCGTATGTATACCGTTTGAAAAATAAAGTCACAGCGAGATAAAAGAAATTTTGTTATAGGATAGAGGAGATGCAGTTGTGCGTGTTCGTGAATTAAGTGTTTTAATCATGGTAATTCTAATCATTGCCATGATGGTAATTCCTTTACCACATTTTTTGCTTAGTATTTTAATTCTATTGAATATTACTTTAGCTTTGCTGGTTCTTTTAATGACGATGACTATGAAAGAGCCTTTGGAATTCGCGATTTTTCCAACGCTATTGTTAATCTTAACATTGTATCGCTTGGCTTTAAATATTTCGACTACACGTGCGATTTTGACAACGGGTAGTGGAGGTAGCGTTGTTGAAACTTTTGGTACATTTGTTGTTGGAGGCAATGTTCTCGTTGGATTGGTCATATTTTTTATTCTGGTGATTATTCAATTTTTGGTCATTACAAAAGGTGCAGAGCGTGTTTCTGAAGTAGCTGCACGTTTTACTTTGGATGCCATGCCAGGAAAGCAAATGGCAATTGATGCCGATTTAAATGCAGGATTAATTTCTGAAGCACAAGCAAGAGAACGACGTGAAAAAATTCAGCGTGAGTCTGATTTTTATGGTTCAATGGATGGTGGAAGTAAGTTTGTAAAAGGAGATGCCATTGCTGGTATTATAATCGTTATCATTAACTTGATTATGGGAATTATTATCGGTGTTGTCCAAATGGGTTTACCAATTGGTGAGGCAGCCGTACAATTCAGTTTAATGACTGTAGGAGATGGATTGGTGAGTCAAATCCCAGCTTTGCTGCTTTCCACAGCTACAGGTATTGTTGTAACACGTGCAAATTCCGATGGTAATTTGGGTACAGATGTCACTGGACAGCTTTTTTCCTACCCCAAATTATTATATTTAGCAGGCACTGTAATTTTGCTTTTGGGTATCACACCGATTGGATTTACTTTAACATTACCCATCGCTTTAGCTTTATTTGCAGGTGGATACTTTTTAAGTCGAGAACCGCAAAAAACAGAAGATGTAATTGAAGAAGAGGAAATGGAAACACATACGAATGAGATGCGTAGTCCAGAAAGTATTGTTCAGTTGTTAAGCGTGGATCCGATTGAATTTGAATTCGGTTATGGTTTAATTCCTTTAGCTGATGCAAGTCAAGGTGGAGATATGCTGGATCGTGTAGTTATGATTCGTAAACAACTGGCAATTGAATTGGGGATGGTTATTCCAGTTGTCCGAATTCGTGACAATATTCAATTGCAGCCCAATGAGTATGTATTGAAAATAAAGGGGAATGAAGTAGCAAACGGTGAATTATTCTTGGATCATTATTTGGCAATGAGTCCTGGCATAGATGATAATAGTATTGAAGGAATAGATACAATAGAGCCTTCATTTGGTTTGCCAGCAAAATGGATTACAGAATCTGTTCGGGAACAAGCCGAATATTTGGGCTATACAGTTGTAGATCCGCCATCGGTTGTTTCAACGCATCTAACCGAAACGATTCGAAATCATGCATTTGAATTATTAGGTCGTCAAGAAACGAAGCAACTTGTTGATCATTTAAGCGAATCTTACCCAATTCTTGTTGAGGAAATTACACCATCACCATTGTCAATCGGTGAGATTCAAAAAGTTTTAAGTAAATTACTAAAAGAACGTGTGTCCATTCGCAATTTGCCTGTAATTTTTGAAACATTAGCTGACTATGGAAAAGTTACAACAGATACAGATTTGTTAACCGAATATGTCCGACAGGCTTTGGCAAGACAGATTACAAGTCAATATGCAGTTGAAGGTGTTTTAAAGGTTGTTACTCTGTCTGGAGCAAATGAAAAGGCAATTGCTGATGCGATTGAACAGACTGAGCATGGAACGTATTTATCTTTATCACCCGATGCATCACAGCAAATGATTAATTCAGTCGGGCATGAGCTTGAACAGGCTTCTATACAGGGCATTTCACCAGTTCTCTTATGTTCACCAGCCGTTCGCATGTATTTAAAGCAATTGATTGAACGGTTCTTCCCGATGATAGCTGTGCTTTCATATAATGAACTTGATTCAAATATAGAAGTTCAAAGTATTGGGGTTGTTAAATAATGAAAATAAAAAAAATATCTGCACCTACAATGGCTGAGGCCATGCAAATTGTAAAGCAAGAAATGGGCGAGGATGCTGTTATTTTAAATTCAAAAACTGTTGAGAGTGGTGGAGTATTCGGTCTTTTCAAACGTAAACTTGTTGAGGTCATTGCGGCTTTAGATGAACCAAAAGTGAAAGAGGGGTCTATTCATACAGATCATATTGAGAAACAAGCCTTAAATGAGTTAAGTACGTATTGGAGAGATTCGGATGCCCCAAAAGTTGATGATGTAAAAAGGAGTAGGATGGTTCAAACAGCCAAGCCTATAATATCAGAACCGAAAAAAGAGCAATGGATTACAAAAAAGGAACTTTCAGATCAATTAATGAATCAGGAATTGGATGAACCATTGATCGAAAAAATATTAAAAAACTATGAACATGTAAGTATTGAAAATAAAGAAGATGTATATGACTTACTGTCTTTTAATTTGAAAAATATTTTTAGAGATATCGATTTTGGTGGGATTTCTTTTACAAAAAAATTTGTTAATGTCCTTGGTCCAACTGGGGTAGGGAAAACAACTACTTTGGCCAAATTAGCAGCAAAATGTGTTTTAGATGAAGAGAAAAAGGTTGCTTTTATTACGACTGATACGTATCGAATTGCTGCAATTGAACAGTTGAAAACATATGCACAAATTTTAAGTGTTCCGCTTGAAGTCTGCTACAATGCGCAAGACTTTATTGCAGCAAAAAATAAATTTTCAGATTATGATGTTGTTTTTATTGACTCCGCGGGAAGGAATTTCTTAGATCAGGAAAATGTCTTAAATTTAACTAAAATTATTAATTATGATGATGATGTTGAGGTTTTTCTTGTGTTTGCTTTAACTGGAAAATATTTGGATATGAAAAAGATCTATAAACAATTTTCCAAGTTGCCCATTTACCGTTTTATTTTTACAAAAATAGATGAAACGCATTCTTATGGTGCGATGTTTAATTTAATGGATGAGTTTAAAGTTGGAACCGCTTATATAACAAATGGACAGAATGTACCTGATGATTTTGTAGATGCAGACTTGTTTTATTTAATTAATTTGTTTATTGAGGGCTGTAAGTATGAAAGATCAAGCTGAAAACTTACGTAATCATACAGAGATGCATCATGCAAAATTTATTGCCATTATGAGCGGGAAAGGTGGCGTGGGAAAATCAATCTTTTCCTTAAATTATGCACTGTCGATTTCAAAAAGCGGATTTAAAGTACTCCTTATTGATTTTGATATTGGTATGGGGAATATTGACGTATTAATGGGACAAAGTGCTTCACATTCTATTGTGGATGTACTTATAAATAATATTTCGTTGGCAACCGTAACCGAACAAGGTCCGTTTCAATTAGATTATATCGGTGGTGGTTCCGCTTTAAATCAATCAATTCAATTTGATCGGTTTACCTTTGAAAAATTTCAAAAAGAATTTGATCATGTTCAAAAGAAATATGATTTGGTTATTTTTGATATGGGTGCAGGTATTAACCTACAGTATATTGATGTTTTGCTATCAATGGATGAGATTTTTATTGTTACAACTTATGAACCTACATCCATAATGGATGCATATTCTATGGTGAAATTTTTACTTTTAAAAAATCATGAAATGCATATTAATGTTATTATGAATCGTTCTACAGGTCATAACAATTCAAAGGAGTTTCAAAAGCGGTTAAAGAATACCGTTCAGCAATTTTTAAAAAAGGAAATTCAGGTACTGGGCTCGATTCCTGATGATAAACATGTCGTAAAAAGTGTGCTGGAACAAGAACCTTTGGTCATTAAATACCCGACTGCTGCTGCTAGCATAGCCATTCATAAAATAGCGAGTCGTCAATTTGGTTTGACTTATGTACCACGTAAGCTTTCATTTCTTGAAAGATTTAAGAAACGTTTATTAAATTAAGGTTATAAATTTGATGTTATTGTTATAAATTGAAAAAATGTAATGTTTACGTTTGATTTTATGTTAAAATTTATGCGTAGGGGTATTTACCGTAGTTAAAAATAAAGGCATTCTTGAGAAGAGGAGATGAGATAATAATGGATGTTAATCAGTATTTGGAATTATTTTTAGAAGAAAGCAGAGAGCATTTACAAAATATCAATGAGCAACTATTACTTTTTGAAAAAAATACAGATGATTTAGGAATTATAAATGAAATTTTTCGTTCTGCGCATACATTAAAAGGTATGGCAGCTTCTATGAGTTTTGAAGATTTGACCAATCTCACACATAAAATGGAAAATGTTTTGGATGCAATCCGAAATCAAAAAGTAAAGGCTGATACATCTTTGATTGATGTAATTTTGGAAGCAGTAGATCATATGGAAGAAATGATTACAGATATTTCTACTGGTGGTCAAGGTTCATGTGATGTATCAGATGTTGTAGATAAACTTTTGAAAATTGAAGCTGGTGAAAGTCCGGCTTCAATTTCAAATTCAAAGCCTCTAGAGACCTCTGCTTCTCCAAAAAACGATGCGGTAAAATTATTAGATGAAAGTCCATTTGAGGATTATGAAGGTGAAGTAATTAAACAAGGTTTACAGCAAGGAAATAGTCTCTATCAAATTCAAGTTAAATTGGTCAGCTCTTGTGTACTCAAGGCAGTTCGTGTTTATATGATTTTTGAAGCCATTGAGGAACATGGTGAAGTGATTAAATCACTCCCTCCGGCTCAAGATTTAGAAGAAGAAAAATTTGATACAGAATTTACATTGTATCTTTTAACTAAATCTGGTAAAGATGCACTTTTAGAAAGATTAAATAAAATCTCTGAAATCGAAGAGATAAAAATTACAAAAATTGACTTAATTGCAGATAAAAAATCTGAAAAGGTTGTTGTAGAGGCTGCTGCGGAGGCAGTGGCGGTAAGTGCACCGCCAGAAATGCCTGTTCAAGAAGTAAAAACAGTTGAGCAATCGTCACCACTTTCGACTGCCCAATCAACACCACCTAAGTCCAAAGAGGCAACTGAAAAAGCCATTTCGAAACCACCTGCTTCTAAAACAATTCGTGTGAATATTGATCGTTTGGATGTACTTATGAACCTATTTGAAGAACTTGTTGTCGATCGTGGTAGATTGGAACAAATAGCTAACGAGCTAAATCATGTGGAATTAAATGAAACGGTTGAAAGAATGTCTCGTACAACAGGTGATTTACAAAATATTATTTTAAATATGCGAATGGTACCAATTGAGACTGTATTTAATCGTTTTCCTAGAATGGTAAGACAGTTGGCCAAAGATTTAGGAAAAAAAATCGAATTGAAATTGGTAGGTGCCGAAACGGAATTGGATCGCACAGTTATAGATGAAATTGGAGATCCATTGGTACATTTATTAAGAAATGCAGCAGACCATGGTTTGGAATCACCAGAAGAGCGTCAAAAAATCGGAAAGAATCCAATTGGAACGATTACACTTCGTGCTTATCATAGTGGTAACCATGTTTTTATTGAGGTAGAAGATGATGGACATGGTTTAAGTCGTGAAAAAATTTTAAAGAAAGCGGTTTCTAATGGTGTTTTAAGCGAGAAAAACGCAGCTGGATTAACAGATAAGCAAGTTTATCAGTTGATTTTTGCCTCTGGATTTTCTACTGCTGAAAAAGTTTCAGATGTTTCTGGTCGTGGTGTTGGTTTAGATGTTGTGACCAATACGATTAATTCATTGGGTGGCTCAATTTCTATTGATTCAGAGTTGGGAAAAGGTTCTATTTTCTCAGTACAGTTACCACTCACTTTGTCCATTATTTCTGTAATGCTGGTGGAACTGGGTTCTGGAAGATTTGCAATACCGTTATCTTCTGTTATTGAAACTGCAATTATTAAGCGAACAGATATGCTGAATGCACACAGTCAGAAAGTTATTGATTTTCGTGGGAAAATTGTTCCTCTGTTGTTCTTAAAGGATATTTTTGAAATCGAGGATACAAAAGAAAATAAAGATTTTTATTCTGTCATTCTTGTTCGCAAAGGTGAGAAGATTGCTGGTTTGGTTGTTGATTCTTTTATTGGACAACAAGAAATCGTATTAAAATCATTAGGGGATTATTTACAAAATATTTTTGCGATTTCTGGTTCGACCATATTGGGCGATGGAGAAGTTGCTTTAATTATTGACTGTAATGCATTGATAAAATAATGGTACCACACATAAAGGAGGGGTTAGTTATGAACGAATTTGAAGAAATGGATTTTGAGAAAAAAAAATATATTGTTTTTCAACTACATGATGAAGAATTTGCAATTCCGGTTAGTCAAGTACAAGGTTTAGAAAAATTATTAAAAATTACTCGCGTTCCTGGAGCAGCACCAGAGGTAAAGGGTGTGATTAATTTACGTGGTGTGATTACACCAGTTATTGATTTGAAAATTTGTCTGGATTTACCAGTATCAGAATTTACAGAGTCTACACGTATTATTCTTGTTAATGTTAATAATTCTGAAGTGGGATTGTTGGTTGATGATGCAAGTGATGTGTTGGATATTGATATGAAAAATATCGAACCTTCACCTGATGTGATAGGTGGAAAAGAAGTTGCATATGTAGATGGAGTTTATTCTATAGATAAACGTTTACTGCTTTTGTTGAATTTAAATAGAGCATTGAATGTAGATCCTGTCCAATAGGAGTGTTTTTTATGGTATTTGATCATATTACACAATTTCATCTGGACGCTTTAAAAGAGATTGGAAATATAGGTGCTGGGCATGCAGCAACTGCTCTTTCTGAAATATTAAATAAAAAGATAACCATATCGATTCCGAATGTGCGTTTAGAAACAATCAATCAAATTATAAATGAAATAGAGGGTCCTGAGTCTATCGTGTATTCGGTTTGCCAATATTTTTCTGGAGATATCAATGGTTGTATTTTTATTGTTTTTCATAAATTGGCTGCAAACCATTTTCTACGTTCTTTATTTAATATTGCGGACTTTGATATTTCTAATCCGAAGTACCAAAGTGATGGAAAATCTGCATTAAGTGAGTTTGGTAATATTTTATCAGGAAATTATTTGGCTTCGTTTTCTGATATGGTAGGTTTACGTTTTTCTTTGTCTGCCCCGATTGTTATTATGGATATGATATCAACAATTATTACAGAAGGTTTGTTAATGGCTTCTGTAGAAAGTGATCATGGATTGATTATAGATACCATTTTACATGGTGAAAAGTCTCAAGTTGATTCAGAAATTCTGTTTTTACCGACGCATAAAAGTTTTCATACAATTTTTTCTGCATTAGGATTAAACTTGTGAGGTGATTATGTGTCTGAAAAAAGAATTGGCATTGCGGAATTAGATACTGTAACACCTCCAGATTCTATAAAAACAATTGGTCTTGGATCTTGCGTAGGGATTGTTTTATATGACCATGTGAAAAAAATTGGAGGAATGGCGCATATTATGTTACCAGAATCCAATATTCATATATCAGATGGAATAAAAGTAGCAAAATTTGCGGATACCGCTATACCTTATTTGTATAAAAAGTTGTTGGCAAAGGGAGCTACTGCCAAAAATATATATGCTAAAATTGCAGGTGGTGCGGAGATGTTCACAGTTTTAGGACAAAACACAGGTTTACGTGTCGGACCACGAAATGTTGAAATGACAAAAAAAATATTGAAAGATTTAAACATCCCGCTTGTTGCTGAAAGTGTAGGCGGTTCGTGTGGGAGAACCATCGAATTTTTTCCGGAGTCTGGTGTACTTAAGGTTCGGATGGTAACAAAAGGAGATGAAGAAATATAATGAAAACAAATCGTTGGCTTTTCCCTATTTTTGCCGGCACACTTGGTTTTCTTATTTCGTTTTTTATGAGTTACAATGTGAATGCAGTTCTGACATCATTTGTGCGTGGAATCATTTCTTTTATTGTGTTTTTTCTGCTATTTGAGTTGGTTCGTTTTATTTTCTTTTATAGTTTTTCAGATTTAATAAAAGAAAACTTAGATGAAGCAGATGATAATATAACAGCAGATGAATCTGAAACGGAAAAAAGTGAAGTAGCTGTTGAGGAAGATAAGAATTTCAACGCAGCAGATAATTCAAAACAAATCGCTTCAGAAATGACGGAAAAAGATTACAATGATGTTGCTCAGTTTGTAAAGACAGAACTCGCAAAGTCCGAAAAAGAATCTTCCACCGTTAATTAACGGAACCAGTGTGAGGTGTAACATATGAATGAGCTAGCAACAGTGGATGAAAAAAAGATCTGGGAATTATGGAAAAAAGAAAAAGATGATGCGGCTGGAAATTATTTGGTAAAAAAATATATTCCACTGGTTAAATTTCATACACAAAGAATGTTGATTGGTCTACCCAAAAATGTTCGACAAGAGGATATTTATTCACAAGGGCTTTTTGGGTTGTTTGATGCAATTGAGAAATTTGATATGGATCGTGAGCTTGTATTTGAAACTTATGCTTCTTTTAGAATTAAGGGTGCAATTATTGATTACTTAAGGAAAGAGGATTGGCTAAGTAGAACATCGAGAGAAAAAATAAAAAAAATTGAGAGGGTTGCTACGCAATTAGAGCAAAAATATCTTCGCCCTGTAACACCAAAAGAAATTTCCGAAGTACTTGAGATGTCTGAAGATGAAGTTGTTCAAGTGATTAATGAGAGCTTCTTTTCTAACATTATTTCAGTAGAAGATTTAGCAAGGGATAGTGAGGATGAGGAATTGCAAGTAAACATTAAGGATGAGAATTTAAAGACACCTGAACAGCAAGCACTTGTCCATGAACAAATGACAGAACTGATGAGAATTATTAAAGAAGATTTAAATGAAAGGGAACAGATTATTCTTCAGTTTCTGTATAAAGAAGAACTAACTTTAACAGAAATCTCTTCTATATTGGGTATAAGTACTTCCAGAGTTTCTCAAATTCATTCGAAATGTCTTCTTAGGTTAAGAAAAATTCTATTAAGTAAATGAAATGAGGGAAATCATATGTATCGAATTTTCGACATCATATTGTCTAAGGATAATATGCAGGCAACTATAAGTCCCAAAGAACTCGATTTTGATAGTATGACAGTTGAGATGAAATCACAGATTGAACAATTATATACAAAATCTACTATGGAAGATTTGGTTTCTTTTTTAAAGAATAAAAATATTGTATATGGTTTAAAGCAAGATGTTTTGGAAAAAATAAGTCGTGATTTCAAAGCAGTAATTGCTCCGGTTGTAGTTGCGCAAGGAACAGTGCCGATTCCTGGTGAGGACGGATATTTAATTTATGAGCATGAGGATGTAGAGCATTCGCATGATTTATCTAATTCAGATAATATAGATTTTCGGGAAAAACTCGTAATTCAAAATGTAAAAAGTGGTGATTTATTAGCTGTTTATTATCCGCCAACCAAAGGGATTGATGGTACAAATGTTTTAGGAGAAACTGTATGGCATAAAAAAGGAAAACGGTTGGCAGTAAAAGTTGGAAAACATGCTAAAATGGTGGGAAATTATATTTATGCAGCTATTGATGGACAAGTAAAGAGGATTAGAAACGGTGTTGATGTTAATCCTGTTTTTACAGTCAATGGCGATTTAGATATGAGTGTTGGAAATATTGATTTTGTTGGAAATGTTGAAATTAGAGGAGGCGTTGGAAAAGGTTTTGTAATAAAGGCTGGTGGAGATGTACTTGTCAATGGTTTGGTCGATAATTCATCAATTATTGCAAAAGGTGATATAAAAATTCGAGGTGGAATTTTAGGTGATCAATCCATAAGCATTGAGGCTGGAGGCAATTTATATGCACATTATTTAAACGGTGCAAATATTACAGTCAATGGTGATGTTATAATTGAAAATTCAATTATTCAAAGCAATTGCCGATGTTTTGGAAAAATTACTTGTGAAAAAGGAAGTATTTACGGTGGGAAAATTTCCTGTATTGAAGGCTTGGTGATTCAAAATGTGGGAAATGATCTTTTTGTAAAAACCGATGTATTTATTGGAGTAGATCAAGAAATTATTATTCGAATTTCTAGGTTACGAAAAATGCATACAGAAAAGAAAGAGGAATTAAAACGTTCGGAAGAAATTATTAAGAAGCTTTTACGCTTTAAACGAGAGCAGCGTGAGTTAAATGATCGAGAAAAACAGTTAATTGGTATGCAAAAAAAATCCTATGAAAATCTTCTAAAGGAAGTTAAGGATATCGAAGAAGAATTGAAAAGTATTGAGGATTTAGAGGCATCTTGTCAAACAGCAGAGCTGGTTTGCAAAGGGGCGATTTTTCCTAATGTAACCATCTCTTTTGGAAAGTATGCAAAAACGATTAAAGTTGAGCATTCACATGTTCGTGTAAAATTAAAAGAAAATGAAATTGTGTTTTTACCTTTTTAGATGGAAAGGTAGGGATAGATAATAATGGGCTTAAAATCGATTGAAATGCAGGTTGCTCTGCCACGTGTTGTTGATGCTGCAAAAATACAAGAACATGAATTAAATCGTGGTACACACACAGCGGAGAATATGGCAGCCTCAGTTGCAAAAGAAGAAGAAAAAGCAAGAAAACAAGTGAGTGAATTGGATAAAAAAGATGAAGCTGAAATTAAAGATCAAGATTCAAAACATTCACATGAAAATAAACAACAAAACAAAGACCAACCTAAATCTAAAGATGAGCATCCAAATGTAATTATGTCTCATCCTTATAAAGGGAAAAGAATTGATTTTAAAAGTTAAGAGGAGAAAAATGGAGATTTTACTGTTTGTGTTCATTGCCATGCAGGTCTTATTAATATTTTGGTTATTTGTGTTATCTTTGAAGGTAAATCGTTTGAAAGAAGATCTTACTGAGAATGCACGAATAAAAAGAGAGATGGAGCAATTGTTTGAGTCCTATCTTATGGAAGTACGTGTAGAAAATGAAAATTTGTTGAAGCAACTTCAGCAAATTCCAACTCATTCTTTGAAACGTTCAAATTTGACTTCTTCTGTAAAAAAGGTAAGTTCACAGACAAATATGTCAAAAGAATCCAATGTGAATCAAATGATGCCTCAAATAAAATCAGATGCTTTGATATATGAAAAGCCAGTTGCAAGCCAAAGCAAGAACATAAAGTCAAAAAATTCTTTGACTTCTTCTGATGAACCAGTGAAACTGTCAACAAAAAATATATCAGAGGAAATCCATAAGAAAAAAGAGCAGGCTAGAAAGAAAATTCCTGCTTTAACAGTTGGACAGAATCCGATTGATAAAAATGTGGAGAAGGAAGAAATATATGTACAATCTCTAACCGCACAGGCACTTCTTTTGCAAGAACAAGGAATGGAGTTAGATGAAATTGCCAAAAAGTTAAACAAGGGTAGAACAGAATTGGAATTGTTGTTGAAATTTCGTCAATAGTTTATACTTGAGTGTTGCAAGTTCATCTTCCATATGTTATATTGTAAAAGTTGTTAATATACACGTCTATGTATTTGAAGGATGGTGCCAGAAATCTGGTTTTCTTTAAAGTTGAAGTAGGCGGATGAAAAACCAAGGGAGGAAATCAAATGTCAGTTATTTCAATGAAGCAATTGTTGGAGGCAGGGGTACATTTCGGACATCAAACACGCCGTTGGAACCCGAAAATGAAAAAGTATATTTTTACGGAAAGAAATGGAATTTATATTATCGATTTACAAAAAACTGTAAAAAAGGTAGAAGAAGCCTATCATTTTATTCGTGAAATTGCACAGGATGGTGGGACAGTTCTTTTTGTTGGTACAAAAAAACAGGCACAAGATTCTGTAAAGGAAGAAGCAGAACGTTCTGGTAATTATTACGTAAACCAACGTTGGTTGGGCGGTACTTTGACAAATTTCAAAACCATTCAAAAACGTATTCAGCGCTTAAAAAACATTGAGAAAATGGAAGAAGATGGAATTTTTGATGTTTTGCCGAAAAAAGAAGTCATTGCATTGAAAAAAGAACAAGAAAAGCTTGAGAAGTTTTTAGGTGGAATTAAGGAAATGAAAGAACTACCAAGCTGTCTTTTTGTTGTTGATCCAAGAAAGGAACGCATTGCAGTTGCTGAAGCCCAAAAGCTTCATATTCCGATTGTAGGTATTGTAGATACAAACTGTGATCCGGATGAAATTGATTATGTCATTCCGGCAAATGATGATGCGATTCGTGCAGTAAAATTATTAACTTCCAAAATGGCAGATGCAATTTTAGAAGTTAAGCAAAGTGCTGACGATGAAGATGAGCAAATTGCAGAAGTTGTAGAAGAAGCAGCTGAGTAATAAATAAGTAGGTGATAGAAGGCATAATCTTTTATCGCCTTTTTTTAAAAAATAGATCGAATGATCTTTATGTAGATGAAGGAGGATTTCATTTATGGCAGTAACTGCACAAATGGTAAAAGAACTACGTGAAAGAACAGGCGCAGGTATGATGGACTGTAAAAAGGCTTTAACACATACTGATGGTGATATGGAAAAGGCAATTGATTATTTGCGTGAAAATGGTATTGCAAAAGCAGCCAAAAAAGCAGATCGTGTTGCTGCAGAAGGTTTAACTTATATTTTATCAAATGATCAAGCAGCTGTTATTTTGGAAGTAAACTCTGAAACAGATTTTGTTGCGAAAAATGATCATTTCAAAACATTGATTCAAAATTTGGCAAAACATATTTTGACGGAAAAACCGAATACAGTTGAAGCTGCAGCCAAGCAAAAAATGGAGAGTGGTGAAACAGTCGCTGAATATATTAACAATGCGATTTCAACAATTGGTGAAAAAATATCTTTACGTCGTTTCACGCTTGTTGAAAAATCTGCAAACGAAACATTTGGTACTTATTTGCATATGGGTGGACGTATCGGTGTCTTAACTGTACTGGAAGGTGGAACAGAAGAGGTGGCAAAAGATGTTGCTATGCACATTGCTGCAGTAAATCCGAAATATGTTTCCAGAGATCAAGTTCAGGCTGATGAAATTGAGCGCGAGCGTGAGGTTTTAACACAACAGGCATTTGTGAAAAATCCGGATGAAAAAGTTGGACAAGTTGTTTCTAAAGCCGGGGCAACAGTAAAAATGTTTGTGCGTTACGAGGTTGGAGAAGGCATTGAAAAACGTCAAGACAATTTTGCTGAAGAAGTCATGAATCAAGTACGAGGAAATGAATAAGAAAAGAAACTGGCGATAGAATTTTTTATCTCTGTTTCTTTCTGCTAGGGGACACACTGTGTTCCCTTTTTCAAAATATTGAAGTAAAAAATGGACAACCTTTTATTGAAAATACTGGAGGTAAGTATGTTAGAGCCAAAGTATAAGCGTGTCATTTTAAAATTAAGTGGAGAAGCATTAGCTGGGACACAAGGGTTTGGGATTGCACCTACCATTGTAAACTCAATAGCAGAACAAATTAAAGAAGTTGCAGAATTAGGCGTTGAAGTAGCAGTTGTGGTTGGAGGAGGGAATATTTGGCGCGGAAGAATTGGGAGTGAGCTTGGAATGGATCGAGCAACAGCTGATTATATGGGCATGTTGGCAACCGTTATGAATTCTCTTGCTTTACAAGATAGTTTAGAGTCAAAAGGAATTCATTCAAGAGTTCAGACATCCATTGAGATGCGCCAAGTAGCCGAGTTGTATATCCGCAGAAAAGCCATTCGTCATTTGGAAAAATCAAGAGTTGTTATTTTTGCCGCAGGAACCGGAAATCCGTATTTTTCTACAGATACAACGGCTGCATTACGAGCTGCCGAAATTGAAGCAGATGTCATTTTAATGGCAAAGAATAATGTTGATGGAGTTTATTCCGCAGATCCTAAAGTGAACAAGTCTGCCAAAAAGTATGATCAGCTTTCGTATTTGGAAATTCTAAATGAGGGCTTGGCTGTTATGGATGCAACAGCTTCTTCGCTATGTATGGATAATGACATACCTTTGATCGTATTTTCAATTACAGAGTATGGAAATATTAAAAAAGTAATTCTTGGTGAAAATATTGGAACTGTTGTAAGGGGGAAATAATCATGACTCAATCTGTTATTCAGACAACAAAGGAAAAAATGGATAAGGCAATTGTCGCATATACACGTGAATTGGCCTCAGTACGGGCAGGTCGTGCAAATGCATCTTTGCTTGATAAGATTATGGTGGATTATTATGGTGTCTTTACTCCATTAAACCAATTGTGCGGAATTTCTGTGCCAGAAGCGCGCATGCTTGTTATTCAGCCTTATGATAAATCATCATTGGGGGAAGTTGAAAAAGCGATTCAAAAATCTGATTTGGGATTGAACCCAACAAATGATGGTTCTGTTATTCGTTTGGCCGTTCCCGCTTTAACAGAGGAACGTCGCCGAGAGTTAACAAAAGTTGTGAAAAAGTATGCTGAAGAGGCAAAAATTGTTGTTCGAAATATTCGTCGAGATGGAAATGATGAATTAAAAAAGCTTGAAAAAAATGGTGAGATTACAGAAGATGAATTGCGTAGTCTTACAGAAGAGATTCAGAAAGTAACCGATCAACATGTTGCCAAGATTGACACATTAACAAAAGAAAAAGAAAAAGAGATTATGGAAGTTTAAAGAAAAACTATTCATTTTCTGCTTCTGAAATGCTAAAATCTTAATAGACCTTTGTAGAAATCCCCTTCCTTAGGAAAGGGGATTTTTTAGAAAAGACAAGAAATCGGTCTGCTATTAAATGATGTTGATGGGATATTGAATAAAAAATTTTTGACAGAAAACAAAAAGTTGTCAACTTGCTCATATTCAGTCTTACAAAACCAAAAAATCTTGGATGGTCGCGTATTTCTTGTTTTGGGGGAATGAAAATTGTTCAAACGGTTAAATCAGGTAGCAAAAATTTTTGTGCATAAAAAACAAGATTTGATACAATTGGATGTATCATCTATACCATTGCATGTTGCGATAATTATGGATGGAAATGGGAGATGGGCAAAAAATCGTGGATTGCCTCGAATCGCAGGTCATAAAGAAGGAATGAATGCAGTAAAAAAAGTGACGCGAGCAGCTTCAGAAATTGGAATTAAAGTATTGACTTTATATGCTTTTTCCACAGAAAATTGGAAAAGGCCACAAGAAGAAATTCAATTTTTAATGAAGCTTCCAAGTGATTTTTTTGATACATTTGTCCCAGAATTGGTTGAAAAAAATATTCGTGTGATGAGTATTGGTGAAATCGACCCATTACCTTTGCATACAAAAGAAGCGTTGACTCGTGCTTGTGAACAAACGAAGCAAAATACGGGAATGGTTTTAAATTTTGCTTTGAACTACGGTTCGCAGGATGAGATTTGTAAAGCAGTTCAACAAATTGCACAAGATGTTGAACAAAAAAAACTACATCCGAAAGATATCTCCCGTGATACCATTGAAGATTATTTGATGACACATCATTTACCGGATGTAGATTTGTTGATACGAACCAGCGGTGAAAAAAGAATCAGCAATTTTTTGCTATGGCAAATCGCATATAGTGAATTAATTTTTTCAGAAATTTTATGGCCGGATGTTTCAGAGGAAATTTTTATGGCAATGATTTTAGAATATCAAAATCGTCATAGAAGATTTGGCGGTTTATAGGTAAAGCGAGGGATTTTTTTGAAACAACGAGTCATTACGACTATTATTGCAATCTGCATATTCATGCCAATTGTTTTCTCAGGAGGAACGATTTTTCATATTTTTATGATTGTACTTGGAATCATAGCTTTATTTGAATTTTTTCAAATGAAAAAGTTACAAATTCCTTCCTCCTATGGAATTTTGTCCTTTTTAGTTGTAATTTTTTTGATTGCTCCATATGATTTTTATGAGAGGTTGTCTATTCCTTGTTATAAAGAATTTTTGTTTATTTTATTTGCTTTATGTCTTTTGGCTTGCACTGTAACAACGAAAAATATTTTTGAGTTTGATTCAGCAGGAGCATTGCTTTTATTCGTTCTTTATATTACTCTTGGATTTTCATGCATGGCATTGGTTCGCGAGTTAGGGCTCATTTTATTTTTGTATCCTTTGTTTACTGTATGGGCAACGGATACTGGAGCATATTTGATTGGGCGTAAGTTGGGCAAAAAAAAATTATGGCCACAAATTAGTCCAAATAAAACGGTGGAAGGTTTTATTGGCGGAATTGCTTTTGGACTTTTGATTGGTGTCCTTTTTTATAAGTTGCATTGGATCTCGTTTTCAACAATTTGGTTGTCCGTGCTGATCAGTATAACTGCACAATTTGGCGATCTTGTCCAGTCAGCATTTAAACGTCATTATGGGGTAAAGGACTCTGGGAGTATTTTGCCAGGTCATGGAGGAATTTTAGACCGCTTTGACAGTTTAATTTATGTGATGCCAATTTTCTATTTTATTTTTACATATTTGCAGTAAGTGTTAAGAGGTGAATGATGAAAAAGATTGGATTGCTTGGTGCAACGGGTTCTATTGGTTTACAAACACTGGATGTGATTCGGCAGCATCCGGATCAATTTTCTTTATGCTGTTTTTCTTTTGGAAGGAACAAGGAGACAGCTATAGAAATTATTAAAGAATTTCATCCACAATTGGTTTGTTGTGAAAGAAAAGAAGATGCAGAACAATTAAGAAGCTTATATTTTTCCAATGTACGATTTGTATTTGGAGAAAAAGGACTTATTGAAGTTGCAGTTTATGATGAAATGGATTGCTTAATCACAGCGGTGGTAGGCAGTGTAGGTTTAAGGCCGACTTTAAAAGCTTTGGAAGCAGGAAAAAACATTGGACTAGCCAATAAGGAAACTTTAGTGACAGGTGGACACTTGGTAATGGAGGCTGTCAAAAAGGCAAATGTAAAAATGATACCGGTGGATAGTGAACATTCCGCAATTTTTCAATGTCTGAGGGGAGAACATTCTGATGAAGTCGAAAAGTTAATTTTAACTGCATCGGGTGGAAGCTTTCGAGATTTATCAAGAGAACAATTACAGTATGTCACGGTAGAACAAGCTTTGAACCATCCGAATTGGTCAATGGGTGCTAAAATTACGATCGATTCTGCGACGATGTTAAATAAGGGATTGGAAGTTATTGAAGCACATTGGCTCTTTCATATGCCATATGATAAAATTGAAGTCTTGTTACATCAAGAAAGCGTCATTCATTCATTGGTAGAATTTAAAGATTCAAGTGTTATGGCAAATCTGGGAAATCCAGATATGCGTGTTCCGATTCAACTGGCTCTTTCGTATCCAAACAGAATGTTTTTAAATACACAGCGATTGAATCTATCGGAAATTGCTACTTTGCATTTTTCAGCTGTTGATTATGTGCGTTATCCTATGTTGAAGTATGCGTTTGATGCCGGAAAAACGGGTGGAACGATGCCAACGATTTTGAATGCAGCAAATGAAGTTGCAGTAGAAGCTTTTTTACAACGTAAAATTCCGTTTTTAGAAATTGAAACACTTGTTTATCGAGCATTGGAAGCACATTGTGCCATTTTTGATCCAAGCCTGGAAACGATTGAGGCAGAGGATTTAAAAACGAGAGCACAGGTCTGTCAGTGGATTCATTCAAGAGGTTAAAATGAAAATAAAGGAGACAAATTGATGACCATTATTGCGTTTATTATTATGTTTGGGGTACTCGTATTCTTTCATGAATTGGGTCACCTTTATTTTGCAAAGCGAGCAGGTATTCTTTGCCGTGATTTTGCAATCGGATTTGGTCCAAAGCTTTTTTCTTTTAAAAGAAACGAAACATTGTATACGATTCGCTTATTTCCCATTGGTGGTTATGTAAAAATGGCTGGAGAAGATGGTGAAATAATTTCTATTAAACCAGGACAACGAGTGGGGCTTTTATTGAATGCAAAAAATGAGGTTGAAAAAATTTATACCAAAGGTTTTGCATCAATTCCAAATGTAAAAGTAATTGAAGTGGAGTCTGCCGATTTGGAGAAAAAGTTGGAGATCAGCGGTCGAGATGAAATGGGTGAAATCTCTGTTTATCAGGTATGGGATTGTTGTGAAGTAATGCTTGGTAAAGAAAGTTATCAGATTGCACCTACGCATCGGCAATTTCATGCAAAAAAATTAAGTCAGCGTGCTTTAACCATTTTTGCCGGTCCAGCAATGAATTTTTTGCTTGCTTTTGTCTTATTTACATTTCTTGCGTTGTTTCAAGGGATTCCGTCTGAAAAGCCCATTATGGGACAGCTTACACCAGATGGTGCTGCATTACAAGCCGGTTTGGCAGAAGGAGACAAGATTTTATCCATTAATGGTACATCGGTTCAGAGTTGGGAAAATGTTGTCGGAATAGTTCGTGAAAATCCAGAACAAGTATTGACATTTGAGGTGGAACGTGCAGATGAAACGATGACTTTCCAAGTTACACCGTCTCGTGTGGAAGAGGAAGGAAAATCGGTCGGTAAGATTGGTGCATATCAGCCAAGAGAAAAAAGTCCAGTTCAAGCATTCAAGTATGGGGTTGTTGAGACAGTAGACTGGACAAAGCGAATTTTAGATTCGGTAGGCAAATTGATTACAGGGCAGTTTTCAATTCAGGATTTATCTGGTCCGGTTGGGATTTACAATTATACAGATGAGGTTGTACAATCTGGTTTTTATACATTTATTAATTGGATGGCTTTTTTAAGCATTAATTTGGGAATTATGAACTTGCTCCCTTTGCCAGCATTGGACGGGGGGAGACTGCTCTTTTTTGCCATTGAGGGTATTCGAGGAAAGCCGATCGATCCACAAAAAGAAGGAATGGTTCATTTTATCGGTTTTGCGTTATTGATGCTTTTGATGATTGCTGTTACTTGGAATGATATTAAGAATTTGTTTTTTCAATAAATCATAATTGTAGAAGTGGGAAGGGATAAACTTATGAGACAAAGTCAATTTTTTGCACCGACATTGCGAGAAGTACCTGCAGATGCAGATACAAAAAGTCATCAATTATTGCTTCGGGGTGGATATATTAAACAAAATGCCGCTGGAATTTACAGCTATTTGCCGTTGGCTAAGCGTGTATTAATGAAAATCGAACAGATTGTTCGTGAGGAAATGGATTATGCTGGTGCGGTTGAGTTGTTAATGCCAACGCTTGCACCAGCAGAGATTTGGCAGGAAAGCGGTCGTTGGTATAGTTATGGTGCAGAGCTTATGCGTGTAAAAGATCGGCATCAACGTGATTTTGTGATTGGTCCGACACATGAAGAAATTATTACCGATTTAATTCGAAATGATTTAAACAGCTATAAAAAATTGCCATTAAATGTATATCAAATTCAGACAAAATTTCGCGATG
The DNA here is from genome assembly GCA_904373265.1 of Candidatus Harrysmithiimonas galli. Taxonomy (GTDB): domain Bacteria; phylum Bacillota; class Bacilli; order CAJFEE01; family CAJFEE01; genus Harrysmithiimonas; species Harrysmithiimonas galli. The sequence continues at coordinate 24,656 of CAJFEE010000003.1, read as the reverse complement.
AAAAGCGTCCAAGATTTGGATTATTGCGGGGCAGAGAATTTATTATGAAGGATGCATATTCTTTTCATGCCAATCAGGAAAGCTTAGATGAAACTTATCAAAAAATGTATACGGCATATTCCAATATTTTTACACGTTTAGGGTTAAATTTTCGTGCGGTCATTGCTGATTCAGGTGCGATGGGTGGAAAGGATACCCATGAATTTATGGCTTTATCCGAAATCGGTGAAGATATCATTGTTTATTCAACAGAGTCTGGCTATGCTGCGAATATTGAAATGGCTCCATGTCCAGATATATATGAAAAGACGGGAAAATCATTAGACCAAATGCAAAAGGTAGCAACACCAGAACAAAAGACCATTGAAGCAGTTTCAGCATTTTTACATGTTCCTGTTCAACAATGTTTTAAATCTATGCTATACCAAGTTGATGGAAAGTTTGTTGTGGCGCTTGTTCGTGGAGACCATGAAGTGAACGATATTAAATTGAAAAATTTCTTTGGAGCCTCTGTTGTAGAGTTGGCTGATGAGAGTCAGGCAGTACAGATTTTCTCTGCGAATTTTGGTTCGTTGGGTCCTGTAGGCTTGCAAGAGAAAGAAGTTGAGATTGTTGCTGATTATGCAGTTGCTGCAATAGAAAATGGTTGCTGTGGGGCAAATGAAGATGGTTTTCACTTTATCAATGTAAATATGGGAAGAGATTATCAAGTACATCATATTGCAGATATTCGTTTAATTCAGGAAGGAGATCCTTCTCCAGATGGAAAAGGTGTGGTTGCATTTGCACGGGGGATTGAAATCGGTCATATTTTTAAATTGGGTACACGTTACAGTGAAGCTATGAATGCACGGTTTCTTGATGAGAATGGCAAACAACAGCCAATTATTATGGGTTGCTATGGGATTGGTGTATCTAGACTTATTTCTGCAATTATTGAAGAATATCATGATGAAAAAGGAATTATTTGGCCGAAATCAGTTGCGCCTTACCGTCTTCATATGATTGTAGTAAATATGAAGGATTCTGTACAACGCGAACTGGCTGAAGCTTTGTATCAAAAGGCACAAGCATTAAATATTGAAGTTTTGTACGATGATCGTTCAGAACGTGCTGGTGTCAAATTTGCTGATGCTGATCTTTTTGGTATTCCATATCGAATTATTGTCGGAAAAGGTTCAATAAATGGTGAAGTAGAGTTTAAAACAAGGACGGGCGAAGTGTCTGAGATTTGTTTGGTGGATGAAGTTTTAAATCGTTGTTTGTAATGTCATTTATTTTCAAAAAAGGATTCACTTTTTGTATAGATTTCCGGAGTTGTTTTGGTTCATTAGAGCGATTTTATGTTTTCTGATTTTGTATATAGGAATAACATAAAAAATTTTTTGCGGTTGCTTTGAGAAGGTATCCAGTAACCGTGAATTTTTCATCTTGCTCTTCATTAAACCAATAAAATTCGGGAATTTTTTATTTTTGGTCTCTTTCCTTTAAGAAATTCAGTTATAACGAATAGAGATGATGGATTTGATATACTCAAGGAAGAAACAGATGATCAAACAAGCATATTTATTTTAAAATTAAAATTTTATAAATAGTTTTTATTAACAAGATAAAGAGAAACGAAATATAGGACATGGCCGAATTTGATTTTATGAAGGAATATAACGGAGGTGCAAAGAGTGGCACGACAAGTTGGGGAAGAAAAATTACAAATTCTATTGGAACAAATCGGGATACCCGTCCATTTTGTTTCAGCATTTCAAGATGGGAAAATTGAAGAAGTCGTTGTTTTGAAACATTCAAAGATTTGGCAATTTTACTTTTCATTTCCAAATATTTTGGATATGGAGATATTTATGATATTTGAAGGAAAGCTGAAAGATAGTTTTCAAAGTTTATGTGAGATTGATGCTTTTTATCATTTTGAAACATATACACTGGATCAATTAAAAACTTGGGTACCATTTTTGTTGCAAAAAGCATTTACAAATACGCCGATGTTTCAGTTTGTTTTATCAGAATCCTGTTATCAAATTGGTGAGGCAAACTTAGATATTATTTTAAAAGATGATACACAGATTGCTTGTTTTAGATCTTCTGTTCTTCCTGAGCTAGAGTATATATTCAAAAAGTATGGTCTTGAGAAATTTTCTTTTTCGGTTCGACGAACTGAACAAAAAGAACAAGAATTAACGGATTTTTATATGCAAAGGGATTTAGAAGATAAAGCACATATTGAAAAAGTGATTATGCAACAAAATGATCAGAACAATAATGGAAATAAGAAAACGTCTTCTATGATACAATCTGACTCTCAAATATTGTCAGATGTCGTTTTAATCGGATATGATTTATCACAAGTGGATTCAGATCCGATTCAAAGCATTGTTGAAGAGGAAGCACGAAAGGTGATTCAAGGTTACATTTTTCAATTGGAATCGCGTGAGTTAAAAACAGGGAAAATATTGCTTACATTTAAAATTACAGATTATACAGACTCAATATCCTGTAAAATGTTTTCGCGTGATAAAACAGATGTTGAGATCTTTTCAAACATCAAAAAAGGAATGTGGGTTAAAGTACGCGGAAAAGTTGAAGAAGATTCGTATGCACGCGAGTTGTCTATGTTTGTTCGAGATTTTATGGAGATACAAGCGCCAGAGCGAAAAGATATATATCCTGGTGAGACAAAGCGTGTAGAGTTGCATGCGCATACATTTATGAGTGCCATAGATGGCATGGCAAATGCAAAAGATTATATTGCGCAAGCGGCCAAATGGGGACATCAGGCTTTTGCGGTGACAGATCATTTTGGTGCGCAAAGTTACCCAGAGGCTTATCATGCTGGAAAGCAACATGGCATTAAGATTATTTATGGTGTAGAAGCCAATCTGGTTGATGATCAAGTAAATATTGCTTACAGACCTTCAAAGCGAATTTTAAAAGAAGAAACGTATGTTGTATTTGATATTGAAACCACTGGATTGTCTGCAGTTTATGATCAAATTATTGAAATTGCAGCGGTAAAAATTTATGATGGTGCCGTTATTGACCGATATGAATCTTTTGCCAATCCACATCATTTGCTCAGTGCGACAACGATTGAATTAACAGGGATTACAGATGATATGGTGCAAAATGCAAGAGACATCGATGTTGTTCTAAAAGAATATAAGAAATGGGCTGGAGAGGCAATTCAAGTTGCACATAATGCTTCTTTTGATACTGGTTTTTTAAAGGTACATTATCCAAAAAACAATCTTGGCGAATTTGACAGTGCAGTGATTGACACTTTAGAGTTGGCAAGGGTTTTACATCCTGAATTAAAGAATCATCGGTTAAATACTTTATGTAAAAAGTTTGAAATTGCGTTAACACAGCATCATCGTGCGATTTATGATGCGGAGGCAACTGGGTATTTATTTTTACGATTGTTAAAGGAAGCTGAAGAAAAAGGAATTACAACGCATGAAGAATTGAATTTTGCTTTTGAAAATGCACAGGGTTACAAACGTTCACGTCCAACACATGCAGTTTTGCTGGCACAAAATGAAATGGGATTAAAAAATTTATTTAAGTTGATTTCTATGTCGCATGTCAATTATTTTTATCGTGTGCCTCGAATTCCAAAAAGTCAACTGATGCAACTTCGGGAAGGGCTTTTGGTTGGAAGTGCCTGTTCTGAAGGAGAATTGTTTGAAGCAGTTATGCAAAAAAATCCTGAGGAAGTAGAGCGAATTGCATCCTTTTATGATTATATCGAGGTTCATCCTCCAGCAGTTTACGCTCCATTAATTGAAAAAGAAACTTTGCGCGATGAAAGAGCGGTGCAAGAGATTATTCGGCGCTTGGTTGCGCTTGGGAAAAAATTAAATAAACCTGTTGTAGCAACAGGAAACGTGCATTATTTAGAAAAACAAGATGCCATTTATCGAAAAATTTTAATTGCATCACAAAAATCTAATCCACTTAATCGGGTGAAACAGCCAATTGTGCATTTTCGTACAACAGATGAAATGATGGAGGAATTTTCTTTTCTTGGAGAAGAAATCGCAAAAGAAATTGTGATTGATAATACCAATTTTATTGCAGATCAGATTGATGAACTAAAGCCGATTAAAGATGACTTGTACACACCAAAAATCGAAGGAGCTGATAGAGAAATCCGAGAAATGAGCTATAAAATGGCACATGCTATTTATGGGGAATCATTGCCTGAAATCGTCAAGGCACGCCTTGAAAAAGAGCTAAAAAGCATTATTGGACATGGATTTGCTGTAATTTATTTAATCAGTCATAAGCTGGTAAAAAAATCGTTGGATGATGGATATTTAGTTGGATCACGAGGTTCTGTTGGCTCTTCATTGGTTGCAACTATGACAGAAATTACAGAGGTAAATCCATTGCCACCGCATTATGTTTGTCCAAACTGTAAATATTCTCATTTTTTTTTAGAAGGTGAGTATGGTTCTGGATTTGATTTGCCAGATAAAGCTTGTCCGAAGTGTGGAGCCAAAATGAAAAAAGATGGCCAAGATATTCCTTTTGAAACATTTCTTGGATTTAAAGGTGATAAAGTACCAGATATAGATTTGAATTTTTCTGGTGAATATCAGCCACATGCGCATAATTATACAAAAGAATTGTTTGGTGAGGATTATGTGTATCGAGCAGGCACAATTGGTACAGTAGCAGAGAAAACCGCATATGGGTATGTAAAAAGCTATGTAAGTGACTGTAATATTTATGTCAGAAATGCAGAGATTGAACGCCTAGCAGCAGGATGTGTTGGAGCTAAACGGACAACGGGTCAGCATCCTGGAGGAATTATTGTTATCCCGGATTATATGGATGTATATGATTTTACTCCAGTACAATATCCAGCAGATGATCAAAATTCAGAATGGAGAACGACACATTTTGATTTCCATTCGATTCACGATAATATTTTAAAACTTGATATTCTTGGACACGACGATCCGACTGTCATTCGTATGCTTCAGGATCTAAGCGGAATGGATCCTAAAGAGATTCCTGTTGATGATCCAGAAGTTATGAAACTATTTAGTGGTACAGAAAGTTTAGGTGTTACCTCAGAACAAATTATGTGCAAAACTGGAACGCTTGGGATACCTGAATTTGGTACCAAGTTTGTTCGAGGAATGCTGGAAGAAACCAAACCAAAAACTTTTTCAGAACTTGTCCAGATTTCTGGATTATCGCATGGAACGGATGTATGGCTAAATAATGCAAGTGATTTGATTGCAAAGAAAATCTGTGAATTAAAAGATGTGATCGGGTGTCGTGATGATATTATGGTATACTTAATTTATCAAGGTTTGGATCCATCTTTGGCTTTCAAAATTATGGAGTCTGTTCGGAAAGGAAAAGGTGTTCCAGATGAATGGCGCGAGGAAATGATTAAAAACAAAGTACCGAAGTGGTACATAGAATCTTGTGAAAAAATTAAATATATGTTCCCCAAAGCTCATGCCGCCGCATATGTGTTAATGGCAGTTCGAATTGCTTATTTTAAGGTATATCATCCGATTTTATTTTATTGCTCATTTTTTTCAGTTCGTTCTGAGGATTTTGATCTTGAAGTAATGATTCGAGGGAGCAATTCTATTCGGGCAAAGATGAATGAGATTTTCTCTAAAGGCAGGGACGCACTTCCAAAAGAAAAAAGTTTGCTTACGGTATTGGAGTTAGCTTTGGAAATGTGCGAACGTGGTTTTTCTTTTAAAAATATTGATTTATATCGCTCAGATGATAAAAATTTTATTGTAGAAGGAAATCAATTATTACCGCCGTTTCGCGCCATTCCAGGACTGGGAATGGCCGCTGCCGAAAGTCTAGTAAAAGCGCGGGAGCAGGGTGAGTTTTTATCAAAAGAAGATTTATTGCAGCGTTCCAAAATATCCAAAACCATTTTAGAGTACCTAGAGAAAATTGGGTGTTTAGGGGATATGCCTGAGCAAAATCAACTCTCTTTGTTTTGAAATGGGTATCATAATCCTTTTATTTGGGTTATTGTACAATAAATGGTTGAGGCTAAATATTGCAAATTACGAGTGAATGTGTTAGAATAGAAATGATCTATAATTACTTTTTGAGAAAGAGTGGGGGTGACCCACTCTTTCTTTTATGCAATATACAGAAGCTGGGATCAAGAATGATGTTTTTCAAAAAAGGTTTGTTTTTATCATAAAAAATCAATTATTTTCACAATTTTAAGGGAAATTATGATTATGAAACTTATGGCGATTTGTATGATGGGAAATAGAATCGTATTTCTGTGTGTTTTCGGATTCCTAAAGATTTGCTTTGTTCCAGCTTCTAAAAAGTCAAAAATACCAGATTGAAAAAATTTGAAAAAATGTGGGAGGTCTGTGAAACATATGTCAAAAAGAATTGTTGAAATTGTTCATGAGCATATTTTGCCGATTGTAGAGCCATTGCATGTGGAATTGGTTGATGTAGAGTTTGTTAAGGAAGGTCCAAATTATTTTTTGCGTGTCTATGTTGATCAAGAAAACGGTATTGATTTGGATACATGTGGGATTGTTAGTGAGAAAATCAGCGAAATGCTTGATGTTGTTGATCCAATTGCACAGGAGTATATTTTAGAAGTTTCTTCTCCAGGAGCTGAGCGACCATTAAAGAAAAAAGAAGATTATATCAAATCAATTGGAAAAAATATTTTTGTTACACTGTATGAGCCATTAAACGGTGTAAAGTCTTATGAAGGAATTTTGCTTTCTTTTGAAGAAAATAAAATCACATTACTGGTGACTGAAAAAACAAGAAAAACAGAAACTACGATTCCATATGACAAGATTGCAGCTTGTCGTTTGGCTATTTTATTCGCTTAAAGGAGGAGTCGACAAAGATGAATGCAGAATTCATGGATGCATTGTTATGCCTAGAAAAGGAGAAAGGAATCAGCCGGGATATTATTATTGAAGCCATTGAAACAGCGATGATTTCAGCTTATAAAAAGAATTTTAATCAAGCACAAAACGTTCGGGTTGATTTAAATCCAGATACAGGTGACATTCGTGTATTTGCAAGAAAAGAAGTTGTTGAGGAAGTATACGATAATCGTTTAGAGATTGCTTTAGAGGACGCACTGAAAAAAAATCCACACTATATGCTCGGAGATATATATGAAGAGGAAGTAACCCCGAAAAATTTTGGGCGTGTTGCGGCAACAGCAGCAAAGCAAGTGGTCACACAGCGTGTACGAGAGGCTGAACGTGGTATTATTTATGCAAAATACATTGACCATGAATCAGATATTATGACGGGAATCGTTCAACGTCAAGATCCGCGTTATATTTATGTAAATCTTGGAAATATAGAAGCTATTTTGCCTCCAGCTGAGCAGATGCCAAATGAAAGTTTTCGGCCACATGACCGAATTAAGGTATTTTTAACAAAAGTTGAGAAAACGTCCAAAGGTCCACAGATTTTTGTTTCCCGTACACATCCCGGACTGTTAAAACGATTGTTTGAGCTTGAAGTTCCAGAAATTTATGAAGGGATTGTAGAAATTAAATCGGTTGCTCGTGAGGCGGGAGATCGTTCAAAAATCTCCGTTTATGCTGTTGATCCAAACATTGACCCGGTTGGGACATGCGTAGGTGCAAAAGGTGCACGAGTACAAGCAATTGTCAATGAATTAAAGGGTGAGAAAATTGATGTGGTTGAGTGGTCAGAGGATCCGATTATTTTTGTTTCCAATGCGCTTTCACCAGCAGAAGCTTTGAAAGTAGAAATGAATGAAGATGAAAAGTCTACTTTGGTAGTCGTACCAGATCATCAATTATCGCTGGCAATTGGAAAAAAAGGACAAAATGCTCGACTTGCTGCTAAATTAACGGGATGGAAAATTGATATTAAATCGCAATCTGAGGCTGAAGAATTGGGTCTGTTTACAGAAGTAGATATACCAAAGCAAGAAGAATCATTAAATGTTCCGTTGGACGATTATGATTTTTTATAAGATCAATATTAAGATTTTTTAGGAGGGAGTATTTATGCAAAAAAGAAAAATCCCGATGCGTAAATGCGTTGCATCCAATGAAATGCATCCGAAAAAAAATCTGCTTCGTGTTGTACGCACAAAAGAGGGAGAAGTTTTTGTCGACTTAACGGGCAAAAAATCCGGAAGAGGTGCTTATATTAGCAAAGTGACTGAGAACATTTTGCAGGCCAAGAAAAAACATATTTTGGACCGACATTTGGATATAAAAGTGCCGGATGAAATCTATGATGAAATGATTCGTTATGTGGAAAGAGAGAAGTTATTCCATGATCAAAAATAAAGAAAAATTTTATGGGCTACTTGGTCTGGCTATGCGTGCAGGGAAAATTGTTTCTGGAGAAGAATTGTCCGTTCAGGAAATTAAAAACAACCGTGCAAAATGTGTTATTTTGGCTGGGGATGCATCAGAAGGGACAAAGAAAAAAATTCAAAATAAATGTTGTTTCTATCAAGTTCCGGTCATTATTGGGGATCATCGGGTAATTCTCGGGAATGCGATTGGGAAAGATGAACGCGTTGTGATTGCTGTTTGTGACAGCGGTTTTACGAAAAAACTCATGACTTATATATAAAAATGAAAGGAAATAAATTTGGAGGTGAGGCTTATGGGTAAAATGCGTGTACATGAATTTGCGAAAAACCATAACATGGCCAGTAAACAAGTAATTGAGATAATGAAAACACTCGATATACCAGTGAAAAATCATATGACAACAATTACAGAGGAGCAGGCGCAAAGGTTAGAAAAAATGTTAAAAAGCCCAGGGGCACAGGAAAAGAAAGAGACAAAAGTGTTGAAAGAACGGAATAATACCATAAATAGAAAGTCTAATTCTGTTTTATCATTGGATAAAAAAGAAATCCAATCATCTAAACACGGCGGTGAACGCTCTGAAAATCATGTGAATAAAAGTAAAAAACAGCATTCGACATCAGCGCAAAACCGTACACTTGTTCAAAATCAAAGCAAAACACGTGGACAACAAAATCATCAGTCAACAGTACGAAAATCCAATCCTGTGACAAAGGTACAGAATCCAACTTCTGGTCAAGTTCGAAATTCAACAGACGCTCTTGGAAGCAATTCAGGTTATAACGATAAAAAAACAAATCAAGGCAACAAAACTTTTGCTAAAAATGAGCGAAATCGTTTTGGTAGCAATAAAAATAATAAAAAAATAAAGAAAAAACAAAATCAAAAACAGACACAGCCCCCTCGTGTCATGGAGCTTCCAAAAAAAATTGTATTTGAAGGGACGCTTACGGTCGGCGAACTGGCTATGCGCTTACATCGTGAAGCTTCAGAAGTCATAAAAAAGCTGTTTATGGTAGGGATTGTAGCAACCAAAAACCAGAATCTGGATAAAGATGCAATTGAACTGATTTGTGATGATTATGGTGTAGAAGTGGAAGAATATATTCATGTGGATGAGTCTATTTTTGAGGATTATGAAATCAATGATCCAGAAGAGGATTTGGTAGAGCGCCCTCCAGTTGTTACCATTATGGGACATGTTGACCATGGAAAAACAACATTGTTAGATTCGATTCGTGACACGAAAGTTACAGAAGGTGAAGCTGGTGGAATTACTCAGCACATTGGGGCTTATCAGGTAGAGATTGACGGAAAACAAATTACGTTTTTGGATACGCCAGGTCACGCAGCATTTACAACAATGCGTGCACGTGGAGCAAAGGTAACCGATATCACCATTCTCGTTGTTGCAGCAGATGATGGTGTTATGCCACAGACTATTGAAGCGATTAATCATGCAAAAGCAGCGGATGTACCCATTATTGTTGCTGTAAATAAAATTGATCGACCAGGTGCAAATCCTGATCGTGTCAAACAAGAATTAACAGAGCATGGGCTTATTCCAGAAGATTGGGGCGGGGATACCATTTTTGTAGAAATATCTGCGAAATTCCATCAAAATATTGATACGCTTTTAGAGATGATTTTATTGGTCGCGGAGGTTGCTGAATTAAAAGCCAACCCTAAACGGATGGCATTGGGAACTGTCGTTGAAGCTCATCGGGATAAAGGAAAAGGTTCTGTTGCGACTTTATTGGTACAAAATGGGACATTAAAAGTGGGTGACCCGATTGTTGTCGGAACTACATTTGGGAAAGTTCGGGCAATGGTAAATGATATTGGTCGTCGTGTAAAAGAAGCACCACCTTCCATGCCAGTAGAAATTACTGGACTCAGTGATGTACCGCAAGCTGGTGATCGTTTTCAAGTATTCCCAGATGAGAAAAAGGCGCGTCAGATTGGAGAAGCTCGTTTGCAAAAAGCCGTTGCAGAGCATCGTGGAGAAAATGTAAAAATTTCTCTTGAAGATTTGTTTAATCAAATTAAAGAAGGCGATGTCAAAGAAATTAATGTTGTTGTAAAGGCCGATGTACAAGGCTCTGCTGAAGCTGTTGCTGGTTCTTTACAAAAAATTGAAGTAGAGGGTGTAAAGATTAAAATTATTCATACAGGTGTCGGTGCAATTACTGAATCAGATATTATTTTGGCCTCTGCTTCTAATGCCATTGTAATCGGTTTTAATGTTCGTCCAGATGGCAATGCGCGAAGTACTGCAGAGCGTGAACAGGTGGATATTCGTCTGCATACGATTATTTATAAAGCCATTGAAGAAATGGAAGCAGCAATGCAGGGAATGCTTGATCCTGAATATGAAGAAAAGGTGATCGGACAGGCAGAGGTGCGACAAACATTTAAAGTATCTAAAATTGGTACCATTGCTGGCTCCTTTGTAACGGAAGGAAAAATTACCCGTGATAGTTCTGTTCGATTGCTTCGTGACAGCGTTATTCTCTATGACGGAAAAATTGAAGCTTTAAAGCGTTTTAAAGATGATGTAAAAGAGGTCATGAAGGGATATGAATGTGGAATTACCATTCAAAATTATAATGATATTAAAGAAGGGGATACCATTGAGGCCTATGTTATGGAAGAGGTAGAGCGTACAGTGAAAAAATCTTAAGGTAAACCTTTTTGGCATGAATAGAGGTGAAAATATGAATGTTCGTGCAGATCGTGTTGCGGAACAAATGAAAAAGGAATTGACAGATATTATCAGTAGAAAATTAAAAGATCCGCGTATTGGTTTTGTGACAATTACTGATGTAGAGGTTACAGGCGATTTACAGACAGCAATGGTTTATATCTCTGTACTTGGAGATCAGAAAGCTGAGCAAGATACATTAAAAGGACTTGAGCGTGCGTCCGGATTTATTCGTTCTGAAATCGGCAGCCGGATTCGTCTACGCATAACACCTGAAATTAAGTTTGAGATTGATTCATCTATTGCCTATGGAAATCGAATTGAAAGTTTATTAAAAGAGCTAAACCAAGAATAACCAAAGGATATAAGTGGAGGAATGAGCTTGTATACAGGGATTCTACCCATTTTTAAACCGAGTGGTTTAACGAGTCATGATGTAGTCATGCGTATGAGAAAAATTTTAAAGACAAAGAAAATCGGTCATACAGGAACATTGGATCCGGATGTATCCGGTGTCTTACCCATTTGTATTGGACGGGCAACACGTGTTGTTCAATTTTTAACTGAATGTGATAAGGAATATATTTGCACAGTAAATATTGGAACCGCTACAACGACTGAGGATGCTGGTGGAGAGATCATTGCCCAAGATTTGTCAGAAAAAAAATATACGTATATGCAAATTCAAGAAGCTTTGCAATCATTTGTTGGCGAGTATCGTCAAGTTCCCCCGATGTATTCAGCCGTCAAAGTGAACGGAAAAAAACTTTATGAATATGCGCGTAAAGGACAAGAAGTTCAAAGACCTGTTCGAACGGTGCATATATACGAAATTGAGTTGCTAAGCCAGGAGGATATTTTTACTGGAACAGAAATAAACTTTACTTTTCGGGTGAAATGCAGTAAGGGTACATATATTCGAACATTGGCAGTTGACATTGGAAAAATACTGGGATATCCAGCACATATGACAAAGTTAAAAAGAACCAAATCTGGTGGTTTTACATGGAATGAGTGTATCACGCTGGAAGAAATTGAACAAGCCGCACAAAAACAGAAAATTGAACAGTTATTGTTTCCAATGGAAAAAGGAATAGGGCATTTACCGCAAGCAATTGTAGATATAGCTGTTATTTCCGATGTGAAAAATGGAAGAAAAATTCAGTTACCAGAATCTTTTCGGAATGAGAAGTGGATCGGAATTTTTGATGAAAATAAAAAAGTTTATGCAGTATACCAACCAGCTGAGAATCATTTCTATCAGCCCGTCCGTGTTTTTATTAGTATGAACGAGGCTGAGGATTAGGGGGAAAACATGGAGGTTATTGAAATACGTCTGGAAACGTTAGCAGAGCATACTTTTCATGAGCCGATTGCCTTGGCGATGGGGAATTTTGATGGTGTACATCATGGTCATCAAAAGGTTATACAAATTTGTGTGAATCAAGCAAAAGAAAAGCAACTGATTCCATGTGTTTTAACTTTTTTTCCGCATCCAAGTCGTGTTATTCTTTCAAAAAAGAAGGCTCAGTTACTTTATCCAAAAGCGAGAAAATATAAATTAATGGCTGAGCTTGGGGTTGAAAGAGTATATGAATTAAGATTTGAACAAGCGCTTGCTGCGTTAAAACCGCAAGATTTTATTGATAAAATTTTAAAACAATTAAATGCTAAGCATGTGGTGGCTGGCTTTGACTTCTGTTTTGGACAAAAAGGTGAGGGGCATTTTACTGATATTGAGCAGTATCAATTGGGAGATATTGGTTACACAATTGTAACTGAGGAACAGTATATGCATAAAAAGGTAAGCTCTACTCGTATTCGGGAATGCATTTTGTCTGGGGAATTTGTGTTGGCGATGGAATTATTGGGAAGACCGTTTAGCAGCTACTCAATTGTTGTAACTGGAGATCAACGTGGTCGGATTTTAGGCTTTCCAACTGCTAATCTTGTCATTCCATCTCACTTTGTTGTGCCGTCTCCTGGTGTATATGTTGTATATGCATCGGTAAAGGGGAGATATTATCGTGGTGTATGCAATATCGGATTTCGTCCGACATTTTATAAGTGTCAGGAAGAACCTTTAATTGAAGTTCATCTTTTTCATTTTCAGCAAGATATTTATGGAGAAGAAATGGAAGTTTTTTGGATTGCCCGAATTCGGGATGAAATGAAATTTACTCAGATTGATGATTTGAAAAAACAAATAGAGTTAGATAAGCAATATGCAGCCGAGTTTTTCACGAAAAAAAATCATGTATTGCTTGATTTTTTTCAGTAAATTTAGTATGCTTTGTAAGAATGTTACCATTTTCTTGGCTTTGCGACACTCCGACGCAAGCGAGGATTCTGGTGAATAAAAAAATTATAGGAGGATTTTAAAAATGGCGTTATCACAAGAACGTAAAAATCAAATTATTAATGAGTACAAAACACACGAAAGTGATACAGGTTCACCGGAGGTACAAATTGCGGTATTAACGGCACAAATCAATTCTTTAAATGATCATTTACGCACACATAAAAAAGATCATCATTCCCGTCGTGGTTTATTGAAAATGGTTGGTCGTCGTCGTAACCTGTTGACTTATTTACGCAATAAAGATATTACACGTTATCGTGAATTGATTAACCGTCTCGGATTGCGTCGCTAATTTTAAATTGACTTATGTGAAAAAGATGAAGCGTTTTTGCTTGATCTGGTAAGTGTCCTGAGGAGAGTTTCGGGATAAACTAGTTGAGCGAAAGATTTTTTGGAAATTTTTCTAAAGAAGGTTGTAAGAAGTTGTCTGACTCCTGCGGTAATGGCAAGCTAGGCGAAGCCTTAGGCTCGCGAGTTGCTCTCCCCAATTACAGACAGCTTCTTATTTTTTAGGCTTTATGTTGGTAAAATATTAAAATCATAATAAACAAGATTTTGTGTGAAATGAACAGAGATTCTTTTTTTATATCAAGTATATAGTGTTTTTATGTACCCATTGCCTGTCTGTTTATGCGTCAATACAATTGATGGATTTAAAATAGCATTTGGGTATATTGAAATGTGAAATCAATGAGATCGTTTCATACATGTTTTCAATAAAAATTTGAACAAAATTTCATCTTATATTGAAAACAATTGGATAGGCTTGGGGATAATAAGAGTATGGAACGAATGATATATTTACATATAAGGATGTAAAATGAGAGGAGTATGAAAATGACGCAGGAAAAACAAGTTTTTACGACCAAATTAGGAGGGAGACCGTTAATTGTTGAAACGGGTCAATTGGCTAAGCAAGCCAATGGTGCAGTTCTGATTCGTTATGGTGAAACGGTTGTACTATCTACAGCAACTGCATCGAAAGAACCAAAAAATGTCGGTTTTTTCCCGTTAACCGTAAATTATGAGGAGCGTTTATATGCAGTTGGAAAAATTCCAGGAGGGTTTATTAAAAGAGAAGGTCGACCAAGTGAACAGGCGATTTTAACAAGCCGTTTGATTGATCGCCCGATTCGTCCATTGTTTGCAGATGGATTTCGAAATGAAGTACAGGTTATCAGTATGGTCTTAAGTGTCGATCAAGATTGTCCAAGTGAAGTTGCAGCAATGATTGGTTCTTCCTTGGCTTTATGTGTGTCCGATATTCCATTTGAAGGACCGATTGCTGGTATAATCGTTGGTCGTGTGGATGGAAAATTTGTGATTAATCCAAATGTTGAAGAATCTGAGAGAAGTGATATTCATTTAACCGTTGCTGGCACAAAGGACGCCATTAATATGGTTGAGGCGGGTGCAAAGGAAGTTCCTGAAGAGATTATGCTGGAAGCGATTATGTTTGGTCATGAGGAGATTAAAAAGCTGATTGCTTTTCAAGAAGAAATACAAGCTCAAGTTGGAAAAGAAAAGCTTGAGGTTGTACTTTATGAATTGGATCCAGAATTGGAAGCACATGTTCGCACACTGTCTGAGGAAAAAATCAATGCAGCCGTGCAGGTTGTAGAAAAACATGCACGTGAAGAAGCCATTCAAGCTGTAAAAGAAGAAGTCAGAAATATCTTTTTGGAAGAAGGTATGGAAGAGGACAGCGATGAAATGAAGCAAGTTGGTGAAATCTTAAGCAAACTTGTGAAAGAGGAAGTTCGTCGTTTAATTACCGTTGAAAAGGTGCGCCCCGACGGTCGTAAAGTTGATGAAATTCGTCCATTGTCTTCTATGGTAGGTGTGTTACCGAGAACGCATGGCTCCGGCTTATTTACCCGTGGACAAACTCAAGCACTCAGTGTATGTACCTTAGGTGCTATGGGAGATGTGCAAGTAATTGACGGGTTGGGATTGGAAGAATCTAAGCGATTTATGCATCATTATAATTTTCCACAGTTTTCTGTTGGAGAAACAGGTCCGATTCGTGGTCCAGGTCGTCGTGAAATTGGTCATGGTGCATTGGGTGAACGTGCGTTGGAGGTTATTTTACCAGATGAAAAAACATTTCCATATACGATTCGTTTGGTTGCGGAAGTATTAGAGTCCAATGGTTCAACTTCCCAAGCTAGTATTTGTGCAAGTACGATGGCAATGATGGATGCAGGTGTACCAATTAAGGCGCCAGTAGCTGGGATTGCAATGGGGTTAATTGCACAAGGGGAGCATTATACGATTTTAACAGATATTCAAGGGATGGAAGACCACCTTGGTGATATGGATTTCAAGGTTGCAGGTACAGCAAAAGGAATTACTGCCCTGCAAATGGATATCAAAATTAGCGGCATCAACCGTCAAATTTTAAAAGAAGCTTTAGATCAGGCAAAAATCGGTCGAATGCATATTTTGGATCACATGCTTTCGACTATTTCTGAGCCACGTACTGAGTTGTCGCCTTATGCACCGAAAATTGTTTCAATGATCATTAAGCCGGATAAAATTCGAGATGTCATCGGACCAGGTGGGAAACAGATCAACCAGATTATTGATGAAACGGGCGTAAAAATTGATATTGAGCAAGATGGTACAGTCTTTATTGCTTCAACAGATGTACAAATGATTGAAAAGGCAAAAGCTATGATTGAGGATATTGTGCGAGAAGTTGAAATTGGACAAGTCTATATGGGAACGGTAAAACGTATTGAAAAATTCGGATGTTTTGTAGAAATTTTTGCTGGGAAAGATGGTCTGGTTCATATTTCTGAGCTGGCACCAGAACGTGTAGCTAAAGTTGAGGATGTTGTAAAAGTCGGAGATCAAATTTTGGTTAAAGTAACAGAAATAGACCGTCAGGGTCGAGTTAATCTTTCACGTAAAAAAGCTATGGCAGAGCAATAAAGCCTGATATGAAAGTGTTTTGTGGCGTGATTTTCATTATGGTGACCAAAAAGAGCCCTTTTCACGCTACAAAATTATGGTTAAATAAATGTATAACTTTTGTAATATGTTTTTATTTCTAGATGGTTGTACATGCTTATATCGTTTCTGTACTATATTATATTTGAAATTCTGTTATATAACAGTTGTGTTTGTGTTCCATTTGAATGAACAATGTCACCAAGTGTGGCACATAATTCGTGGAAATTAAGACAAAGCAATGGATATGCAAGAGATCATTATTTCTATTTGGATGGGTGATCTTAGAGAAAAGGAATAGGATTACATTGCTAAAGCCATCTTTTATAAAGAATGAATTGTTGGATTGTATAGAAAGATTCTATGCTTTTGTTATAAAGATTATATATTTGAATTTTCTGTAAAATATAAAGATATTTTGCTTGGTTTGTGAAGTTTTTTACAAAATTTCTTATCAATTTGTATGAAAGTAATTTTTATGGGATAATAGAAACATAGAAAAATGGTCAGGGGTGGAGAACATGATAGTGATAAAAAATGAAGCACAATTGGGAAAAGCTTTAAAAAACAATGAACAAGAAATTAATATTGAAGGAGATTTGGTACAACGTGTGCTGACGATTAAGCACACAAGTGATATTCCATGGGCAATGGCATTGGGTGCAATAACTGTTCCAATTACGACTTTAACTTTAATGGGACCTTATCGAAAGGTTTCTTTCGGATTACATTCATATACGGCTCCAACTGCAATTGGGATTATTGGAGCAAAGACAACAGAGACTGCAATTGAAATTGGTGTAGCTGGAGGAGGAGTTTCTGCCTTAAATAAGTTGCGTTCTTATAAGATTGCCAGTCAAGATGATGAGCAATTGTTATTGGTGGCAGCAGTAGAAGACAAAGAAAAAGAAAAGCAGTAAATGTAGCAATAGAATCATTAAAATAGGAAATTCGTTTGGGTCATTCTGATTTTAACGGATTTCTTTTTTTATAAAAGTTTTGTAGACAGGTTATCACCAGATTGGTGGCTCATTCCGAAACTTTTGGGCTTCAAAAGAATATTTGCTAAAATATTTGTAACATTTTGTTTTTGTTAAAAAGAGAAGGGAAAGAAACATAGAGCGGCATAGTATACAACAGTATTTTTTGTTTTGTAAAATAAATGCATGATATATTTTTATTTATTCAGATTATAGATTGGGTGTGTCGTTTGGTACAGATAAAATGAAAGTTCTTATTTTTAATTAATGAATATTTTGAGTAATAAATTTAAAAAAATAGATAAAAATTTATATTTTTAATATTTTATAATAATTTTTTGATGATAAAGCAATACTTTAGAATAAAGGAAAGATGGACATGATTAATGGGGATCCAGTATTTTTTATTGTATGTTGTGAAAAATTCAAAAAGCAAAGAGGTTGACAATTTATCAATACTCTTTGCTTTTTGATTTATTTTATTTAAATATTTTTATCTATTTTAAATTGATTTATCATGTTAGTTAATTCTAGTGCTGTTTGATTTAAGTGTGTTGTAGATTGAATCAAGGATTGAATAGATGCATGAACTTCATGATTCGAACTATAAACTTCTTGTGTACAAGCTGAATTTTGTTCGGAAATAGAGGCAATTTCTGCAATGGATGCACTCATTGTCTCCTCTTTTTTAGATACGAGTTGCAGTTGTGTATGCATATGTTTTGCAAGATTTCCCATTTCAGATAATGTATGAACCATTTGATCAAAATTTGAACTTGTATTTATAATATTATCTCGAGCTTGCCCCACTTTTTCTAGTCCATTTTGTAAAATTTCTACCATTTTTAGCGAATTGTTCATAACTGTATTTACAATTGTATTAATATCATTCACAGAATTGGATACTTCTTGGGATAAATTACTCACTTCTTTTGCAACCACTGCAAAACCTCTTCCATTTTCTCCAGCACGTGCTGCCTCAATAGATGCATTTAACGAAAGTAGATTGGTTTGTTCAGAAATATCTGTAATTAGGGAAACAAGTGAAGATACCTTCATATTCTCTTTGTTTAGATTGTGTACCTCATTCACAGCATTTGTAATGATTTGATAAACTTCCTCTGTATTTTCCTTAGAATGAGTCATTAATCCTAAGTTTACATGTGCTTCTTCAAGTATCTTTTGTGAAGAAGCTACAATATTATCTCCAGAAGTGGTGGCGACTTCATATAAATTGGTAAATTCATGCATAACATCATTTAAATTAGAGGCCAGGTTTGCTTCTGATTCTGTAGTAGAGGCTATTTCATTCATTGCATTGGTAATATGTTCTGTTTGATTGTTAATCTCAGAAATTACATGATTCAGCAGTTCACTTTGTGCGTATACATTTTTATTTGCAAGCTGTATACCAGAAATAAATTGTTCGAGTATTCCGATCATATTTTTTGAAGAATTATATAACTCTCCGATTTCAGTTTGATCTACTATTTTATTTGCATGGATTAATTTTTTCGCCTCTGTTAAATTCCCATCTGAAATATACTTGGTTGTTTGTGTAATATTATTTAAAAGATTTAACTTTTTCTCTAAGAGAAACTTAGAAATTAGTGTAGTTACAAGGATAAAAATAAGAATGACAAGAAAACAAATCAACAAAATTTTACTTGAAATACTATTACTGATTTCCTTTATCAAATCTGGATTGCTATCTACGCCTAATACACCAATAACTTCGCCTGATTGATTTTTAATTGGACCAAATGAAGAAATATAATTTCTGAATTCTGAATCTTTTATTAATTCGCTACTGGTAAATAAACCCGAAAAAGCATCTTTTGCATCTTTGTAGGTTGTACCTGTTGTTAAAGATCCGATTTTAACAGGTGGTTTACTTCCATCTATAATAATCTTTAACTCATTATTCTCATATGTTAGCGTGTATACATAGGAAACTCCATATTGATGAAGCGCTTCATTTAGCTGGTTAACAAAGAATTCATATTCCTCATTTTCTATTGGTTGTTTTAAAAATTCCTCATACCGCTCACTATCAAATTCTGAAAGGATTTTTCCTACAGTTTCTTCTCCTATCGCTTGTAAACTTTTTGTTACAGATAGCTTTGAGGCATAGTATACACTTACTATACTTATCGCAATTACCATCAAGATCATTATGGCGCCTAATGTAAAAATATAGGACTTTAGACTCCTTTTCTTCATTATGAATATCTTCCTTTCTTTAAAATTATTATATCGAAATGAGATTTTACCATATGGTTTTATATTACAACAAATTTCTATAAAATGGCTATTTATTTTTATATACTCAACTATATTTCTATATTCAAAGTATTTTTTTCTTTTTGTTTAAACATATACAATGAATATGTTTATATTTTTTCTGTTCATATTTGTTTTTTCATACCAATAGATGCTACAGTTTCTTTTCATTTTGGCAGTCAAGCAAACTATCAATTTAAGAGCAATGTTTTGCTTACTTAAATAAAGTGTAGTTTTCATTGACTATTTATTTTTTTATTATTATTTTTATTTTCTTCTTTATTTTGTATCATTAATTTTTTTGTTTATTCAACATATGAAATTTCATTGATTTTTTAGATTGGTTCCATATTTTGCATAGATCTTACATTGTATTGTTTATTTTAACTGGAAGTATAAAAGATATGCAGATATGACATAAAATATTGAAGTCATTTTGGTATGGTTGATTTGAGTTGTTGGCTAGAAATTGGTGAACTTTCTAAAATCACTTTTTGATATTCGCTTAGAGTCATTTGGAAATTGGATGTTTTCTTTTTCATTTATGTATATTTGTTTTTTCATTGAAATATATCTTGATTCAATCGGTAAGCGTACTGTATGACATGTGATATTCTTTATTCATCCTCTAAGTATAGTTTTCCTAAATGTTACAAGTTTACAATGTTTTCTTCACTTCTTTGTTGTGTAATTATTTGTTGTCAACTTTTCTTTTTTGTATTTATTATTTTATCATATTTATCTACTCTTTTTATATATCGTTTTATGGAAATATCTGTATAAAGCTTTAAATATAAATGATAATATTTAACTTAATATTAAAAATATATGTATAATATTCTTTTTAGTGAATCAGGAATTCATTTTTGTTTGAAATCTATGGTTCTTGTTCTCATGTTGTAGATTGTTGTTATAGTTTAATTCTTTGGATTATGTATATTTTATTATATTCTTTATATACAAAAAATTTCTAAGTAATTAGCTTTCTAAGTTTATAATAATAAATGCAGTTGTTTAAAGTGCATCACGCTACTTACTCACTTATGGTTCTTATGTGATCATTTGTGTTTTGTTCATATTTTTCTATCAAGGGTTGTTTGGTCACAATTGAATGCAAGATTTTGTTTATTCTTGTTGATTTCATAGGAATTCGATCTATTACTTTTATTATGTAACGGTTTTTTTAAAGGGGTATACATTTCAGTTTTTCAGTGGAAAGGAGTAAGGTGTTCTAAAAGATTAAGAGGAGGAAATGTCTCAAATTCTTTTGTAGAGATTTTATTATCTTTCATATAAAATGGATAAGTGAGATAGAAACTGATTGTTATTCGAAAATTTTTATAAAAAGGAAAGAAGGAAGCCGGATGTTAGAAACAATTAATCTACATAAAACAATGATGGAGGAAGAGTATAAACCAGAAATTAGAGTGTTAAAGGAGAAACTTAAAGTTTTACAACAAAAAGTTAAAGAGGCAGAGCTTCCTGTGATTATTTTGGTTGAGGGATGGTCAGCAAGTGGAAAGGGCAAAGCAATCGCCCGTTTAATTGAAGAGTTGGATCCGCGTAATTTTAAAGTTCATTCAACTTTAGAGTCAACAAAAGAAGAAAAAAGAAAGCCTTTTTTATGGCGGCATTGGAGCAAAATTCCAGTTCGTGGACAGCTAGCGATTTTTGATCGAAGTTGGTATCAAGATATTGTGGTTGCCCTCAAAGATGATTTAAAAGTGGATGAAATTTTGTATCGGGCAGACGGCATCAATACATTTGAACGACAGTTAACCGATGATGGGTATTTAATCATTAAATTTTTCTTACATATTGGTCAAAAGGAGCAAGGCAAACGTTTGAAAAAGCTGGCATCCGATAAAAATACAGCATGGCGTGTCACCAATGCAGATTGGAAGCAAAATGAAAATTATGATGTATATTATTCTGCTTTTGATGGTATGTTACAGTATACAAGTACAGAGTATGCGCCTTGGCATGTTTTAAGCAGTCATGATAAACGATATAAAACAATTGAAATGTATAAAATTGTAATTGATGAAATTGAGCAGGCATTGGCTGCAAGACAAAATCCGAAAGAAACCGAGCTAAAAGAAGTGGAGGAAGTGGCAGCAACAACAGATACAATGGTGGCTCAACCTATTTCTGTGCAAAATGCTTTTTCGTTGGTAAAGGTACAAAAACTCCAAGAAATTAATTTGGCAAAAACCATTGATCCAGAAAAATATAAACGCATTTTAAAAGAAAAACAAAAGGAACTATCAGAGCTTCATAATCGGTTATATCGTGATAAAATTCCAGTTGTAATTATATATGAAGGTTGGGATGCAGCTGGAAAAGGCGGAAGCATTAAACGGATTTCAGAGGCATTGGATCCAAGGGGATATGAAGTCATTCCGATTGCTGCACCGAACAGTTATGAATTTCGGCATCATTATCTATGGAGATTTTGGCAGCAGCTTCCAAAAACTGGACATGTAACATTTTATGACCGCAGTTGGTATGGACGTGTAATGGTTGAAAGGATTGAGGGATTCTGTAAACCTGAAGAATGGCAGCGAGCCTATCATGAGATCAATGAATTTGAAAAGCAATTGGTTGACTGGGGTGCAATTGTAATGAAATTCTGGATTCATATCAGTCCAGATGAACAACTGGCACGTTTTCAAGATCGAATGAATACGCCAGAGAAACGCTGGAAAATTACAGATGAAGATTGGAGAAACCGTGAAAAGTGGGCACAATATGAAGAAGCAGCAGATGATATGATTCAACGAACTTCTACAGGTTTTGCCCCATGGACAATTATTGAAGGAAATGATAAAAAATTTGCTCGTTTAAAGGCAATTTCTTGCTTAATTGATGCCATTCACGCAAGACTCTAAATTTTTTCAAATATCGAATAAAACATCTTCAATGAGGGCATATGATAAAAAAGATATTAGAAGTTGTCTAATTCAAACTAGTCAAGAATTTTAAAATTAAGAAAAATTCTGTTCTAGTGTAGGCGACTTCTTAATTTTTTGCGCTTTTGTTTTGGAAATTACTCCGATTTTGCTATATGAAATTCATGTAACATTTTTTATATACAGAGAAATTTTTTGCATTTGTATTATAAAATATATTTTTTAGGAAATCTTAAAAACAGCAAGGATTCTAGTTTGAGAAAATGTCTAGGTTGTAGAGAAAAATCAATCGATACATGAATTATAAAAAGTCAGGTGAATTTTATGCAGCAGCCTAAAGAAAAGTACTCTTTATGGACAGCAATTGCTATGATTTTAGGAATTGTCATTGGTTCTGGGATTTTTTTTAAGGGTGATAATATCCTCGTTTATACAGAAGGGAATATTTTATATGGTGTGCTTGTATTCGTTATAGGAGCCATTGCCATTATTTTTGGCGGATTAAGCATTGGAGAATTGGCTGCACGTACCAATTTACCTGGAGGGTTGGTTACTTATGCCAATACCTTTATTGGTCACCGCATCGGTTGTATTTTTGGTTGGTTTCAAATATTTATTTATTTTCCAACATTGGTTGCAGTTGTTTCATGGGTAGTTGGTATCTATATGTCGATACTTTTTGGTTGGAAAACAACTTTAGAAGGACAAATTCTGATTGGTTTTGGTTTTTTTACGTTTACATTTTTGTTGAATACTTTTTCTGCCCGCTTGGGTGGTTATTTTCAAACGACAGCGACTGTGATCAAGCTGATTCCGTTGTTTTTGATTGCCGTTTTGGGATTGATTTTTGGAGATCCAGCAATGGCTATTCCAAAAGAGGCTGTAGAATCGGTACAATCTTTTTCTTGGTTGATGGCCATCGGTCCGATTGCCTTTTCATATGATGGGTGGATTGTTTCTACTTCGATTAGTCATGAAATCAAAAATGCAAAGGTGAACTTGCCACGTGCATTAACCATTGCTCCAATTTTTGTCCTGATTACCTATGTTTTATATTTTGTTGGTATCAGTGTGCTGGTAGGTCCAGATCGCGTAGTTGAAATGGGAGATGCACATGTATATTATGCAGCTGAGCAAATTGCAGGATATTGGGGAGCGAAAGCCATTTTAATTTTTATTATTGTTTCAGTTATGGGAACGGTCAATGGGTTGGTACTTGGTTATATCCGCCTGCCTTATTCATTGGCACTTTTACAGATGTTCCCATATGCCGAGATTGTGCAAAAAATTCATCCAAAATACGAAACGCCTGTCTATGCGGCTTTGATTGCTTTTGTTATTTCTGTGATTTGGACAATTATTCATTATATTACGCAAAAATTTAATCTACTTCCTAATTCCGATGTATCAGAAATTTCTGTGGCGATAACTTATGTGCTTTTGGCGGTGCTTTATATAAAGGTGATTCAAATGTATAAAAGAAAAGAAATTATAGGAAAGATACGGGGAATCTTTAATCCAATTATGGCTATACTTGGATCTGGAATTGTTTTATTGGGTGGAATGCAAAATCCATTGTTTGTTTATTATGCATTTTTTTGTATATTGGTGATGATTGGGGCTGTAATTTACTATCAAAGAACGATACAGAACCAGAAGTAAGAGAATACTTGGTTTTACTATATATTTATTTTGCTGAACATCCTTGTTTTTTCTTGAGAAGATAAAAATTATAAGGGCTAGATAGAGTTCAGCTTGAAAAGAGGCTGGGACTACCTCCTCTTTTTTTCGTTATTTAAAGCCAGTTATGTTCCAGCCTCTTTTGATTCATCAATAAAATTTTAAATAAAAAAGGAGACGTTCTATATTTTACATAATGCTTCGTTCTCCCACTCCATAAAAAACTGCCAAAGCCTTACTGTTTCAATGCTTTTTCATAAAGTGATTTTATACTCCAAAAAAAAATGAAAAAATGACGCGAAACGTCGGTAACTGTGTATGAAACGTCAAAATCCGTGCATGAACCGTCGAAAACTGCGCATGAACGGTAAATTTTCCTCTGCAAAAAATTGGAAAAAAATATATACTGTATAAAAA
>CAJFEE010000002.1 GCA_904373265.1 Candidatus Harrysmithiimonas galli | reverse complement strand
CAATTTGCCAATTCTAGCAGTAAGCTCAAAGCATATCAATCTTTTTTATCCAGTTTAAATTTAAAGCCAGACATGGATGTGGGGAAAACACAAACAGATGTGAATGTGTTATTTGCAGCAAATAGCAGCCGGTATGGTGAAGTTGTGGAATGGTTGAAGGAGAAGGGAATTCGTTATGGTGTAGAGTAAAAGAAGGAAGGCTACCTGTGGAGGGTAGCCTAAATTTAATAAATATATGTTGACATTTTTGCATATAATTCATATACTTAGCATATATTATAATTAGCAGAGAGGCACTGGCAATGACCTTCGGTTGTTCGGCGGTGTCTCTTTTGTTTATTTTGTTTTATATTCAAGTATATCGTACAATAAAATAAGTCTCCTGAACTGGGTTGACAATTTTATTTCACCTTTATCTTTTAGTTGGGAAAGCTCGCTTAAGATGAAATCTTTAAGCTGTTTTCTATCTATTTTTTCTATATTATATGAGATTGTTTCATATATGTTCTCAATTTTCTCGTCAAGTGCTGTGATTTTTTCGATTGAGCATTCGTTTTTTAATTTTACAGAAGAAGATACTATAGAGGAATATTGCTTGTTAAAGCTTGAGTGTTTTACCATTTTTTGTTTTAATTTCTTTTTTTCTGTAGGGTGTAAATTACTCTCGTTTATATTTTGTTCGTTAAGTATTTTATTAATAGGTAACCTAGCATTTGCTCCCTGGCTAGCAATAAATTTTAGTCGTATATTCGTGTTTATTTCATCAAAGTCTGATAAATAGTCAATGCAATAGGTAATCAAGTCGGGCATCTGGAATATATATTTAGCATCTCCTAGTGCGACTGCTATATTTTTGGTTTGTAATTCTTTTTCTAAAGAGTTCAACTCTTCAGGTGCTATTAAAACAGTTTGAAGTGTCCCCTCTTTACCTTTATCTATTATAAGCTTTTTTATTATATGCTGGTATTTTCTTATTTCTGTCGGAGCGATACCCTGATTTATTTTTGCAATTGTATCAAAGACATATTTGAAGTTTTCAGTTTTAATTACTTTAAGCTCACATCCTAAATCATTATCATTTATTGTTTCTTCGATTAAAGTAGACTCTCCTTTTTTATATTCTATTAAAATGATTCTGTCCTCTAAATATTTTCGTTCGGTACTATCTAGTTGACTTGTAAAATTGTTGATTATTTTTCTTATATTTTTGTCAGTAAGTGAGTATCCAATAAAGACTATGGGAGAATTAATTAGTGTAGAAATTATTTTCGAGCTAATTAGGATGGAATTTTTATCAAAATTATTATAATCTTCCTCTGTGATTACAATGGTATTTGGAAGATCGACTGAACCATGAATTTTAAATAATTCAGCATATCCATATGTGTTGCAAAAAAAACCTTTTTGACCGACGTATTTAGTAATTTTATACTGACTAGTACTGTTATAGTTATCTTCAATAAAGGTATCATAATTTGTTGTTAATATAATCTGAGTTTTTAATAGCATATTTTTAAATGAATTTATCTCATCAATAAATTCTGAGTTAGTATTATACTGTTTAAACTCTTCGGCGATTGCCTGTTTAAATGGAGATGTCCCCGTTTCATATGCTTTTTTAGTATCGAAGTTTTCTAAAGATATTTTCCCGTCATTAAAATCCCTATTATATTGCTCTTCAAGATATGAACCCATTTTTATGTTTGAATAATAAGTTAAATCGGTACTGGATATATCGGGATATCCTTTTTTGATGTCTGCTTTTATATTATTAAATTTTCCATAGAAATTTTGTCACCAATCAGTTCGGAGAATTTTTTTAATAGATCAGTCCAGTTAGGGAAATCAACAAGGAATCTTTTTGGTATTCCAGCTCCAATAAAAACTATAGGGAATTCGTTATTATCTACTAATTTTTCTAATGAATTACCCAAAATAATACTTCCTTTCGCTATATACTTATATATTTTGACAAAATAATACCAATTTTTCTCTGTTCTTGCAAAAAAAAAAAATAAAATCCCGATATAAAAAAACCCAAGCCATATGACTTGGGTTTTTTTATATCGGGTGGCTAAATTTACGGGTACCTACAGGTTCTGGAAAGACTGAAATGTTGTTTTATCCAATGGCTTATGCATGATCGCAAAAAAAAGAAGGTTTGTTAGAACCTTCTATCTAAGAATCCGCTATGGCTTTAGTCTAACGGTAGTTCAACTTGTTCCATTACTAAATAAGTATTGTTTCGTTATTCATGTTAGATACTTGTAAAATATGGGGTTGTCCTAAAAATCATGAAAAATAATGGTTTTTAGGTGTGATCCTGTTTTTTTGTGCCGATTTTGTGCCGATGGAGTTTGAAATGATATTAAGTAATATAAAATTATATTTTGGAAAACGTTGGTATATCAACATAAAACAAATTGTATTAAATTGAATTATAGTAGGAAATGATTAAATTCGAAATGGAAGGTAGTATTGTTGGGTAAACGTTGGTATTAACGTTTTATTGGTTATATTCAAAATTAACTACCCACAAAAATTATTTTATATACCGCTGCTACAGTTCTAAAGCGTCATTCTCGATTTTTTTGTGACGTGAAGCTATGTATCAGCGGTTGTTTTTATACTTGTGTGCCCTAAGCGCTCTGAAACATATTTTATATTTGCGTCTGTTTCTAATAAATGAACAGTATGGCTATAAAGATATGGATTTTCTATTTTAGGCATTTGGATTTTTTCGGTTGTGAAACGATAGGCTGTTACGAAGAGAATCCCCGTTTTATTACTGCCTTTGACAAGCGAAAGAGCCCGCATCTCATTTTGTAATTTTTGAATACTTGTTTTCATAAGACCTACCATATGATTTTTGATCGATTCATCTTCAGTATAGCGTAGATTTTTGTGGATTCTTCTACCACTGTTATGAAAGTTCAATTGAGAGTGCTGCAACTATGACGGAAATGGCGCAGAAGTTGAAAAAGAAAACTGGATAAACAAGAAACGCCGTTGCATCCTTTTATGACTTGTAACGTTTCTTTCGTGTTCCTTGGATATTTTCAAAAATTTACTCATAGAGAAAATGAGAAGTCCAGTTTGAAACCTTGAAGAAATCGTTTTTCCAAGGATGTACATAGTGAGGACAAAAATCAAGAGGGTTTGGGATACTTTCCAATAAGCATTTTGCAGGAAAAAATACAGAAAGGGTATCTCTTTCTTATACTTATTTCGCAACTTTTACTTTAGATAAAGATGAGAAAGGAATGGAATGAAAACAAATTATCAAAAACGAGCATATTATTGTGAAAAATCCACTTTTTTAAAATCGGAAAATCCGGAATTGAAATGCTGATTTTATTGGCAAAATGGATGTTTTCTTTCTATACAGCGGTTACTTTATTTGTTTTATTGTCCAGGGCTTAATATGTAATAGTATAAATCTAGCCTTTTAAAATATTTGGCACATATGAAAGAGGAGCCGTTAATTGTTCTGGGGATATCCTCCAGTAAATTGGTATTGCCAAGAATGATGGACAAAATGAAGAGAATGGAATGTTCAAAATCAGTTGTTGGTTTGATGATTCCAACTGGTGATTTCTTTAATTTGGATGGTACAACAATCTATTTATCCATGGCGACCATATTTTTGGTGTAAGTTTTTCATATTGATTTAACCGTTTGGAAGCAATTGATCATTGTTTTTTTGCTGATGTTAACTTCAAAGGGAGCCGGACTTATCATGTTTTCATCGACTCTGTTAGCACTCAATATAATTCCGACTGAAGGTTTAGCGTTATTGATTGGGGTTGACTGTTTTATGTTAGGGGCTTGGGCAATTGTCAATCTAATTGAAAATGGTATTATAGCCATTGTTATGTCAAAGAGTAAGAAAGAATTTGATCAATCTAAATATGATGAGGTAATCTATGGTAAAACAAATTTGGCAAGTTGAGTGAAAATAAGGAGAAGTAAAATTCAAATCAAAAAGCATTTTCAAAACCATTTGCGGGACTTTGAAAATGCTTTTTATATGTTATAGAAAATGAAATACTTTTTTTGCATATTTTTCTAGATTTGTTGTGATAATTTTTTCAAAAAATTATACATAAAAATATATATGATTATTTAAAACAGATTTCTTTTTTGATTATCCTTGTTTTAGCCCCTATATTCAATTATATGCAAAAGATGTTAAGAAGTGGAGAAAAGTAAATTTTTATCCGACAGACAATTTTTTGGCGGCATGATTTTTATCAGCTTGGCATATGAAATAGCATAAGTAAAAACAGCAAATGATGGAAATGATTTTTGTTATTTTTATAAAAATATTTTATATATTTATAGAATATAGTAGAAATAGTTTTATTATATTTGTCTTGTTTCCTCAGGGAATCTAAGAGAATTACTGTAAAATACTGGTTTTGTTTGGAGTTTTTTCCATAGATGTCATGTCAATAGGAAATTTCAGAAGAAATTGCCTTTAATTAGACTTTTTCATTAAGAAACATTTTTGTCCAAGTTTTGCTTGTGTAAAGGTGATTATAATCTGGTAAAAATTATAAAGTATTTTTGAATTTTGTAGTAAAGTGAGGTCTTAAACAATGAAGGAAACATTACAGGAAATGTATTTGCTAAATACCGAGCATTATTTAAAGCTAGGACCTTATGAAGCTTTTTTAGATCGAGGGTTTTTATATTTTCTTGTTCCGGTAGATTTGGAGATGCGTGATATTGAAAATATTGATCAGAGTGCACATTTTATGCATGATTATCATGTTAAGTATGTTGCATTACCAAAGAAAAATATACAAGACAGTATTGTAACGGAAATTCAGGATTATAATTTTTTATTGTTGGAGACAAAGGCTGAACCAAAACCAGCAGATAAAAATATATCGCTTGGTACAGAACTTGCATATTTTCATTATGTTGGAAAATTGTTTCAGAGAGAGCCAGGACGTTTTAACCGTATTGGAATGTGGAAGAAATTATGGGAAAATCGCATTGATCGTTTGGAACAGCATTGGTATCAAATTTTACACACACATCCGGTTGAACGATTTGATTTATGGTTTATTGAATCATTTCCGTATTATTTGGGTCTAGCAGAAAATGCCATTCAATATTTAGTTGACACAGAAATTGATGCACAGCCAGGAAATTTTGATGCTGGATGTTTTACGACTGAACGTTTTACTCGTTATTCATGGGGGCAGGATTATCAATATAAAATTCCAACGGAGTGGATATTCGATCATCCAGTCCGGGATTTGAGTGAATGGGTGCGCCATGAATATTTTTTTCATGAGGAAAGCTTTCAGCAAACGATATATCACTTGATGAATGATTATGAACAAGTGATGCCACTTTCTGCATTTGCTTGGAGATTGTTATATGCTCGGTTGCTGTTTCCAGTTCACTATTTTATGACAGTAGAAGACTATTATATGCGACAAGATGATGAGGAAAAATATAGTCATGAGGAACGTTTGTTGTATATGCTTGAGGATGCAGAGGATTATGAAGATTTTTTGCGCCATTTCTTTGGTTCAATTCGCTTATCTCCTGCACAATATCAGATTCCACGTGTGGATTGGTTATAGATTTTTTCAGAAAAAAGATAAAAAATAGCTTGTATTTTAATATTTATTAAGGGATATAATTTTAATGATAAATTGTGCCATTTTTGGTGTATAGACTTGAAGATGATAAAGACAATCTTACTATGAAAATATATTTGAGAGGATGGCAAATGTGGAGAAAGGAAAAGACTATCTATAGTAGATGGTCTTTTTTAGTTTGCCATCTTTTTGATTTTACTTTATACTTCATATCTCTCAAATCCTAGGGTGTTTTTTGCTAAATTTTTACGGGTAATGAAAAAATTTGCATAAAAAATTCATATAATTTTTCATGAAAATAGATGATTGTTTATTTTTTTGGATGAACAAATACCTGATTTTGACATTTACATAACCCAATTTTGACATAGATCATAGAACATCTATTTTTATAGTATATGAAAAGATTAAAAATAGAGGACAAAGGAGATGTTTAGTGTAGAAAATGTTTGTATTTGTTTTGAGCTTTGTTTTGGTGTGAATGCATCACAAAAAATTTCTACCAATATGAAATTGGTAAGCGTATCATGATATTTTCTCTAAGTAAACAAATATTGATAAAAATTATATTTTCATTTGTTAAACTAAAGAGGATTTTTCATAGTATGATCTATAAAGGAGTATGTCTTTCTGTTATATTTGATTTTATTGACTGAAATTTTATCAGATGGATATCACTTTTGTTGTTTAAAAAGTTAAAAGTGTCAGTAAAAAATCAAAATGATCTGCATATGAATGTAAAATATTATAAAATCTGTATTTTTTTAAAGTATTTATGTTTTGTCCAGGTTTTGGCTTTTACTGTATCTATTTTTCATATTTTTTTATCAAGAAATTTTTATAAAATATAATTGTGTATCGCAATGAATCGGTTAGTCAAAGTAGTATTTTTGCAATGATTTTGGTTGGGGGGATGGTATTGAAAAAAGCGAACGACCCGTAGAATATAAAAGAACTATAAGTTGAAATAAATATATAAATCGGAATTATAAAATACATGCAAGTATATATTCAAACACAATAATTTCTTTTGCTGAGATATTATTCAATCAAATGGGAAGTGAAAGTACATTTCATATTGTATTTCCTACA
Organism: Candidatus Harrysmithiimonas galli; assembly: GCA_904373265.1. Classification (GTDB taxonomy): domain Bacteria; phylum Bacillota; class Bacilli; order CAJFEE01; family CAJFEE01; genus Harrysmithiimonas; species Harrysmithiimonas galli. The sequence goes on along the minus strand of CAJFEE010000002.1, from coordinate 141,315 downwards.
AAAATCACAGATGAAAATTTTGTCTGTATGAAGGATAAGCCGATCCTTGCAAAAAGTAATATCAAGCAAAAAAACAACTGGATGTAATGGCAGCAAAGGATCGTATATTGAATGTGAAAGTTTGGATTGAAATAAGGAACATGCGCATATAAAAATGGATATTGTAGCCTTTGGATCGAATGAAAAAGAAACTACATCACAGAGTGTTGATACAGAAAGTACCACAGATATTCTTTACAAAGGATGTTACAATATGGTTGAATTATACCATATTGGGCGTGAGTACTTTTGGATGATATTATTCTAATGAAATGATAGAGAGATATTTTCGTTCCATATTTTTTACAAGAAAAATAATGCCAAAAGAAAATTAATATAGACTGTAATGTGGCAATTTAAGAAAGGATGTAAAACAAGTCAATTTTATGCGTAAGATCTGCATATGAAGACAAGTGTAATCGATAAACAAAGATAAAAATATTTTGTTTTTTTATAAATTGCCCCCTTGATTCAAGCCAATTATAATTCAGTCGGAAGTAATGGCTGTACATGTGATACAATAGAAATTACACGCATGCAATCGATGATGAGGTGCATCAATGATCACTTGGAAGTCGGAAAGTAAAGGTATGTGAATATGTACAGGTTCAAATAAAAAAACCATCTAATTCCAACTTATCATGAAATTTTTTGATTATGTGGACGGTGCACGTATGTACACTTTGCTTATTTTGCTAATGGATATTGGGTGAAGCGTACTGTACAAATCGAATCGCAGCAAAGTATGTCACTTCAACTAAAGCTGCTCAGTTAACGGCATGCCCAAATTTATGTGTAATGCATCTTTGTCTATTTCTTATGAATGGTGTGCAAGTATTATTCTGCATGGGCTGCAGTGAACAGATAAGCATTATTAAGAAAATGAACTGTGTTGGCTTGGTGATGTTTGGGATCAGAAATGCAGATTTGTTGCATTTTGGACATTTGGTAAAATGAAAAAGGGATGAAAGGAAAAAGAGGAATGAGTCATTTGGGAAGAAAAGTAAACTGTCTGCATTGTAAGCATTATTTTGTTACTTGGGACTATGCAAATCCAAAGGGATGTCGTGCTTTTGGATTCAAATCGAAAAGTATGCCTTCACTTGTGGCATTTCAATCTTCTGGTTATCCCTGTCTTCGCTTTGAGCCAAAGGATAAGCGAAAGTAATCAAAAGATTATTGTTGGTACTGACTGTCTTTGTCAATGATAAAATGAGCAGTTATGTCATTATTTATTAAAGCCATCTGACTTTGTTTATATAGAAATGAAGGGTGTCAAGTAGATAAATTGTTTTGTACTCTTAACAAGTTTTTCACCATTAAAGATCAAAAAAACTTTGTTTTATGTAGCTTTGTAAGTACAGAAAATTAAGAGAGGATAAATTGATTATTTCTGTTTTTAAAAACGATGTTTGATTATGTAATAGAACCACAACACAATATAAAAAAACAGCGTATATCTCTTTTTGTGATACACGTTGTTTTTTTTGTAGCCTCATTGTTAGCCATGTAAGTTGTTTTTTGGTTGATGTTCATCAAAATATCTCTGCTATTGTACGAATAGAAAGTGATCAATTTTGTTACAGTTTACGCGTGCCTACTTTTAAAATCATTGCTCAAAAAACATTGATACATAAGAAGATACAATATTTTGCTATTATTTTGTAATAATTTTTATAAAAAATATTACATGGTATTTTTCTGGATTATAAAAAATACATTTTTTTCTAATAAAAAGTGATTTTATTTTTTTGATTAAGAAAGTTGATTACCTTAGTGGTTGGAGTGCTTGTTGTACCGATTTTGCAGTTGACCATAGTTTTTGTCTTGGATTTTTGGTACCGCTTGCCGAAAAACAAGGGATAAAAATGCAGATTTATCGAATGGATAAAGTGGCCAAGTATATTTTTTTCCTCCAATGGTTGGCGTGGTGATAATGGTTAAAACAATATAAATGATACCAAGAATATAACCCCAAATATGGAATAATCCAGTACATACAATTAGCACAAAGCGAAAAATCCGAATGGCATAGGTGAAATCAAGTGCGCTTGCTGCAAAGGTTGTCAGTGCAGTAATGGCTGTATAAAACATAACTTCTTGTGTAATCCATCCGATCTGAACAGCAACATCACCGATAATCAATCCACCAATGAGTCCAAGACTTCCGGATAAATTGCTGGGTGCATGAGAGGAAACATACCGAAATAAATCAAGTCCCAGTTCCAGCAAAATAATTTGTAAGACAAGCGGCACAGCAATTTTCTCATGTACAGTAAAAAACGGTGACCATGATATTCCAGCTTCAGTTAGCATCAGCCAAGTTGGCGTTAAAAGCAAAGAAGCGAAAATGGCAGCAAAGCGTACAAAACGCAAGTAATTGCCAACAGCAGGATTTTGGTAGTAATCCTCAGCACTTTGTGTGAATTGAAAAAAGGTTGTTGGCAAAATAATGACTTCTGGAGTTGTGTCAATAAATAATAAAATATACCCCTCCAGCAAATGAGCGGCAGCAACATCTGGGCGTTCAGTATAACGAACCTGAGGAAGTGGATTGTACCAAACCTTTCGAATCAATAATTCTTCTAAGCTTTTTGCGCCCATATTTAGCGCATGAACATCAATGGCATTTAATTGATTTCGAATTTGTGCTAACAGTTTCTGATCAACAATATTGCCAATATAGCCAAGGGCAATATCTGTTTTAGATTGTGAGCCAATTTGAAACATTTCAAAGGTCAGTCTTGGATCACGAATTCTGCGTCGTACAAGTGCAGTATTTAGTACAATCGTTTCAACAAATCCATCTCGTGGACCACGTGCCACCTTCTCCATATCTGGCTCACCAACACCACGAACCGGATATGTTCTTGTATCAAGTAAAATGGCTGTATCGAATCCGTCGATTAAGAGTGCGGACATACCACTTAACACCATTTGAATGGTTTCGTTAATATTTTTGTTTTCGGAAACTTCAATATACGGGATTTGTGCTTGTATCCATTCGGACAAATTTTGTATATTTTGCAGTGGCAGTTCGGTCTTTTGCAGTCGGTTTAATATGTAAAACATGATATCGTCTTTGACAAATCCGTCAATACCAAAGAAAAATGCCTCTGTTTTTCCAAACAGTAAATCGCGTGTTAATAAGTCAAAGCTTGTTCCAAGGGGAAGCATTGTTTTTAAAATTTTTTTGGTTTCTGACAAATGCGTGGAAATTTGCATAAAACACCTCGTTTTTCTTTTAATTTCTTTCATTTGTCCAGAAACTATACACCATTTAAAACCTAATTGTATATTTCCCATTCAAGATCTAGGGGTTATTGCAAATTGGAGCTGTAATTTCTAGTACATAAATTTTTACATTTACGGAAAAATAAGCTTATAAAAATTGAAAAGGAGATGGTTTTGTTGAAAAAAAAGTGTAAACTTTTGCCAATTGGAGTGGCCTGTTGGTTGCTTTTTGGAACGATGAATATAGAGGCAGCGGTATTTTCGGTCCACTCAGATCAACCAGAAAATGGAAAAGAGCCAATACATCAGCATGGAAAATGCCCGCATATGATGGGGAATATGGTCGGTGATAAACTTTTGATATTGCTGAAGATGGATTCGGATGCTTTTCATCAAGAATTGGCAAAAGGAAAATGCATACTGCAAATTGCTGAGGAAAAAGGTGTGAAAAAGCAAGAATTGGTTGATTTGATTGTGAAGGAAATGACAGTGAAATTAGATGAGGAAGTAAAGGCAGGAAAGATAAGTAAAGAAAAAGCAGCTTGGGTGAAAAAATATTTGCCAGTGCGTGCGGAAATGTGGATTACAAAACCAGGGCATGTTTGTCCACATGCGGATTCCAACAAATTGAAGCAACATAGAGGAATGGTGGAATAAAGATAAGAAAATCGAATAGAAGATTTTCTGTTTGTTTCTTTTTCCCATTTGATTCTATAGTATGTTTGTCTTATAAAAGCTAGAACAGAAATGTATTGAACCAATTATAACTTATGAAAAAATGGCTGATTTTTCATTTTAATATCTCAGATCTTTTACAACGGATGAAAAATCTTTAGCCGGCTATCCAATCGTTTGAACCGATAATGTATGCATGTTGAAGTTGAAAAAATTGAGATAAGCAAAGTTTTGAGCAGAATAGATCAAGCGATTTAGAAGAAAAGTAAAATGATGACATGGGTAGAATGTTTGTCCAGCAAAATATTTAGGAAGGATTACAAAGAACAACTTGCAATATATGGAACCGATGCTTTGTATCTCAGTAAATGAAAGAGAAGAAAAAATGGAATATTTATGTATATAACAGCATAAGAAATACAATTTTTTATTTTAAAATGCTGGGTGATGTACAAAAATATCTAGAGCAATCAAAAAGATTTGGAGAATTTTTTCAGGTCTTTTTGATTGATTTTAATGTTTTCGTGATAAGATATTATATAGTCAACAGATCTCAATAAAAGATGGCATTGTTTTCATTCCAATAAACAAGTCCTGCTTAAAATATGATGTATAATTTAAAATTTTAAAATTATTTTTATTGCATCATTATCATTTGTGTTATCAGAGAAAGAGTTTCATTTTTCAATTTCAGATGTTTTGTCTATATGTGCATCTGTGAATTTTCACTTTGGCAGTATTGGTTAAATTGCTTATTGTATGTTCTAAGTATTCTTGACTGACATCGGAGTTGTTCTATTTTGCTGTGCAAAAACTTTTCTCAAATCGCTGTTAATTTTTTCAATTGCCGATATAATCTCTTTTTTCTGATTTAGATCAATCTGATTGGTTCTCCATTTATTTTACCCTTCCTGTATAGAATCTTAATCCAAATTAAATACTTGATCTAACTTAGATAAAAATTCGATTGTTGCATTTTTTTGTCATTGAACAATCAATCAAGCTACATAACTAAAGTCATGAATATTTTCAGATATTTACAAAAAAGCAAGTGCGCAAAAATAGGCTCACTTGCTTTTTACCCTATGAAATTATTCAATGAGATGATATTTTTTTAAAGTGTTCTTCAATACCTCTAAATTTTGATCTTCCATTTCACATAGTGGCATTCGCAAATGTCCCACTTCAAATCCCATAAGCCCCAATGCAGTCTTTACAGGAATCGGATTTACTTCACAAAACATGGCTTCAATTAGGTCGGTTAATTGAATTTGTAAATCAATACTTTCTTTGATTTTACCATCAAAAAAGTTTTGACAAATATCATGGGTGTGCTTTGGTACAACATTTGCTAAAACAGAAATAACGCCTAAGGAGCCAAGGCCCAATGCAGCAGTGATCTGATCATCATTTCCACTATAAAAGTGCAAATGATCTTTGCATAAATTCTGTGTTTTTAACATAAGATTTGTATCTCCGCTTGCTTCTTTTGTTGCAACAATTCGAGGGTGCTTGGATAGCTCTAAATAGGTTTCTGGTTTAATGCTGACACCAGTTCTAGATGGTACATTATACAAAATGATTGGGATGTTTACCGCATCTGCAATTTGTGTATAATGGCGAATCAATCCTTTTTGCGAGCCTTTGTTATAATAAGGGGTGACAATCAATAAAGCATCTGCGCCTACTTCCTCAGCATGTTTTGATAAAGTGACAGCATATGCGGTGTCGTTTGAACCAGTCCCTGCGATGACTGGAACACGTTGATTGACATACTCCACTGTAAAACGTATAATTTCCTGATGCTCTTCATCTGTCATTGTAGCAGATTCCCCAGTTGTTCCAGCAATAATAATGGCATCGGTTCCGTTTTCAATTTGAAAATCAATTAACTTTTTTAAAGCGTCATAGTTAATCCCGTTTTCATCATACGGTGTGACAATGGCAACACCAGAACCTTTAAAAACGATTTCTTTCATTTTCAGCACTCCTTCCCAATCTCTCATACAAAATCAGAATTTACTTCATAATATAACGCTTTTTTGAAGAAATGAACATAGGAAAACCAAAAATTTCCTCAAAAATATTTGAAAAACTTCAGCAGATCATATGATGCTTTACTTTATGCATTCAGTTGCCATAAGGTGAATGTCCATGGGATTTGATAGCATAGCCAAAGTAGATATGGAACAAAACACCATATGGCTTTTCGGTTATATTGTATCAGAAAAATAAACAGACCGATGCTTGCAATGGCTAGCACACATTCAGTAATAAAGTAAAAGAGCGGGCTTTTTAGGCTGAAGAATAAAACATAAAATAATTCATTTAAGAAAAATACGAGAAAACTATAAAAAAAACCATACCATTTTTCTCGGATTGTTTCTGCACAACCATACGTGTAGTATAGAAGAAAGCCAAACATTACCGCCAAAAAAATTCGAATCATAAACGTAAATGGGAGTGCAAGGGTAAGTTCTGGTTTATCAAGTGATGGATACCATATGGCAAGCCCAGTACCAATAAATGTACTCATGATTAAACTGACCGCAGCAACCAGCCCGAAAGTTATATAAATGGTTCCAGGGTTTGCTGCTTTTGTTTTTTGTGCCATAATGTGCCTCCGATTTATTGTTCTTTGAACACCCGTAAGGCAGAATGACGGGTTGGTCCGATATATGAATTGAGTGGAAATGAATGTTTAATGGCGGCTGTAATAAATTTCTTGGCGGTATAAATTGCTTCTTTGACTGTTTTTCCTTTTGCCAATTCTGCAGTGATGCACGCACTAATTGTACAGCCAGCTCCATGATTGAATCCGCCAGTAATTTTTTTTGCAGATAAGATTTCAAAATCTTTCCCGTCATATAGAACATCTAGTGCTTGATCTGTATTTTGCAATTTGCCACCGCCTTTGATCAATACATAAGGAACGCCCAAAGCATGAATTTTTATGGCTGCCTTTTTCATATCATCAAGAGTTTCTACATTTTTCATCCCGGAGAGTTGTTCCGCTTCAAATAAATTCGGTGTGACGACCAGTGCTTTTGGAAGCAAAATATCTCGAATGGCATCATTGACTTTTGGGAACGTCTGTTTGTCAGCACCTTTACAAACCATAACTGGATCGACTACAACATTTTTAATCTGGTAAGTTTCAATAGTTTCGGCAGCCAATGTAATAATTTCTTCAGAAGCTAGCATGCCAGTTTTCATTGCATCTATACCAATCCCCTGTAAGATGGTTTTGATCTGCTGTTTCAAGGTATCAATTGCAATTGGGAAAATAAGATGATTCCATTCATTATCTGGATCCATTGTGACAATCGTTGTAATGGCACACATCCCATAAACGTCGCGTTCCTGAAAAGTTTTTAAGTCTGCTTGAATACCGGCACCTCCGCTTGTATCTGATCCGGCTAATGTAAAAGCTTTGAACATGATGTAAATCCTCCTTGGTATTTCATTTGTTTTCTATTGTAAAGTGAAAGCATAAGAAAATCAAAAAATTTTAAAGAGACTCAAGTTTTTTATTCGCTTGGTGAAAAATCTTACTGAACTTATGGTTTGAACTGTAAAATTAAGAAAGAATTGGTTTAAAATATAGCTTTGGTTATGTTTGTCAACCAAAATATATATTCACTTTAAATACAAGTATTCATGTCTATAAGTTTAGATTTAATTATAATACATATGTTAAAATACATTTTAAAGTATTTTTTGTCTATCGAAAATTCTAGGTCACATCTATTTAAGTTAGCGTAAGCGTGGGGTGAGATGTAGAAAATATGGTTATGATGTATGATAAGAATAAGCAGATGCAGATGTGAAAGATTACTGAAAGCAGATTACTTTAGTGTATGATGTTACGATTTTTGAAATGAGATAAAGAATACATTTGTCCATAAATTGGCTGCAATTACAATATTATTTTTCTATTGTTGTAAAAGTGTGTAAAGTTGTGTCTGCAGAAATGCTTTGAATTAAAATTGACCATGAGGCAGTCGTTTGAGGCTGCTTGATAGCTACTGCGTATGAAAATACAGAAAGAATAGATTTACAAATACATTCATCACGAAGAAACAAAATGGCTGTCTAGCGATATCACAAAGTCCATAAAATTTAAAATCTATCCCAATTGAGAACGAGGACGGCTTATCATGAAAACCATTGGATGTGCAAGATTATTTATAATTATTTTTTAAACTCCATGGGATCTGTTACTCATGTTCGGATACTGGTAAGAATCTTATTTATTCAAATTGTTCAAAATAGTGGACAGAATGAAAGAAGCAGCTTGAAACAGAATGGTTTTGTACAGTAGGTCAATTTTCACTTCAAAATTTTATTATTTCATGAATCCAGTGAAATTATTGTGAAAGAGGTGAAGCAATGCCGTTTCTTTTATTGGCTGTTTTGGTACTGCTTATTTATTTGTTGTATGGGAAAAAGCTTGTGTATCTGGTTGGGAAAAAATTTTTGTCTATCATTATAGTTATTGTAGCAACAGTATTATTGGTTAAATCTGGAGCATTGGGGATGATGGCTCGTTTCTTTGCTTTTATGATTTTAAAGGTTCAGGAATGGATCGGAGGTTTATAAATATACAAATTGATAAAATGCTTTTGATACAATAAAGGAAAGGTTATTTATTTGGATAGAAAGATTTATTCTATAAAAAGAGCGGAAGAATTGCTGTCTATCAATTTGTGCTTATCTTTTTTGTTTGGAAAAACGATGGAATCAAGGAGGAGAAAATATGCTTCGAGTTTTATTTGTATGTTTGGGGAATATATGCCGTTCGCCGATGGCTGAAGCAGTTTTTCGTGAAAAAGTTAATCAGACCGGGTTGTCTAAGCAATTTTTTGTCGATTCTGCAGGTACAGGAGATTGGCATATCGGAGAGATGCCGCATAAGGGAACACAGGAAATTCTGAAGAAACATCAAATTTCTTTTGAAAATATGAAGGCACGTCAGCTTCAATCTGCTGATTTTCAAATTTTCACTTATATTTTTACGATGGATGACCAAAATACAAAGGATTTGGCATTCTTTCAGAAAGAATCGCTAGAGGATAGACCACTTTACCAAGGAAGACTGCTTGATTTTGTGAATGCTACTTATAAGGGAGATATTCCGGATCCGTATTTTACAGGAAATTTTGATTTGGTGTATAAAATATTGTCAGAGGCCTGTGAAAAAGCGTTAGATAAAATTCGGAAGTTACATCAGCTATAATGTATTTTTACAATATAGCTATATAAATTGCTTTGTAAATCAGGAAATGGGGTTAAGTTCTAGTTTTGCGATCATGGGATGTGGTGAGTAGAATGAAGTAAATAACTGGTTTTTAATTTGAAAGTGTGCGTAGAGATTGATGAAAAGGAGTGAAAAATATGCATATTTTTAACAGATGGAAAGAAAGTTTGTTGCGTCGATTGCCACCGATGCTTGTGGATTTGGTTCGGCAAATGCTTCGACATCGCATAACAAGTGTAGGTGCAGAAATTGCATATTTTTTGCTTCTTTCAATTTTCCCGCTTTTAATTTGCAGTATGACATTAATTAATTTTTTTCCGCTTCAAGCTAATGCACTGCTGTTGGCATTTCAGCCATATATGCCGCAGGATGTATTTATTTTAATTGAAGCTTTGATGGAAGAGGTAGCCGGGCGGAATGTCACCGGTTTTTTGTCTTTGGGTCTGGTTTTTGGGCTTTGGTTTGCTTCGCGTGGAATTTATGCGATGCTTGGTGCTTTTAATATTAGCTATGAAGTAAAAGAGACTCGTTCGTATTTTCAAGAACATTTGATTGCGATTGTGTTGACGTTAACTTTTATTGTAATTGTGATTTTATCGTTGTTCGTTTTTGTTTTTGGCAGACAAATTTTAGATTTTTTGGTCAAGCCATTTCCGCAGGCAGAGTTTATTTTTGTGTTTTTGGAACAGTTTCGTTATTTGATGCTGGGTATGTTTTTGTTTTGTGTCTTTTTAATTTTGTTTTATTTTGGTCCGTATGTTCGGCTTCGGTTTCAGGATGTTGTGCCAGGTGCATTGTTTACGACAGTTGGATGGCAAATTGTCAGTTATGGCTTTTCTGCTTATGTCGATGCCTATGCGAATTATACACGAATTTATGGTAGTCTGGGTGGAATTATTCTGCTAATTTTATGGTTTTATATTATTGGGATGCTTGTACTTATGGGCTGTGAGTTTAATGCATATCTTTATGCTTCTAAAAATAAGAAGTATCAAAATTTACCGAAAATTATGCAGGAATTTTTCTTAAAAAGAAATCCGAATAAAGAGAGGAAATCATAATGAAATTATTTCAAAAAAATATGAGTGTATTTCTCTTTGCAATTTTGACAACACTGCTTTGGGGTGCTGCATTTCCGTTGATTAAGTTGAGCTATAGGGAGTTGGGAATTTCTGCGGATGATATCGGTACAATGATTGCTTTTGCCGGAGAGCGTTTTTTTCTGGCGGGTGTACTCGTTTTAATCATTGGAAAATGGTTAAAAAATCCGTTTCAGTTGTCATTTCGAAATATTTCTAGCCTATTTCGTCTTGGAATTTTTCAAACTTTTCTCAGCTATGTTTTGTTTTACATTGGTTTGGCATATACAACTGGAGTGCAAGGTTCAATTATTGTCGGTTCAACTTGTATTTTTCAAATGTTGTTAGCGGCACAAATGTATCATGAGCCAATGACGAGAAATAAAATGATCGGCGTGCTTTTGGGCATGGCTGGAATTGTCGTAATTCATTTTCAAGGCTTGTCTGAAGGGTTTCATATTGGAATTGGGGAGATCGCTATGTTTGCCTCTGTTTTAATCAGCGCATATGGCAACACCTATTCCAAAAAAGTTGTATTGGCTCTTTCTCCAGCAATTGTTTCAGGTACACAAATGACTTTAGGTGGATTGTTGTTGCTCGTAACTGGTTGGATTCTAGATGGTCGTTTTTTTGTTGGTTGGACAGTCTTGGCGCTTTTTGATTTTATGCTTTTGGTTCTGATTTCTTCTATAAGTTTATGGATTTGGACGACCTTATTAAAATATCATTCAGTAGGAAAAGTGTCTGTTTTTATGTTTTTAATTCCAGTATTTGGTGTGTTTTTGTCTGCGTTTTTTGTTGGAGAGCAGATACGTCTAGAACATTATGGAGGACTGCTGCTTGTTATTTTTGGAATTGTATCTGTTTTTATTAAAGATGTTTTGAATGAGCAAAAGCAAAATTCACTTTGAAAAATAGTGTTTATGTAAAGATAGAATGTACAGATGAGTCATAGATCTGGTATTGTGTTTTGAAAATATGATTTCTTTTTAAAAGAAAGAAACGCACCCGTAATATTCAGACGATTTTCGGGAGCATTTCTTTGGTTTTGGTTCTGAGAGGATAAGGTAAGCTTCTTTGCTATCTTTGGGTTGTTTGGTTTGTGGTCTGATCGAGATTTTGTTTCATTGGCCAAATGAATAATAAGAATAGAGCTAGGCAGTATATTGCAAGAAAAGTGAATAGACTAACATTGGAGAATCGGTCGATCAAAACTCCGCATACAGATGGTCCCAAAATATATCCGCTGCTAAAAAAGATGCCAAATATAATATTAGCCGTTGGTAGCAAATGGATTGGGATTCGTTCACTCATGAATTTTAATCCAAGTGAAAATAATGAAGCGACAGTCATTCCACTGAATAGTACCATGAAAAATAGGATGAGCCATGAGCTTTCAGAAAACCCAGCAAGTAAAAAGATTATGCTGCCTATTCCAAAGCAAAAGGTGATCACTTGTTTTCCGCCGTATTTGTCACTTAAAATGCCCAAAGGGACCTGTGTTAAAATTCCCCCTAGCGCAAAGGCAGGTACAATAATAGAAATTTGTTCCAAAGAAAAATCAAGTCGCAGTGCATAAACAGGGAAATTCGAGCTGATGCAAGATTCAATAATGCCATAAGCTAATGGCGGAAGCATGGCCATCCAAGCCATTTTGAAAATAAATTGGTATTTTTTCCATACTGGTTGATTGGATTCTAGGTCCAAATTAGCTGTTTTTGGATAGTCATTTTGAATACCAAAAAAGAGCAGCCAAGCGATGAAACATAGAATTCCTGATACGAAAAACGGATAGGCTTCATTATATTGAACGAGATTTGTCATCATTGGTCCAATCATAAATCCAATACCAAATGAAAGTCCATAGATGGAAATCTTTTTTCCAAGCTCATGCGGTTCGACTGTGGATGTAATCCATGTTTGTGCAGTAAAATGTAGTGCGTGATCCCCAATGCCAATAAAAATCCGTAAAATAAACCAGAACCAAAGGTTTGTAACAAACGGAAAAGTAATTAATGAAAGAACAACCAATCCGCCACCAAGGATCAAAATTGGGCGGTAGCCAAGCTTTCTAAGCGGTTTTTCCAGAAACGGTGAAATGAGCAGTACACCAATGGCAAGACCAGTTGCATGCAGTCCGTTTATTGTAGAAGAAATATGATTATTTTCAAGAATAATGGCAATGACTGGCAGCAACATGCCTTGGGCAATTCCACTGATTACCACACTGATTACCAAAATCCAAAATCGTTTTTGTACTTCATTCATTGGTTTCAAATCCTCCTCAATCTTTTCTTATTTTCTTCCTCCACATGCTTTTTGTAAAGAACTTTTTTATTCGGTCTCGGATAATTTCAGCTTTGTGCGTAAACCCTATACTTATCTGTTTGAAAAAGCTTAAACCTTAAGTGATGCATAGAATTGGATACAAAAGATAAATGGTTTTCCAAGATTTTATCATATGCATGTTCTGAAATTTTTTCCATGTTTCTATAGTCTTTTTTAAAGGAGGAATTGACATGAAAGCTTTTCGTTTTTGGATTTGTATATTTTGTAGCTTTTCGTTTCTCGGGATGCCGCAAGAGGTATTTTCTAAGGAGAAAATACAAGTTCCGGATTATGTTGTAGATATTTCCAAAGACAATACCTATAATTTGAAAAAAATTGCTTCAAAAGAAGTCAAACCAAATGAGATGACCAAGCATATTTTAGAAAAAAGTCGAGTGGAAATTGAAAACCCATTTTTGATTCAAATGTTAAATAAAAACCGAATGAAAAATGCGCCATTTGCCATTGGTTATCGTGCTGAAATTTATTTGGGAGAATGGCCGATTGCTTATCATTCACAGAATACAAATGTGAATTGGTATTATCAAAAGGTGAATATCAATTATATGGATAATCAGAGTGAACAAAAGGTTGTCTGCATGTCCTATGAGCAGGAAGCAAACAAGGAAGTTCGTGGTGGAGTGACAACACAGCTTCAAAGAATGGAGGATGTTCAACGGATGATAGAAGTGCAGGCAAGGAAAAAGACTGGGCTGCCTTTATCCTTTTATACAGTTGTTGGTGCAGGAACAAAAGGTCGAGGATTATATCATGTGCCTGCAAAGCATTTGGGATATTTAACTGCTTATGTTCCGGCTATTCATGAAGAAGGTGAAGTGACTTATGCGAAGGTCTATTTACAGCTCAATGGCAATCAACGTCGAGTTTGTTTGAGGGCGATAAACCAAAAAAAAGTCAATGCATGGATTCCAATCGAAAATCATATTGCGTTTGGTTTCGATTACCGTAGTACACGATAACCCAAATGTGCATCTGGTGCAAAAATCAATGATGCGCAAAACTTATGGATTTATCGGTACATATTTGTAAAACAGATGAAAGAGGGGCTAGGAGAAAAAATGTTTTTGTTAAGTAATCTGGTTGAAACTCGTTTTTTGAAGCTTTTGCTTGAATGGAATGTATAATACAAGAAAAAAGAGTCAGGTGTAGTGTTTTTTTGTTAGGCTTATGGTTTATCTGAGAAAAATAGCTCAGATTCTAAAAAGATTATCTTTGATTTTTATCTTCGATCTCAATAAAGTATCCAGATTTTGTTTGGAGTTGTCTTTGGTTAAGAATTTTACTTTGCAGTTCCTACTCGTTTTTATATCCGATCTATATTATAATAGGCATAATAGCTGGAACGGTTTTACCTAGTGTAGGCAGAGGTTTTGAAAGGATGTACAAAATGAAAAAGGTAGAAAAAATCGAACAAGTCAATGAAATTAAAGATCGATTGGAATTCTTTGTTAAGAAATTGGATGCGGTCAATCCAGAACAATTTGCACTTCGGGAAATTGATGAACTGCTGGCTTTACTAGATGAACTGGAGAAAAAATGCGAAGAAATTTTACAATAAAGGACTTAAGATAAGAGGAGAGATTATTGATGGGGAACTTTAAACAAAGTGTATTTGCGTTAATTCAAAAAACATCTACCATTTTGCCAGACGATGTATTGCGTGTGCTTTATGCTGCGAAACAAAATGAAGTATCAGAATCACGTGCTGCTTTGGTATTTGACGCAATTGGGGTCAATTTGCAACAGGCAAAAAAAAATAATGGTCCGATCTGTCAGGATACTGGACTTCCAACTTTTAAAGTATATTGCCCGGTCGGTGTCAACCAACTTGAGATGGAAGCTGAAATTCAAGCAGCAGTTGAAGAGGCAACTAAGGTTGGTTTGCTTCGTCCCAATGCAGTTGATTCTTTAACTGGAGAAAATTCTGGTAACAATTTAGGTGTAGGATTACCAGTTGTAAAATTTAAACAATGGGGAAAAAATGAAATCCAGGTTTCCTTAATTTTAAAAGGCGGTGGTTGTGAGAATAAAAATGCCCAATATAGCTTACCAACAGAAATTCCGGGATTAGGTAGAGCCGGTCGCGATTTAGAAGGCATTAAAAAATGTATTTTACATGCGGTCTACGATGCACAGGGACAAGGATGTAGCCCGGGATTTATTGGCGTTGGTATTGGCGGAGATCGTGCTGTTTCCTATGATTTGGCAAAGGAACAGTTGTTTCGTTTCGTAGATGATGTAAATCCAGATGAAAAATTGGCTGCATTGGAGCAGGAGATTTTACAGGTTGCCAATGAATACCAAATTGGTCCGATGGGTTTTGGCGGACGAACGACTCTTTTAGGTTGTAAAATCGGTGCTATGCATCGTTTGCCAGCAAGTTTCTTTGTTTCAGTTGCATATAATTGTTGGGCTTACCGTCGTCATGCGGTAATTCTTGATGTGAATACAATGGACATTCAGGAATGGGTATATGATCAGGATAATAATCAGGTGGATATGGATGCTGCAGCAGCTATTTCTCTATCGAAGCATATTATCACTTTGCAAGCGCCTTTAACTGAAGAAAAGGTTCGCAGTCTGAAAGTTGGTGATGTTGTACAGATTAATGGTCGAATGTTAACAGGACGTGATGCCATTCATAAATTTTTATACGAGAATGATGTGGATGTGAACTTAAACGGACAGATTGTATATCATTGTGGTCCAGTGATGCTAAAAGATGCAAATGGGGTTTGGCATGTCAAGGCGGCTGGACCAACCACGAGTATTCGTGAAGAGCCATATCAAGGAGCTGTTATGAAAAAATATGGTATTCGTGCAATTATGGGAAAAGGTGGTATGGGCTCCAATACTTTAAGTGCATTAGCTGAGCATGGTGGTGTATATTTAAACGCAATCGGTGGTTGTGCACAATTTTACAGTGATACGATAAAAAATGTAGCGGGCGTTAATTATTTAGAATTTGGAATTCCTGAGGCAATGTGGGATCTGAATGTAGAGGGTTTCTTAGCGGTTGTAACCATGGATGCGCATGGAAACTCTCTGCATCAGGAAATTGCAGATGCTTCGTTTGCAAAAATGACACAAAAATGGTAAAGAGTTAGGGAAAGTTGTTTCCAAAATTTGAAACGATTCTTAGTGTATAGACTTCAGATTGGGTTTGGAAATTTTTTCAAAGTGTTAACAGGGTATGTGATTGCGACCTTCTTTTGGTTTCAATGAAATCAATATGTATAAGTCTGTAAAATTCGTGAACACTAATTTTGAAAACTTGACTCAGGATGGTGTTCGCAATGTTTGTTTTACGAAAAACTTTACCCTTTTTTCTTTTTCTTGCATTTTTTTTCTCATCAATCGGGGCTGCGTCATCTTCAAATGCACCACTTAGCTGGGGAATTCCAAGTGCAAAAAATGAGCAGCCAGCTGATCCAGGTGAAACCTTTCGCAATTTGACAGAGAAATATGGAGCATTGTACACTGGCAGTTCAAAGAAAAAGCAGTTATTTTTAACTTTTGACTGCGGTTATGAAAACGGAAATCTGCCGAAAATTCTAGATACTCTTAAAGAGAAAAAGGCGCCAGCCATTTTTTTTGTAACGGGCCAATTTGTGAAAGAAAATCCGGATTTGTTAAAAAGAATAATCAAAGAAGGACATTTGATTGGTAATCACACCTGGCGTCATCCAAATTTATGCATGGTAAATGCGGCACGATTTGAAGAGGAACTGCAAAAATTAGCCGATTCTGTCAAAGAAGTGACGGGTATGCCTGTATCAAAATATATGCGTCCACCTGAAGGAGTTTTTTCAGAACAAACGCTTGTACATGCAAATCAACTTGGCTATACTCATGTATTTTGGTCGCTTGCCTATCGAGACTGGAATGTGAATGGTCAGCAGGGTGCTGCACATGCATTTGATGCGGTGATGCAACGGATTCATCCAGGTGCAATTTTGCTTTTACATTCCATTTCTCATGACAACGCTGAGGCATTGGGAAAAATTATTGATGCTTGTCGAGAAAAAGGTTATATGTTTGAAAGCTTGGATGCCATCACATTTGAACAAAAAAATCAAAACACGCCGTTTGTACCATAAGCCAAACGGGGTGTTTTTTTATGAAATAAAAATATAAAGTCTAAATTCATTCATAATATTGATATGTCAATTTTTTATATAGGTCATAATGACATGGTTTATAAAAAATGATGTGAAAAGGTTGAGATCAAGAAGAAATTTTATTTCAAAATCCATTTTTTAGATTTTTTCCTAAGTGAGCTGCCAGGTGTAAAAATCCAAGTAAGATAGTATTTTGCCAGAGCGTTTAACATTTTTTGGAAGAAAGTGATTCAAATGTAAAGAAACCATTTTTGATTTTTATCTCTGTTTCTAACTTAAAGTGAGCCTCCAATATTTTAAATGATATTTAATCATCTGAAGAAAGTTGTCTAAAAGACTGGAGATTTTAATTTGTAAATGTATGACCTAGATCCAAGATTGAGATAAAATGAAAAATAGGGCTCAATTGATGAACGATCATTCATTTTGTATTTTTTTACTGAGAGATGGTTTTCGCATAATATATAATTGGCTCAAGATAAAGCATCGTTTTACCAGGAAAAAATCGTTAGGGAATAAATCCATTCATGTGCAATGAAATGAACGAAACAAGTGTATGCAAGTGATTGGAAAAGCCGTATTCTTTCTATTTTTATTTACCAGCTTGACAGTTTCAGTAAAGACTGTCCTGTTTTTTCATTTCCCTTATAGTAAAGCAGCTTTATGTTTTCATTTTTTACATTTAAAATGTATCTTGTATAAATTGATTCGTATAAGCTGTACCAAAAGACATCTGTTTTTGTAAAAAGGATTGTAGGAAGACAGTCATTTGTATATTCGTTTATTTTGCATTGGTGTTTTGTGTGGGGATACTTCCTTATGTTACAGATAACAGAATTTAACAGAAAGTTAATTTCTTTTTTTAAAATTATTGTTTTTATTATGAATAATACTTGAGAGCAGTTTGTTTCTCCTTTAAATGGTTCAGTTGGGTCGTTTAGAAGAATATAAAAGTAAGCATAATGGACTAAAGTAAAACATACAAAGGTTGCTTAAAGTAAAAAGACTTTATAATGACGATCTTTTGTGGGCGATTAATATAAAATATATTCAAATTCATATAAAGGTGGAGATATGTAGTGGATATACAAGAAGCCGTCATTGAAAGAATTAATAAAGAAATTATGCGAAAAGGAATTACAGTGAATGAAGCTGCTGTGCGATCTGGAATACCGCCATCAACATTAAAGAATATTTTGTACGGAAAAAGTAAGAATGTTGGTATTGTTACGATTAAGACGCTATGCGATGGTTTAGAAATTTCAATTCAGGATTTCTTTGAGGATACCATCTTTTCAGATTTAGAACAGGAACTGAAATAAGAGTTTTGTTTTAGGCTGATGGATGGTTTTTTATTGTATATTGATTAGTCATGACTAACTAAGAGGAGTGATGTTATGTTCAAAGTGGCAATCTGTGATGATGATGTTAGTTACAGAAAGTCTATTAGAAATTTGATTGCAGCTAATGATACGTTATGTAGAGATGTACTTTTTTATGAATATTCTTCTGGAGAGGAGTTGTTAGCAGATATTGGGCAGATGCACAATCTACTCTTTTTAGATATCCAGATGCCAGGAATAGACGGAAATGAAACTGCCAAAGCATTTCGGAATGTTAATAAAGAAGCTGTTTTGGTATTCTGTACAAATTATCAAGATCCAACGCCTGAGTCATTTAAAGTGCAGCCATATAGATATATTATGAAAGATTTGTATAATCAGATGGCAAAGGAAGAGATGTCAGATATTATTCAGGAGATGATTGGCCGTAAAAATGTACAATATCTAAATATTACAGAGGATGGTCAAGTATATAGAATTCCAATCAATCAGATTTTATATATATCAGTGATAAAGAGAGGATCTGCAATTTGCTACTATCCTGGTAAAGAGAGTGAGAAGTTGTTTTGTCGTCAAACGGTTAAAGAGTTATATTTCAGATTGTCAGGAGAAGGGTTTGAATATGCTCATAACAGTTATATTGTCAACATGGCAAATATCATTCGTGTCACTAAAAATGTGATTATGTTAAAAGATAGGACGGAGTTAAACATCTCAAGATCCAAACAGAAAAATTTTGATGATAGATTTTCTGATTTTTTACGATTGAGGTATAAGAGGAAGTGATCGTATTTAAAATGGGAGAAATATTATTGACCTGTTGTTTTGAAGTAATGATGCTAAATTGCTTTTTGAAGACTTTATTGGGGAATCGGAAAAGGTATAAGGGATTTTATGTTCCTATCATGATGTTTTTTGTAGTAGGTATCCTAGCATTGGTTAATAGCTTTCACAATACATTAGCAAATTTATTTAGTGTTCCAGTCATATACTGTATTTATACAATTATCAGTTACTCAGAATCTATTTTGAAATGTATTAGTAGCGCGGTCTGCTTTTATATGCTTGCAATGGTACCAGAATTTGTAATATCGACTATATTTAGTTTGAGCAACTATCATGATGCAGAGAAAGTCTTAGAAAATGAACTAAGCAGATTATGTCTGCTCCTGGCAGCTAAGATGATCACCTTTATTATTGTGAAGTGTGTGGAACAGATTTATAAAAAGAAAGAATATGATGAGGTTAGAAATGGGATATTCTGTTATCTTCTTGTGCTGCCAGTTGCAACAATGGTTTTGTTGGTTGGTTTGTTTTATGCAGATATTCATATCCCTGAAAAGAACAAATTGTTTTTGGAAATAGGAGTAATTATGTTGTTATTTGTAAATATATTTATGTTTTATATTTTTGATAAATTAATAACAACGATGGCTAAGGCGAATAAAATGGAACGATTGTATGTAAAAAGTGCAGCAGAAAATAAATATTATCAGCAGATGGAGCATGTTCATAATAAGTATAAAACTTTATTGCACGATATTAAAAAATATATTCGGACCGCTGCAGATTTGATTCAAGCGAAAGATACCAATCATGCACTGCAAATCTTTGAAAAATTGGACATCAAAATAAAAAGCACTTCGTATGTAAATTATTGCAGCAATAAAATTTTAAATGCCATTTTACATGAAAGACAAATAAAGGCCGATGAGTTGGGAATAAAGTATCATATCAATCTTTCACAGGATTTATATGTAGATCATATTGATGATATGGATTTGATTTCTATTGTTGGAAATTTGATTGATAATGCAATTGAAGCTTCGTCAAAATTGTCAGAAGACGGATTTGTAAAAATTAAAATGTTTATGGCAAATGAAGGACATTTTATGGTTTGGGAAATGCGTAATAATTTTCTGACATCACCGGTTTTAGGAAGGAAAGGATTTATTACAAGTAAATATAGTAAGGATGAACATGGGATAGGGATTCATATTGTGGAAAAGATCGTACAGTCCTATGGTGGAAAATTAAAGATTGATATAGATGACTTGGAATTTAATGCCTCAATTATTTTTCCAATTGATAGAAGTGATAGACAATAGCTGCAAGTGCTTTTTTTAGCAAAAATTTCCAAGTTAGATGTCATTTTTGCCAATAGGATTGTAAAAATGCGAATAAATGATTAAATTTAGGATAGAAAATAAAAAAGGAGATATTTTGTTATATGAAAAAGTTAGTTGAATCTAAGATTTTTATGAAATTTATGCGTATAGTGAATTATTTTTCCATGGTATTGGTAGCTCGGACAGCAAATACAGCTTGTGCGTGGATTTTAGGACAACCAAAAGAACCAGAGGAAGCAAAAAAAATGAGGAAATTTTAAATGATTGAGAAAGTAGCCAAGCAATTGTTTGACACTCAATGTAGGTGTGGGATGCTGGATGAGAAAGAGCGTAATTTGTATGAATATGCATACAACCTGTTGATTTGTAGAGTGATTGTGTATTTGTTGATTGTTGTATTGGGCATATGGTTGGGAAGTTTAAAGGAAATTATTGTGTTTTTATTGGCGTTTATTCCTTTGCGGCAGTATGCTGGTGGAATTCATTTAGAAAAAACAGAGAAATGTATTGTGGTGTCAGGAGTTTTGGTTTGTGTAGTGGGAATATATTTAAGAGAGGTATCTGTACCTACATTTGCTACATTTTTGTTATGGATTGTGGCAATGGGTTGCATTTTTTCTTTATCACCAGTGGGATGCAGGAATAAAAAACTTGATTTGATAGAGAGGATGGTCTATAAAAAACGTTTGCGAATCTTGTTATGGATTGAATGTTTAATCATCTGTTTGACTTTTATGATAGGATAT
Source organism: Candidatus Harrysmithiimonas galli (assembly GCA_904373265.1). GTDB lineage: Bacteria > Bacillota > Bacilli > CAJFEE01 > CAJFEE01 > Harrysmithiimonas > Harrysmithiimonas galli. The sequence continues at coordinate 120,340 of CAJFEE010000002.1, read as the reverse complement.
TCATGGGTTTCAAAAGGTATGATGTTGGCGCATATAATCTTGTCAATAAGTCTTATATTGGGCTATTTCAAAGAAATTTTTTTACCCAAGAGTTAGTCAAAGCTAATCTTTGGTAAAAGTAGAAAATATAACGAAGAATAAATTGACATGTATGCGAAAGCGGCATAAAAAATTATGTAACCCTGTTTTCAGGCAATTTCATTTTAGATAAACAAATAAATTAATATTCATTTAAATAATTATTCTATTTTGATTATTTTTTCTAAGAAGAAGACCGTATTTAATGGCAAGCCTGTAGAAAATTTGGAACAGAAATAGGGTATATATCTGAGATGAGTCTATGGACCAGAATGAAGTTATACAACAATTTATTGGTTCGTTCTCAGGAATAAGCAATCGGTTATTTCAGGTATACAATCAGCATATGGAAGTGCCTCTATCGTTTAAAATCTTATAAAATTATTGTAACTCGCCTAGAATCTTTTGCAATTATGATACAAAGGGTTGCTTATAGATTTTATATATTGAGGTGTCCATTTCATCCAAAATTATGGCAGAATGTGCTCATGATTATATATAGAGCTTCATATTCACCTAGAAATAAGATTGGAGAAAAGTTCTTCATTGATGATAGACCAATGTTGCTATTGTTGAAACCGCAATTATTAGGAAAAAGTTTAAAAATATATTAGGACGTACATTAGAAGTTTTATATGAAAGTGGCGACAAAAATTGAAATATGTGAAATAGTATCTTTTCTGACAGATCATTCCACAATTTATGTAAGGTAACTAATTTGTATAAGAATACAAAGATGAGGAAAGGTACAACGACTGGAAGGGAACACTTGGATTCCTGAACCCGTGCCCATGTGTTTTGGCGTGAGTTAGAATGATATGAATATGAAAATCATATGGATTTTAACAGCAAATTTATAAGATAAGGATAAAATGCTTTTTCTTATTTATGTACGTATTGATATGGAAACTGTGTTGCTGGAGGAAAGAATGAAAATAAATGGTGAAATTTATATATGTGAATTCAATGAGGAAAGTATGAGTGCTGCTCAATATCATTTTTTCTATTCACATCTGCCACTGTTTAGGAGAAAACAGGTGAACAGTTATCGTCATAGGATTGATAAAATTCAATATACTTTATCGTATTCTCTTTTTCAATATGCTTGCATCATTAATAAACTGAATATTACATCAGATGAATTGAAGTGTACAAGATTCGGTAAACCGTATTTTGCTACTCTATCCAGAAAGTACTTTAATATTGCAAATTGTAGAAAAGCTGTCTGTTGTGCGTTTTCAAATCATGCTGTGGGTGTTGATATTTCAGATTGTATTAAAGAAATTAAAGATATTTTAAAAATGTCATTATGTCAGAATGAAATTAGAAGAGTTTGTGATGATCATAACCCAGAAGAATTATTTACATGGTATTGGACATTAAAAGAAAGTTACCTGAAATATGTGGGAATCGGATTAAATGATAGATTGGATAGTCTGGATTTTTCACAATTTGAGATATTAACAAATTTCGAGGCCTATCAATGTAAGTTTATGACAAAAAGGATAGGTAATATTTTTATTGCAAGCTGTGCCAAAGAAACAATGCATTTTAAAGTTGTTGATTTAAATGTTATGCAGGAAAGGATAAGCTTAGAAAATGAAAAACAAATGGATTATTGGAAGTGATGAAATAAATGATAAAGAAATATCGTTATTGTGTATTCCCTATGCCGGAGCAAGTGCGAGTTTATTTGCAAAATGGCAAAGTGATTTTGAACAAAATATTTTAATTTGTCCAATTTTATTGCCATTTAGAGATTCACGAAGGAAAGAGAATATGCCTGAGAGTGTATCAAAATTAGCTATGGATTTTATAACGGAGAATGCAGAATTACTTACAAAGCCGTATGCCATTTTTGGTCATTGTACGGGAGCCATATTAGGTTATGAAATTGCAAGGATAGCAAAGAAGGTTTATGGGGTGGAACCAATATTTCTAATTGTATCAAGTTCACAGCAACCAGCAATTGTACCAGAAGAAGCAAAAGTAATGTGTGATGCAGATGATGCCGTTATTATGGAATATTTAATAAATGAAAACTTAGTTGAAAAAGAAATTTTGTATATTCCTGAATTTATTGAATATTATTTCCCTATACTTCGTGAAGATTTTAGATTATATGCAAATTATTTGGTTACAAAAGAAAAATTTAAATGTCCAATTATTGCAATGTATGATCCAAATGATTCAAAAATAAAAGAAATAAATGTTTTAGGCTGGAATCAGTATACAGAGCAGTTTAGAAAGATAGTGGTTAGAGGGGGGCATTACGCATTTCTCAATAATGAGAAGGAACTTATATCAAGCATAAATCAGATAGTAAATGAGGTAAAAAGGAGAAAATCATGATTGAACTGATACAAGAAAAATGGAATGAGTATGTTTTTTCAAAAGAAATTTTAAACTGGACAGAAACATTTGAAAGTAAAACAGCCTTAGTGGATGGAAACCGAAGAATAACATATGAAGAATTAGGGAAAATGGTAGATTACTGTTGGGAAAAATTAGAAAAAATTGGACTTTCAAAGGGCGATAAAGTAGCAGTTCAAATGGAGAATCATGCGGAGTTCGTTGTGTGTATCTTGACGTTTCTTGCGATGGGAGTCATTCCGATCTTGATATTGCCAGCACAAAAGACTCGAGAGATTGAAGGAATATTAAAAACTGTGCATCCTAAAATGTACATTTATGATACAAAAAATAAGCATATTGAAAAACTAATAGAGGAAAATCATATCTGCTTTGGCAAATTAGATAAAGCATTCTTTTCGCAAGCGATTGATGTAAGAATGCGTATCAGTAAGAAAGGGCAACATTCCATTCATCCAATAAATCCAGATGATGTGGCATTGCTTTTATTATCTGGAGGTACTACAGGAATACCCAAGTTGATTCCCCGAACCCATGGAGACTATATATACAATGTACAAAAAGTTTCACAGAGATGTAAAGTGAATGATCAAAGTATTTTTTTGGCTGTTATACCGATGGCACATAATTTTGCTTTGGCAAATCCTGGACTTTTAGGAACTTTAATGAATGGTGGCACAGTTGTTATATGTCAGGATGCAGCACCTATTGAAATTTTTTCTTTAATTGAGAAAGAAAAGGTAACATATATGGCGCTTGTGCCATCTATCCTTAAAATGTGTATGGCGTATAGAAATATAGATGATTGTGATGATTTATCGTCCTTAGAAATGATTTTAGTTGGTGGTGCCATGCTGCAAGAGGAGACAGCAAGAAAAGTTGATGCAGTATTAAACGGAAAATTAATACAAGTATTTGGCACCGCAGAAGGATTAATTTGTATGAATTCTCCAGATGACACATATGAAATTAGAGTTTCTTGTCAAGGAAGACCAATTAGTGAATTGGATCAAATCAAAATTGTAGATGAGAATGGAAATGAGGTTTTAAAGGGTGAAATAGGGGAGCTAATAACGAAGGGTCCATACACGATTCGGGACTACTATTTGTTGTCAGATCAGCAAGGTTATTTTAATGAAGATGGATTTTATTTAACAGGAGATAAGGCAAGAGTAGTTCATGGTGGAAATATCCAAATTTTGGGACGTGTTCGTGAGCAAATCAATCGAGCAGGAGAAAAGATTATGCCTAGTGAAGTTGAAGAAATAATTCAAATAAATCCGAATATTATTGATTGTGCAGTTGTAGGAGTTGAAGATTCTATTTTAGGCAACAGAATTTGTGCGTATGTGACTTGTAGGAAAGAAATTGGATTAGATGAAATGCGGGAATTTTTAACAGATGAAGGGCTGGCATCGTTTAAACTTCCAGATACATTGAAAATTGTAGAGCAATTTCCTTATACAGCAGTTGGGAAAATAGATAAGAAAAAATTATGTGACTTATTGTGAGGTGTAACATGAACGAGGAAAAAATGGTACTAATGACTCCATTGCAATGTGCATATATGATTGAAAGAAAAAACACTGCTGAAAATATGGGGGTTCCATGCCATGTATACATGGAATTTCAAACAAAAAAAGATATTGAAGAAAAAAGTTTAAAAGCAGCATGGGCAGAGTTGTTCAAAATTCATCCAATGATGCGGGCACGTTGCGATGATTGTGGAATTTTATATATTGGTGATTTTAAGCAAATACAATGTTATAAGGCATATAAGGAGTGGGATATTGGTGAGTTTGAAAGAAAGAATATAAGACAGAAAATTTCTCATCAGATTCTGGATGTTGAAAATGAAGTCGCGTGTCAACTGCATGTAATAAAATCTCAAGATAAGATCTGTCGTATTGGATTTGAATTGGATTTGGTAATTTGTGATGTACATAGTTTTCAAGTGATATTAAAAGACTTAGCGGATATGTATATGAAAATACGAGATGGTAAAGGTATATTTTATCAGTCGGGTGAAGAAATAGAAGTAAAAAATATCATTTGTCAGGATGAGGTATTAAAAGCAAAAAGATATTGGCAAGAGCGGATGGGAAATGATTATATAGAATTTCCATTTAAAGTGCAAAAGAATATCCAGGAATTATCTCAATATAATTATATAAGCTTTCAATCAGAAATTGAGAATAAAGAATATGATTCAATTGTTAAATTAGCAGTAAAACAGGGTGTTACAGTAGAGGTGTATCTCTTAATTGTTCTTTGTTATGTGGTTTTACAAGAAACAGGGAAGAAGAGAATTTTGGTTAATTATCTTTTGTCTGAAAGGAATCAAAGAAATTTGAATATAGTGGGGGATTTTACAAAGAGTATTATTTTTAAATGTGAATCTGAAACGGATATGTGTTTTAAGAAGTTTTTTGATTCAATGTATGAGATTTATAGGAAAGATTGGTCACATTGCTGCCTAGATGGATTGTCAATTCAAACCATTATAAAAAAATCAACTAACGAAAAATATCCAGTACCATTTGTGTTTTCACCTAGTTTGAATATGCCAATTGTTACAGCGGAATTTACAAGTAATATTGGAGAGTTGGTATATATAATTTCCCAAACACCAGGAGTATGGTTAGATGCACAGGTTTATCGGAAAGATGATGGATTATTTTTTACATGGGTGATTTTGAAAGAGGTATTGGATGAGGTTGAAATTGCAAATATATTCAATACATATATTAAATATATTTTAAAATTAAATGATATTGGGAATTGGAGAAAAAAATAAATATGATAAATAAAAAAGATTTAAAAAGAAATATTTTGTATTTATTAAATAGAGAAGAAATTGATGAGGGTGAATCTTTTATAAAATATGGTGGTGACTCTTTGTTTTTTGGAAGATTGCAAGTTGAGATAAAAAAAGTATATGGATTAAGAATTCCAATTCGGGTACTATTTTCGAATGGTAATCTTAATGACTTATATAACTTACTTAATGAAAAGAGTGAGAAACCAAAGAACAGGAATTTGTTTAAAATGACTGATCTGCAAAAAGCATATTTGCTCGGCAGAAAAGAAGAAATGATTTTAGGCGGATTCGGGTCGCATGCATATTTTGCCTTTGAGGGAGAAGAAATTGATGAAGTTCGCCTTGAAGCTGCGATTAGAAAATTGGTGTTCTCTCAGGAAATGCTTAGAGCAGGAATTGAAAATGAGGATACAATGTATATCAATGAAGAAGCAAAATTCTGGTGTGAATATAAAGATCTTAGAGATGTAGAAGAAAAAGAGAAAAAAGTCATAACTAAGAGATTGTCTGAAGAAATGTTTAGCAAAGAATTTGATATAAAAAAAGGACCGCTTATACGTTTCTTAATAGTTCGGATGGACGATATAAAGACAATTGTACATTTATGTCATGATGGGATAATTGCGGATGGAGAGAGCCATCAAATCATACTAAGACAACTTGAAAGATATTACTACGGTCAAAAAGTAGAAGAACATATAACATTCCCTGAATACACTGAATATTTATTAAAGATAAAAGAAACAGAACAATATAAAGAGGCAAAAGAAGCCTTGAGTATAAGATTTGATGGGTATGATATGAAACCACAATTACCATTAAAAAGAGCTCCTGAAGAAATAAAAAATCCAATGGTTAAAATCGTTTCTAAAGAAATAAGTGACCAGCAGTATAAGAAATTGTGTGAAATTGCAAAAGAAAATGGTGTAACGGTTTTTGCTTTATTATTAACGATTTTTGGTAAGGTGATAGGGAAATATTCGTATAATGAGAAATTTCTTATTAACCTTCCTGTGATGCAGCGGCCAGTAGAACTAAAAGGAATAGAGCATTTGATTGGTTTATGTTCGAATTTTATTTTATTGGATTTTCATAATGATAAAGAAATCAGTCTTATGGAACAGATAAAAATCAATCAGGAAAAATTATTTGAAATAAGAGAGTATGGAATGTATTTTATGGGGTCGGATCAAACCAAATTATTAAGGCATACTAGAAAAGAAGAAATAATTGCTCCTGTTGTTTTTACAAGTACATTAAACAGTAAACCGGAACAAAATGTACATTTTAGAAAAATATGTACAAAAACATATACCAGTCAGGTATGGCTTGAAGGGCTAATGACTAAAACATCAAAAGGAGTGCTATTTACTTTAAGCTATGTAGATGAGATGTTTGAACGTATGATTCCTGAAAAAATAGCAGATTACTTTATTGAAACATTAAATTGTATTGGATATAATGAATGCTTTTTGCATGAAATGACAGATATTCCACTTATAGAAACAGATAGGAAGATTATTGAAGGAACTCATAAAATAATAGAAAAGGAAAAAGGAAGCTCATTCCATGAGAAGTTAAGAATGAATTTTTCCGATTATAAGGATAAACCTGTCATTATAGATCAATATACGAAAATTACTTATGGACAATTAGAAAGATTTTGCAAAAATATAGGTAAAATATTTATACAAAAATATAAATTACAAACTGGTGATATTGTAGGGATATATATGCCAAAAAGTACAATACAAGTTGCATGCGAGTTAGCTTTAGCTTACATGAATATTCCCTTTATTCCATTAGATTATGCGCTTCCTAAAGAAGCAATTGAATATTGTATCAAGAATATAGGGATAAAGATGCTCATCACAGATTTGACAAGTGAATTAGACTGCATACAGAAATTTGGTATGCAACTTCTCCGAATGGGGAGTACAGTTAGTGATTATTGTGAAGATACAGAATATATACAACCATTACGAAATGAAATTATGATATTGATAAATACATCAGGTACAACGGGTTTTCCTAAAACGGTGAAATTAGAAAAAGAGGGAATTATAAATTGTATTCAAATGTCTTCAAATATTTTTGGTATAACAGCAAATGATGTGATTTTTAATTTAACGAATTATAGCCATGATATGTCCATATTTGATATTTTAGGTATGTCTTATATTGGTGGAACAATTGTTATTCCTGATCAGAAGAATTATAAAAATCCGGACATATGGGTTGATTTGATGACTAAATATGCAGTTACAGTCTGGAATTCCGTACCCGCTTTTTTGGAAATGCTTATTTTGGTTGAAAAGGACAAATTAAAAAAGGTGCTTAAAAATTTAAAAGTAGTGATTCAAGGAGGCGATTATTTACAAGTTGCAACTGTTAAAAAAATTAAGGAAATAAACCAGAAATGTAGGGTATTTAATGTAGGCGGACCGACAGAAACGACAATATGGAATATTTATCATGAAGTATCCTATGCAGACATTCTAGAGGGTAAGATTCCATATGGGAAACCTTTCCCTAATACGCAATATTTTATTTTAGGAAAAGATATGCAGTTATGTCCGATTGGAAAAGAGGGAGTAATGTATATTGCTGGAGAGGGCGTTTCTCCTGGTTATGTAGGACAGGATGGTCAAGAAAAGTTTATGCAATATAAAGATACCAGAGTTTATAATTCTGGGGATTGCGGCAAGTATCTTGAAAATGGGGAGATTCTGTTTTTGGGAAGAAAAGATCGGCAAGTTAAAATCAATGGAAGAAGAATTGAATTAGATGGAATCGAGAAAGTTATGAATTCTATTGAGGGAGTAGGTAGTGCGGCAGTTATATTTCAGAAAAGACAAAAAAGGATTGCTGCTTTTTATACTAAGTGTGCAAATATCAAAGAAAAGGATATTAGAGATGAGTTGGCAAAGCAACTTCCAAATGATATGCTTCCGACTCATATATATCGATTGTTTAATATGCCGATAAATCGAAACGGAAAAATAGATCGTAAAGAATTAGAGCGATACTTGGTTCCAAAAAAAATGGATATACAATTGGAGAGTTCCAAGTTTGAAAAGGAATTGGTTCTTATTTGTCAAGAGATTTTTTGGGAAAATGAAATAAATTTGAAAGATGATTTTTATGCTATGGGCGCAGACTCTGTTTCTGCTATGCGAATAGCAGCTAAAGTAAAAAGTCAATTTGGTATAAAACTATCTCCGTATGATATATTCAAACATCCTAACATTCAAGAATTGGCAAGATATATTAGCAAATTAAAAGGAGAGTTAAACGCAGATGGAGAAAAGTCTAGTTCATCTACAAGAGAATATAAAGGAAATATTTGAACAGGAATTAAATATAGAAATTGCCAGTACAGATGAAAATTTTTTTGCTATGGGAGGAAATTCTATTCTTGCTGTAAAAATACTTCAGAAAATAAGGAAAACATTTTCTGTTACGATAAATTTTCAGGATATTTTTGATTATCCTACGATTGCATTGCTGGCGGCACGGATACAGGAATTGCAGATGATGCAACCCAATAACTTTTTTAAAATATCGCTTCCTAAATATGATGTAACTGAAAAATATTTTCCATTAACACCTATACAAAAAGCATATTTATTAGGAAGAGAGACCGTTTTGGGAAGTTATGGAGTATCGTCACATTTTTATATTGAATTGGAAAGAGATGAATTAGATATCGAATTTTTAGAAGATACTTGGAATTTGTTGATTGGTAAATACGAGGCATTACGGATTGTAATGGATAAAAAAACAATGTCTCAATATATATTGGAAAAATCTCCTAAGTATCGTTTGGAATTTTATGATTTTGGCGCTCAGGAAGATAAATTTTTAGAATTACGAAAGCAGATGGAAACTCAAGTCCTGGATGTAGAACGTTGGCCTATTTTTGATATCCGAATTTCAAAATCTATGCAACACAATTTTTGCATACATATCAGTTTTGACAATCTTATATTGGATGGAAGCAGCATATGTTTACTACTGGATGAATGGGAATATTTATATAATGGAAACAAATTTGAGACTGTGAATGCTGGTAAACCGTTTAGGGATTATGTAGAAAGCTTGAGTTTGATTAAGGATACAGAAAATTATAGGGTTTCTGAAGTATTCTGGAGAGAAAAAATCAGAACGATTGTAGGTAAGCCAGAACTTCCGATATTAAATAAAAATATTACTGGTGAATTTTTTAGGATGATGGAAATTTTGCCAGCAGAAAAATGGAATCACATTAAATCTCTGGCAAATGCCTATGGTTTAACACCGAGTAGTATTTTGCTTACTGCTTTTTCTGAAGTTTTATACCGATGGTGTAGTGAAAAGAAATTTACAATCAATGTGACAGTGAATAAAAAAGGATTATATGATACTGTGTATGAATCTGTTCTTGGAGAATTTACAGATATCGTGTTGGTATCTATAGAAAACGGAAAAGAAATTACATTTATAGATAAGTGCAAGGCTGTGCAAAGCGAAGTCGTTCAAAATATGAATTATAGTTATTTTGATGGCTTGGAGATACAAAGAATTTGGACAAAAGAAAATGAAGTGCCTTTGGGAAATGCGTTTCCGATTGTATTTACAAGTATGTTGGGAAGTGCTGATTCACTGAGTATGCCAGGAAAATATACCTATGGTTTGACTCAGACACCTCAAGTTTGGCTAGACTATCAAGTACGTGAATATAAAGGGGAACTATATTTTAATTGGGATGTCTTAAAGGGAAAATTTCATACATGTATGATACAACATATGTTTGAGTGTTATCAGCAGTTTTTGGGTTCTTTGGATCAAAAAGAATTATGGGAAAAACCTATGCGAAGCCATATTAAGATTTTAAGCGAAACAGTACCTAAGACAGAATTAGATACCACGCTATTATCAGAAAATAATTTATATGAATATTTTTATAATTCATACAAGAAATCGCCTGATAACATAGCCATAATTTATGATAACAGTAAATATTCTTATAGAGATTGTAAATATGCAGCAAAACAATTATCTGTTGAATTATTACACAGTAAAAGAATAGGAATTTTTTTGGAAAAAGGTATCAAACAAGTTGAAAGTGTACTTGCGGCAACTATGGTAGGGGCAACCTATATTCCAATTGATATTCATAACCCAGAAAAGAGAGTCCATACCATCATAAAAGAAGCAGAGATTGATGTTCTCATAACAAGCAGAAGACTCCTGAATCAAATGGAAAACCAATTCAATACAAAATGTATATGCGTAGAAGAAATTTCTCAGAAGATTAATTATAGAGATGTAGATTATGTACGAGAGAATCAAATTGCCTATATTATTTTTACATCTGGTAGTACAGGCATTCCGAAAGGAGTAGTTATATCAAATCGAGCTGCTAATAATACCATACTAGATATAAATAAAAGATATTCTGTTGGCTCTAATGATCGAGTTTTGGCATTGTCTAATATTGCCTTTGATCTTTCTGTGTATGATGTATTTGGCATGTTTGAGGCAGGAGCTGCAATAGTAGTACCGCGAGAGGAAGATGTTAAAAATCCACGGAAATGGGTTGAACTAATCCATGAGAATTTTATTACAATATGGAACTCAGTGCCAACATTCATGGAAATGTTATGCACATATGTAGAAATGAATGATGTCCAAATAGAAAAATTTGCTACAGTTCGTTTGATCTTATTAAGTGGTGATAAAATTAATAAAGATTTACCAAGTAGAATTCATTTGATTATGCCACAGGCACGTATAGTTTGTTTAGGTGGGGCAACGGAAGCCGCTATATGGTCTAATTATTACGAACCGAAAGAAATAGATGTGGATTGGCCCAGTATACCCTATGGTTATCCATTGACGAACCAAAAATATTATATTTTGAATGAAGACTTATTATTATGTCCTGAATATGTGGAAGGTGAACTATACATAGCTGGAGCAGGACTTGCAGATGGATATTTAAATCATAAGGATTTAACTGAACGTAAATTTCTATATAACAATGAATTGGGGGAACGCATCTATAAAACTGGAGATCGTGGGAAATTGATCCATGGATGTATATGGTTTTTAGGCAGACAAGATACACAAATTAAGAAACGAGGATACCGGATAGAACTAGGAGAAATAGAAAATGTTTTACAGAGTATTGAATATGTGAAGCAAGCTAAAGTGGGCTATAAAGATTATAAAATATACGCTTTTGTATGTGCCAAGGGAACGAATTCTATTGATTTGGAGAAATTAATGGCTTCATTGAAGAAAAAAATGCCCGATTATTATTTGCCAGATACGATTTGTGTGGTGAGTGAAATGCCATTGAATGAAAATGGGAAGGTTGATTTAAAACAATTATGGGCGAATGTACAAAAAGGTGAAAATGGGAGGTTAGAGGAAGAATTTTTATTCACTGAGTTGGAAAAATCCATTGGACAAATATGGAAAGAAGTCCTTAAATATAAAAATAAATTTTTGCGAAACGATGATTTCTTTCAATGTGGAGGAGATAGTTTACGTGCTGTAGAGGTAGTCAGTCGGATCAATAAAAATTATCCCAATGTAAAATTAGAAATGAAAGATCTATTTTTGAATTCTACAATAAAAACATTAAGTACAGAAATTGAACAAAGATTAGTAGAAAGTTCACTTTTAGATGAAGGGGCAATATAGGAGGAGACCATTGGAAAAATTGATTGAAAAAATATCGATGGCAAAAGAACGAGAAGAAGTGAATCTGCTTTGTATTCCTTATGCTGGAGGAGGTGCGTCTGCATACTATGCTTGGAAAAAAAGACTAAATTCTAAAGTTGGGTTATATGCGGTTCAATTGCCAGGAAGGGAGAATCGTATTGTGGATACACCATACGAATCCATTCATGATATGATTCCTGATTTGCTAGAGGAAATGGATGTAGTGGTCCAAAAACCATATATTCTTTTTGGACATAGCATGGGAGCGAAAGTGGCGTATGAATTAGAGAAGGCGATGGCGTTGAAAGCGATGGGGAGTGTTGAACTAATAGTTTCTGGTAGTAGAGCTCCACATATACCAGAACCTAAACCGATAGGTCATTTGCCAGATGAAGCTTTTTTAAAGGAGTTATATAGATTTGAAGGAACGCCTGTGGAAGTTCTACAAAATAAAGAAATAATGAAACTATTTTTACCATTATTAAAGACTGATTTTACCATGGATGAAGAATATTATGATGTAAGTAAAAAGAAAGTGAACTGTCCAATTACCGCTTTTTGCGGGAAACATGATGTAGAAGCGAATGAAGAAGACATGAGACAATGGAAAGACTATTCAGATCTCTTTACTATGAAAGTTTTTGATGGGAATCATTTTTTTATAAAGTCAGAACTAATAAAGGTATTAGATATGATTAATGAAATTGCCAGTAAATATTTAAAATCATGAGGAGAAATTAATGGAGAATACAAAAAAATTATTGGAAAATTTATCAAGAAAAGGAATTAGAATATGGATAGAAGATGGAAAAATCCGTTATCAAGCACCTAAAAGTGTTATGAATCAACAAATCTTATCGAAATTAAAAGAACAGAAACGGGCAATGATACAGTATTTTCAATTAAATGAAGAGAAAGTACAGTTTGAACAACATCCAGAAGATAGATATGAAGAATTTCCATTGACCAATATCCAAAATTCATATGTAGTGGGACGAAATAGAGCATATAATTTGGGCAATGTCACTTGTCATGGTTATATAGAAATAACTTATGAAGAAGAATTGGATCATAAGAAATTAGAAGAAGCTTGGAATAAAGTTATATTCAAACATGACATGTTACGAGTAATTGTTTATCCTGAAGGCTATCAAAAAGTACAGGCGTATGTTCCATATGTGAATATTCCATATTATGATTTAAGAGCGTGTGATGATATTACACTGTTAAAGGAAGAAGAATTCATTCGCAGTATATATGCTGAAAAACAGTATGAATTAGGAACTTGGCCACTATGTGATATTGTTTTATCTGTACGAAACGGAAAGAGTGTAATTCATTTCTCTTTAGATATGTTAATCACGGATTTTATGAGTGCAAATCTGATTTTGGATGATTTGGATCGTTACTATCATGGAGAGCCAGTAGAACCTGTAGTAGCTACATTATATAGGGATATTGTGATTCACAATAAAAAGTTGGAGCATCAAAAGTCAGAAAAGCGTAAAAAGGATGAACAATATTGGAGTAAAAAAATTGTTGATATGGGTGCAGCTCCTGAATTAATAGTTGATTTTTCAGAGGAGATATCAGAAAAAGTAGCTTTTGAGCAAGTAAAATACTTTATTCATCTCCATGGAAAAGAAAGCATTACCAGATTTGCACAGCAAATGAAAGTGACACCGTCTACACTTATTCTTGCTGCTTTTAGTGAAATAATAAATCGATGGTCTAAAAACTCAAAATTTTGCATTAATTTAACCATGTTAAATCGGGATAAATCAATTCCAGATATTGAAAAGGTAGTAGGAGATTTCACGGATGTAAGTGTCTTGTCATTGGACTATAGCGAACCAAAATGTTTTAAAGACAGAATTATGAAGATACAAATGGATTTGTGGGAAGATCTACAGCATAGTTCAGTGTCAGGTATTGAGGTGTTGAGAGATTTGGGACGAAGTAAAAAAGAAAATATTATCATCCCAGTTGTATATACAAGTACATTGGGTGTGACAAATTCTGATGATTCTTTTTTATCAAGAAGTCACATTTCGTATAAAATTAGTCAAACGCCCCAAGTTTGGATAGATTGTCAAATTGCAGAAGAAAATGATGGCATTACAGTAAATTGGGACTATAGGGCAGGTATATTCAATCACTCTGTAATTAAACAGATGTTCCAAGCATTTTGTAGAATCTTGGATCGGTTTAGTAAAGAAGAGTACGATATTTTAGATAGGTATGATCCTGTTGATTTGCCAGTAAGTACAAATCACATCCGAAATAAAGTGAACAATGTGGCTTATAAATATCCAGATGCATTGCTTACAGATGGGTTTGTTAACAGTTTAAAATTATATCCAAATAAAACTGCGTTGATAACAAAAGAAGGAGAATATACCTATCATGCGTTGGCACAGTATGTGGCAACTGTGAAAGAAGAACTTTTAAACAGAGGCTTAACTCCAGGCTCGCTTGTTGCAATTATGCTGTCTAAGGGCGTATGGCAAATTGCAAGTGTATTGGGTACTTTAATGGTGGGAGGTGTATATTTACCGATTGATCCGATGCAGCCAGCTCAGAGAAGAAGCGCTATAATAGAAGATTCTGGTGTAAAATATATTTTTACAGAAAAAAACGAAGAAATCATATATAATGATGATTTAAATATTATAAATATATTAGAATTAAATAAAAAAGATAGTTATAAGGAAATCGTAACTACGAACCAACGTAATGACGAGCCAGCATATATTATTTATACATCTGGCACTACAGGACAGCCTAAAGGCGTAGTCGTCACACATAAGGCTGCTATAAATACAATATTCGATATTAATTCTAAATTTGGAATAAATAAGAATGATGTATTTTTGGGATTGGCAAATTTGGCATTTGATTTGTCTGTATATGATATTTTTGGTTCATTTGCAGTTGGGGGTACATTGGTACTTCCTGATGATAAATTGAAAAAAAATCCCAAACATATTTTAGATCTACTCATCATTCACAAAGTAACCGTGTGGAACTCCGTGCCTGCTCAAATGAAAATGTTGGTTACATACATGGATGGTTTGGATTCAGAAATTATATGCGGGTTAAAAGTCGTATTGATGTCTGGAGATTGGATACCAGTTGATTTACCAGAAAGTATTTACCAAAAGATCCCAGGTGTAAGAGTTATCAGTTTGGGTGGAGCAACTGAAGCTGCCATATGGTCCATTTACTATGAAGTTCCAATTGGATATGAAAAAAAGAACAGCATTCCATATGGATATCCATTAAGTAACCAAAAATTTTATATTCTTAATGCAGGGCTACAGAATTGCCCAGATGGTGTACCAGGAGATTTGTATATCGCAGGAGAAGGTCTTGCTGTTGGATATTTTAAGGATGAAAAGCTTACAAGAGAGAAATTCTTATACTTAAAGACCAAAGAAAGAATATATAAAACCGGCGATGTTGGAAAATATGATGAAAATGGTATGATCGAATTTTTGGGTAGATCCGATAATCAGGTAAAAATAAGAGGGCATAGAATAGAGTTATCCGAGATAGATTCTATTTTAAGCGATGATCAAGATATCCAGGAGGTTGTTTCCGTTGTTTTAGGTAATGCCCAAGAAGATATGTACATTGCAACTGTCATTGTTCCAAAGAAAAAAGAAATGTTTCATGACATATATATAAGAGAAGATGAGTTAAAAAATATTGATAAATGTGAAAGTGAACTTACACAAGAGATTGATAGAAATCTGCTGCCACTTTGGATTGAAACGGCTAACAAAGTTGTGTTATCGGATATCTTTTTGACTCTGTATAACAAAGGAATCTTTCATGAAGAATCAAGAGAATATAGTTTCAAAGAAATTATTAATCAATTAAATGTTCCTGAAAAATTACACAAATTAATGAGTAGATGGTTGAATGTTTTATGCAAAGAAAATATTATAATTCATAGTGAAAACGGGGGATATAAAGTTAATAGCATAGTAGCAATAGCGTATTCAGATACAGATTTATGGAAGACGATGTATGCGGTAGAAGATAAACTTCATTACAGCAAAAAACTGCTGGATTATTTAAAAACATCCAGCAGTATGCTTCCAGAACTAATGGCAGGAAAGGAAGATCCGTTAAATTTGTTATTTCCTAAAGGTGAAATGGATGTAGCTATGGCAGCCTATCACGATAATATTATCAATAAGATTATGAACGGATTAGCAAAAGCAGAAATATCTTATTTGGCTAAATATAAGATAGAGAATTCGATTAAAGTGCTGGAAGTTGGAGCGGGTGTTGGAGGTACATCGGTGGATGTCATTCCAGCGCTTGATGGTACAGGTGCTGAATACTATTTTACTGATTTATCAACATTCTTTTTGAATCATGCAAAAGAAAAGTTTGGTCAGTATGAATGGGTAAAGTATGGGATTTTTGATATTAATGTTGATGTAATAGAACAAAAGTATAAGGCATTTTCCTTTGATATCATTTTAGCTGCAAATGTATTGCATAATGCAAAAAACATACATGATGTCTTTGAAAACTTGAAAAAATTATTAAAACCAAACGGAAGAATGATAATACTGGAGGAAACAAGGGAATCCTATACTTTATTAACGTCTATGGAATTTAAAGATGGATTAACCGGATTTACAGATGAAAGAGAGGAGAATAATCAAACCTTCTTTACCAGAAAACAATGGGAAGATATATTTGAACAGAACAATGCAGAAATTATCTATGAGTTTCCCCAAAAAGGCGATATTTTAGAAATGGCAGGTCAGACAGTATATGTGATTCGGTTTAAAGAAGCATATGCAAGGATTAAAAAAGAGAGATTGTTGGATAAATTAGAACAAAAATTGCCAGAATATATGGTGCCATCTCAAGTTTTATTTGTTCCAGAACTGCCTCAAACATCGAATGGAAAAATTGATAGAAAGAAAATTGCAGAATGGTTTTCTGACCAGGCAAGTGACGAAAGCAACATGGGTGGTGCTGATCTACCACAAACAGGGTTGGAGAAAGAAATAGCAAAAATTTGGTGTAAAGAATTAAATGTCGATCAGATTGGCAGAAATGATAATTTCTACTTAGTTGGAGGAGATTCACTTTTAATAGCACAAGTAATTGCAAAAATGAGAGAAAAAATAATAGAAGCTAGGACATGGCAATGGGATGATTTATTAAAAGAAATGATGAAAATGCCAACAATACGCGGTATTGCTAAAAGTTTAACGGAAAACAGAAATAATGTGGAGAAAGACAAGTCATTGGTTGTTATAAAAGAACCATTGCAAAACAGAAATAAAGTGACTGTGGTGTTTCATGCAGGAACAGGAACGCTCACACCTTATCATTCATTGATAGCTTATATCAATGAAAGAAGCGGTGAAGGTGATGCAGTTTATGGATTTACTTTTGGAGATGAAGCTGAGTATTTAGCAATTCCAACGGAAAAAATATTCAAAGTTCTAGGGGATAAATATGGCAAGATATTAGCGGAGCTAGGATATTCTGAATATGTATTAATTGGTCATTGTGTCGGTGGATTGATTGCACTGGAAACTGCACAATATTTGCAAAAACATGACAAAAACGTTTCTAGTGTTACTTTGTTGAGTACGAGCATTCCACATAAAAAGAAAGAAACTGTACTTGCAGAATTACCTCAAGAAATTTTTTATCATGCAGTTCAGACAAGCTTATATAATGAATTGCTATTAGAGCGCACTTTTGCTCGTTTAATAGATGCCAATATACAGAAAGCAGGACATAAAGTAGATAATAGTACATTACAGAGAATAATTGAATTTTTGATTTTTAATCATGAAGGTCAGATTACAGTTAAAGATTTATGTAGCTTAAAAGGAGAATTTGCGGAGGCTGGTGAGGAGTTTACCCGTTTAGCCGATATGAGTGCAACAGAAAGAATGAATGATTTGTATGCCACAATAGAAAGACCGAATGGACAATTAATGGAACATCAAAGAAAAATGTTGAATGTATTATTTCGAGTTTTTGCACAGAATTTTAGATGTGTCTCTTTTTATGAACCCCCATTGTATTCAGGGAAACTAAGGGTATTTAATTGTGAGGATGCGATTGCCAATTTCTTTCCTAGCCTGTTTTCAGAAGATCAGGAAACGTGGGAACCCTATGCGAAAAATGATTTCCATTTTGGAACGATGAAGGGGGATCATATTTCTTGTATGAATCATCCGTATATTGAATATAATGCAAAGAAAATTTTAGATTTTAGTAAGTAAATTTGTGGGCATATTGTAGGAATATCAAGGTATTCTTGTTAATATGCCCTTCAATAATAGAGAGGATAAAAAATGGATAATATTGGAATTTTAGGTAGTACTGGAGAAATTGGCAAACGTGTAGTTGAACTGCTGCATAAGAAATTTACTATAAAAGCCACATATCACCAGAAATCTCCAAGTAAAATGATAGATCAGGTAAAATATTTTCAGGTGGATGTAGAAAAAAAACAGGAATTACAAAAGTTTATTGAGGAATGTGATATTGTAGTTAATTGTGCTGGAGCTTCATTTTTAACTAGTGAAACTATAGCGAAGGCTACATTAGAGGCAGGTGTTGTGTATATTGATCCTTTTGGAGCTGAAAGTCTGGAGAAAAAATTAATAGAATATAAGGACAAAGGGCTGGCTGTTTTATCGAGTGGCTGTTTTCCTGGAATGACAGGTATATTAATGTGTGTTTTATGTGAAACTTTGGACAAAGTAAACGAGATTTATGGGATCCATATTGATAATCAAGTACCCAGTTTATATGGGGTAGTGGATTTTATTCTGAGTGGAATAAAAGGATTTGGTGAATCAGGTTGTTATTACTACAAAGGTTCGAAAAAACGGGATAAAAATTATGTGGAAATAAGAGACTATGAAAATAATGAATTCATGACGCAAAAATATTATACAGCAGAGATTGATAGAATAGCAAAAAAATATAAACCTGAATCGGCAATATGGTATGCTCCTGTGTTAAGTGATGAAATTATGCATATTATGCAAAAAGCAGTTTGGTCATATATGGATTCAAAGGAAATAGAAGTACTTAAGCAATGTGCTCAACAAATTCGTCAGATTGTTAGTAAAGAAATCGGCATAAAGAGAAATTGTGAAATAAATATCACAGTGATCGGATATGTGCAAGAAGAAAAAAAGAAAAAGAATATTGTATTAAAAGCCCAAAATAGCAGTGATATTAGTGCAGTTGTTTTGTGTTCTGTAATTGAATCAATAATAAATAAAAAAATGAAACCTGGAATATATTATGCACCGGATATAGTTGCTTTCCATGAAATGAAATCTATTATTGCTGCAAGCAAAATACAAGTGTACTGTAATGACGAGATTTTTAAAAACGAAATAGGAGCGGAAATTTATGAGGAAGGATACATATAATTGTCATTTTATTGGTAATAAAAGGAATCCAAAAATAATTCTTGTACATGGAATGGGGTTTTATTGGAAAAAATGTTTTGAGAACATTATAGAAAAACTAAAGGATAAATATTTTATGATTATTCCAGAGCTTCCTGGACATCGCAATGAAGAGGATAAAAAGGCCAAAATTGCTATTATGAATATTGTTTCAGGCATTGAAGCAGTCCTTAGGAAGAAGAAGGTTGACAGTGTTGATTTGGCATATGGAATTTCATTTGGTGCCACTATTGTTACAGAGCTGTGTGATAGACAAATAATTCATGTAAGTATGTTGGTATTAGATGGTGCACAATTTGTAAATATGGGGTGGAAGTGTAAAATATCTGCCTTTGTAATGACATTGCAATTTAAAAGGATTTTATCGAAGAAATATATGAATTCATATGTTAAAAAACAGTTGGGGTATGAGAATAAAGATGAGATTAAGATACTTTCAAAAATGATGAATGACAAGATTGGTTTAAAAACTTTATATCAATCCGCTTATGAGTGTTATAAATATAATATTTTAAAAAAAACTTGTCTGTCCAGTAGTATTCTTATATGGTGAGGCAGAGGTGTTTGCAATTCAGTCAAAAGAAATTTTGAGAAAAAGAGTTAAAGGGCAATTTTTTTCTAAAGAATTTTCAGGAATGGGGCATGCAGAGGTTTTGAGTCAATACCCTAATCAGATTAGCAAAATACTGATTGAATACATGCAAGGACAGAAAAGTTAACAAATAGCAAAAATAGGACTAGAGTTTATTGCTAGTCAAAACGAACCTATATAAAAAGGGGGGATGGATCATGTTTAAACAAGAATGGTATGGTGCCCAGGCGAAAGTAATTGAGCAGAAGGAAAATTATAATATAGTGGATTATGGGTGTGAAGGTAAAGGAACTGTAACAAATTATAATTTATTTGCCGGGGTACAAATTAGTTTTCTTGAATTTAATACAACGGAAGTGTTTGAATCTCAAAAATTTAATTCTGATATTATTGCGATTAGCCATTGCAGGTTTGGAAGGTATGAATGCGAATTTGCAAATCATACAATGGCATATTTGCCAGAGGGGTATTTTAGTGTAAATGGAACAAAATATTTGCCTATTTCTTTTTCGTTTTCATTGCAAAAATATAGTGGCGTGTCTTTAGTTATTGATAAACAGGCTTTAGATCCTGGTATGCATTGGATGATGGGAATGGTACCCATTCATTTAGAAAAAATCGGGACAACTTTAGACTTGGAGAAAGGTTGGTATGTTAGCAATACGCCGTCAAAATTGCAGCAGTTGTTTTCTGAATTGTACGCTGCTAATGGAATAGAGCAGATAGGATATTTTAAAATAAAAGCTATAGAATTACTCTATCATATGGATCAATTGACGCTGAATAATGGATGTGATTTTAAGTATTTTGACAAAGGACAGATTCAAGCGACGAAAAGAATACATGATTATTTGGTATCTCATTTGGACGAAAGACCTTCTTTAAATAAATTAACAAAGGAGGAACATATAAATCTCTCACTATTTCATTCAATTTTTGCGCAGATATATGGAGATACACCTTATGCATATTTGAAAAAATATAAAATGAATCTAGCTGCGCAGTATTTATTAGAAGGAAAACGGAAAATAGGAGAAATTGCGGCTGAATTGGGATATAGTAATGCCAGTAAATTTGCAAAAGCATTTCAATCTGTTTATGATGAGCTTCCTAAAGATTATAGGAAAAAGCAAAAATAAATAGAATGAATGGGTTATTTTCGTTCGTTTTTTAAATGAATGGAGCAGAAAAGAAATTGAATATGATGTAAAATATGCCATTGAAGTTAGTTATTTCTAACTTTAATGGCATATTTTATTTTAGTAAGAGGCGGTAGGATGTTCGTTATAGATACACGTATGAAGTTGATTCTTTTTGTCATGATTAATTTTATGGTATTTGGATTAAAAGATTTTGTGCTTGGTAGTATATGTTTTATAGCAATTTGTCTACTGGTCTTGTTGATGGGACAAAAGAAACGGGTATGCAAATACGCTATATTTTATATAGTTATTGTGCTAATCCAAGAAGTATGCAGTTATGCACCACAATCTATATATAGTATTGTGTCAATTTTTACTTTGTTTATCCGAGTAATGATTCCAATTGTACTTTTTGCTTCTACATTTATTGCAACGACTAAGGTGAATGAAATGATTGCGGCCATGTATTCACTTAGAATACCTCGAAGCATTGTTATTACATTTGCTATGACATTGCGTTTTTTTCCGACATTCGGTGAAGAAATGCGTAATATCTATGATGCAATGAAGCTTAGAGGGATTACTTTTTCGTTAAGAAATATATTGACCAGACCATTCATATTATTAGAAGCGATGTTTGTTCCAATTATCATGCGGTCTGCCTCCATTTCAGAAGAACTTTCTGCTTCTGCTATAACAAGGGGACTTGATAATCCGGAAAAAAGATCATCATTTGTGATTTTTAAGATACATAAAAGCGATGTTTTGGTTTTGAGTATTTTTGTTACATTATTCATTTTATTGTTTTATTACAAATATAAAATTTATGGGAGAGTTTAAAAGTGATTGATATAGATAATGTATCGTTTCGGTATTCTGCTGCAGAAGAAGAAAGTCTGCATGATGTTACAATTCATATAAATAAGGGAGAATGTGTACTTCTTACCGGAGAATCTGGATGTGGAAAGACTTGTGTAACAAGATTAGTGAACACGCTCATTCCGCATTTTTATGAGGGGAATATGACAGGTCGTGTTTGTATTGAAGGGATTGATACTGAATCAATACAACCACATGATTTGTCAGAAAAGATTGGTTCGGTTTTTCAAAATCCTAGAAGTCAGTTTTTCAGTTTGAATACAGATAGTGAGATTGTATTTGGTATGGAGAATAAAGGTGTGCCATATAAACAAATGCAAGATCGTTATCAGAAAACAATTTCAGAGTTACATATTGAAAAGTTGGTCAATCGGAACATATTTGATTTGTCTGGTGGACAAAAGCAAACCATTGCATTTGCCAGTGTTTATGCACCAAATCCGGATATATTTGTTTTGGATGAGCCATCATCAAATCTTGATCCAGATGCAATTAAGGAATTGCAAAGACTGCTTCTATTGATCAAGTCACAAGGTAAAACAATTCTTATATCGGAACATAGATTGTATTTTTTAAGAGAAATTGTTGATCGTATTATTGTAATGGAGCAGGGACGAATAAAAGGAGAATGGACAGTAGATGCATTTAAGAAGATTCGTTCTGATGTATATGAGAGCCTGGGACTAAGGAGTTTTACACCTACTCAACTTACGCTTTCTGTGGGGGATCCCAAACGAGATGATGTAGCTGTGGTACAAATGAAGAATCTTGTGGTTGGTTATGACAAACATCCAGTTACTTCAAAGATTAACTTTTCTGTGTATCCAGGAGAGATCGTTGGGATTATTGGGAAAAATGGCTGTGGCAAGACAACTTTAGCAAGAACTTTATGTGGTTTGCAAAAGGAAATCTCTGGTGAAATTCTTTTTATGGGTAAAAATGTTTCATGGAAAAAACGAACACGATCTGCATATATGGTGATGCAAGATCCGGATTACCAGCTTTTTACCAATAGTGTTTATCAAGAAATGGTAATGGCGAATGCAGGCAAGAAATATTATGGAACAGAAAAAATTAATGATATTTTAAAAAAACTAAATCTATTTTCATATAAAGAATGTCATCCGATGGCGTTATCAGGAGGACAAAAACAACGTGTTGCTATTGGTGTGGCGGTATTGATGGATACCGAGGTTATTATTTTTGATGAGCCTACAAGTGGTTTAGACTATAAAAATATGGATAGTGTAGCGAAAATTTTGCGTACATTATCTAAAATGGGAAAAGCAATTTTGGTAATTTCTCATGATAATGAACTGTTGATGAAGATATGTAATCGTATTATCCGAATGGATGCTGACGCTACAACTTTATCACAGTAATCAATAAAGGAAAGGAATCTGTAATTATGAGTAACCAAAAAAGAACAGTCGGGAATTCCGACAAAATGAAAGCAAAAGACTTTATAACACTGGGTATTTTTACAGCTCTATTTTTTGTTGTGGTAATGGTGTGTATTTTTGCTTGCGCAGTAACTGTTGTTACGTATGCATTTGGGCCTGCAATCGCAGCTATTCCGGGTGGAATTATTTATATGTTAATGCGTGTTAAGGTACCAAAAATCGGAAGTATTTTATTAAGTGGAGTTGTCATTGGTGTCATTGAATTTCTAATTGGTGCGGGGTGGCCATGTGCATTTGGTTTTATTATTGGCGCATTATTGGCTGAGTTTATTTCCCGTATGGGTAGTTATAAAAATTTTTGGAGTAACGCCATAGGATACGTTGTTTATATGAGCTGTTTTGCTTTGGGAACTTTTTGGCCAGTGATTATGATGACAAATTATATTGATAGTATGACTTCTTCTAATGGAGTTGATTCTGCTTTTATGGAGCAGTTATATGGTTTTATAAGTGGTCCCATGTTAATTGCAATTATAGCAGTAACTTTTATTGCGGGTATGCTTGGCTCGTTACTTACAAAGATATTATTTAAGAAACATTTTAAAAAAGCGGGAATTATATAATATAACACTTTCTTTTATTTCAATAGAATAATAAAAATTTCGGGCTATTTTTGAGTAACTAGAAAAGTTATGGAGTAGAAGAAAGCAGATAATATAATTAAAATACATAATAAAGGTTAGAAAAAGCTAACCTAATTATGTATTTTAATTTTGAGGAGGATTTGTACTATGTTGAATGCAAAACCAAAGCAAATGAAGTCCAAAACAGGTTTGGCACGATGCATGGAACTGGCATCAAATAAGAAGGGACTAATTTTTCTTTCTGCTATTCTTTCTTCTTTGGCTGCGATTGCATCATATATACCATATATTGCGGTATATTTTATTATCCGTTCTATCATCCAGGTTTATCCAGAGCTAAGTCAATTGGATATTGGTGCTGTAATGAGCTATGGTTGGATGGCGCTGGGAGGGGTTGTTGCGAATATCTTGTTCTATTTTTTGGCTATTTTCAGTTCCCACTTAGCAGCATTTGGAACGCTTTATGAATTAAAGCTTCTGTTTGCAGATCATATTACCAAGTTACCTTTAGGTTACCATTTAACAATCGGCAGTGGGAGGCTGCGTAAAATCATGGATGAAAATATTGAGAGTATAGAAGGATTTATTGCACATCAATTTCCTGATTTTGTTGCTTCTGTTACCGCCCCTATTGTCATGGTCATTTTATTACTTACTGTAGATTGGCGGTTTGGTTTGGTTTCAATGGTCGGTATTATTCTTGCTTTTGTTGCTGAGTTTATTGGATTTGGAAGTAAAGATATGAAAGAAAATATGAGAAACTATCAAACTGCGTTGGAAGAAATGAATAACGCATCGGTAGAGTATGTTCGTGGTATGTCAGTAGTGAAGGCGTTTAATCAGACTGCATCTTCATTTAAACGATTGAAGGATGCTATTCATGATTATACCGAATGGGTGTTAAAATACTCTCTTGGTTGGCAGAACTGTATGCCTGCTTTTACTACTATTATAAACAATATTTATTTGCTTTTGGTTCCTTTTGGTATTTTCATTGGCACATATAGCACAGATTATAAGAATTTTACCATAACTTTTATATTTTATTTAATATTTGTTCCTGCAATTGCTGGAATTTTAAATAAAATTATGTATATTTCTCAATCTTTTATGCAAATTAACGGAAATGTAGCACGTATGGATGAAATTTTGCACATCCCAGAAATGCCAGAATCCATTCATCCTAAAAAACCTGGTAATGATGATGTGATATTTGAGAAGGTTCGTTTTTCCTATACAGGAAAAGAAAGTGAAATAGCGATTGATCAAGTTTCTTTTACGGCAAGAAAAGGTGAAATTACTGCTATTGTTGGACCTTCTGGTAGTGGTAAGAGTACCATTGCAAATCTGATTTCACGATTTTGGGATGTAACTGATGGTTGTATAAAAATTGGTGATGTGGACATCCGAGATATAGCACAAGATGATCTGTTGCGTCATGTTAGTTTTGTATTCCAGGATATTTTCCTGTTTAAGCAAAGTATTTTGGACAATATCCGTATGGGAAATCAGAATGCAACAGAAGCTCAGGTGATAAAAGCTGCTAAAGCTGCCCAATGTCATGATTTTATTTCTAAATTGCCGGAGGGCTATCATACTATCGTTGGAACAAAAGGCATTCATCTTTCTGGTGGTGAGCGTCAGCGTATTGCTATTGCCAGAGCGATCATCAAGGATTCCCCTATTATTGTCCTCGATGAAGCAACAGCTTTTAGCGATCCAGAGAATGAATACTTTATCCAGAAGGCATTTGAAGAGCTCATGCAAGGTAAGACTGTTATTATTATTGCCCATAGACTTTCAACTATCCGTAATGCTCACAAGATTATTGTTATGGAAAAGGGGCGTCTGATAGAAGAAGGCAAGCATGATCAGCTCGTGGCTGCTGGTGGGCGTTATGCACAGATGTGGAATCATTATATAGAAGCAGTTGATTGGAAAATTAGCGGAAAAGGTAGTGTGATCAATGAGTAGGTTACAAAAAGCGCTCTTTTTATCTGATAAGGGCTATAAAGGTTTGAAAAAGGCTATTATTGCCTGTACAATTACAAATCTAACTATGTTGTTGCCATTTTGCGTAACAGTGATGATTTTCAGTGAATTGTTAACTCCATTTGTTGGTGGTACGATTCAGTGGGCTCATATCTGGATGCTTTGGGGAGTAGGAGTTATATCTCTTGTTTTAATTTTTCTAGCAGCTAAGAATGACTATCGGAAAACCTACATCGCCTCTTATAAAGAATCGAATGCAACCCGTGTGCGGATTGCGGAACGTTTACGCAGGCTCCCTATGAATTTTTTTAATACAAAAGATTTGTCAGAAATTACAACTCATATGATGGCAGATTGCAGTAGCATGGAATCTATGCTAAGCAGTACCATTCCGCCACTGGTTGCCAATGTAATAACTGTTACGTTGACTTGTATTTTGCTTGCTTTCTTTGACTGGCGACTGGCTTTGTGTATGTTTTGTACACTGCCTATTGCATTTCTAATTATTTGGCTAAGCCGTAATTATCAGAAGAAATTGTTTGCGCGTCAGGTGGATGCGAAGTTGGCTGCATCTGGTCAAGTTCAAGAATATTTGGAAGGTATGAAAATTATTAAATCTTGTGGTTTAAGTGGTTCTCGTTTCTCTGAATTAGATAAATCATTAAGAATTATGAAAAAAATATCTGTTAAAGTAGAAATGGCCATTGGTGTATTTATGTCTAGTGCCAGTATGGTATTACAGGCCGGCATTGGTATAACCATTTTTGTAGGAACTGTTTTGCTAGTCAATGGCAGCATAGAGCTACTTCCACTTTTCATGTTTATGTTGATGGTAACTCGAATTTATGGTCCTATACTTGCAATTTTTTCTCAACTTTCTACTCTGTTAAACCTACATGTTGTAACAAAGCGTATGCGTACTCTTTTTACAATACGAACCATGGAAGGTGACGAAAAGACAATTCCAAACTATGATATTGAACTGGAACATGTGACTTTTTGCTATCATACAGAGGATGTTATTAAGGATGTGAGCTGTAGGCTTTCGCAGGGGACTGTAACGGCATTGGTTGGACCTTCTGGTAGTGGTAAGAGTACCCTTTCTAAACTGATTGCACGCTTTTGGGATATTCAAAGTGGCATAATTCGTGTGGGTGGTAAAGATGTTCGTACTATAGAACCAGAAAGTTTAATGCAGTATATGTCCTTTGTTTTCCAAGATGTGACTTTGTTCAATGATACGATCATTAATAATATTCGACTTGGTAATCCAAATGCAACAGATGAGCAAGTTATAGCGGCGGCGAAAGCAGCATATTGTGATGAGTTTGTACAGGATATGTCAGAAGGATATCAGACAGTCCTTGGAGAAAATGGCAGTACATTGTCTGGTGGTGAACGGCAGCGTATTTCGATTGCTCGTGCACTACTTAAAGATGCACCTATAATTTTGCTTGATGAGGCTACGGCATCTCTGGATCCAGAAAATGAAGTACTTGTCCAAAAAGCGATTGCAAAGCTGGTGGAGGGTAAGACTGTGATTATGATTGCACATCGTCTACGAACTGTAGTTGATGCAGACCAAATTCTTGTTTTGGAAAATGGTAGACTGGTAGAAAATGGAACACACAAAGAATTGATGGACAAAAAAGGTTTGTATCAGAAATTATATCGTATTCAGCAGGAAAGCCTTGGATGGACAGTTTGATCACATGTAGGGTGTAAATCTGATTGTTTATGTGAGAAAGAAAAAATAACATAAAAAGAAAATATTTTTAAGGAAAAAATGGATTCGATAGGAGACAGTAGACTTGTGTGATGATATGAAATCCGTTTGTTTTTTATAAACAGTATAATTTTCATTATTTCAAAAAAATAATATCATATTTTTTTATATATGTGTATTTGCCTGGACAATCGTAAATTGTTTGCGATTGTCCTTTATGGTGATTATATGCTTGTGGCCTGTATTTCTGAGTTTGAATTCAAAAATTTAACCTTTGGCAGCAAAAAGTCTCTCGTAGTTAAGGGGGGATGTATTGCGTTCTTTCAAACTGTAAAATATAATATGCTATAATAATGAGTCGAAAATATATAAATGACTAAAAGAAACAAATGAAATTAGACAGCAATGCACATATTGTTTATTCATTTTTGGATGCCATTGTGAAGATTGTCTACAAGATGAATTGGATTAGACGAGGACTGAATTTATCAAATTAAAAGTTTTGTCAGATCAATTCTATTATACGTGGTCTTGCAGAAATAATTGAAGCAAATGCCATATAGCTTGCATTATATATTTCAAAAAAATATAAAAAATAAAGAAAAATATCCTGATATATAAAGAAGTTATTTAGTACCTGTTTCTAAAAAAATCATTTCAGAAATATCTTATAGAAGATAAGCTATGTAGATAAAGATTTTCAACAAATTATATACATATACTTAAAAAACGTACAAAATTATGATAAACAAATGAAAAAACTCTACCATTGGTAGTAAAAGAAAAGAATGACATTCAGTTTTCCCTATAAATTAAGCATGAAAAAATTCCATGAAGGCTGAATGTTTAGGAAAGAAAAATATAAGATGTTTTCAACATTTTGGGTAAAGGAAATAGTTATTCCAAAATAGCCCCAGATGCAATATTTATACGAATGAAAGAAGATTATAGGAAAACAGTCAGCGAAAAGCAGGTGTCACATATAAATTGTGGGTGGAGGTCAATTCATATGAATTCATGGATTTTTTCGAATTTCTTATATATTAGGGATTTTCTGTCTTTGCTTGAAAACAGTTAATATATTATTTTTAATAAATTAAATATATTTAAAATATTATAAATTAATTTATAATATTTTTTTGTATCATTTTATTCATGTATGATTTATATTTTTAGATAGTAATATAAAAATTATTAAGAAAGATGATTATGTCATAATGATATAGATCATTTGTAAGAATTGAAGGTGTATACAATTTTGGTATATTGGTGTGGCGATGTTTTTATTCATAGCTTCTATAACTATCGAGTTGAGTGTTCTGTGATATAGGATTGTTGGTGAGCTTTGGGGTGCCCATATTTTAACATATTTATATTGTAACATAAAGTTTTCAAAAGGTTTTTTATAGTGAATGGGAAGATTTTGAAAGGAGAGGAAAGAATATGTCGTTAAAAATTGCAAATGCAACGAAACGCTTTGGTAGTTTTACGGCTGTGGATCATATTTATTTTGAAATCGATAAGGGAGAAATTTTTGGTTTTCTTGGTGCAAATGGTGCAGGAAAAACAACAACTTTCCGTATGATTTTGGGAATACTTGATCCAACAGAAGGAGAAATTACATGGAATGGCAAAAAAATTGATTATTCAATTAGCGGACAAATTGGCTATTTACCAGAAGAGCGAGGACTGTATCCGAAGTTGAAGGTTAGTGAACAAATGGTTTATTTGGCAAGCCTGCGTGGCATGGCAAAAAAAGATACACTACGAGAGCTAGATTTTTGGTTGGAGAAATTTCGGATTGAAGATTACAAGAATAAGAAGGTGGAAGAATTATCGAAAGGGAATCAGCAAAAGATTCAATATATTACCAGTGTTATACATAAGCCAGATTTGTTGATTCTGGATGAGCCATTCAGTGGCTTAGATCCGGTAAATGTTGATTTGTTGAAAGAAGCTATTTTATATGTGAAAAATTTAGGAACGACTATTATTTTTTCCAGTCATCAAATGGACCATGTTGAGGATTTATGTGAAAATTTATGTATTATGGATCGAGGGAAGCCAGTTGTTCAAGGAAAGTTAAAAGAAATAAAGAAAGATTTCGGTCGAAAAAATTTAACAATTCATGCCGATTTTGATTGTAGTGATTTGAAGAATTTAAGAGGTGTAACCAATTATCAGACGACCGCAGAAGGCGTGCGGTTGCAAATTATAGATGAAACAGTTGTCCAACAAATTCAGGAGATGATTTTTTCGCGCGGCTTTATTCGGAAGTTTCAACTAGATGAGCCATCATTACATGAAATTTTTATTGAAAAGGTAGGGACAAAGCATGCGTAATTTTTGGATTGTTACAAAGCATACATTTCTAACTAAATTAAAAACGAAATCATTCTTGATTTCGACTGGAATTATGATTGTAATTGTTTTGATTTTGGCAAATTTAAATACAGTGATTGATATGTTTAATCAAGAAAAACAGCGAACTGTCGCTGTAATAGATAAAACTGGTGAATATATAGATTTGTTTGAAAATCAACTTATGCAAACGGATAATTCTTTTACGATCGTAAAGGATGCTAATGAGTTGGAAGCGATAGAAAAGGTCAAAAGTGGAGAATGGGAGGGAGTTTTAACAATTACCATACAAGGATCAGGTATACCAGAGGCAGTGTATCAGTCAATGAAAATTTCCGATGAATCCACCATCAGGCTGTTGCAATCTACATTGACAGAAGTAAAAAATCAAAAGTTTACCGAGGAGATTCAGTTAGATGCAATGCAGATTGCAGAATTATATACACCAGCTGCCTTTAAGGTCGTTTCTTTGGAAGAAAATGCCAAATCGGCTTCAGAATTGAATGCGGCAAGAGGACTTGTATATGTGATGTTGTTTGTGATTTATTTTATTGTGATTGGTTATGCAGGTATGATTGCTTCTGAGGTTGCTAGTGAAAAAACTTCTCGTGTTATGGAAATTTTGGTTTCCAGCATTTCGCCAGTCAAGCAAATGTTTGCAAAAATTTTGGGAATTGCTTGTTTATCGTTTGTGCAAATGGGAGCATTTTTATTGGTTGGATATTTTTCGATACGTAATTTAATCGGTAAACAGGATGAAATTGACTTTTTACAGTTTTTTGGATTTGATGGTATGAAGCTGTCTACAATTGTTTATGCAGTCATTTTTGCTTTGCTTGGTTATTTGTTTTATGCGGTCATGGCTGCGTTTTTGGGTTCACTGGTCAGCCGAGTAGAAGATATTCAGCCAATGATTACACCGATGACAATGCTTGTTGTTGTTGCTTTTGTAATTTCTATGTTTGGATTAGGGAATCCTGATACCATATTGATTCAAATTTGTTCATTTATTCCTCCATTTACACCATTGATTATGTTTTTACGTGTTGGAATGTTGGATGTTCCGTTTTGGGAGGTCGGTTTAAGCTTAATTTTATTGCTTGCTTCAATCATACTATTGGCTGTACTGGGTGCGAAAATTTATCGTGGCGGTGTGTTAATGTATGGGAAAGGAACTTCTTTAAAAGATTTAAAACATGCGTTAACATTAGGGAAAAAGGAATCTTAGGAGGAATATAAAATGTGTATGAAAACGGCAGATTTATGTGATGTATTTTCTGAGCAGCTTTCAATTTGTGAGCAGCCTTTTCAAATCTATGGAAAGAAAAAAAACTTCTTTGGAAAAATTCGGACAGTTCGTTGTTTAAATGATAATGTGTTGGTAAAAGAGGCACTGGAAACCATTGAAGCTGGTGAGGTACTCGTTGTTGACGGCGGCGGATCGAAAAAAGTTGCTTTAATGGGGGATAACTTAGCAGCAATTGCAGTTAAAAGGAAATTGGCAGGTGTGATTGTTTTTGGGTGTATCCGTGACAGTAAAGAAATCAATCAAATGGATATTGGTGTTTTTGCACTTGGAACTTGTCCATTAAAAAGTATGAAGCTTGGCGAAGGTGATCGTGACCAAATTTTGACCTTTGGTGGTATCAAATGGAAGCCGGGACAATTTGTTTACTGTGATGAAGATGGAATTCTTGTAAGTGAATCGGTATTGAATTTGTAAAAGAAAAGTACGAAATTTATATCCAATATATAGATGATGGCTATAGCATATGTATAAATTGGTAGAATGAACAGATAATAAAGAAGAAAAACAAATAAAAAAATGCGTGGCTTATAATTATAAGTCATACGCGCTCTTACAGATTAAATTAAATATTGTACATTCATTGGCTGGAAGTAAAGATGGGGCTTGACCAGACTTACCCTAGCCAATTTTATTTTTTGTTATGATAATCGTAACTATCTGTTACAGTTCGCTTTTATTTTCAAGAAAAGAATAATTGCTTCTATAAATGTATTTCATAATTTTCAAAGAATGTATGCATATGTTTTCTGAATATAGCGTTTTAGGTTCTGTATTTTAAAAACATTTATTTTTTATCTTTATAAATGAAAAAATCTATGGGAGAAAAGGGACAAGCAAGCCAGATAGATGGTTTGGAATGGATTTACCTAGCAGCTTGCTTGAAAAGAATAGGTCAAACTATGAAGAATCTATTTTGGATTTTATTCTAATCTCAGCTTTTCAGCTTACTGTATTGAATCAGAAAGAAATCATTTTTTCATCGGTAGAAGATGTTGGATTGAACAAATTTACTCTGGTAGAGCAGTTAAGCCGGATAAGGTATTCCGCCAAATATGAATTTGTGGTTGCCGAGCATTGATGTAGCCTTCCATAGATGCTGGTTGGTCGTATCCAACCCAAACACCAATGGTATATTTTCCACCTTTTCCGACCATCCATAAATCTTTGACATCATTTGTCGTTCCGGTTTTTCCACCAATATTGTCAATTTGTAAACCCGCAGCTTGCCGAGCGGTTCCATTTTTTACAACGTTCTGTAGCATTTCATTCATATAATCATTGGTGCGCATAGACCAGACACGCGTTGCCTGTTCGGACCATTTGAAAAGTAAATTACCATCTGCATCAGTAACTTTACGAATGGCGTGTGCTGGTTTATAGTAACCGTTATGACTGAAGGTCGTATATGCATTTGTAATTTCAAGTGGTGTAACATTGACTGCACCAAGCGCTGCACTTAAATAGCGATCGTCTTGAGTAATATGTGTCCATTGGAAAGGCTCCAAATAAGAAAAAGCCGTGTCAATTCCGGTTTCATTCAGCAATCGAACAGCCGGGGTATTGTATGAGTAAGTCATGGCTGTTTTTAATGTGACGATTCCATATTCTCCTCCTCCATAATTTTTGGGGCAGTATTCTCCAAAGCACACATTATTGGCATCCACAGTATCATATGGCGTTGCTTGGAAAGTTTCCAAATAAGGTGCATAAACCAATAGAGGTTTAATGGCGGAACCAGGTTGTCGTTCCCCTTGATAGGCACGGTTAAATTCAAATTTTCCTACATTTTTCCCGCCAATAATGGCTGGGATCGTATAGTTTTGATGATTAATAATAACGACAGCCCCTTGAACATTTAATGAATCCAATTCATTGTGAAAGGCTGTTTCAGCAACCTGTTGCGCATTTTCATCATAGGCAGTGTAAATTTTAATTCCTTGTGTTAATAGTTTTTCAACTTCTTTCACAACTAACGTCTCTTTTTCTTCTTTTGTCAAATCCTTGTCAAATTCCATTTGAGATGCAACGAGTTCTTGTAATTCATAATGAACAAAGCTGGCATATGCTGCATTTTTTTCAATGCGTTCCCGGTTTTTCAGCACAATTTTTTCCTCGCAAGCATTCTTATATGTATTTTGATCAATAATGTGGTAGTCTAGCAACTGTTTAAGCATGCGTTCTTGCCGTTCTTTTGTATGCTCCATATGGGTATATGGATCGTATAGTGTTGGATTATTTGGTATGGCACAAATAAAAGCCGTCTGTGCCAGCGATAAATTTTTGACTGAACGATTAAAATATTGCTGGCTTGCTGCTTCAATTCCATAAGCCCCGTTTCCGAAGAAAATTTGATTGATATATAGTGTTAAAATTTGTTCTTTGCTTAATTTTTTTTCAAGTTCGATAGAGAGATAGATTTCTTGGATTTTTCGTTCATAAGTTTTAATGTTGGATAAATATAGTCCACGTGCAAGCTGTTGTGTAATTGTGCTTCCGCCTTGTAGAATGTTTTTGTTGGCTAAATTTGTAAAGAAAGCCCGTGCTGTTCCAATATAGTCAATGCCTTTATGACTATAAAAATTTCGATCTTCTGTATAAACAAATAAATCTTTAACAATTTGTGGGATTTCTTCACTATCTAATGCAATTCGATTTTCTCCTTGAGAGAATTCAGAAAGTATTCGTCCCTTTTTGTCTAGAATATAACTGGTTTGTTTCAATTGTGGTGCTGCAAGACTAAATTCTGAATTTTGATAAGCATTTGATATTTGTTGCAATGTATCATAGGCATTTTTGGATTGAAACAATTGTACACATGCGATAAGCATTAGGATAAAAACGATGATAAATCCAATAGTTTTTCGCATAAAGATCCTCCTCAATTTTATTTATTATAACATTTTTATAGGGAAACAGGCAGATTTATACAAAAAAGTTTCTTTTGGCATCCCCATGTTACACAACAAAAGTATTTTTTAACAAAATGATAAACGTCTTTGTGTATAGATATGAAAAATGTTATACTATTTATGAGATAAAATGTGCGTATGTATCAAGAAAAAATAAATTAAGAAGGTGGGTATCATGGATGAACATTATCATGTCGGTCAAGTGTTAACAGGAAAAGTGACCGGAATTCAGTCCTACGGTGCTTTTGTTGAAATGAAATCTCATACACAAGGTTTGATTCATATTTCAGAGATTTCCGATCGATATGTCCGGGATATCCGGGATTTTGTAAAGCTTGGTGAGGAAATTCAGGTGAAAATTTTATCGATTGATTCAGAAACCGGGAAGCTGAGTTTATCTTTAAAGGGTGTATATGCCAATCGCAAGCCATTGCCTGCTTATAAGCACACCATGCGTGTGCCAAGACCGTCATCACAAGGTTTTGTTATTTTACAAAAAAAACTAGATGAATGGATTCGTCAAGCAGTGATATAAGTAAGATATTTTATTGAAATGCCTGTGAATGTTTGTAAAATGATGAAAAACGAAATGAAAAATCGGATACATCTGTTTAAGTATGTAAGTGAACAGATCCGATTTTATGTTTTTCTATAGCTATGTTAAAACAAAAAACAGTTACAAGAATTTATCAAAAATTCCTGCAACTGTTCAAAAACAAACATAATTAACCGTAATTAGTCATCGTAATCAATTTTTACAAATGATTTTTTAAAACGGATAAATTTAAGAACGCTGCATGACATTTGAATCTGAAGTTTCTGTACTTGGTTTAAATAGAAGTCCAATGTTAATCAAAGCACTGATTCCGACCAAGGCATATATAATTCTGGAGAACAATGCATTTTGCCCACCAAAAATAAAGGCAACAAGGTCAAATTGGAAAAAGCCGATTAGCCCCCAGTTTAAAGCACCGATCAATGTAATAATCAATGCAATTCGTTGCATAATGCTCATTTAAGATCCTCCTTTTCATGTAGGTTCATTTATATTTTGGCGTTATTTTTGGGGGTTATACACTGGAAATTAATGAAAGGTTATAGGTTGCCTCAAGCAGTCTAAATATAAAGGATAGGTATGAAAAATGCAGTCATTTTTGTTTTATAATCCGACCAAACTATATTTTGGGAAAAATCAAATTGAACATCTTGTACCAGAGCTGCAAAACTTTGGTATGACAGTTTTGCTTGTTTATGGAGGTGGCAGTGTAAAAAGAACTGGACTTTATGATGAGATAAAAAGCTGTTTAATTCGTGCGCATATGCGAATTTTTGAACTGTCAGGTATTGAACCGAATCCAAAGTTGGAAACCATTCAGGAAGGTATAGATTTATGCAAGAAAGAAAAAATAGATGTTGTGTTGGCTGTTGGGGGTGGAAGTTGTATTGATGCGGCAAAGCTTATTTGTGTGGCAGCAAAATTTGACGGGGATCCTTGGCAAATTGTTATGCAAAAAGTTGAGCCGAAAGAGGCTTTACCACTTGGTGTTATTTTAACCATTGCAGCGACTGGATCGGAAATGAACGGTACAAGCGTGATTTCCCGTAGAAATACAAAGGAGAAATATTCTTGGAGTCATATTTTGGCGTACCCGAAATTTTCGATTTTAGATCCAACTTATACTATAACGGTTCCGAAAGATCAAACGGTCTATGGTATTGTAGATATGATGACACATATTATGGAACAGTATTTTCATCGTACGCCGCATACACCAATCTTAGATCGAATGTGTGAGGGTCTGCTTCAAACCATTATAGAAACTGCACCAAAAGTTGTAAAAAATTTAGAAGATTATCAAGCGCGTGAAACATTGATGTATGCTGGTACACTTGCTTTGAATCGCTCGCTTAGCACAGGGGCAGACGGAGACTGGGCTGCACATGGCATTGAGCATGCGCTTTCGGCATATTATGATATTCCGCATGGAGGCGGCTTGGCGATTATTTATCCACAATGGATGAAACATGTGGCTTCCTTTCATCCAAAAAGATTCTCACAATTTGCAACGCGAGTGTTTCAAATTGATTCAAATCATAAAACAACAGAGGAAGTAATACATGCAGGAATTGAGGCTTTGCAGCATTTTTGGTGTTTACTTGGCGCACCTTCTCGGCTTTCGGATTATAAAATTGACGATACTTCTATTGAGAAACTGGTTGCACATGCCATGAAGCGGCCACTTGGTAAAATTAAGCTGTTAACAGCAAAAGATATTCGACAAATTTTGCTATCTAGTTTGTAAAAGCGAAAGAAATATATTTGTAAAACAAAAGATAAAAACGTGTATTCGCATTTTTGTGATGGTTTGTTTTTATCTTTTTTTGTTGGTTTAAGTTAAGGTTTAAAAAGATTTATAAAAATATTTTTTAAATTTTTTCATATTAAGTAAATTTATGTTATTTATTTGGACAAAAAGTATATGATTTTTTTAGATGTTTCTTTTTTGGTGTTTGTTTTTACACGTAATGAGAAAGTGTGAAAATATATCTAAGTTATGTTTTGGATGTAAAAAATAAACTTCTCAATTGGATTACAAATATTACATTCCAACTAGTACAATGTGGAAATTTGTTGAATCTGTACCACAATGTGTAAGAGTGATGGTATAATGAAAAAAGTATGGATGCTAATAGAATTGTATAAAAACCAATAAAGAAGTGAGAAATGAATATGATTGAAGTGAAGAATGTTTATAAAAAATATCCAAATGGTGTACATGCCATCAATGGAATCAATATAAATATTGACTTTGGCGAGTTTGTCTATGTTGTTGGGCCATCTGGATCAGGGAAATCTACATTTATTAAGATGCTATATCGTGAAGAGAAGCCAACATCTGGCTCAATTATTATAAATGGGATTAATTTAACAACTTTAAAAGAGAGAAAAGTGCCATATTTACGCCGGAATTTGGGTGTAGTTTTTCAGGATTTTAAATTGTTGCCAAATTTGACAGTTTATGAAAATATTGCGTTTGCATTGGAAGTCATTGAAGAATCCCCAAGAAATATTAAACGTCGTGTGCTGGAAGTACTTGATCTGGTGCATTTAAAACAGCGAGCACGTAGTTATCCAAATGAACTTTCAGGAGGAGAACAGCAGCGAGTTTCTATTGCTCGATCAATTGTAAATAGTCCGAAAGTTTTAATTGCGGATGAACCAACAGGGAATTTGGATCCGGAAACGACATGGGAAATTATGGACACTTTTATGGAAATCAATCGCCGTGGGACTACAATTATTATGGCAACACATGATAAAGAAATTGTAAACAATATTAGAAATCGAGTTATTGTTATTGAAGGCGGTTTGGTTGTTAGAGATGAATTAAAGGGGGAATATGGTTATGAAGATTAGAACCTTTTTCCGCCATATTTTAAGCGCAGGTAAAAATACATTTCGAAACGGCTGGATGACTTTTGCTTCTGTCAGTTCAGTTGCTGTAACTTTACTTATTTTAGGGATTTTCCTTGTTGTGATGATGAACCTCAATTATTTTGTTAAAAACTTAGAAGAAGATGTTGAGATTCGTGCCCTCGTTGAAAATACAGCGACGACGGAAGATTTGGAAAGAATAGAAAAACAAATCAAAAATACACCTGGAGCTGCTTCAGTTGTTTTCTCATCAAAAACCGAAGAATTGGAAGCATTAAAGGAAAGTTTCGGTGAAGATGGTATGGATTTTGAATTGATAGAGCAGGAAAATCCGTTGAAAGATGTTTTTATTATTAAAGCAGAAGATCCGCGTGATACAGAAAAAATTGCTAAGCAAGTTGGAAAAATTAACGGAATTACAACTGTAAATTATGGGCAAGAGGAAATTAATAAATTGTTCAGCACAGCCGATTTGGCAAGAAATGTTGGTCTTGTATTAATTGCGGCATTGGCATTTACGACAATGTTTTTAATCTCAAATACCATTAAAATTACGATCTTTTCTAGAAGAAGAGAAATTGAGATTATGAAATTGGTAGGTGCGACAAAATGGTTTATTCGTTGGCCGTTTTTAATTGAAGGTTTATTTTTAGGGGTGATGGGATCAATGATTCCGATTGCATTGATCGCATGGACTTATACGAAGATTTATGAGGTTGTCGGTGGAAAATTAACCTTATCATTTTTAAGATTGCTTCCAACAGATATTTTTCTTTTCCAAGTTTCTACTGTATTGCTTTTAATTGGGGCAATCATTGGGATGTGGGGAAGTACAATGTCAATTCGCAAGTTTTTACGTAAATAATGAAAGGCGGCATATTTTATGGGGAGAAAAATGATCTTAAGTATTTTATCTTTTATGTTGGTGGTCGGGATTTCGTTAGATGTCTCAGCCAATGCGATTGAAGATAAAATTGACAATATTCGTGAAGAACAAAAGACAGTTTCTGGTGAAAAAGATGATGCGACACAAGAGTTGAATAAATTGCAAAAAAGTGAACAATCTTTAAAACAACAAATTGAGCAGCTTGATGTAAAAATTGGGGAAACAATTGATAATGTTCATTCAAAAGAAGAGGATGTAAAGAAAACAGAAAATGAAGTGAAGGAATTAAAAAAGGAAATTTCTGTACTTGAAGAAAAAATTCAAAAAAGAGACGAAGTAATTAAAAATCGTCTTATCGCACTGCAGGAAAATGGGGGTTCCATTTCTTTTATGAGTGTGATTTTAGGAGCAAACAGCATTGGAGATTTTCTTATGCGAATGTCTGCAGTGAATACACTCGTAAAAGCTGATCAGGATATTATGGGACAGCAGCAGTCTGATCAGCAAGAATTAAAGGAAACAAAAGTTCAAGTGGAAAAAAAGCTTGCACAGATTGAGGATAGTTTACAGCAGCTTAAAATCTTGCAATCTACTTTAGAATCTCAGCAGTCTGAAAAAAATGAAGCGCTGGAAGAATTGGAAAAACAAAGTAAAGAGGTTCGTGAGAAAATTTTATCCTTGGAAGAACAGGAAAAAGTATTGGCAGCACAGAAAAAGGCTGCAGAACGTGAATTGGCTGCTTGGAAAGCAGCACAAGCTGCAGCGGGTGAGAGTACGAGCCCTGGAGCTTATCCGACAGTAACTTCTGGTGATTTTATGCGGCCCGCAGTGGGTCCAGTTACGAGTGAATTTGGTTCTAGATGGGGTACCACACATTATGGGATCGACATTGGCAGTGGTGGTCAGCTTGGGAAGCCAATTGTTGCATCGGCGGAAGGGACTGTCATCAGTTCTTATCTTTCCCCTTCGTATGGAAATGTTGTATTTATTTCGCATAATATTCGTGGTCGCGTTTATACAACGGTATATGCACATATGCAAAGCCGAGGTGTATCAGAGGGACAGCGTGTTTCTAAGGGACAATATATTGGAACGATGGGTTCAACTGGTTACTCAACTGGCGTGCATTTACACTTTGAAATCCATGAAGGTTTATGGAACAATAGCAAATCCAACGCGGTAAATCCGAGAAAATATGTCAATTTTTAGGATGTATTTATAGTATTCTAACAGCCTAATTGTCTGATTTATCAATAATTATTTTTATTTAGAATATCTGGATGTAAATGGAAAAAGAGTTTTGTAGCGAAAAATATGGCAGGTGAAAAATTTATTGTAGAAGAATGATTTTGGGCTTGTCACTCTTAATTCAAGTGATTGGAATCATGTATTGAGTCCATTGATTCAATAAAGTTTGAAAGTAAATTTTTCTGATTTCATATAAATGAGCCGATTTTTCTGTAAAAAGCATCTTCTTCAGGTTGAATTTGAGTTTTATTAGCTTGAATTTTATCTGAAAGATGCTTTTTTGCATAAATAAAAGTTATTTGTTTCAGTTTACAAGAGGATCAATAAATCTTCTATTTGTTATCATTTTCTTATGTTAGAAATAGATCATGCATATAAAACTTTGCTATAATTAAGAGGTAGTACTGAAGGAGGGAATTTATTTGAAGAAAACAATGGGAGGATTTGAAGGTTTTAATTTTTCCATGCCAAAAAATGCAAAGAGGGTCATGATAAAAACGGTTTTGATTATTGATGTGATCTTATTACTTGTGTTTGTCTTGGCAAATAAATTTTTGTTATATATTCCATATGATTGGACATTTTTATTTCCGATTGCTTCTGTATTTATTGTGGTCAACGCTTTTTTATTGCTACCATTTTGGTTGGGTGCAAAACGAGGTTTGGTGTTATCCGTTATTATTTTACTCATTGCACTTGCCATTCCGCTTTATTCTTCCAGTATTTTCCAGTATGAAAAGCTGCGTGCGCTGGCAGGAGAAATCCAGGAGGAAACATTTGAAACTGATTTGCAGCTTGTTGACTTAAATAAACTGCCAATCATTCATGCCGATTTGGCTAGAAATCTAGGAGAGAAAAAGCTCGGTGAAATTGCATCACTTGGTTCGCAAGTTGTTGCTGGAAATTTC
Organism: Candidatus Harrysmithiimonas galli; assembly: GCA_904373265.1. Taxonomy (GTDB): domain Bacteria; phylum Bacillota; class Bacilli; order CAJFEE01; family CAJFEE01; genus Harrysmithiimonas; species Harrysmithiimonas galli. The sequence continues at coordinate 79,438 of CAJFEE010000002.1, read as the reverse complement.
ACTTTGCAGCAAATTGCCGGGGAATTATTTTATGTTGCACCGCTTGAGCATGCTGGATTTTTTAAATGGTTTCAAAATCGTTCTGGTACGCCAGGATACTTAATGGTAAATGCAACTAAGGAAAATGATGCGCGCTTGGTTACAGAGTTAGATGGTAAACCACTGAACTTAAAATATTTGGAAAGTGCTTATTTGGGCTCAGAAATCAACCGCTATGTGTTTGGTCAAGAAAATAAGCTTGGCATTCAAAATTACTCATTTGAATTGGATGACAGTGGTCGCCCATACTGGATTGTTTCACTTTATGAGAAAAGTGTTGTCCTTGGCGGAAATAAAATTGTTGGTACTTTGATTGTTGATGTTCAGACAGGTGAAACAAAAAAATATTCGGTAGAAGATACGCCAGAATGGGTCGATCGAATTCAACCTAAAAGTGTTGTAACGGAGCATTTACAAGATTACGGTATGCTGGTTCACGGGCCATTTAACTTTAGCAATAAGGATAAAGTACGTTTGACAGAAGGAATGCAAGTGCTTTATAACGGAAGTGAGTGTTTCTATTATTCCGGTGTAACCTCTGTGAATCGTGATGAGAGTCTAGTTGGGTTTTATTTAACAAATACACGCACGGGCGAAACGACGATGTATAAAGTGACAGGTGCTATTGAATCAGCTGGTGTTACCTCAGCAGAAGGCAAAGTGCAACAATATGGCTATCGAGGTACCTATCCGATTTTAATTAATTTACAAAAACAACCAACTTATTTTATTACATTGCTTGATAAAAAAGGTCTAATTAAGAGCTATGCTTTTGTAAATGTGGAAAATTACAATGTGGTTGGTGTTGGTGAAACACTTCAGCAAGCTTATGATGATTATGTTGAGATTTTATCACGTGATTCGGGATTAAATTTTTTAGAAAATGCAATGCAGGTCGAATTGGAAGGAACAATTGATCGAATCGGAATGGTAATGAAAAACGATACAACCATTTATTTGTTTACTTTGGAAGGCAATCCGATTACTTTTATTGGTACAACTGAGAAAAATCAAACGATTGCACTTGCCAAAGCTGGAGATCGAGTAAAAATTACGTATATTGAAGATTTGTTGGATACAATTACGATTTCAACTTTTGAAAATTTGACGATTCAGGAACAGCAAAATGCATTGCAAAAAGAGGATGCCACTCATTTGCCAAATGCGGCTCAAAACGAGGGAATAAAAGATCAAGCATCCGAGTCTGAAAGTAAAAATGAATCTGAAGTAGATTCAAAGGGATTAACTGAAGCAAAATAATATATAATGAAGTCAGATATTGTTTGGGCGATATACATTGTAAAAGCGTCGAGATCTATTTTGACAACTATTTTTGTCAAAATATAAATTTCTCGGCGTTTTTATAATAGGTTTTTGCACCCTTGGCTTTTCCTTTTTCATATACTGCAAACAGAATGGAAAAGGGAGAGGGATGAATGATGTTAAAAAAATTATTTGGTAAAAAAAATAAAAAAGAAAATCAAGCGCCCTCCATCTTGTCACAACAAGAAAATTTAAATATGCAGCCATTAAATTGTCTGCAAGATTTTTATCATAACGGTCGTGCGCCATTTGTTTTTGACCCGTCTTTTTCAAATCCAAACTACAGACAAACTTTTCCAACTCCACATGCTCTTTGGTATGCAAATGAAGCAACTGCTGGACATCCGTCTTTTCAAGCCTTTTTTCCAGATGCTCACTTGGGTATGACAGCATCATTACGAAATACACACACTGCATGCCATTTTTCAAATACTGATCATTTTGGGTTTTCAGATCTACCAGAGCAAGAAAATGTGCTACCTTCATCGCCACGTGTTATCTATGTTGAAAATCGTTATGAGGATAAGAATCTATATATACCACCCATGGATATTGAACGGTCTGATTTGCATGATACAGAGGACAGACATACAGAGTATCATGATGAATCAGGAGAAAATAATACAGAGCAGATGGATTTTCAAACCAGATTAAAGCACTTGGAAAATACAGAAATATATGGTGTGCGCGTGAACGGTCAAAATTATGGTTATCATTTTGGTTTCCATGATCCAAATTGTGAGATTCCAGCCTATCAGAAAGAAAAGGTACAGATGAACCATGTGAAAATTGGTGAAATGAAAGATCAAATTATTGCGCTGCATATATGGAATGATGCCAAAGATGCGGAGACTTTACAACAGGTTCAGACCATTTATGTCAGAATAGACAGAATTGATGCGCTGATTTTGTATGCGAATCAGGATACATTTGATTTACAAGATACAAAAAATGAAGGATGGCATTTACAATTGATTCAAGATCAAAAGAAGCGGACATTTAAATTGCATACTTTAAATGAAACCTATTTGTTAAAAGAGATTCATTGTGAAAGCGATATTTTTGGAAAAATTCGTGTGGATTATAAAGTGATTGGAGTAGGTACAGATGATTTTATTTTGGCTTATCAATTTGAACAAAAGCAGTCTGGAGAAACCGCTCGTATTTATAAAGAGAAATTGAAGATTTATATCCCAGTAGATAAGGTTGTCTCATTGGAAACAAAAGTATAAAATAAAGCTTGTGCGATTTGAAAATCAAATTTTTACGTATTAAAATTGAAGTGTGAAGTAATATATGATTTTACTTTGTGAAAGATGAGGCTAAATTTATTATTTACTATGGGAGGAATACAAATGGAAAATATTATGATGTCAATTTTTCGTGTGGAGAGTCAGGCTTATCAAGCATTTTCTGAATTGAAAAGGGATCCAAGCAATCAATCTTATACGATTTCTCAGGCGGTAATTATAAAGAAAGAAAATGGACAATTAACTTCTTGTGATGCTTTTGATACTGGTATTGAAACAATGGATGATTCCATAAAAGGTGGTTTGCTTGGTAGCTTAATTGGTATTCTAGGTGGCCCATTTGGGATGCTTCTTGGCGGTGGCATTGGATTATTAATCGGTGCAAATTCAGATCTAGATGACAAGATGGAAAACGCTTCGCTATTAGAAAATGTGGCCAATCGCTTGGAAGATGGTGATGTAGCGTTAATGTTACTGGTTCAGGAAACAAATGAAGCTTTCTTGGATGCGAAACTTTCAGCTTTTGATACGACAACGCTGCGTTGGGACGCTGCAGTTATTAAACAAGAGGTTGAGGAAGCAGATATGATTCGAAAGCAATTGGCGGATCAGTTGCGTAAAACACTTAGAAGCCAAAAATCTGAGAAACGTAAGCAGTCAATTGAAGAAAAAAAGCAGGAGATCAAACAAAAATTTGAGCAAATTAAGAAAAAAATTAAATCCGAATAATTAAATTATTTCATATTTCCATGTTATGATAGCGGGTAATTTTTTACCTGCTTTTTCTACAAAAACAAACATTTTCTTTCATTATTTGTAAAGAAGAGGTTGTGCTTTTAGAATAGACATGCTATACTTACTTTCGTGAGATAAATTTGTTACCAACGCAGTGTTTCGTTTCGAGTTAAACGGGGCATTGCGTTTTTTCTTATTGTACAAATGAATTCTTATGCGGATGAACGGACATTTTAGATCAATTCCAGATACGAAAGCATGCGTTTTACTGTGTATGTTAAAAAAATTTCCATTTATCCAATTGACAGGAATTCCCTTTAGATCAGAAAAAATTGAAAAGAATAAATGAATATTTGACTTCATTCTTAAATTACATGATATTGGGAAAAGAGTTAATTTGAAATTTTTCTATTAAGTGTTAAATTCATGATTGCCATTGCGTTTTGTTTATCTTTTCATAAGTAAAGTATAAGATGAAATAAATCGTGATTTATACTAAGAATTTTAGTTGTTGGATAAAGAAAAGATTTGGTAAGCGATCCTTTTGGTGTGCAGTTGCTTTAGAAGGCGATACGGTGCAGATTGTTTGATGCATGTATATTTAAAGTTAGGTTATTTTATTAAAATTTAATTTTATAATATTTTATGATAAATTTATAATAAAACTGATGATTTAGTAAAAAAAGTCGTGCCAAGAACTTTCTGAGAAAATTCCAGAAATAGTATCCATATAGACAAGGTCTTTTTCATACACTCATACAGAGATGGGAGGAAAAGATAATGTTTTATAAAAATGCATTGCGGCAGACGATTGAACATAGTATGGATGTTTTGTTTTCTGATGTACAGGAAAGTAGTTTCATGGAAAATTATGCTGTGGCTCGTTTTTTTTTCAAGAAGAAAATCCAATATAAAAGTTTGGATACTCAAGTATTAAAAGTGAAATGTAAGCTTCGTGTACTTCGTATTTGCACAATTTTAGAGGAAACAGTGGTAGAATATGTACTCTTTTATACTTTTTTATTGAAAAAAGAATCTTGCATATATCAGGAGGAAGGACAATTTTGCCACTGTGCAGTTTTTACAAAAGGGATTCTAATAAAGGATGCATCAATGGAGAAGGAAGGATATTTAGAAGAACAATTATTATTAATAGATTGTTTTAATTACGAAGACATAAATTTTTCCAAACAACCAGAAAAAATACAGCATATGCGCGAGCCCAATCAACAACGTGGCGGATATGATGCACTGGCGGCTGTAAAGTATGCAGAGCGATACTGGAATGACCACCATTTTGCCTATCCGGTTTTTGCAAATGACTGTACAAACTTCATTTCACAATGTTTATATGCTGGAGGAGCAAAAATGCATGGAGAAAGTCGTACATCTGGATGGTGGATAAGAAATGGGAGTTGGAGTTATTCTTGGACAACTGCCCATGCGCTTTATCTATATTTAAAACATGCAAAAAGTGGTTTGCGTGGTGTTTTTGTATCCGATCCGAGGGAACTGTTGCTGGGGGATATTATATGTTATGATTTCGAAGGGGACGGTCGCTTTAATCATACGACGATTGTTGTCAATAAAAACGCTGAAGGTGAGCCATTTGTTAATGCACATACAACAAATAGTAGACAACGTTTTTGGAGCTATACAGATTCAACTGCTTATACGCCAAATATTCAATATGCATGGATTCAAATTCATATATGAAGGAAGGAAAAAACTATGCCGATTCATGTTGTTTTATATCAGCCGGAGATTCCGGCAAATACAGGGAATATTGCAAGAACCTGTGCAGGTACGGATACAGCACTTCATTTAATTCGTCCGTTAGGCTTTCGAACCGATGATAAAATGTTAAAGCGTGCTGGTTTAGACTATTGGGTACATGTAAATCTTACATATTATGACAGCATAAATGAGTTATTTGATCAGTATCCAGATGGGAAATTTTATTTTATTACAAAATTTGGAAAAAAATGTTATAGTGACTGTGATTATTCAGATTTTACGACGAATATTTTTTTTGTTTTTGGAAAAGAAACGAAAGGTTTGCCAAAGGAATTAATTGAAGAATATAAAGAAAATACGTTGCGGATTCCTATGACAGAAAAGATTCGTTCTTTAAATTTATCCAATACAGCCTGTGTGTTAATTTATGAAGCGCTACGTCAGCAAGCATTTGGAAATCTATGTTAAACCAATTTATTATTTTCATGTGCAGTGATATAAGTATTTACATAATTCATATACGCTTTGATCAGCTATCGACATATTATGTGTAATTTGATTATTTTTTAAGTGTTTATTATGAGGGAGGAATCTGACTAGAAAAAAGGAGTTGTTATATTTGGTAAGGGAGTATAAAGTAATTCTGTATTTTTTTATTTATTGCTCAAACGTTTTTTTACTTACTTGAATGAAGTATGTGTAAAATAAAACAAAAACCGTTAGCATAAGCTAACGGTTTTTAAGGACCTTTAGGAATTGTCCTTAACAGAGAGAGAGTCTATGAACTGGACTGTAATTTGGGGGTACAAAATACAATCAATCCATAAGGGTTAAGATGATATGATTTCATTTTAATTAGGATCATGTTTCATCTTCATAATGTATTATAACATGAATTTTACAGAATGGAAGAACCAATATATGTATAATTTTTGAATTATATATGCATAAAATTTGAATAATAAACTTTTCCTAGGTTTTTTTAGAAAAACTAGGAAAAATACAAGGACTAAGACGTTCAAAAAGTAAAAATTGAGGAATTTCGGTTAGTTTAAGGTTACCGAAATCCTCTGTTTGCTATCAGAAAAATTATTGATTTAGTTGTTTTTTAAGAAGGATAGATTCATTTGATAAAAAATTTAGGAGCAGTTTTTGAAAAATCTCAAGCTTTTCATACATACATGTTTTATATTGTGTGAAAAAGTCTTATATTTTCTAATGAAAGTATAAGAAAAAGATACAAATTGATATAAATTTTTCTGGTCATTGTTGTTGTAAAACAATGAAAGGAAATTCTATGCACTAAAATAATCTGTAAAATACAATGCTTGGATAGACACATTTGTTAAATAAAGAAAAATCCTCCACCCCAGCCCCTGCGACGATTGCGTCTGCCAAAATTGCAGCAACAACAATCATTTCTTTGACATTTACAGCAAGTTTTGCATTGTTCATATTCACATTTTGCACGTTCTAAGCAACACTCATAGTCATGCTGTAAACAAGCCAGCTGTCTTTTGTATTGTTGCTCACAGCAATGCACCTGCTGTTCATATCGACAACGGCATTGATCTAAGCAAATTCGTTCACATGCGTTATCACAGTTACATCCACAATTTGTGTTACAATTGCAAGTGCACGTACATTCACATCTGTTGATTGATTCATTGATTACTCCTTCTGTATCAGACTCATTTCCATTGGAAGTAGATTGGCAATTTTCTCCCTCGTGATTTCCACCGTTTTGGTTTTGAAAAAATAGGCATGGATTGTCTCGTCTGCCTTGGAAATTTTGATAGTAAGTCATTGTTCTCCTCACCCTTTCTTTAAAATAAAAAGATTTATATGATACTCTATAAATTATGCATGCAAGGACAAAGGGGAAATAGGTCATGTGCCAAAATATGTATGTGAATCTATAAGCGAAAAGTCATTTATTTTGTTTTTGATTGTTACAAGTAAATAAATAACAATCCGTTGACTCTATTGGTCAGCGGATTGTTAAAAGTTTCATTCAATGAATGAGATGAAGGAATGTTCCTCCAAGCATATACAAAAAATAATTTAGCAACCACAGTTTTGTTGAACGCAGCATTGTTCCACTTCATTGGAAACTGTATGCGGATAATGATTTTGTAGTTGATACATATGATGATGAATCATTTTTGTGTGGCTTGGGAAAATATGTGGCACAATGGTTGTTTCATACGTGTGCACCACTTTTTCTTGTACAGGATGACAGACAGGTGGTGCAATATTGGTTTTTGTTCCACAGTTATATCCTCCCATTGTCTGCATTTGCGTATTTGTAGCGCATGGTTGGATTGGCAGACAATTTGTTGTGTTCATCATTTGATTTTGGCTGTAACAGCCACACCCTTTTTGAAACGTATTTCCTTGAAACATTTTCATCCATCCTTTCGTTTATTCGTTGATTCTCAAGTAGTATATGGCAAAGATTAGGAATGTGTATAAACGTTTCCCCAATTTTGATAAAAGAAGTCATATCCAAATCAAATTGGGAACAAAATGAAAAGGTTGAGTGTTTGGAAGATCATGGATATACTCTTGAATGGGAATGGAAAAAGAAAGGATTTAGAAGGAGGAACAAAAAGCTGAGGTAGACTTTTCATATTTGATCTACTTTTGAGGAAACTACTTATGAAAAGAAAATGGTGATCATATTTTTAACTCAATTTCAGCAGAAGTCGCTCATCCTCTATAAGTGGGTGATGAATGTCATTTTAGTATAAGGGCTATCTTTGGTAACTTGCAAACCGACAAATAAAGCGCTTTGCCTTTTTATTTTGTCCTATATTATAATCAGTCTATACAAGAAATAATTTGATATAAAAATTAAATTAGATAAAAATAATCATTCAGTATTTTTTCTTTATTATCATCTGATATGGGTAACAAAATATTGTAGACCAGTGATTGATGATGAAGTATCTGATTTTGATAAAGCTACTTTTGAACGAATTTTAGAATCTTATCCTATTACTTTAATTGAATGGAATCATAATCAAGACCACATTTATATTTCGTTCAAAGCCCAACCAAAAACGGAATGATCAAAATTCATCAATGCGTATAAAACTGTTGGTTCTCGATTGATAAAACAAGATTTCTAAATATTAAGAAATTTATTTATCGGAGATGTAAATATAGAGGGTATGTCGTGTAATCATAAACTAGCAAAGTGTATTTCTAACGTATCACGGTCTAGTTTCGTCACCAAGTTACAGTATAAAGCTGAGACTGGTACGGACGTGAGATCATTAAGATGGATAAATGGTTTCCATCCAGTCAAATCTATTCAGAATGTGGACACAAAGACGAAAAGAAACCTCTCAATATCCAAGACTGGATTTGTCCGATTCGTCATACACACCATGATCTAGATATAAATGCTAGTAAAAATATTCTGACCGAAGGTTTGTAAATGCAATCACTAGCTTAGAGATAATCAAGAACCGTTAGATTTAGCTAGGAGGGGGTAGTTTACTTTTATCAGATGGTCTGGTATTTTATTGTGAAAACCATCAAAGCCAGTGAAATTTTACGATGAATAAAATTTCACTGGCTTTTGCATTTTAGAATGGATTGTCCCAGACTCTTTATTTGATTGGTTATTTCAAGGTGCTTTATTTTTATATGGTTTGTTTGTCTCTATGATTCATAAAGCCAGCTCCCTCTTTTTAATCTGAGAAAGATGGGTAGTTGTTGGGATACAAAAAGGTTCTTTCTTTGCAGTGCGAAAATTTTTTATAACAAAGGATAGTCAGCATTTTAATTTTGCAAAAAGCAGTTTGGTATTTATAGTTTTTTACTGATTTGCATCATCAAAAAGCTGCAAATCAGAATAATGATAAAAGAAATAAATGATAAAAAAGGCAAAGTGACAAATCCAAACCAATTGATAATGGCTTCATTGCAGGGAACTGGTCCGCAGCCAGTGGATATTTCTAAGGAAGGAAACCAGACCAAAATACTTTGATATAAAGCGATGACTGCACCGATGATTGAACACCAAAAAACATATATTCCGATTTGATAATCTTTTTTCCATATCGCAATGAGCATAATAATTGTCCATGGATAGATGAAAATTCTTTGGTACCAGCAAAGATCACATGGTGGATATCCTAGAATAATAGAAAAAAATAGGCTTCCAAAAGTTGAAATCATGGAAACTGCCCAAATTATAAACATGAATAGATTCATTTTTTTTTCTATTTGTGTCATTTTTTCACCTCAGTAAAATGTAATGGATAAGCTATATTATATAAAACGAATGCAAAGGAGAAAAGAGGTAGGAAAATAAAAGAAAAAAAATCCAGTCAATTTTAACGATAATTATTCTATAAATAGGCAATAAATGTTCATTGTATTTTATGCTTTTTCAATTTACTCTATAAGGATAGTAAATATATGACAGAATATTAAATATTGGTTTTGTTTATTATAGATGGTAAAAGGAGGAGCTGATGTGCGAGGTTTGTTTACATTGAGTCGAAGGTATGGATGGATTCGAAGATTGGAAGAACTGGAGTTTGATGTGGTTGTAATTGGCGGTGGAATTATAGGTGCAGGTGTTGCTTTGGATGCGGTAACAAGAGATTTACGCGTATTGATTGTTGATATGGATGATTTTGCCTCAGGAACTTCTTCGCGTTCATCTAAAATTGTTCATGGAGGCTTACGCTATTTGACCAATCTGGAGTTTAGTTATATCTCCCAGATTTCTAAGGAACGTGGCATTGTTTATGAAAATGCACCACATGTGATTTCACCTATTCAAATGGCTTTACCCATTTATAAATATTCGACTCATGGCACATTTGCAACGAAAGTTGGTTTAAAAATTTATGACTGGTTGGCTCAAGTTCGTGCGAAAGAAAGAAGTCAGGAAATTTCTAAAGACATGTTATATACATTAATTCCGAATTTAAAAAAGGATGGATTATATAAAGCACTTTCTTATATTGAGTACCAAACTGAAGATGCTAGATTGACTTTAGAAGTAATTAAAGAAGCCATTCGAAATGATGCTTGTGCATTAAATTATATGAAAGCAGAGGAGATTTTACAAACGTCTGGGAGAATCAGTGGAGTTCGATTGAAAGATATGTTAACAAAAAAGGAATACACTGTACGCACAAAAAGCGTTGTAAATGCTGCTGGTCCATGGGTTAAGGAGGTTGCAGGCAAACTTGTTTCATTTCCGCGTGATGTTCATTGGTTAAAGGGGGCACATTTTGTTTTTTCAAAAAAGAAATTTCCATTGAATCGAGGTGTATTCTTTGAAGGACCAGATAAAAGAATGATGGCAGCTGTACCAAAAAAGGGAAGTGTGTATGTTGGAACAACCGATGATTTTGTTTCTCCTAATGAATTTAACTTATATGCAGATGTCAATGATCGCCTTTATATTTTAAAGGCTTTGGATTATGCCTTTCCAAATTTGAATCTTTCAGTTGAAGATATTATCTCATCTTGGGCGGGCGTACGGACTTCTCTATCTAATAGTAAAAAGGACGCTTTAAATTTTATTCAAAAAGATGAAATCTATATTGGAATGGAAGGTTTAATTACAGTAATTGGCGGAACTTTAACTGGATATCGAAGAACAGCTGAGCGCGTTGTTGATTTGCTGCTAAAAGAGGAAAAGTTGGGGATTCGAACCAATCAGATTCATTCTTTAACATATACACAAACTTTATCGGGTGGGTATTTAAACGGAATTATGAGTTTTGAAGAATTTGAAAAAATACAGGTTCACCATGCAGTGAATCAAGGATGGAGCCCAGAGGCAGCTAAATATTTAATTCGCAAATATGCAGGGAATTTTGATAAAATATTAAAATATCGAAATGAATATGAAGACTTACGTAAAAACGTGGAGATGCCAGAGCATATTTTCTATTCATTGGTGTATGGAATTTTAGAAGAAATGGTGATTACATCCATGGACTTTTTTGCGCGTAGAACAGATTGGTTATATTTTCAACCAGAGTTGGTTCAAACATACAATGAACGGGTATGTCGTGTGTTGCAGCAGTTTCATAATTGGACCAGTGTGGAAATGCAGAGACATCGTGAACAAGTTGAAAAAACACTTTATTTCTCAACAACTGAATTGCGAACAAAATAATCGATGGAAATACAGGTGGTAAAAATAGGGAGGTTTTACATTTTGTGGCAGGAAAATTATAATCGGTGGTTGACATCTGATTGTTTGACAAAAGAGGCATATGATCAGTTAAAAAATATGCCCGACCATGAGAAAAAAGAACGGTTTTGGACTTCACTTTCTTTTGGAACGGGAGGATTACGTGCAAAAATGGGACTTGGTACGAACTGTATGAATATTTTTACCGTTTCAAAAGCTGCCTCAGGTATGGCAGATTATATTTTTCAAAACCAAAAAGAAGGTAAAGAGCAAGGTGTTGCCATTGCGTATGATAGCAGGCATCATTCATACGAATTTGCTGAGGCAGCAGCTTGTGCGCTGGCTGCAAAAGGGATAACCGCATATCTTTTTCGGGATATGCGACCAACCCCTTTGTTATCATTTGCAGTTCGGTTCTTGAATCTATCAGGTGGAATTGTGATCACCGCAAGTCATAATCCCCCAGAATATAATGGATTTAAGGCATATGGCTCAGATGGTGCACAGTTTTCTTCTTTTGCAGCAGAACAATTAGCGGCTTGTATTGAGAATATCAAGGATGAGTTGTTGCTAAAAACAGATTCAAAAGAGGAATATATCCGCACTGGAAAAATTTTAATTTTGGATGATTTAATTGATCATGCCTATCTTCAAACTTTAGATGCGCTGCGTTTTTGTAAAACTGAAGAAATCGATAGGAATGTTTCGGTCGTATTTACTTCTTTGCATGGTACAGCAATTACTTTGTTTCCACATCTGATGGAGAGAAATGGCTTTACCAATATACATTTGGTAAAAGAGCAGTGCGTTCCAAATGGGGATTTTCCAACTGTTGAGGTACCAAATCCGGAAGTGAAAGCAGCATTTTCACAAGCCATTTTAAAAGCAAAGAAAGTAAAGGCGGATCTTGTGATTGCCTGTGATCCAGATGCGGATCGTTTAGGTATTGTTGTGCGTAATTTACAAGGAACGTATGAATATTTGTCAGGGAATCAAATTGCTGCGTTATGTGTGAATTATTTGATTCAACAACGAAGAAAAAATCAAATTCTTTTTCCAAATGGTACATTGATCGATACAATCGTTTCATCACCATTTGCAGCGGCGATTGCGACTGCTCATGGATTAAAACATATGCGAACACCCATTGGATTTAAATATATTGCTGAAAGGATACATGTGCTTGAAAAGGATGCTTCTACCCAATTTTTTATGGGATATGAAGAAAGCTATGGATATTTATTTTTAGATGTTGTTCGGGATAAAGATGCGTTCCAAGCGAGTTTGATTTTGACTGAAATGGCTGCTTATTATAAGAAGCAAAATAAAAGTCTGTTAGAAGTTTTGCAGCAGTTATATGAGAAGTATGGTTATTTTAATGAAGAAACGGAAAGTATAATGTTTTCCGGCTGGGAAGGTATGAAAAAAATAGAGCAGATTATGGCTGTATTCTATGCGTTAGATATTCCTGGATTTTTTGGAGATTATGAAGTTTTATATATGGAAGATTATTTAGAGCAAAAAGTAAAATTTCCAGATGGAACAACAGAAATTTTATCTGGATTCCCCAAAGTACCAATGATTCGTTTGATTTTTGTTCATGATGCATGGTTAGCGGTTCGTCCATCTGGAACCGAACCGAAAATAAAATTTTATTACGGTGTAAAAGAAGCATCGTATACTAAAACCTTTGAGAAAATTCAAGAATTAAAATCTTGGCTTCACCATTTGTTAAAGAAATCTGGTATAGAAATTGGGCATTAAGAAAAATATTTTCAATTGCCAAATGAAATATGTTGTATAAAAGATATGATAAATGGAATGATTATCAGTATATCGGCTTTTGGCAAAGGCAGAATGGGCGAACTTACTTTTTGTACAGTATGAATGTAATTGTTACAATACTTGTCGGCTATGATAAGGACCATGTAAAATAGTAGATGAATGGGTGATAGATAATAAGAGGTTGGATTTTTTTACATCGTTATTCTCTTAAATCACTGATCAGTATAAGATGTAAGCATAAAATTCTTTATATGTTTTTTAAACCATCTAGTGTTTTTAACATAGACAAAACAACTGATATTTACGAGAGTCCAAAATGAAGAGTTTCTGTTTGAGCGAGTTATGCTTGGATAGAAAAAATATAACACAAAGAAGAGGTTCAAAAAAAATTTTAAAGAAAAGAATTTTAAGAGTCATGCTCAAAAGATGGAAAATATATGGAGAAATAAAATGATAGAGAATTTTATTTTAAAAGAAATAAAGTCATTGTGTCTGGATGAGCGGAGGAAAATAAAATGTTGGTATTGAGAAAATTATTGGAGATAGAGGCTGTATCGGGTGAGGAAGATCATGTAGTGGATTTTTTATTTCCAATTTTAGAACAATTGACAGATCGAGTGTGGATTGATGCGTATGGAAATTTATTGGCAGAAAAGCATTGTGGGTATTCCAATGCTACTGTTTTGCTTTCGGCGCATATGGATACAGCGGGACCACTAAAAGCAAATAGACGAATCAAAAGAGATGAAGATGGCATTTGGTATTCTGATCAAGGAAAATTGGGGGCAGATGACAGAGCTGGCATATTTGTGATACTCAAATTGCTGGAAACTGTAGATCAAACTGGTTTTAAAGGGCTTGTCAAGGTAGCCTTGACAAGAGATGGGAAAAATGGTTTTCTTGGTTCAGCAGAAATGGATTCTGTCTGGCTATTGGATGTGGATTTATGTTTGGTGCTTGATCAAAAAGGAAAAAATGATATTGTCATCGCAAATTCTGACTGTGCTTTTTGTGCAGATGTTGTTGGTGATTTTATACAGCAAGCTGCAGCAAAAGTTGGATTGTCCTGGCAGCAAGTCAAAGGCGGATGTTCGGATACTGTAAATTTTGTTATGCATGGTGTGAATGCAGTTAATCTGTCAGTCGGATACTATCATGAAGATACAGACGATGAATATTTGAAAGAAGAAGAAATGCTAGATACGGTTCGTGTACTCCAAGCGACTTTCAATATGCTAGATCAAATGGAGTTTCCGCTTGTTCCGGATTGTAATAAAGTTTATCCAGGTATGTAAAGGGATAACGAATATTTTTGATTGAGAGATGGTTAGGTATAAAAACTAGTAATGGTTGAAACAGTTTAGAAAACGAGATTGTTGGTCGAATTTAGTGGATGGTTTTGCTATTTATAAAGTTTGTTGTGAATGATTAAAATAGACAAATTTAAAGGAAATAGGGAGGTGCTCTATTTCCCTTTTTGTTATTTTGTGCAGTATAATTGAAGAAGATAAAATTCTTTTGATTATGTAATTTTTAAAATGATATGGGTTATATGGTAGATGGATAAAAACTTCCAATAACGAGATTTTTTATGTTTCTGAAACCATTTTTGATGTGCTTAAATCATGGTGAAGTGAAAAGGCTGTATGTTTTAAAAGAGAGCAGCATAGATGTTATAAAATAATTTGTTGCAATCAAATCAGAGATCTACAGCCACTGTTTCAAAGTGAAAGATTGGTCGTATTTACTTTGCATATTGGTGTGTGCAACTTGGAGGATAGTATTAAGGGAGCAATATATCATTTGAATTTCCAGTATGAAATGGACAAAATTTATTATCGAACATAAATTTGGTATAATGGTAAAAAAGTTTTTGCAATCCCAATAGATTAGATATAGATGCATTGAATGATTATTTAAAATTGTAAAATGATTTATTGATGACAAAAATGCTTGGAAAGGGAAGAATACAGATGCATCATTTATCTAAAATAATGTATATGTTTGTTGTTTTGTTTGTTTTGTTAGTTGGTTTGGGAGCTTGTCAGCAAGAAATAGATGGAGTACAACCTTTGGGTAATAAGGAGGCAAAAGAAATCAAAATGCCAAAAACAAAAATTGACTTGGAAAATTTAAAAGAAATTTATTATGCAGGTGGCTGTTTCTGGGGAGTGGAAGCATATTTTGCTTTGATTCCGGGGGTTTATGATGTGACAGTTGGATATGCTAACGGTCATACTGCATATCCAACCTATGAGGAGGTTTGTAAAGAAACAACTGGACATGCGGAAACAGTACATGTCAAGTATGATCCGAATGTTGTCAGTCTGGAAACATTAACTGAGCATTTTTTTGGCATAATTAATCCCTTGTCCTATCATCGTCAAGGCAATGATGTCGGGAGTCAATATCGTACGGGAATTTATTATATGGATAAAGCAGATTTACCCGTTTTAAAAGCGGTGATGCAAAAGGAGGCTGCAAAATATGATCAGCCGCTTGCTGTAGAATTAAAGCCGCTTACCGTTTATTATTTGGCGGAGGATTATCATCAGGATTATTTAGAGAAAAATCCAAATGGTTACTGTCATGTTGATTTTTCTGGGTTACAAATATTTGAAAAAGAATAAAAGAAATGTAAAGCTGCACCATAGTTTTTCATAGAGAAACAGGATGTTTTATTAGGAGGGTGGTTTGAAAGGAGGAAAAATTATGAAAAAAGTTTATTTATCCGTTTTGGGCTTGGCTTTGTTGGGTGCTACAATGGCAGGATGTTCAGATGAAACGGACAAAGCCAATGAAAGTTTACAACAAACGCTGGAGGTGGTAGAACAAGTGAAGGAAAAAGATATTGCATTGAATCCGCTTGAGTATACGAAACCGTCGGATGAGCAATTGCGTGAAAAGTTAACGGATGAGCAGTATCGAGTTACACAAAATTCTGATACAGAGCGGCCATTCACTGGTGAATATTATGATACCGATGAATTGGGGATTTATGTTGATGTGGTGACTGGTGAACCGTTGTTTTTATCAACAGATAAATATGATTCTGGTTGTGGTTGGCCAAGTTTTACAAAACCGATTGATTCAGTGGTAATTAGGGAACTGACAGATACAAGTTATGGAATGGTACGTACAGAGGTGCGTAGTCGTGTTGGAGATTCACATTTGGGGCATGTGTTTACAGATGGACCACAAAAATCTGGTGGCTTACGTTATTGTATCAACAGTGCTGCATTGCAATTTATTCCATATGATAAAATGGAAAAGGAAGGGTATGGTGCGTTTCGAGTATTGCTACAGAAGAAAGAATCATAAAAACATCTATTATTTGGTGTCTAGAAATATGATCATTGTTTTAGGTCAAACTGAAGACTTGGAATCCAGCAGAAAAGATTAATGATTGATTGTAAACATGATCCCAGCTGTTCTCTTTTCCTAAATGATTTCATCATATGATACTAAGATTGCTGCAATTTTGATGTGTATGGGATGTATACTGGGTATCCTTGGTTTGGATGTCGGATGTTCCAGTATACATTTTTTATTTATAAGATGATTTAAAGGGGAAAATGTTATTTAAAATCATTTGTGTTAAAGATTAAGATTTTGTGTGTAAAACTGGATTTTAGGTTAGAAGTTTGTGAAAAAAAGCAGTGATGAAAATGAAATTGGAGCGACGGTTTGAAATTTTATATTTTTTATAGGAAGAAAAGCAGCAAGTTGCAAAAGAAATTGGCAAAATGATTTAAGATTTCTGTGTTTGAGAAAGGAATGAAGTGATGAAAAAATCAGGAGCAGGTGGCATCTGGTTGTCTCATGAGAAGAAAAAACAAATGGAAACGGAAATTATTTATTTTTTTCAAGTTGTACGTGATGAAAAAATCGGGATAATCGCTGCGCAGGAAATATTGGAATTTTTTTTGGAGAAACTTGGAAAGGAAGTTTATAATCAAGCACTTGATGATGTGCAAATTTGGCAAAGACAAGTGATGGAGAATATGGAACTGGATTATTATTCGTTGTATAAAAAATAGAATGATATTAGACTTATCAAAAAATACAAGGTACTAAAATCTGTATAATTACAAGAGTTTTGACGATTCCATCACGCTATGATTTCTCCAAGGTTTACAATAAGATTTGGAATCTATCATAGAGATATAAAGTAGCTGGAAAAAAACAAGAATTTTTATTCTGAACAACGAATATTTTTAAATAACAAAGTGTATAAAGTCAAAAAAGACGGACAGACAGGTGTAAAATTGTATATGAAATTTTGCATCATTGTTTGTTTTTTTGTATCCACTTCTTTTGTTTCACTCTCTTTTTTATGTATGTGGTATATAAGTCCGTTTCATAAAATATAATTTCAAATCATCAGGCTGACGTGGTTTATAAATTTATATCTGAAATTTTTAAAGAAACGCTCTCATAAATTGGAGAAATGTCTATTTGGAGAGCGTTTTCTTATAACTTGCGGGGAACTTTTATGTCATTTAAACTGTTTTTTGAAAGAGATGATGTGATTCTCTTTTTGTGTTTAAATAGACATAGGGGATGAAACGAGGTTTTATGTATATCCTGGTGGGGCTTCAACATGAATATACAATTGATTGGACGGTCATATCAAACAAGGAAAAATAAATTTTCTTAAGAAATAAGAAGAGATTATGGATAGAAAATATTAGAAGGTTATTTTACTTTAAATCAATTTTTTAAAATTAATATTTTTAATAGAAAAGAATTCATGTATTTCAAGATAGGTATAGAAGGTGTTTTCTGATATATAAAAACATAATATAAAAAATAATATACCTAAATATTTTTTGGGATTTTTATTTGATATAAAAATGAGATGAAAGAAAGGGGAATAAAAGATTTTGATCATTCATTGTGTAAGGAACTAAGGATAATACAACTAGGTATATAAAAACATTTCTTTTCCTAAAAGAGATAGATTCACACTGTTTTTCAGAGAAAAAATGTTTTCATGTGTAAGTTTTTATTTGAATTCCTTTTCTTTTAATCTGATAAAAAACGGATGATTTTGCATAAAGATAGTTCTTTTGTTTGAAGTGTTTAATTTCAAGATATCATTATAAACCATTTGTTTTGTAAATCATGGTGGATTTTTATTGTATATATAGTAAAATATGAATAAATTAAGAAAGGATGATGATTATGCAATTGTCGAAGTTTACGGATTATTCATTTCGAGCACTTGTTTATTTGGCACAAAATCAAGATCGGCTTTGTACAGTAGAAGAGCTCGCAAAAAATTTACATACATCAGAACATCATATGAAGAAGGTGGTTCATAAATTGGCAACAGGCGGTTATATTACATCTTTAAAGGGTCGCGCAGGTGGGTTGCATTTAGGTATGGAACCCAAAAATATCAATCTTGGGGAGATTTTGAAATTTACTGAGGACAATTTAAATATTTTTTCCTGTTATTTAGAGACGGATACTTGTCCGCTGCGATCTTGTGGCTGTAAATTAAAGCAAGTTTCACATATTGCGTTGGGTCATTTTATCCATGAATTTGAAAAATATACATTGGAGGATGTGCTGTAAATTCGTATATGTATAAAATATTAATTGTAGAAGATGACCCAGTTATTTCCAGAACGATAAAAGAACAGTTGGAACAATGGGGTTATGATAGTTTTTGTGTAGAGAATTTTCAACAAGTTGCAGAGCAGTTTTTAACTTATGATCCGCAGCTTGTTTTAATGGATATTTCGTTACCATTTTTTAACGGATATTATTGGTGTGGTGAAATTCGGAAATATTCTAAAGTTCCGATTTTATTTATTTCTTCAACTTCGGATAGCATGAACATTGTTATGGCAATGAATATGGGTGCCGATGACTTTATTGTAAAACCATTTGATTTGAATGTTTTGATTGCAAAAGTGCAGGCAATTCTTCGGCGCACCTATGATTTTAGTGAACATATGCAGTTTTTATCCTATGGTAATATTTTGCTTTCTTTACATGATGCAGTGCTCATATATGAAAATCGGAGACTTGAGCTAACCAAAAATGAATTTAAAATGTTGCAAATGTTATTTGAAAATAAAGGACGTATTGTAACACGTGAAGAGTTGATGGTTCGACTATGGGAAAGTGATCAATTTATTGATGATAATACATTGAGCGTGAATATGGCACGTTTGCGTAAACGGATGGAGGGAATCGGAATTACTGATCTCATTCAGACCAAAAAAGGGATGGGCTATGTGGTGATATAAATGAAGAATAAAGAATGGTCAAAAATGATAAAAACATATATGTATGCAAAAAGGAAAGATTGGTTCATTTTGATTTTATGTTTGTTTATTTTTGGATTGATTTTTTATCTGCATGAATTGCCGCTTGCTGCCATAAAATACGCTTTTTTGTTAGCCATCTGTTTTGCTTTGGTTGGATATGGCTATGATTTTTATCAATATGTAAAACAATATCAGTTTCTGCTACAAATCAAACGAAATATTCGCAATATATTGGATGAATTTCCTGAACCACATGATGGCATTGAAGCTGTTTATCAGGATATTTTAATGCTCCTACATGAGCAGCGGCTTCAGTTGAATTCTGAACATGAACGAATGATTCGTGAAGCAGAGGATTATTATACGGCGTGGGCACATCAAATTAAAACTCCAATTTCGGCAATGCGTTTACTTTTGCAAACACAAAGAAGTGAAGACAATCGTTTGATTCAAATGGAACTTTTTAAAATTGAACAGTATGTGGAAATGGTTTTACAATATGCACGTCTACACCGAGCGGTCCATGATTTTCGTTTTCAGGGGTATTCGGTTTCAGAAATGGTAAAACGGGCTCTTCGAAAATATTCTGTTTTGTTTATTCAAAAAAAAAATTACACTTGATTTTGCTCAAATGGATATTCAGATGATTACAGATGAAAAATGGTTTGTTTTTATTTTGGAGCAGATTTTGTCTAATGCTTTGAAATATACACCAGAAGGTGGCATCATTTGTATTGAAATGTTAGGGGTAGATACGTTATGTATCAAAGACAGTGGTGTTGGGATTTCTGCAGAGGATTTACCACGTGTATTTGAAAAAGGGTTTACGGGATTTAATGGAAGAATGAATCAAAAATCAACTGGCATTGGTTTATATCTATGCAAAAAAATTGCTGATGATCTTGGGGTTATAGTAGAAATTCAATCGGAAATTGGAAAGGGAACATCGGTTTTATTGAGATGGGATGTAAATGGATGGCGTAAAGATTCGCTACAGAAAAATAAAGTGTAATTGGATTCAAAATGGATATGCTGTTTTTTCAAAGTACATTTATTTTGTTTTTAGAAAGAGCAACTAGAAAATCTTGATAAATGATATGAATTTCAAAAATGGTGACATTGTATAATTCATCTATTTCATTGGATTTATAGCCTATACTAAGATAATATTTTATGACTGTACCAAACTCCTCAAAATTAAAAGACTATCAACTTCTGACAAGATCATCAAAAATCCTTAATCTTACAAAAATGTAAGATAAGTCTAAGAAATGTAAGCCAATGCGATGGTTTGACATTTCTTTTTTACTTAAGATAGGGTATAGCAAGAATATAGGAGGCAGTATATATGACATTATTGGAAGTCGAACAGTTGAAAAAGATTTATACAACACGTTTTGGTGATCGGCAAGTCGAGGCACTTCGTCAAGTGACATTTTCAGTAGAGGAGGGAGAATATGTTGCAATTATGGGTGAATCAGGTTCTGGAAAAACCACACTTTTAAATATTTTGGCAGCACTGGATCGTCCAACAAGTGGAACCGTTTTTTTGAATGGAAAAAATTTAACAATGATAAAGGAAAGTGAACTTGCAGCGTTTCGTCGAAATGAGCTTGGTTTTGTATTTCAAGATTTTAATTTGCTGGATACGTTTTCGATTCAGGATAATATTGTTTTGCCACTTGTCTTATCTGGGAAAATGTTTTTGGAGATGGAAGAAAGGATGTTACCGATTGCAAAAAAATTGGGGATTCAACATTTACTAGATAAGTTCCCGTATGAAATTTCTGGCGGTCAGCAGCAGCGTGCAGCAGTTGCGCGCGCATTGATTACAAACCCAAAATTGATTTTGGCAGATGAGCCAACTGGTGCGTTGGATTCAAAATCGACCAATCAGTTGCTTCAACTGTTTTCGGATATTAATGAAGAGGGACAAACAATCGTGATGGTTACGCATAGCACAAGAGCAGCCAGCCATGCAAAAAGGGTCTTATTTATGCGTGACGGAGAAGTATTTCATCAACTGTATCGCGGTCATATGACCGTTGAAGAAATGTTTGAGAAAATTTCTCATACTTTAACGGTTTTACTTTCCGGAGGTGGAAAGATATGAAACGTTTTTTCTATGTCAAGTTGGCATTGTCTAATATCCAGAAAAACAGAAGATTGTATTTCCCGTATTTATTCTCTTGTATTTTTATGGTTTGTTTTTTTTATTTGATTTATTCACTTGGTATGCATAAAAGTTTGAAAGCAAACGGAAGTGTACATGCTTTGCTGAGTTTGGCAATTGGTGTACTGCATGTATTTTCTGTTATCTTTTTATTTTATACCTATGGTTTTTTAATGAAGAAACGGAAAAAGGAAATAGGGCTTTATAATATTTTAGGGATGGAGAAAAAGCATATTGCCAAAGTTTTGTTTTTTGAAAGCTTATGGTTGTTTTTAGGTGCTTTGGTGTTCGGTTTGGCAGCAGGGTTATTGCTTAATAAGCTTATGTATATGCTGATTGCAAAATTACTGCAATTTGAAACACTTTTATTTTATATTGAAATACAGGCTATTTTGAATACAATTGGTTGGTTTATGGGTATTTTTCTATTTTTGTTTTTGTATCAGATTTTTCAAATTCATTTAAGCCATCCGATCGAGCTGTTAAAAGGTGATAGAGTTGGAGAAAAGGAACCCAAGACGCGCTGGCTGCTTACATTGATTGGATTTGTTTCATTGGGTATTGGTTATGCAATTGCATTGAGCGTAAAGTCTCCACTTGCGGCAGTTGGTTTGTTTTTTGTTGCAGTGCTTTTTGTAATGATTGGGACTTATGCACTGTTTACAGCAGGAAGCATTGCAATTTTAAAAGGATTGAAACGAAATAAACGATTTTATTATCAAATCAATCATTTTGTTTCCGTTTCAGGTATGATCTATCGAATGAAACAAAATGCGGCAGGATTGGCAAATATTTGCTTACTAAGTACAGCAGTTCTTGTGATGTTTTCCAGTACAACTTCTTTGTATGCGGGTATCAATGAAATTATACGAGATCGATACCCAGCAGATACAATGCTCCTCAGCCATAGTTTGGCAAATGAACCGAAACAGCAGGAAAAGTTGGAACAACTGGTTCAACAAGCGGCACAAAAAGAGAATATTTCAATTTCTGAAACACTTTCTTACACATATTATTCGCTTGTTGCACAAAAAAAGGACAATTACTATACGCTAAATCCAAATCAAAATAACGTAGATATGACAACTGTACAATCGGTGTATGTGATTTCACTGGAGGATTACAATCGAATAGAGGGGAAAAATGTTCAGCTAGAAGAAAATGCGGTCTTATTATTTTCAGAAAATCAAACCGATGAACCAAACACAATAAGGATTGAGAATCAAATATGGAACATACAAGAAAATTTATCTGATTTTACTCTGACAAAATATTTGCGTGAGCCAGCTTTTGTGAGTGATTATTTGGTTGTTGACAGTTTCGATTCATTGGGTGTTTTGTCGAATCTGGATGTTCAACTACAGTATGAATATGGTATCAATTTTAACAATGCAGATGATGAGAAAATAGAGGAATTTAATCAAAGTTTGAAACATTTGTTGAAAAAGAATATGGGAAAAAGCTCCGACGTGGATTTGAGCAGTATTGCTGGAGAGCATACAAGTTTTTATCAGCTGTACGGAAATTTATTGTTTATCGCAATTTTCTTAGGGATGCTTTGTTTATTTGCAACGGTCATTATTATTTATTATAAACAAGTTTCGGAAGGATATCATGATCGATTGCGATTTGAAATTTTGCAAAAGGTCGGAATGAGTCATAATGAGGTAAAGCAGACAATCCGTAGTCAAATTTTGACCGTCTTTTTCTTACCACTTTTGATGGCGATTGTACATATTTCGGTTGCCTTTCCCATTATTACAAAAATGCTGCGGACTTTGAGCATGAGTAATGTTTCGTTTTTTCTGCTTTGTACTGTTTTGTCAGTACTGGTGTTTTCTTTGATTTATGCATTGGTATATTTTGTGACCGCACGTACGTATTATAAAATTGTGAAATCTTAAAGACGATATCAGCTCCGGATAAAAAATACGAAAGATTTGAGAGGTTGTTGTTTTGCCATTGCCGTTTCTTTTTGTTTTCAGGTTTTTATTGTAGCCGTTTTCCAACTACAAAATGACAAAGGAATCGATAAAGCTTGATGCTTTCAGGCTTTTAGTGATGTTTTTGATTTTTGTGAGAAAAAGTATTTGTCATTGGAAAAAATAATAAAAAACGTTGAGACTGCAACAACTATTTGATATGATGAAAAATATAAAATGCATAAGTGCAAGAGTTGAACCGTAACATAAGATGTATTGAAATGATAATTCTTTAATTTTAGCGAAAGTTAGACAAACGTTGAACCGTAACATAAGATGTATTGAAATCTTTTTATTTTTTTATGTTAGGGAAGGTGTGTTTTTGTTGAACCGTAACATAAGATGTATTGAAATATTTTTGGAGGGATTTTTTTATGGAAAATTTGGAAAAGTTGAACCGTAACATAAGATGTATTGAAATAATATTACGAGTTTATGTAGAGCGTTTGGTTATGGTTGAACCGTAACATAAGATGTATTGAAATTCAAACAACAGATGAATCAATTGTGCGTGTGCAAGTTGAACCGTAACATAAGATGTATTGAAATTCAGTGACCCTGAGTTAGATGATGGAAATACAAACGGTTGAACCGTAACATAAGATGTATTGAAATTTCCGTCGCCCTCCCGTTCTTTGATTGCTTTTTCGTTGAACCGTAACATAAGATGTATTGAAATCTTGTTTTTTTATTTTAGGAAACTTAATTGTAGGCGTTGAACCGTAACATAAGATGTATTGAAATGTGCTTTGAAGGGGATTGAAATGGAATTTTCAGATGGTTGAACCGTAACATAAGATGTATTGAAATTTAATAGTAGATGGATTTAATACTTTATTTTCTGGTTGAACCGTAACATAAGATGTATTGAAATAATGTTCTTGAAAGAAAGTTACAGAGATTAAAAGAGTTGAACCGTAACATAAGATGTATTGAAATCAAATCCGTTTGTCCTTAATCATTTCCGTCGCCCTCCGTTGAACCGTAACATAAGATGTATTGAAATTCTAATTTTATTTTTACACAGGATAGAAATGGTTTTTGTTGAACCGTAACATAAGATGTATTGAAATTGATTCTGTTGCAGCAAGCGGAAGCCCGAATGTGTTGTTGAACCGTAACATAAGATGTATTGAAATATTTTTGGAGGTATTTTTTTATGGAAGAAAATGAAAGTTGAACCGTAACATAAGATGTATTGAAATTTTCTCCTGATCCATATGTTGCTGTACCAGCCATAGTTGAACCGTAACATAAGATGTATTGAAATCAAGTCAACTGGCAAAAAGTTACGAAACAACAACGTTGAACCGTAACATAAGATGTATTGAAATGATAAAAAAACAAAAGGAGGAAATAGAACAATGCCAGTTGAACCGTAACATAAGATGTATTGAAATCCCGAGTACATGGAGAGATTAGAACCAGGGGAACAAGTTGAACCGTAACATAAGATGTATTGAAATTTACTATCGGGGTAAAACTCTGGCAAAACTGGGATAGTTGAACCGTAACATAAGATGTATTGAAATCTTGATGGTCGATTGCCATGCGAATGACCGCATTATGTTGAACCGTAACATAAGATGTATTGAAATTTTTTTGTATAATTTTATAAAAAACTTTTTTAGGAGTTGAACCGTAACATAAGATGTATTGAAATTTAAGAAGGTGTGCATAATATGTTAATGTGGTGTTAGTTGAACCGTAACATAAGATGTATTGAAATGTATTTAGTGGATTTATTGCCGTTGTATTTGATTAAAGTTGAACCGTAACATAAGATGTATTGAAATTTTTTTGTAGGTATTGGTCTTACTTTGGGTTATGGGTTGAACCGTAACATAAGATGTATTGAAATTTACTTTTCTTATATAAAAATTATATCAAAAGCGAAAGTTGAACCGTAACATAAGATGTATTGAAATTTTCTTAAGGATTTTGTTCGTAAATGAAGGTTTTTGGTTGAACCGTAACATAAGATGTATTGAAATGCGCTTCGCTTTCGTCTACATCGTCGAATCTATGGAGTTGAACCGTAACATAAGATGTATTGAAATCTAAAACAAAATCTCAAAAGAATCCCTCCAAAAATTGTTGAACCGTAACATAAGATGTATTGAAATTCCAAAGAAAAACGTGTGCCAATATGCACATCTATGTTGAACTGTAACATAAAATGATACTCATGTTTGTTGGTGATGTTTCTAAGACTAAAGTTGGCACGAAAATTTATAGAAGTTTTGATTGTTTCTTTCATATTCTGGAGGTACCTTTAGGGGAATATAAGAGATGAACTACTTGGGTTTTATATGAATATCACTCGTTGTCATTTCTAAGTTGTAATTCGAAAAAAGGTATGTTGATTTAGGCAGAAATGTATTCTTGGTTTCACTTTCTATGGGCTTGATGTGTAAATGGGTGATGCTGTGTCATATTTGACCATTTTTGGTGGTGAACAAAATAGTTAATTTCTATGCTGCCTTTGTGAAATCTTTCATTTTATAAACGGTATTTCCAAAATTGGATTGTATGAGATTGGATTGTTTTACGCCATATTTTTCTAAATTTCGCAGCACATGGATTTTTTTCACTGCAATATTTTCGACGGACATGGTTTGAAAATGGATAAATTATAAAGATATCTAATTGGTATCTTTATTCTATTGAATAAAATTATTATTTTTATGATTTTAATGATATTATTTTCAGGAATTCCATAAGTATTTAGAAAATAATTATCAGTTTTTTTATTTTATTTTTGGTAGCTTGGAGCTATGTTTTAGTGGCTATAATAAATGGATGATGAAGGGAGCTTTTGACAATGCTCTGTTTTGTAGAATAAAAATACAGACAAAATAAAGTCTTATTTTTATTTTAGCTTGTGTGATTTATTCGATTTCGGCTGGGCTGCTTCATTTATGCAATTGGAAAAAAGTTATGAGGAACAATGGGATTATTGATCAGGTAAGAATGGTTTTGTTTTGTGCAAACTTTTGATTGACAATAGATATCAGTTGCTTTAATATGATTATATGAATATATTATCATATAATAAAAAAGGTGGTGAGTTTTTTGCATGTAGAAAATGAATCCCTTGAAACGGTTTATAGGGAAAACGAACTAGATGAAGAAACGCTGTTTGTTGTATCGCAAACATTTAAAGCATTAAGTGATATTACACGGATTCGTATTTTACATTTACTTTGTGAGTCGGAACATTCGGTTGGTGATATTGCCAATACCTTAGGATTGGCACAATCAGCGGTTTCACATCAGCTTCGCTTTTTGAAAAATCTTCGACTTGTCAAATTTCGACGGGAAGGAACTACCTTGTTTTACTCAACGGATGATGAACATATTATCAATTTATTGAAACAAACGATTGAACATGCCAGACATAATTAAATGATCAGGAAAGGAAGTGAAAAAATGTCACAACATCATGAACATCATCATACGCATACAGCCAATAAAAAAACTTTATTGATTTCTTTTATTATTATTACAGCTTATATGATTATTGAAGCCATTGGTGGTTATGTAACCAATAGTTTGGCACTTTTATCGGATGCTGGGCATATGTTTAGTGATTCATTATCACTTGGTATTGCTCTGGTTGCATTTATGTTAAGTGAGCGAGCAGCAAGTTATCATAAAACTTATGGCAATAAGCGTTTTGAAATTTTGGCAACCATTGTAAATGGGATTGCATTAATTGGGATTGCCTTGTTTATTTTTTATGAAGCGGTTGAACGTTTTTTTCAACCACCAGAGGTTGAAAGTTTAGGGATGCTTGTAATTAGCATTATTGGGCTTTTGGTTAATGTGCTGGTTGCTTGGATTATGATGCGCGGTGGAGATACAAAAGATAACTTGAATATGCGCGGTGCTTTTTTACATGTAATCAGTGATATGCTTGGTTCAGTCGGTGCCATTGTAGCAGCACTTTTGATGTTGGCATTTGGCTGGGTATGGGCAGATACTGTGGCGAGTGTGCTAGTGGCGGCACTTGTATTGCGTAGTGGATGGATTGTGACAAAAGAAGCCTTGTACATTTTAATGGAGGCTACACCGAAAAATGTGGATATTCATGCAGTCATTCAAGCGATAGAAGATGAAGAAGTGGTAGAGAGTATCCATGATTTACATGTTTGGACGATTACAAGTGGCTTAAATGCGTTATCTTGTCATATTGTTGTACATGAAAATATGACCATTGAGGAAAGCAGTGCACTTTTGCACCGGATTGAGCATAAGTTGGAGCATCTTCATATTTCCCATGTAACCGTGCAAGTGGAAAGTGATCAGCATCCGCATAAGGACTCGGTGCTTTGTACATTGGAGCATACTGTTACACATATGCATATGCACCAACATTAAAATTATTATTGTGTTTTGGTTGAAAAGAGATTTGGTTTTTTATACGATGAAGATCTTGTATATTTAGCAAAATAAATCAAAAAAGCTTGAGAATTTCTATTTTTTTATGGACATTTTCAGGCTTTTTTGATGATAGATTGGCTTTGTTGTTGGTGTAGATTTTTTTGAAGTGATCGTTTTATTTTCGTTTTCATTGGTATTGTGTCACTCGTTCTTTCCAATTTTATCATTCAGGTTTGCATCAGCAAGTGTGACGAGAACGATTTTACTATGAATTTTTATGGGTTGCTGTTTTTTCATTTTTTATATGTTGAGACAGGGACAAAAATTAGAAATGGTTCCTGCGCATTTGATTTATTTTCTTCAAAGAGGGTAGCAAGCTTGCTGTTAAAGATAGGTGTGTCTCTTGTTTTCTATAGAGGTGTTTATTAGAAAAAATATTTATAAATATATATATAAATTCATTTCTATTGAAAATATTTTATCTTTATATATAAATCAATGATGAGATGATATCCAATCGAGAATGTATCATTTCTAATAATTAAATTATAATAAAAATTATTTTTATAGCTGTTGATGAAGAAGGCTTTCTATATCAATGATGAAAACCGTTCTGACATGCATACTTCTTCTGCTCGATTTATCCCATCCAGACATTCAAATATGCCAAATACGGGTACAACAAATGATTATAAAGAATAAATCCATTGTCATGAATTTACAAAAGAATTTCGTTTCTTCTTACTATGTTGGCTTTCTATTTAAGCAAAAAGATGGATAAAAATGCTTGCAGTTAAAGGAGATAGAGAATTTCTAGAAGGGTAGGCAAATCACTTGCATACGGTATAGGGGTATATTATAATCGCTTTGAGGTGAATTTATGAAAGAAAGTGAAAAGGAAAGTTGCCACCAGACAGGTGTACGAAAAAGTCATCATTCTGAAGCAGTTAAGAAAAACTTGGTTACTCGCTTAAATCGAATTGAGGGGCAAATTCGTGGAATTAAAGGAATGATTGAAAAGGATACATACTGTGATGATGTCATTACACAGCTTGCAGCAGCACAATCTGCATTAAACAGTGTAGCCAAAATTTTATTTGAAGGCCATTTAAAAAGCTGTGTTCTGGACAGAATAAATGAAGGCGATTTAGAAGTTTTAGATGAGGTTTTGCATACGATTGAAAAATTGATAAAAAAATGAAAGGGTGGTTTTACATGGAAAAACAAATTTTAAAAGTTGGCGGGATGTCATGTGGTCATTGTAAAAAAGCAGTGGAAAATGCGGTTGGTAATTTAAACGGCGTACAAGCAGCTGTTGTTGATCTAGAGCAAGCAACAGTGGAGGTACAATTTGATGCGAATATTGTAACCTTAGGTGAAATTAAAGAAGTTATTGACGATCAAGGGTATGATGTAGAATAGGTTTTGTTTGGAATAAAGCAAAACAAAAGTAAAAGTGTTTCAATCATGTTTTTTGTTACACTTTTTCTTTGGATGAAAATATACCCATATAGGGTATTTGGGGTGGGAATATGACAAAGAAACAAAAAGAAATTCATTATCAGATTACTGGAATGACCTGTGCAGCCTGTTCATCTCGAATTGAAAAGACAATTGGAAAAATGCCTGGGGTTGAGTCGGTTCATGTGAATTTGGCATTGGAGGAGGCAACCATTCATTATGATTCAGAAGTTGTTTCTGATGTGGAGTTTCAAAAGAAAATTCGGACACTCGGATTTGATGTTGTTCAAGACAAGAAAGAATTTATGATTCAAGGAATGACGTGTGCGGCTTGCTCGACTCGTGTGGAAAAAGGGCTGTGTAAATTAGATGGCATCAGTGGCGCAAATGTAAATTTGGCTTTGGAAACTGCAACGGTCGAATACAATCCGGCTGTGATTTCGGTATCAGATATGATTGCACAAATCCAGAAGCTTGGCTACGGGGCTATGTTAAAAGAAGAAAAGCAAGAACAAAAAGATCACCGTCAAATCCATATTCAAAAATTGAAAAGAAAATTGGCAGTATCCATTATTTTTACCTTACCCTTATTGTGGACTATGTTTGGTCATTTTTCATGGACTTCTTTTATAGCTGTGCCAGATATCCTTATGAATCCGTGGATACAGTTGGCGTTGGCTACACCAGTACAATTTATCATTGGTGGACAGTTTTATGTTGGGGCCTATAAAGCACTTCGCAATAAAAGTGCCAATATGGATGTTTTGGTTGCGTTAGGTACATCAGCAGCATATTTTTATAGTTTGTATGAGACGTTGCGCTATGTTGCCAACACATCCAGTGAGCATTCGGTTCATCTATATTATGAGACAAGTGCAGTGTTAATTACTTTGATTTTACTCGGTAAACTGCTGGAAGCAAGAGCAAAAGGGCGATCTTCTGAAGCAATTCAGAAGCTGATGGGATTACAAGCAAAAACGGCACTTGTACTTCGAGAGGGTCAAGAAATAGAGATTCCGATTGAACAAGTTGTTTTGTCAGATCTTGTTTTGGTCAAACCAGGAGAAAAAATTCCTGTTGACGGTGAAGTTATTGAAGGAACATCCTCAGTTGACGAATCTATGTTAACTGGTGAGAGTGTACCAGTAGATAAAGCAGTTGGAGATCCAGTAATCGGAGCAACTATCAATAAAAACGGCTTTTTAAAGATACGTGTAACAAAAGTCGGGCATGATTCAGTTTTGTCACAAATTGTAAAGGTGGTTGAGGAAGCACAAGGTTCAAAAGCACCGATTCAAAGATTTGCTGATAAAATCTCTGGTATTTTTGTACCAATTGTTGTTGCAGTGGCTTTACTTACCTTTGTACTTTGGTATGTTTGGCTACGTCCAGGAGATTTTGCTTCTGCATTGGAGAATTTAATTGCTGTTTTGGTCATTGCTTGTCCATGCGCGCTTGGTTTGGCAACGCCTACTTCCATTATGGCAGGTTCTGGTCGTGCGGCAGAATTTGGCATTTTATTTAAAGGCGGTGAACATCTGGAGCGAGCACATACCATTGATACAGTGATATTAGATAAAACTGGAACGGTAACAAAAGGTGTCCCAGAGCTAACAGATGTTCATATCCACACTGCAATGGATGAAGCACAATTTTTATCTTTGGTTGCTTCTGCAGAAAGTCAATCAGAACATCCACTTGCTGTTGCAATTGTAAAAGGCGTAAAGGAAAAAGGAATTCCGTTCGTTCACGTAGCAGATTTTCAAGCCATACCTGGTTATGGAATCCAAGCGACGATACAAAATCAAAGTATTTCAATCGGAACGAGAAGATTAATGGAACGAGAATCAATTGATATTGCTGCAATAGTTTCAGAAATGGAAGCGTTGGAAGATAGTGGCAAAACTGTTATGTTGGTTGGTATTGATGGTGTATATCAAGGTATGCTTGCGGTTGCCGATACGATTAAAGAAAGTTCAAAGGAAGCTGTGCGGCGTTTAAAAGAGGATTTACAGTTGGAAGTCATTATGGTGACTGGGGACAATAAAAAAACTGCGCAAGCCATTGCCAAAGAGGCCAACATTTCAAATGTTATTGCTGAGGTTCTTCCTGAAGGAAAGGTCGCGGTGATTCAGGAACTTCAGGCAAAGGGAAAAAAGGTTGCGATGGTTGGAGATGGTATTAATGATGCACCAGCACTGGCAGCAGCCGATACCAGCATGGCACTTGGAACTGGTACAGATATTGCAATGGAAGCTGCGGATATTACCCTTATTCAAGGGGACTTAAATACAATTGCTGATGCAATATTTATGAGTAAGCAGACGATGCGCAATATTAAGCAAAATCTGTTCTGGGCACTTTTATACAACAGCATCGGTATTCCAATTGCAGCAATGGGATTTTTGGAGCCGTGGCTTGCCGGTGCAGCGATGGCGTTTAGCTCCGTTTCCGTTGTTCTGAATGCACTTCGGCTGCAAAGAATTCGTTTATAGTTGATAAAGGTTCTAGTTAAAATTCTTTTGAAAATCATTTAATTATGAAGGAATGAATTATACTTAGTAAATAAAAATCAGGATTTATGATCAAAAAATGATTGTAGATTCTGATTTTTTATTTTGATTTTTCATCTGGATTGAAAATGATGGCGTGCTTGTTTTCGTCTCTTGCTACTGTAGAGTCTAGATTTAAATAAATTGTAAGTAAAAGAGATGAGCAAGAAAAAAGTTTGATTATTTATTATATAAATAAAATAAGTATATAAAAATATTGTCATGCGCCTAGAGGCTTGTATGAAAAAAAAGAAGTCCCAGTCCTGTGACTTTTCTTTTAGAAAGGAAGATGTTTTTTGTTTGGATGATTCTTATTTCAACTTTTCTTTTATGGCTTTTTCATAAAGTAAACGTCTTTTTTCATATGGAATCATTTTTGGAGGTTGGTAAACATTGAGTGGTGGTATCAGCTAAATCATTGTATAGCTCATCCTTTTAACTATGCAAGATGTAGGGATGCCACAATTTTCTTCTCTCATTTGGTTACTTGTATAGTTTTCAGTATATTTTCTATTGTATTTGATATTGGTCAGAGCAAATTTTCGTTTGTCTTTTTGGCGTATGATCTAACGTAAAAATTTTTGTATAAAGAATCATAAAAGTATTATCCCAGTTTGTATTCTTATTGGCGCATGCTTTTATTGGTTTAAACAGTTCGTCTTGTTATTTCTTTATTTAAGGGGAGAAATTTTTTCATATGTATTAAAATGAATGGGTTTGTATCCTCTTGATTCCAATTTTTTGTGTCTATTGATTGGTTTTCATTTTGGCGTAAAATCATTTTCTTATATTTTTGGTCAGTTTTTATTTTTAAGGCTTCAATGTATACGTTTGTTTTTTTGTAGAAAATAAGGAATACATAATATTTCGTGAGGATGAACATCAGTCTGTGTGAAGTTTGAGTTACCAATGTATATTTCATCAATTTTTTTAAAGTTGACTGGATTGATTTTTTTCATTTATCAAAAAGTATGTTGTAAATATCTGTTGTAAAATTGAATTGCTGTTTCCTATTTCAACACATCAAATGTTTCTTTTGTTTCATTTTGATTTAAGTAAGGCACATGTTTTCATGAAAGAATATGCCATAAAAAATTGCCATCCTTTTATATGTATTTTTCAAGCTTTTTCACTAACATTGTTAACAAATCAAGAAAGCCATTTTTTTACAAATTCCTTTTCTTCACGTTTTTCCTTTGTTTTATTTTTGTCTAAGTATATTGTTATTATAATGGCTATCTGGTCGACCTGTAATAAATTTTGAAACGGTCAAATACAAATTAGATGAATTTAAAGAAATGTTCGATGTTCCAATCTGCATAAAATTGTGTGAATGACTCCAAGAAAATATGTGCAATATATGTAAGAAAGAAGTACATCCTCTTTATTCCATAAAATCAATTATTTTTAGATTTATGGCTTACTAATAATTGACAGACGGAAAATGTAATAATATGATTAAAAAATAAAGTGATTTTTGTAAAGTTGAGGGGTGCTTGCTATAAATTTATTTAAAAGCATCGCTTGAAAAATGATTATTATAATGGGGAGATATGTATGAAAAGAAAACATTTAGTTATGATGCTTGTATCAATTTTGATGGTCGTATTTTTAACGGCATGTGGTTCGGATAATTCAACTGCGAATCCGAACACAAATGATGCTAACAATCAGAGTAATGAAACAAAGGAGAAATTCCGTGTTGGCATGGAGGCAGCTTATGCGCCGTTTAACTGGACGCAAGTTGATGATTCTAACGGAGCTGTTCCAATTTCTGGAGCAAAGGAATACGCAGCTGGTTATGATGTCGAAATTGCGAAAAAAATTGCGGAAGGTCTTGGCAAAGAATTAGAAATTGTAAAAATTTCATGGAGTGGATTGGAGCCAGCAGTTACCTCGGGAACAGTAGATGCAATTATTGCGGGTATGTCAGCGACAGAAAAACGGAAAGAACAAATTGATTTTACAGATAATTATTATACATCTGACTTAGTTATGCTTGTGCAAAAGGGAAGTCAGTATGAAAATGCAACATCTATCCAAGATTTTTCTGGTGCCAAAATTACTGCACAGCTAAGCACCTTCCATTATGATGTCATTGATCAAATTCAAGGTGTGAATAAGCAAACGGCAATGGATGATTTTACAGCTTTGCGTGTTGCATTGCAGTCTGGTATTATTGATGGGTATGTTGCAGAACGTCCAGAAGGGTTAAGCGCAGAGGTTGCAATTCCTGGATTTACAATGATTGAATTTGCAGAGGGACAAGGATTTCAAGCAGATGTAAATGAGGTTTCTATTGCTGTTGGATTGAAAAAGAACAGCCCACTAACTACCCAAATTAATGAAATTTTAGCTGGTATTTCTGAAGAAGAACGTACACAACTAATGAATCAAGCGGTTCAAAATCAACCAGCGATGAATTAATGTATGAGAGTTAAAACCGAATGTGTAGCTTTTATATACATTCGGTTTTATTTTCATGCAAAAGAAAATTTATTCATATGGAAAGAAGGTAAGATCAATGATTCAAAGTATGATTGAAATCACAGCAGAATATTGGCCAATGTTTCTAAGAGGTGCGGGTATGACTTTGTTGATTGCCATTACCGGAACCATTCTTGGAGCTCTAATTGGGCTAATTATTGGTGTGATTCGAACCATTCCCAAACCGGATAAAGGTTGGAAACGTGTTTTTTTAAAAACGATTGATTTTTTATTGGCTTGTTATATTGAATTTTTTCGTGGTACGCCGATGATGGTGCAAGCGATGATTATTTTTTATGGTATTGCACAAGTATTTGGGATTCACTTAAATGTTACATTGGCTGCGATTTTTATTGTAACGATTAATACAGGAGCTTATATGGCGGAAATTGTACGTGGTGGCATTATTTCCATTGATAAGGGTCAATTTGAGGCAGCTCAAGCGATTGGTATGACCCATGTTCAGACTATGACAAATATTGTTTTACCACAGGTGCTTCGCAATATTTTACCAGCTACAGGCAATGAGTTTGTGATTAATATTAAAGATACATCTGTGTTAAGTGTTATTTCTGTAACGGAGCTTTTTTTTCAGGGACGTTCGGTGCAAGGAGCAACATTTGATACATTTGCGACTTATTTTATTATTGCGTTAATTTATTTGTTTTTAACTTTTACAGTGACGCGGATTTTGCGCCTGATTGAACGAAAAATGGATGGAAAAGAGCATTATGATTTAAGTGGCAATCAAATGCAGATTTAATCCTGGAAAATGGAGAGGCATGAACGATGAAAAATATTATTCAAATTAAAAATTTAAATAAGAAATTTGGCAATCATGAGGTATTGAAAGATATTAATTTCGATGTACATAAAGGAGAAGTCGTATGTGTTATTGGCTCATCCGGTTCAGGAAAGTCAACACTGTTACGCTGTATCAATTTATTGGAAAAACCAACTGGAGGACAAATTATTTATAAAGGTGAAAATATTTTAGATGATAAGCATGATATTTATGCTTACCGTACAAAGCTAGGAATGGTGTTTCAGCAGTTTAATTTATTTAACAATCATACTGTTTTAAAAAATTGTACTGTTGGACAAGTAAAAGTTTTGAAGCGTTCTCAGAAGGAAGCAGAGCAGGTGGCACTGAAATATTTGAAATTGGTTGGTATGGGGCAGTTTATTCATGCGAAGCCAAAACAGCTTTCTGGAGGGCAGAAACAGAGGGTTGCTATTGCACGTGCATTGTCAATGGAGCCAGATGCGTTGTTATTTGACGAGCCAACTTCTGCACTAGATCCAGAAATGGTCGGAGAGGTTTTAAAAGTGATGAAGGAACTGGCTCAATCTGGGCTTACGATGATTGTTGTAACACATGAGATGGAATTTGCTCGGGAGGTATCTGATCGCGTTGTTTTTATGGACAAAGGTGTGATTGCAGAGGAAGGGTCGCCAGATCAAATTTTTAATCATCCGGCGCAGGAGCGAACTAGAGTGTTTTTAAGTCGGATATTAAAATAAATTCAATTAAATAAAAATATTTATTTTATATCCATAGCAAAATATTTTTGGAGATCTTTTGACATAAGTTTTCAATAATTTTTGTCTTAGGTCAGTATATTTCTGGTATAATTTGATTAAATATTGCAAAACATCCATAAACGAAAGGAGACAAATGTTTATCCAGAGGATAAATATCTGCCAAATTTCGTTTATGGATGTTTATTTGTACACAGGATGTATCTCACTTTTTGAAATGATTTTCATAAAAATTGATAACATCGTCAATTACAGTTTGTCTTTTGGTTTCATTTAGAATTTCATGACGCATATTTGGGTAGATTCGCTTTTCAATTTGGCGATATCCGACCTTTTTCAAAGAATGAATGGAATCGTCCAAGCCTTTTTGGCCACCTGTGACACGGTCATCCACCCCAGATAGAAATAAAATCGGCAAATCTGGATTTTTCACCTGGTAGTGATCATAATGATGAAGTCCGATAACAAGTTCATACAACGTGATGTATCCGGCATTGGTAAAAGAAAATCCACATAATGGATCATTTTGATAGGTTGTTACATTGTCTGGATTATAGCTGAGCCATTCGTTTAGGTTTTCATCTTTTCTGGATGTTGCATATTCGGCAAAAAATCGAATAAGTGGATGATGTGTTTTGACACCAGAGAATTTCATAATCCATTTTGATAAAAACCTTGCAGCCCGTACGCCTTTTCTATAGCAAGGTGCACCAGAAAGAATCAACTTTTGAATTTGGTTATCGTAGACTTGAATAAAATTTCTGGCGATTAAACTTCCCATGGAATGGGCAAACATATAAATCGGTGCGTTTGGCTCAATATTACGGAGATACTCATTTATGATCCGTTGATCTTGAATCAGTAGTTTGACACCGTCTTTTTTGGCAAAATATCCATAATCTGCATCAGATAAAATGGATTTCCCATGTCCACGTAAATCTGAAATCAATACTGTGTAGCCATGTTCCTGCAACTTTTTGGCAAAAAAATCATAGCGTGCCTTATGTTCGCTCATTCCATGGATAATCTGAATGCTTGCTTTGGGATTTTCGACTGCATATACATGTATGGAAATTGGTAATCCATCTGTTGCCGTGATAATTTTTTCCATTTTGTAAGTACCTCTTTATAGTGAAGATTAGAATTTGCTTCTTCATTTGTTCTTTCTTTTGTTTTTTTTCAATGATCTTTTGTGGTTTTTGTCTTTTTTAAGTAGGCTTGAAATGTTTTCTGATTTTTCAATATAGCTTTACTATACTTGGTGGAATAGATGTTTTGTTCCCACAGTCTTTTGGCTCCAGTTTCGCCCAGATTGTATGCCATTAATACGGCATGTGGATTTTTATATTTTTTAAAAAGATCGGCGAGTATATACATTCCAGCTTGAATATTTTGATAAGGGTTCAGAAAGTTTTTGATTTGTAATGTCTCAGCTAGCCATTCGTGGTTAATTTCGTTGATTTGCATCAATCCCCAATCTTTTGTATTGCTGATAATGGTTTCATCAAATCCACTTTCTTGTTGGATTAACCCCATAATCAATGTAAATTCCAAGTCATAGCTATGCGCTAAGTAGTAAATATTTTGCTGTAATTCTTCATCAAGTGGAACATTGAGT
Organism: Candidatus Harrysmithiimonas galli; assembly: GCA_904373265.1. Classification (GTDB taxonomy): domain Bacteria; phylum Bacillota; class Bacilli; order CAJFEE01; family CAJFEE01; genus Harrysmithiimonas; species Harrysmithiimonas galli. The sequence goes on along the minus strand of CAJFEE010000002.1, from coordinate 41,909 downwards.
GGGATAAATTCGTTTTCTAGATGTCTGCTCCAATTTCTTGTTTGTTTGGGTTCTTCTGTTTCCAGCAACCCGAGTAAAAAATAAAGAAGACTGCTGAAAAAAAATCCAATAAATATACCTGTACATAAAATAATCGTATTTTTATTGCGTTTTTGTCGCAGGAAAGATAAATTTTGCATAAAATCCCTCTTTCATTATCTTTAATATCTTGTATTATTCTACCATTTTATGGAAAGAAAAGCATAAATTTTTTGTAATAATACATATATCGGAAAGGAATAATCATTCTGTTTTATAAAACTGACACAAGTGACAAATAAAATCGAATTACTTGTGTATCTAATGTGAAAGGCGCATAATTGTTTTGGACAATATTTGTTGAAATAATTGAAAAGCGCTTACTGTCAATAAAAGTTTTGATTAGAAGGCGTGCTTCATCCTTTTTAGGGGAGGTAGAATGAAATGAATACCAAGAAAACATTTTTAATTTTATTTCTTGTGGTTTTTCTTGTGATGGTTGGATTTGGGATTATTATTCCTGTTTTGCCATTTCTGGCGGAAAATTTAGGTGCATCACCATCAGAGCTTGGCTGGCTGCTTGCCATTTATTCCATCATGCAGTTATTTTTTTCACCGATTTGGGGAAAAATTTCGGATCGTATCGGCAGAAAGCCAGTTATGTTTATCGGAATTATAGGACTTGCCCTGTCTTTTTTTATTATGGCATGGGCTGACTCTCTTTGGCTTCTTTTTGTAGCAAGAACATTGGGCGGGATTTTATCTTCTGCTAATATTCCGACTGCAATGGCGTATGCAGCCGATATTACCTCTGCTAAAGATCGAGGAAAAGGTATGGGAATTGTCGGAGCGGCAACCGGTATGGGTTTTGTATTCGGACCAGCATTGGGTGGAATTTTTTCAAAAGTTGATTTAAGTTTTCCATTTTATTTGGCAGCTCTTTTTTCATTATTTACAGCTGTTTTGGTTCTTTTTGTATTGAAAGAGTCGCTAAATCAATCAAAAAATGAAATTGATCCAGTACCCAAACGCTCTGTTGTTGAGCAGTTAACTTCACCTTTAATTTGGATGTTTATTTTGCAATTGATTGTTAGTTTGTCCATGGCAGGTTTGGAAGCTATGTATGCCTATTATGTGCATGATAAATTGGGGCTGTTTACAGTTGAGCTGGGTTATATTTTTATGGTGATGGGAGTGGCCAGTGCAGTTGTCCAAGGTGTTTTAGTCGGTAAGCTTTCAAAGCGATTTGGCGAAGGGAAGGTCATACAGCTTGGAATTTTTATTTCAGTCATTGGTTTTGTTTTGATTTTATTTTCTGTAAATTTCTTTACTGCTGCACTTTATTTGACGATTTTTGGAATCGGAAACAGCTTTATTCGTCCGGCAATGGGGGCGCTTTTGACGAAAACAACAACAAAGGATTTCGGTAGCATTACAGGATTAAATTCTTCGTTTGATTCATTTGGAAGAATTATCGGTCCACCATTAGGCGGATGGCTGTATGAGTATGCGATTGGACTACCGTTTATTGTTGGTGCTGTGCTGACTTTTATGTCTTTGGCATTGTATCCAATATTTATGCTGCATATGAAAAAAAGAAATCATGTATGGATTTCTGGTGAATAAAGTGAGAAGAATTTTATGAAAGAAAATTTAACAGAAGAGGCTGGGACAAAAGGATCAATTCAAGGAAAAAAACGAACAGATAAAATTTTATATCTGTTCGTTTTTTTGTTCTGATTTTATAAATTTTATTATTTAAAGTCAGTTGTTTTGCCTTATCCCTATTGAATGTCTTATGTCAACAATCATATATACGTTTTACAATTTCTTGTGATGGATAAGAGCTTACATTATTATATTTATTTTATGGGTTGATTTTAAGTCAATGGTTCATACAAATGATAAATGATCAAGCAGTTTGTCTGGAAGGAAAATATGGTGTATGAGCACATAAGATGTGTCATAGCATTTGAGTCAATTGCAATGTTTCTTCGTTGAGATGCATAAAATAATGGTAAAATGTACTGGAAATATGTTTAGAAATCATGTTAAGAGACTTTAATATCATTTTAGCATTATGGGTTCATTGATGTTGAGGGTTGTGTTAAAAAATTCTTTTCATGTGGCATGATTACTTGAAGCAACATTTCTTTCATCAATATGTAGAAAAATTTTATTTGAAAAAAATGACTGTAATTGCGATAAAATTGTTGATACATTTCTCTAGTAGATCATGAAATGCACATGAGTGGTTCTTCCATCAATGCTCGAAGGTTTCTCAGTTGTTTAATATGATGATATCAATTCTTTTTAATCAGAATATTTTTTAATTATTTTTTATTATTTCTTTTTTGTTTTATACTTTCATATTTTTGTGGTAAGAATTTTTTTGTTCTTTGTCCATCCTTTCAATCGTGCTCGTTTAACTATTTATTCAAGAATATTTTTTATGATAAAGAGACAAATCAAAACAACAACAGAATTTGGTTGTTTCAAAATACCAGTAGATGATATTTACAGCAATGAATGCTGCTGATTATGGATAATTTGAGCAAATTGTTACAGGGATTTTATCTATTTTGTGTAATATAAAGAGTAGGGGACAGGTTTATTTTTATTTTAATATTTTTTCATCAATTTATTATTCCAATCGATAGAATTAGATTATAATAGTTTTAAAGGATGACTAGAAGGAGTGATTTTTTATGCAAAGAAGTTTTAAAGCTTTATTGGTTTCAGAGAAAGATGGAAAGTATGTTCGAGAAATTGTTGAAAGACCTTTTGATTCTTTGCCGCAGGGAGAAGTTCTGGTGCAGGTACACTATTCTTCTTTAAATTATAAAGATGCACTCTCTGCGCATGGAAATAAAGGTGTAACGAAAAGTTATCCGCATGTACCAGGAATTGATGCTTGTGGAATTGTTGAAGAAAGTACCTCAGATGATATTCTTGTTGGGGATAAAGTTATTGTTACCAGCTATGATTTGGGTATGAATACATCAGGTGGATTTTCAGAGTATATTCGTATACCAGCGGCATGGGTTGTGAAGCTTCCAACAAATTTGACATTGCGTGAAAGTATGATATATGGTACAGCTGGATTTACGGCTGCCCTATCGGTTTCAAAATTGATTCGTGATGTAAAGCGAAAAGACGGTACAATCCTGGTAACCGGAGGAACTGGCGGTGTAGCGACTTTGGCTGTAAAAATGCTGAAAAAGCTTGGTTATCGTGTTGTAGTGGCGACCGGAAAATTGGATATGCAAAAGAATGCACTGCTTAAAATTGGCGCAGATGAAGTGATTTCTCGAGAAGAAGTGGATGACAAGTCTGGTCGCCCGCTGTTAAAACCGAAATGGGCCGGTGTTATTGACACAGTTGGAGGTAATATTTTGGCAACAGCATTAAAAACAACTCAACCGAATGGTGTTGTTACAGCTTGTGGAAATATTGGCGGGGCTAAATTGGAAACAACCGTTTTTCCATTTATTTTAAATGGTGTTAGCCTAAAAGGAATTGATTCTGCTACTTGCCCAATGGAAATTCGCCAGAAAGTTTGGGAATCTATGGCAACAGATTGGAAGCCAGATGATCTTGAGGATATGGTAAATGAGGTTGATTTGAAAGGGCTTTTGTCAGAGATAGAATCCATTATGAACGGTCAACATATTGGAAGAACCATTGTTTGTTTAAAACCACAAAAATAATTTTTCTATTCATTAGGAATCACCAATGCCAAAAGCGTTTGGTGATTTTTTATTTGGGATTAGAAATGATAAGGATCTATGATTTTGCAATCAGTTATATATCATTATGCTGAGGTTATTCCAATAAAAATGACTATACATCAATATTTATTCTATTTCCTAAAATAGTTTTTTTTATCGTTTTTCAACATAAACATGAACAAATACATCTTACTAATAAAATTAAGTTTTTCAATGTACAAACTGTATTTTAAAAAAATAACTTAAACAAAACAATATGAATATCCTCTACAATATACAAAATCATAGATTCCCCTTGCCCATGGGTTTTTTAAATTCTTTTGCAAGGAATTTTTACATTACAAAGTTATAAAACCTTATAGGCGAAAGGTTTCGCTATTCTGTGAGCGTTCATATTTGCAGCGAGTTGATGTGCTTAACGAAGTAATTCATAGTTACCTAGTTATTGTCATCTATGAAATAATCTAAAATGGAGAAATTCTTTTTTTCAACTCCTCATTATTTAGTTATCGTTATTTGCTTACTGTTTACGTTTATTCTTGAAAAAGGCGGCAATAGGCAAAAATATCAATCTACATTCATTCAGGCATTACACATACATCCTTACTTATTGAAGCAATACATATCAAAGAAATACAAGAAAGGCTCGGTCACTCTGATATAAAAATCATAATGGATATTGACACTTATATGACAAAGAATATGAAGAGGCAGCAGAAAAACTCACCTTGCTTATGGATGATATAGCAAAAATATTGTTAAATGATGAAACATGAACGAAATAGCATTGGACACCTAATAAACCATTGAAAATAAATGGTTTATTTTTATGTATAAGTCATCATTTCAATGTTTTGTAAGGAATAAGAGATAAAAATTCATCATATCCTATGATATAAATAAAATTTTTCTCATACATAATTTGAAATAACTATCTTTTGATTTAATATTTTTTGAAGTATTTAGAAATATGATCTTTATATCAAACTCATTTTAAAACTATGATGCGATTATTATTTAAATATAATAGAATAAAATAAATATGAGAATAGTATTTAATTTTATTGACAAAAAACCAAAACTATAGTACAGTGAATATAACTTCAAGATCAGACACAAATTAGACAAAAAAGGAGGCGGATAAATGAAAATTAAAGATTCGGTTGTTTTCATTACAGGAGGCGCATCAGGTTTGGGTGCGGAAGTCGCCAAAGCGATAGTCAAGAAAGAGGGTAAAGTTATAATTGCTGACATGAATGAAAAAGATGGCGATTTACTTGTCAAACAGCTTGGAAAGCAGGCGTTTTTTACAAAATGCGATGTGACTTGTACAGAAGAAAACCAGGCTGCCATACAAAGTGGAATGCAAAAATTTGGTAAAATTACAGGACTGGTCAATGCAGCGGGTATCGCAGGAGCTGATCGAACAATTGGTCGCAATGGACCAGCAGATTTGCAGAGATTTATGAAAGCGATTTCAATTAATTTGGTTGGTTCTTTTGATATGATTCGGCTTTGCGCTTGGGAAATGATAAAAAATGAAGCCAATGAAAATGGTGAGCGCGGTGTAATTGTAAATGTTGCCTCCATTGCAGCATTTGATGGACAAATTGGTCAGGCGGCTTATGCAGCATCTAAAGCTGGGGTTGTTGGTATGACTTTACCAATTGCACGAGACCTTTCTAGGGAAGGAATTCGTATTAACAGCATTGCACCAGGGATTTTCAATACGCCTATGATGCAGGCAATGCCGCAAGAAGTACGTGATTCGTTGGGTGCAACGGTTCCGTTTCCTAAACGGTTGGGTGAGCCGCATGAATTTGCTTCTTTGGTATTGGAAGTGCTAACCAATCCTTATCTAAATGGCGAGACCATTCGTTTGGATGGGGCAATCCGAATGCCTCCAAAATAAAATATCTTCCTTGTTCTTCTCAGTACAGACAACAAAAGCAATGTACTGAGATTTTTTTGTGATAAAAATTATTGATCCACAGGAGGAATTTCAATGAGAGAAGTGGTAGTAGTTGCAGCAGCAAGAACACCTTTTGCAAAATTTGGTGGTGCATTAAAGAACAAAAAAGCGGTTGAGTTAGGGGCACTTGCAATAAAAGAAGTGATGAATCGCGGGCGTGTTGATCCGAAAATGATTGATTATTTGTATTATGGTCAAGTGATTCAAGCGGGTTCTGGTCAAATTCCTAGTCGGCAAGCGGGTATAAAAGCTGGATTGCCAAATGAAGTGCCTTCAATTACGGTAAATAAAGTTTGTTCTTCAGGAATTGTAACTTGCGGAATGGCTTATCAAATGATTGCTGCAGGCTTTTTGGATATGGCCATTGGTGGTGGAATGGAAAGTATGTCAAATGCACCTTTTGCCTTGCCGGATATGCGATGGGGTGCACGAATGGGTATACCAAAAAAAGATGTGTTGGATTTAATGGTTTCAGATGGACTTTGGTGTGCATTTTATAATCGGCATATGGCAGTACATGGTTCAGAGGTAGCAAAAGAATTTGGTGTGAAAAGAGATGAACAAGATTTATGGGCCTTACGAAGTCAAAATTTAGCAGAAAAAGCCATACTTGCTGGAAAAATGGATGATGAGATTTTTCCAGTTGTGATTGAAGGACGAAATGCTTGTCGATTTGAAGTGGATGAAGCACCTCGATTTGGCTGTACTTATCAGGATTTGGAAAAGTTGCCCATATTGTTTTCAGAAGACGGAACTGTAACAGCAGGGAATGCACCGAGTACCAATGATGGAGCTAGTGCAGTGCTTTTAGCGAGTCGGGAAAAAGCCGAGCAATTGGATCTTCCAATTTTGGCAACGGTTGTTGATTATGCACAAGTTTCTAGAGAACCGAAATATATCGCAACAGTTCCAGGTATTTCCATACGCAAAGTATTGGAACAAAATCATTTAACACATCAAGATATGCAAATCATTGAAATTAATGAAGCATTTGCAGCAGTGGCACTGATTAGTGGTGAGAAAATTCTAGGTATGAATAAAAAAGAAATGGATACAAAGGTGAATGTAAACGGTGGAGCTATCGCGTATGGGCATCCGATTGGTGCAACTGGGGGAAGAATCGTGGCAACCGCAATTTATGAACTGCGCAGACGAGGTGGTGGATATGCAGTCTGTGGCATTTGCAGTGGTGCGGCACAAGGTGATGCATTGCTACTAAAGGTAGAATAGTAGATATATTTTTGCTTTATTCATCACTAAAATAAAATAAGTATATAAGAAAGGCGGATGATTATGCATTTTCAATTGAGTACAGAATCAGAAATGATGAGAGAAATGTATCGGAAATTTGCTGAAAACGAAGTGCTTCCTTTGGCAGGAGAGATTGATCGCGCCCATGAATTTCCGATGCAAACCTTTAAAAGAATGGCAGAGTTGGGTTTGACAGGGATTCCGATTTCGCAAGCATGGGGTGGAGCTGGTGGTAGCTATTTAGATTTTGCAATTTTCATAGAAGAATTGGCAAAGGTTTGTGCATCTACTGCGGTGATTATGAGTGTCCATACAGGCTTGGGATGTATGAGTATTGAGCTTTATGGTACCGAACGATTGAAACAAAAGTATTTAAAATCGCTTGCAACAGGGGAGATCATTGGTGCCTATGCATTGACAGAGGTAACAGCAGGATCTGATGCAGGCTCTATCAAATGTACAGCAGAGGATAAGGGGGATTACTTCTTATTAAATGGGAGTAAGATTTTTATTACAAATGCGGGAGTTGCAACAACATATTGTACATTTGTAAAAACCGATCCTACACAAAAAAGTGGGAAAGGAATCACATGTCTGATTGTAGAAAAAGATACACCCGGATTTACAATAGGCAAACCCATCGTGAAAATGGGAATGAATGCTTCACCAACCTGTGAGCTGTATTTTGATAACTGCAAAGTGCCAAAAGAAAATGTTTTGGGAGAAATCAATGATGGTTTTAAAATTGCTATGGGTCTACTGGCCGGAGGAAGAATTACAATTGGTGCACAAGGTTTGGGAATCGGAGAAGGTGCATTGGCGTACACAAAAAAATATATTAAGGAGAGAGAACAGTTTGGCAAACCACTGTCTGCCAATCAAGGTCTCCAATTTATGGTAGCAGATATGGCAACTGAGCTGGATGCAGCACAGCTTCTTGTGTATCGTGCGGCTTGGTTGAAGGATCAAGGTCTCCCTCATAATATTGAGGCGTCTATGGCTAAACGGTACGCAACGGATGTTGGTATGAAGGTATGTACAGATTGTGTGCAGTTGATGGGTGGTAATGGCTATTGTAATGCTTATCCAATTGAACGAATGATGCGCGATGTAAAAATCACGCAAATCTATGAAGGAGCAAATCAAATCCAACGTATGATAATTGGTCGAGGTGTACTAGCAAAATAATGTTTTAAATAGGAGGTGGATAAAAGTGGGAAAGGTGGAAAGAATTTCTTTGCCAGAAGCCATTGCATGTATTCCAGATGGATCTTGTTTAACCTTTAGTGGTTTTACCATTTGGAGAAGACCGATGGCAGCCATTTATGAGCTGATCCGTCAAAAGAAAAAAGATTTGCATCTTGTTGAGGTTAACGGTGGCACACATAGTGATTTGTTAATTGGAGCGGGGTGTGTAAAGATTTGGGAAAGCTGTTGGATCGGGCATGAATTGTACGGAAAGCTTGGAGCGAATTTGGCACGAAAAGCAGAAGCTGGTCAATTGATTGTTGAAGATTATAGTCATGTTCATATGTTATATCGTTTGGCGGCCGGAAGTATGGGGCTTCCATATTTACCAACGTATGCAAGTTTAGGAACGGATATTTTAAATCCTGCATATGACAATTTAGGTACGCTTGGTTATCGGGACGGCAGTCATCCAAAAATACCAAAGAAAAAATATGAAATTGTAGAGGATACATTTAATGGTGGATGGCTTTTGCATATTCCAGCAAGCAATCCAGATTGGTGTATTGCTTATGTACAAATGGTCGGCGAGGAAGGAACGGTACGTATTGAAGGTCAGATATATAGTGATGTAGAAGCAATAAAAGCGGCAGATCATGTTATTGTCATTGCTGAAAATATTGTTCCAGAGGAATATATTCGCAGGGAGCCAACTCACAATCAAATTCCGGGTCATCAGGTGACCTATATTGTGGAATTACCATGGGCGGCACACCCAACAGGTTCTTACGGAAGATATGAAACAGATGGCGATTTTATTAAAAAATTATATCAAGCAAGTCGTACTGAGGAGGGAATGCAAAGCTGGCTGGACGAATGGGTTTACCAAATTCCGGACCATGCAACGTACTTAAATAAGTTGGGTGTGACACATTTGGAAAGCCTGAGGGCAAATCCAGCGTTGGGCTACTCCAATCAAGTTAAAAGGGGGCAGCGCAAATGAAAAAATCGGATAGCAATTTTACGATTGATGATTTTAGAATGGGAAAAAATCAAAACATACAAGTGAATCCAAAGCGTTATGCCAAGTTTGGAGAATTTAAGCCAATTGATTTGTTGGCAGTTGCAGCGGCGCGTGAAGTGCACGATGGTGATGTGGTATTTGCAGGTACAGGATTACCAATGCTTGCTATTGCTTTGGCACAGCTTACAACTGCACCAACTGCAACTTGTATTTATGAAGCGGGAAGTGTGGATGGACGTCCAATTGATTTACCAACATCTGTTGGTGATGCACGTTGTAGTTATCAGGCTTCCATCGCTTCTGGTTTGATGGATGTATTTGGACAGCTACAAAGAGGTGTTGTCGATTTGGCTTTTCTTGGCGGTGCCGAAATTGATAAATATGGAAATGTCAATACAACTGCTATGGGCAAATATGGTACAGTACCTGAAAAACGCCTAACAGGCAGTGGTGGAAATTCTGATATCAATGCGCTCTCTAAACGAACGGTTTTTATTATGGTTCAGGAAAAGCGACGGTTTAAGGAAAATGTAGACTATATTACCTCGCCAGGATGGTGGGTTCCTAAATGGCCAAGTGGAAAAAGAGTTTCAAAGAAAGAAGTTTATGGTCGGGGATTTCGTGGGGGGCCATCTGCAGTAATTAGTGATATGGGTGTTTTCTATTTTGACGAAAATGGTGAAATGTACTTGGATACGGTTCATCCTGGATTTACAAAGGAACAAGTGCGGGAAAATTGCAGTTTTGATTTGAATATTTCACGTGTACGTGGAGAAACTGCTCCCCCAACTTATGAGGAATTGGAGTTGCTTTATCAAAGGGTTGATCCAGAAGGGATTTTCCTTCCTTAAAAATTTTATAGTTTCATTTCTTCTATAATATGGATCTGGAATTTTCCAGGTCTTTTTTAAACTGAGAAACGATTAATTTTTAGACTGGATAAACATAGATTTGTGCATATGTTTGGGGTGAAAAATCTTTTTCAAGAATGCTATGACTTTAATAATGTTTTTTCATTCACTTGAATATTAAGAAGGAAGGTCGTCTGGTTGAAGCAAAAATTTTACATATCGTAGTGATTTTATAGAACAAAAGGAAAAGTTATAGAGTTGCTTGCTGTATTTATTAAGATGGATATATTTATCAGGCTGTCTAATGTAAGTGAGATCTTTTGACTTAGGAGTATATCGCAGTAAAAATGAAATAAGCAAGGATAGTAAAATGATCCTGTTGCTTTTTGATTATCCCCTTATTCTACATTTCTTCTTGCTGTACGACCATTCTTCTTAGTTAAAGAGGATTTTGAATTGAATTGGAGAGAAAAACATGGAAATTTGTATTTTAATGGGAAGTCTTTGTAAAAAAGGCAGTATGGTTGCGCTGTTACAGCCGTGTATCAAAACTATGCAAAAAAAGGGCATAATTGTGAAATGATTTGATTATACAATCCGATCTTGCATTGCATGTCGAACTTGCCAAAAGGATTGGACACAATTTGCTTGTTGCATCAAGGATGACCTACATGAAATCGTTGAAAAGATTCTTTGCTGTAAGAAAGTAAAAAGGTTATATTGCCTTATATGCTGGCTTTCGAGTGATTTTTGGTAACTCTTATACCAAAACAGCATTCATCACACGCTTCTATAAAGTATGGACAACTTCTGTCTAGATTCAGTAAAATTATAATATATATAGTTTGAATAGTATATTTATTTTTTATTCTTATCAATGGATTATTATTTTTGAACAAGGAGATTGAGTTGAAAAGAAAACGGTAACCGAAACATTTGCAAAAAAAATAAACGTTCGCTACAATCAAAATCGACAAATCTAAATAATAAAGGAAGGTTTTGAAAATGGAAAAGAAATTATTTCAAGCAGAATCCAAACGTTTATTGGATTTAATGATTCACTCCATTTATACACATAAGGAAATTTTCCTGCGTGAATTGATTTCAAATGGCAGCGATGCGATGGACAAGCTACACTATCTTTCTTTAACAGATGAGACTGCGCGCGGTGTAGTTGATAAGTTTCAAATGAAATTGACTGTTGATCCAGAAAAACGGGAGCTGATCCTTTCGGATACAGGAATTGGAATGACTTTGGAGGAATTAGAAGCCAATCTTGGTACAATTGCTAAAAGTGGTTCGCTACAATTTAAGGAAGAAATGACAAAAGCAGAAAATCATGAGCAGGATACCGTTGATATTATCGGGCAGTTTGGTGTCGGATTTTATTCTGCATTTATGGTCAGCAAAAAGGTAACAGTCATTACAAAGGCTTATAATAGCGATCAAGCGTACTGTTGGGAATCTGAAGGTGCAGATGGCTATACCATTACACCATGTGAGAAAGATGGTGTTGGGACAACGATTATTATGACTCTTCTTGATGATACTGAGGAAGAAAAGTACAGCGAATATCTGGAAACCTACAAGCTAAAAAGTCTTGTAAAAAAATATTCAGATTATGTCCGCTATCCGATTGTGATGGATGTGGAAAAATCTCGCCCAATTGAAAAGGAAGAAGCAGATGAAAACGAGGAAATTGAATATGAAACTTATGTAGAAGAAGAAACGTTAAACAGCATGATTCCGATTTGGCAAAGAAGTCGTAGTGAAGTGAGTGATGAGGATTGCAATCAATATTATAAAGAGAAATTTTATGATCATGAAGATCCGATTTTAACCCTTCGTGTAAATGCAGAGGGTGCCATTACGTATAAGGCAATGCTCTTTATTCCAAGTCACACCCCATACGGGTATTATACGAAAGAATTTGAAAAAGGTCTGCAATTGTATTCCAGTGGCGTTATGATTATGGATAAATGTGCTGATCTTTTGCCAGAGCATTTCCGTTTTGTAAAAGGAATTGTTGATTCACAGGATTTATCTTTAAATATTTCACGTGAGTTGCTGCAACATGACCGCCAACTGAAAGTCATTGCTTCCAATATTGAGAAGAAAATTAAAAGTGAACTGCAAAAATTAATGAAAAATCATCGAGAAAAATATGAGCAATTTTTCGGACAATTTGGTTTGCAGTTAAAATACGGTGTTGTATCTGATTTTGGCATGCATAAAGAAACGTTGCAGGATTTGCTTTTATTCCATTCTTCAACAGAAAATAAGCTTGTCAGCCTCAAAGAATATGTAGAGCGGATGAAAGAAGATCAACCTTATATTTACTATGCATGTGGTGAATCTGTAAAAAAAATTGACCAGCTTCCACAAACGGAGCCGGTGCGTGAAAAAGGTTATGAAATGCTGTATTTGGTAGATGATATTGATGAATTTGTTTTCCAAACTTTGATGAAATATGCTGATAAGGAATTCAAATCAATTAATGGAGATGATCTAGGTTTAGAAAGTGATGCAGATAAAAAGCAAATGGAAGAACAGATAGAAGAAAACAAAGATTTATTGACATTTGTGAAAGAAGCTTTGAAGGATTCTGTACATCGTGTTATTCTTTCCAAAAAATTAAAAAGTCATCCAGTTTGTTTATCAAGTGACAGTCCGATTTCATTAGAAATGGAAAAATATTTTAAAGCGATGCCAGGAGGGGCTACACCAGATATGAAGGCAGAGCGTGTGTTGGAATTGAATCCGAACCATGCGGTTTTTACAGCTTTACAGGATGCTTATAAAAACGATCAAGAGAAAGCGAAGAAATATGCGGAGATTTTATATTATCAGGCTTTATTGATTGCTGATATTTCTTTAGAAGATCCAGCACGTTATACGGATTTAGTTTGTGAACTAATGAAATAATAAAATATGAACAGATTTGATGCTCGTTGATTCGATTTTATGAAACGGTTTATGGTTCTTTTATATAGTAAAAGGAAAAATTAGACGGGTTTCATTTGGATTTATGGGCTTAAAGCAAGATGCAAAACAATATTTGATGTATAGAAGCTCCATTGTTTAATATTGAAAAAATTCTAAAGTGCTTTCTTTGTCAGTTGGAAAATCAATGGAAAAAGTGTGGGATAAGTTTAAGAAAACGACTCCTGCACTTTTTATATATATTCCAGTATAAATTGGTTTTCGTTTTTATGACTTTTTGATTCTGAACGGATAGGATTTGGAAAGTTTTTAAAAATATTTATTAGAATATTATGTTTTTTGAAATAATTTATTTTTTGCTATAAGGAGAAATTATGGAATTTACCTTTACTTATTCAACGCCAATTGGCTCTATTCAAATGACAGCAAATGAAGTAGCGATTACCCGTTTGACATGGATTATCTCTAAGGAAATAGAAAAATCTACAATGGAATGTGAGACTGCGTTGATGAAAGAAGCTTACATTCAGCTTATACAGTATTTTCGAGGGATTCGAACATCTTTTTCTATTCCTTTGGCTCCATCGGGTACTCCGTTTCAACAAAAGGTTTGGCAAGCATTATTACAAATTCCTTATGGGCAAACACGAAGTTATCAGCAAATTGCAGAAACCATTGGTCATCCCAAAGCTTATCGTGCAGTTGGTATGGCAAATCATCAAAATCCAATTGGCATTTTTATTCCTTGTCACCGAGTAGTCGGAAAAAATGGAAGTCTAACCGGATTTTCTGGTGGAATTCATTTGAAACAATGGTTGTTGACATTAGAAAAGGGTGAGAAGTATGCAGATTAAAGTGTGGTTAAAGGAGAATGAAGATCCCAAGTATCGAGCATTTTCTTTAAAATTATTACCCAGTGTGAGCAATTTAATTGGTGTACGACTTCCGCTACTTCGGAAAAAAGCAAAGGAATTGGCTAAAACAGAAATTTGGCGAGAATTTTTGCAAAAAGCAGATGAAAGTTGGTTTGAGGAAATTATGCTGAAAGGATTTGTTATCGGGCAAGCGGAAATGTCGGATGAAGAACGTTTAAAATGGATTGCATGGTTTGTACCAAAAATAAATAATTGGAGTGTTTGTGACAGTTTTTGTAACAGCCTAAAGTTTACGAAAAAAAATCAGGCAGTGGTATGGCAATTTCTTTTGCCATATTTTCAAAAAAAGGAGCCCTATGCAGTTCGCTTTGCCGTTGTCATGCTGCTCAATTATTATTTGGATGAAATATATTTGTTACATGCATTAGAATTACTCCGTACTGTTGATTGTTCTGATTATTATGTAAAAATGGCGGTTGCCTGGGCATTAAGCACGGCTTATGTAAAAAATTCGGATCAAGTATGGCCGTATTTTGATGAAAGAATTTATTCATCTGATGTTTTACAAAAAACATATCAAAAAATCATTGAATCGAATCGCATTTCAATTGAGCAGAGATTCAAAATTCAGGAAAAGCGAGCGGCTCTGAATCGGAAAAAGGTTCATTAAAGAAGGTGTGTGGAATTTTTGAAAGAAAAAGAGCTGGATATGTTTTTACAAATTAATACAAGAGGTGTACAGCAAGGCTTTCATCGTTCCTTGCATTATCATCGTTATGAGCCAACACCATATGCAGCACTGGAAAAATTGTTTCAAGTGTATGAGCCACTTTCCAATCCAAAATGGGTGGATTATGGTTCTGGAAAAGGAAGAGTTGGATTTTATATTTTTGCATTTCATCGTATTCCGTCTGTTGGTATTGAGATGGACGAAGGTTTTTTACAGGTTGCACAAAAAAATTTGGTGACATTTCAGAAAGGGCAAAGGCTGCATGTTCGTTCAATTTGCTTTCATCACGGATTGGCGGAAAATTATACAGTATGCCCGAAAGAAAATACATTTTACTTTTTTCATCCATTTTCCGTTCAGGTGTTTATGCAAGTAGTTGGAAAAATTTTATCGTCGGTTGAGGCATATCCACGTACAGTTGATTTAATCTTATATTATCCAACAACGGATTATCGATATTTTTTAGAAAAAAGAACAGCTTTTATCTTACTTTTTGAAATTGAAACAGAAGCTGTCTCTGGTTCAAATGGTTCAGAATGTTTTATGATTTTCCGTCTGAATGGAACAGATAAGTCACTTGATTTTGCTCCCAATAGAGGTTAGAAAAGGGAGGGTATAACGATGAAGGAGGATTTTGTCTTGGAGACATTCATGAGAAGACTGCGGTAGAAAAAGTTGAATCAAGGATAAGAATGGACAAAAAGGTATGCATATCAAATTTCAGATTTCCATTTAATAATATCGAAAGATTCTTTTTTTTAAAAATATAAAAAGGTAAGGGAAATGGTTTCTTGAGTAAAAAGGATTGTGGTATAAAAAACATATGGTTTTAAAAACAATGATTATTCAATTTTTACAAAAAGAACTTGTTTTTTCAGTTGTCGTTTTTCAAAATTCCCAATTCGACTTTGTGTTCCCGGTTGCAAAGCACGAATAGCAATTTTCAGTTTTGAAAGGAGATATAGGCATGAAATATGTTATTAGGATCATTCAGGCTTCTACACTTTTAGGTGGAGTAGAGTTTATAGTAATGCTGCTTTTTGGAGATTTAACAGAAAGTGTAAAGCCAGTGGTATTAGGGGCAGTACTTGCCAGTCTGATTATAGCTGGAGTACTTGGCATAATTGACAGGAAATTCGTAAGCAAAAGAAACAAGGTTCCGGGCGCTTTATCTTGATAGTGTTGAAAGATACATTAGGAAATATCAGCCAGCACAGTAGTTATCAAGTTGCCATTTATATTGAGTAATACCCTGTAAAAGCTAAATAATCAGTCAAAAAGGACAGCTGGAATTTGTTCGGCTGCCCTTTTTCTATGCCAACAGGCAGAAGTAGCATACAACGAGACCATAGGAGAGGAGCCCACGAGGATTTAACGGCGGAAATGATGGCGGGAATACCATTATAGCCCCTAATGAATAAATCTACACTTGGCCCAGCTGATCCTACTCCGGGAACACAAAAGGGAATTGGGAGTTTCAAAATGGACTATGGGAATGCATATTAGAAAATGGTAAGAGGGAAGTAAAATGTAAAAAAGTTTACTCCAATAAACGATGCTCTTTTTCTGGTAAATTGAAGAAATATATTTACTGTTTGAATCGATTTAAGCCGAAGGTTTTTCAGTAGCTATAAGCTGTGAATTGCTAGTTATATCGAGTTTTTTCATAAGTTATTAAAGATGATTTATTTACCTATGATAACCATTTTTTTGCTGCAACTTCCTTTTTAAAGAAAGTCATATTAAAATAAGTGTTAATTTGAAGGTATGTATAAAATAAAGCACTGTAAAGGATAAAATAATTGTGTTCGTTTTTTTGTTCTAGCTCTTTCATGTGTTTTCTAAAACATATGGGAAAATGTATGCAAAAATATTTTTCTTTTCTGTTTGGTTATTCCTACATAATAAGTGTTTTTTCATGCTTTTATTTTTTGTGCTTACTTTTCTATTGGCAAATCTGTTGTTTGACCAGTTGCTAAGTAGAATAAATCTCTAGGATCTATGTTTTTCCTTCGAAAATGCATAGAGATTGTAAAAGAGTTGTAAAAATCTGCTATAATATAGGCTGCATATAAAATGACAATATTAAGGAAATGAGGGGAAATATGGTTATTGGTATCGTGTTTTTTGTCTATTTGGCACTGATGGTGTTTATCGGTTTTCTGTTTTATAATAAAACAAGCAATATGTCAGATTTTATCTTGGGTGGAAGGAAGCTTGGAACTTGGCTAACGGCAATGTCGGCACAAGCTTCAGATATGAGCGGATGGTTACTTATCGGATTGCCTGGTACTGCATATATGGTTTATACAGGGACATCGGAAGCGATTTGGACTGTAATTGGATTGATATTGGGTACATATTTAAACTGGCTATTTGTTGCCAAACGTTTGCGGTTATATACGGAAAAATCAGGGAACTCCTTAACTTTGTCCGATTATTTCGAAAATCGGTTTCGAGATCACAGTCATTTTTTGCGCGTTTCCTCAGCAATTTTTATCTTAATTTTCTTTTTGGTTTATACTGCGTCAGGTTTTTCGGCAGGTGCGAAGCTGTTTTCAACCGTATTTGATGTAAATTATACAGTTGGCTTGGTAATTGGTGCGTTAATTATTTTGGCGTATACAACTTTAGGTGGTTTTTTGGCAGTATGTTGGACGGATACGATTCAAGGACTGATTATGTTTTTTGCTTTAATGGTTGTTCCGATCGTTGCGCTGAGTGAAATTGGCTGGACGAGCGGATTAACGGAGCGGTTGGCAGCGATTACACCAGAAACACTCGGTTTTTTTCCAATGGATGGGAATGACATCAATGCTTTGCTTTTGGCATCGGCATTGGGTTGGGGGCTTGGTTATTTCGGGCAGCCACATATTTTAACACGTTTTATGGCCATTGATTCGCCGGAAAATATTCAAAAGGCAAGAATTATTGCAATGGTTTGGGTTTGTGTCACATTAACAGCCGCAACGATGATTGGTGTTATTGGACGGGCTTATATGCCAAATTTAGCTGATCCAGAAACGATTTATATGAATATGATTGATCGTATGTTTCCAGATATTATTGCTGGAATTTTACTGACTGCGATTTTAGCTGCAATTATGAGTACAGCAAGCTCACAGCTTTTGGTTACAGCATCGGCAGTTTCTCAGGATTTGTATGCGACTTTGTTTAAGAAAAAGAAAAATGACATTTCTTTGGTTTGGGTTAGCCGTTTCATTGTGATTGTAGTTTCCGGTATTGCTATTTTCATTGCAATGGATCCAAATAGCTCGGTATTCGGTTTGGTTTCCAATGCATGGAGTGGATTTGGTGCAACATTTGGACCTTTGATTTTGTTTTCGCTTTTCTGGCGACGTATGACACGTGCTGGTGCGATCGCAGGGATGCTTTCTGGTGGAGTTACTGTATTGTTTTGGCTTTCGCAAGAAGGCGGGATTTTTGACATTTATGAAATTATACCAGGCTTTTTGATCTCTTCTTTATTAATTGTTGTTGTAAGTTTCATGACAAAAGTTCCAAAAGAAATAACGAATGAATTTGATGCGGTGAAAAATATGAAGTGATTGAAAATAAATGAAATGGGTTAAGACAATGCACAAGTCGTAAGTGAAACGCCTTTACCGTTTCACTTACGTTTTTTATAGAATAAACCATTTGACAGGTTATGTCTGGAATTTCATAATTAAGAAATCGATTGATTTGACATGTCTTATTGCTATGGATATTTCATTAAAGGATCATTAGGTTTTTTATTTATTCCATTTGTGGAATCATTTCCAAATCTATATATTACTGACATTTAAGATGAAATGAAAGGGTATACATCCAATTTTATTTAATTCTCAAAATAAAATCTTTTATAAGTGTATTTTTTGAATGATATATGTTATTTGTATAATTTATGCTTTGTTTTATTTGTACATGCAAACTGTAATAAAATTAAACAGTTCTTATAGTTAGATTTGATAAATGGTTTTGCTAAATAATTTATTATAAAAATTTTTATGTGTTTTTATACTTATAAGTCTTACAGACAATGGAAAAAGTAGGAATCATATGGAAAAATATTTTGTTGAAAAAGTTTTGTCATCTTGTTTGGAAAATATTTTTTTATTTCCACAGTGTCTTCTCCATCATAATTTTATAAAAGAAAATCCTCCAATCTTTTTGTTTTTAAAAAATATATGTCCAAATTTTAATAATAAATTGTCTTAGAAATATTTCTATAACTACTCATTCTTTATAACAGATATAATAATATATTATATTTTTCAATAAAAATATATTTTTTATCAGAAAGTGCGTTTTTTGTCTGGGAATTTTATTTATATTATGTTTAGAAACAAATGATGTTCAGATACAACAATATAATTTGCAGGCAGAGACAATTTCAATCAAGGTTTTATTGAAAAAATAGGAAAGTATACAGTTTATAAAATAACACCAACTATAGATTTAACCGATTTACTTGGTGTTTTATTGTATGCCTAAATATAGTAGCATTGTTTGTCCTATCTGAGTAGTATCGAAAAATCATTTATCGAATTACTTCTTTATTTATATATCCTAAAATAATGAAAAAAGCCAATCTAAGTATTTGTATGCTTAAAAAATCAATGCTATATTAAATAAAAGGAAAAGCTAGGTGTGATACACATAAATTGAATATGGTTGGACAAAAAATATTCATGGATGAATCATAAAAATATGATGCGGTTAAAGCATAATTTGAACCAGATTCTTTGATCAATTTTTTTCCAATTTTTTGTGATGAATATATAGATTCAAATGATTGAATCAATAAAGAATGCCCACCTGTTGGTAAAGTAAAGAGATGTTGTTCCCAAGTAGTGTTGATTCACAAACCTAACGATTCCATTATTTATAAGGAGGAAATAAAATGGCAAAAATCACATTTAATGATGATCCTGTAACATTGATCGGACAAGAAATCAAAGTAGGTGATCAAGCACCTGATTTCAAGGTACTTGCAAATGATCTATCTGAAGTTACATTAAAAGATTCTGAAGGGAAAATCCGTTTATTCAGTGTTATTCCATCTATTGATACAGGTGTATGTGATACACAAACACGAAAATTTAATGAGATGGCTGCAAAATTCGGAGAAGATGTTATGGTTTATACAGTTTCTATGGACTTGCCATTTGCACAAACACGCTGGTGTGGTGCGGCTGGTATTGATAAAATACAAACGGTTTCTGACCATAAGGATGCTTCATTTGGTAAAAATTATGGTGTTCTTATTCAAGAACTTCGTTTACTTGCACGAGCCATCTTTGTAGTTAATCAAGAGGGAAAAGTTACTTATGTGGAATATGTACCAGAAGTAACAACACATCCAGACTATGATGCTGCATTAGAAGCGGTAAAAGCGTTAACAAAATAATATATAAAAAAAACCGCCCACTATAAAATAAACTAGAACAAAAAATCTAAGAAATCTGCTCTTTTTATATTGGAGAATTCATTTGTAATCTTGTTTCAGGATGCTCTGTTATACTAAGTTGTTGAGATTTATTGAATTTCTTGTAATTTTTATAGCTTCACTTATTTGCTGATTGAGGTATTTTATTCAGCTTTTTAATATAATAAATTTAGGCGAATAAAGAGAAATGATAATCTTTTGTTGATCATATGAGTTGGAAAAAAGAAAATCTTTATCCGTATAAACGAATCCTTTCAAACGATAAAGTTCATACAGTCAAAAAAGATGAACAGATGTAAATTTTACACCTGTTCATTTGTTTTTTGCCTCAAATTCTTTTTTCTTCATCTCTTTTTGTCATTTCAATGATATTTATTTTACCTCATTTAAAACGTCCATAGATATATAAAAGTCTGTACCATTGTAGACATTAATGGTATTAAAAGTTTGAACAGTTTGTTTTTTTGTGGAAGCTTGTTCATAGATGACAATGTTTTTATTCACTGGGATTATAATGGTTGTATCTGCCTTTTGTGCGATAAATTTTGGATTTTCTTTGTCTGAAGTATCGATTTTTGTAGAAAATCCTTTTTCCTCAAATGCCTTTGTTGCAGGTACATATAAGTCCTCGGTCAATTTTTTTAAATCAAATCCCATAAACTTCGCCATAATTTGTGCCAAATCTGTATTTTCAACAAGACCTGTTATTTTAGAAGGGCCATATGAATATAAAAATACATCTTCTCCTGTGTGCCCTCCTGTTGTATAACCAATATTCGCACGCACAGCAAGCATTTTTACCATTTCACTACTTAAATCTTCTGTAGATTTTAAAGTAGTAATTTCTTGTTCGGTTAAATGATCCAATCCATAAAGAGCGGCAACTTCAACAATATTTGATCTATCTTCTTTTAATTGTCCAAGTGCACCTTCAACAGTCATAGTGGCCTTTTTCAAAGGGTCAATATAAGCAGATATTGGAATGGTGGGATACGTATCGGTTGTATTTAAATTTCCCATTGTAATTCCGCTATTCCCATGATCTGATACAGCAATTACCAGTGTATTTCCATCTTTTTTCGCAAAATCAACTGCTTCTTTTACAGCATAATCAAATGCTAGAATATCACTAATGATACCGATTGTATCATTTTCATGCGCTGCCCAATCCACTTTGCTTCCTTCAACAAATAAGAAGAATCCATCCTCATCTTTTTTTAAAGTATCAATGGCTTTTTTGGTCATCTCAGCGAGTGTAGGCTCACTTGGTCTTGTTTTTGCGCGATCAAAATCATAAGCCAAATCTCTTGATGCAAAACTACCCCAAATTTTTGTTGATGTACTATTGAACAGTTCTTCTCGTGTACGAACAATATCATAATTTTTTTCTATGAGAACTTCAATTAAATTTTCATTATCTTTGCGTGACTGCGAACCTGTTCCTGGTGTTAAAAATTCTAGACCGCCACCTAAAACGACATCAATATTTTGATAAACTTGTTGTTCAGCAATATCTGGAAATTGATTTCTATGATTCACATGTGCAGAAAATCCTGCTGGTGTTGCATGTTGAATTTCAGAAGTTGCAATTAGCCCAGTTGCTTTACCTACTTGTTTTGCACCTTCTAATACATTGGCTACAGGTCTATAAGCATCTTCTTTAGAAATTTGTGCAAGTCCAGGTGAATTTACAGTAGATGGTAATACACCGACAAATCCGGAATTGGATTTATTTCCTGTTGCAAATGCTGTTGCAGCAGGTGCTGAATCTGTAATAGCTGATTCTGCTGAATATGTCCGTACTGCACCTGTTAAAATTTCATCTAATGCTAAACTTTCACCTTTATACCAACGTGCAAGTGTTAAAGCATTGTTACTTGTCCCATCCATTACAAGCATAATCACATTGGTTGGTTTTTTTTCTTCAGAGGCAGCCTGTACTTTCGTTGATGTTGTACCAACAATTGTTGATATCATCATCGTACTTGTGAAAAACAACATGGTCCATTTTTTTCTTTTTTTGTACTTCATAATTTTCCTCCTTATTGTTATAAATGAATTGCAATTTTAAGTATAGAGAAGGATTGTAACGCCAGGATGAATACATAATAAACAAATAATAAAGATACTGTAAAAAAATGGATGATAAAAATATTATAGAATCAATAAAAAAGAGAATGTAACGCCTTTTCTCATTCTCTTTTTTGATATGGAAAAGTAGAAAATCTCATGCAATTTTATAGTATGTTTTTTGTAAGATGGCTAAATATGGATTTTGGTTAGTAGGTATATATTTTTTCATCTGAAAAATTCAACATCACCTAACTACAGCTTTTATAATAAGATCATATCTTTTTTGTGTATAACTCTTAATCAAACGACTATAACTCAAGTTGCTCCAAATTTCCTGGAGATATTTAAGCTCATTTTAGAATATATTTATTCATTTGATTTCATTATACTTTTATATTTCATACAATAGAAAAGAAGAAACTTGCAAGATTCATGCTTCATATGCGTAATAGACGATTTCTAACTGATATAACTACACTGTTTAATCAAATGATAAGCAATAGACGATTTTTTGCTCTTGATCTGAATCTAACCCTCTTTTTGCTTTCTTTCATATAGATAAAGATAAAATAATTTGCTTTATATCTAGTTTTTAACAAGTACGTAAGAAGTTTATTCTTCATTTTAATTGTTTTTCATAATCAATTTTATATACATCGCCAAATGCTTCCTTTTGGGTTCTGAAATGAATCAATGCATTTGCATGGGTTCCAATTGTTTGTGAAATATTGTCGAACGATTTATGGTAGGAACCCAACGAAATATTTTTGTCTCTTTTTATGCTATATGTTGTTTATGATCAAAATACATAGGGCTCATTTAGATTCGATGGATTTTGCCTGAAGTTTTGTAATTTATCAAGTGAAGTGGGAAACTACAAAAATACAGGAAATCCTGATTCATTATCTGGTTGATTTTGTTACAATAGAACAAATGGTATAAGGTAGGTTTTACAGATATGAATATTCTCGTTGTAGATGATGAAAAAGAAATTGCTGATTTGCTTGAGTTATACTTAAAAAATGAAAATTTCTATGTATTTAAGTTTTATTCGGCGCAAGGCGTTTTAGACTGCGTTCGTTTGAACAACATTGATTTGGCGATTTTAGATGTTATGCTCCCAGACAGTGATGGCTTTACACTTTGTCGGCAAATTCGGGAGAATCATATGTTTCCCATTTTAATGCTGACGGCCAAAGAAGCAGAAACAGATAAGATTACAGGATTAGCATTTGGTGCGGACGATTATATAACCAAGCCATTTCGCCCATTGGAGTTGGTTGCACGTGTGAAGGCACAGCTCCGAAGATATACACAATATAATACAATGCCTGATATATCAAGCAATATTTTGATTTATCAAGATCTTATGCTTAATATCCATACCCATGAGTGTACGTTAAATGGAGAAGTATTATCGCTTACACCAATAGAATTTGCGATTTTAAAAATTTTATGTGAGCAAAAGGGAAAGGTTGTTCGCGCTGAACAGCTTTTTCATAAAGTTTGGGGAGATGAATATTTTAATAAAAACACAAATACAATTGCTACACATATCCGTCATTTGCGAGAAAAAATGGGAGATTCAGCTGAACATTCGAAATATATCCAAACTGTATGGGGAGTCGGATATAAAATTGGAAAATAAAAGGCGAAAAAAGAGACCGTACCAGCAGTTGATTTGGAAAATATGGTTACGTACGCTGCTGCTCCTTTTTTTCGCATTTTTCTTTGTTATGTTGATTCGTATGCTCGGACAGGGGAAAGTTGGGAATGCAATTGTCCATTTTTTCAGTTCATTTTTTCATATGAGCTGGGAAGCGGCGTTAAGCGTTTATTGGGTATATATTCGATCTCATTTAACTTATATTTTATTTATTGTCATCATTATTTTTTTCTTGATCTTATTTTGGGTACTATTATCTTGGTTTATGCGTTATTTTGATGAAGTGGTCAAAGGTGTAAATCAATTGGTGAGCGGAAAGCAAGAGCCGATTGCTATGTCTCCTGAATTGGATTTTATGGAGGAGCAGCTTAATCAGGTACAAGCCGAGTTGGAAAAAAGTAGACGAGCAAAATTAGATGCTGAAAAGCGAAAAAACGATTTGATTTTATATTTGGCTCATGATATTAAAACACCGCTCACTTCTGTAATTGGTTATTTAAATTTGTTGTATGAATCACCAGATTTGCCAACTGAACAAAGAGTGAAGTATGTGGAAATTACATTAAAGAAGGCGGAGAGATTAGAGAGACTGATCAATGAATTTTTTGAAATTACGCGATATCATTTGCAGGCTGTTTCCCTGATAAAGGCACCATTTGACCTCAGTTATATGCTTGTACAGGTTATTGATGAAGCTTATCCATTGCTTGTTGCAAAAAGTCAAACCATATTGACTGATTTTCCTGAAAGTTTGTGTGTTTTTGCCGATGCAGATCAGTTGGTAAGAGTGTTTCATAATCTATTAAAAAATGCGATTTCTTATAGTGCAGCAGAAACTGTTCTTACCATTTCGGCGGAGAAAAGAAAGGAAATGGTAGTGATTTGTTTTGAAAATGAAGGGACGATTCCTCCAGAGGCGTTGAATCGGATTTTTGAGAAATTTTATCGTGCCGACCAATCTAGACAAAGCGATACGGGTGGTTTTGGATTGGGGTTGGCTATTGCCAAAGATATTGTAGAGTTGCATGGTGGAAATATTTTTGTCGAATGTACAAACAATCGAATCCTATTTACAGTTGTTCTGCCAATAAATGCTGCATAAATATTAAATTTTTCTTCATATTTTCTACAGAAAATCTTCATCTGATTTCTATGAAATCTGAAAAACTACGAATATTTTCTTTGATAAAGTAGAAATCAACAAAGAGAGTATCGTATTTTGTTTTAGGGAGATGAAGATGGTGGTGATTTTTGAATATATTTGGGATATCAAAATGGATTTACTGCTAGGATTGGTAGTGAGTGTATTATTTATATTGGCAGCGGAGTTTAGATACTTTATTCGAAAAGAACGTATGCGATGGGGTCGACGAATTTTGTTGTTATGTCTGGGCGTTTATTTCAGTTTGTTGTTTGCTTTAACCATTTCTCCGGTTTATGGTGGTTGGTCTTTATCTAATATCGGAAAAAATATAAATTTAACACCATTTCAAGTACTAGAAGTAGCGGCATTGGATTATGTAAATTTTTTTGGAAATCTTATATTATTTGTTCCATTTGGTATATTGCTTGTTTTGCTTTCATATCGGTGCAGAAATATTTTTGTAACGGCTGCGTTTGGTCTGATTTTGTCAATAGGAATTGAGGTTATGCAATTATTCAGTTTGCGCAGTACAGATATTGATGATGTTTTGTTGAATACATGCGGAGCAGTATTTGGGTTCCTAATTGGTAAAATTTTGCTACATATATTTCCGAGTTTACAATGTATACGTGAAATTTTGGGTAAAGGCAGCAAGGTACGTTATGGTGGTGGAATTTTTTTATTGTTTATTAGTGTTTTTTTATCGGTTTGTGCGCATGGTTATACAGAACGAATGTCAATTCATTTGAATGTTACCAGCCAGCATTTTAACCATTTATCAATAGAAGCAGCCAATATTTATTTATGTGAACAGGATGTGGATTATCCTTTGTATGAAAGGAATAGTCATGCACGTATTGCTCCAGCAAGTACAACAAAGCTGTTATCAGCTTTAACAGCATTAGATTTTTGTGCGTTGGATGAGGTCGTTACAGTTGGTAACGAGATTTATAAAATTTCTGAAGATTCTTCCAGAGCATGGCTATATCCCGGACACCAGTTGACCATAGAACAATTGTTGGTAGCGCTGTTGCTGCCTTCGGGAAACGATGCTGCTTATACGTTGGCTGTATATACTGGTAGAAAAATTGCACAATCAATCGATTTATCTGAAATACAGGCTATTCGTTTGTTTGTTGAGAAAATGAATGAAAAGGCCGTTTCAGTTGGAGCAGTTCATTCTTATTTTACCACCCCAGACGGATATGATGATCCGAAGCAATATACAACGGCTTATGATCTTGCGCAGATTGCAAATGCTTGTCTGAATATCCGTATATTGAGAGAAATTATGGATTGTTATGAAATATCACAAACGTGGACAAGCGGAGAGCAAATTACATATCACAGTACAAATGAATTGAAAAATCCTTTAAGTCCGTATTATCATCCACAAGTTATTGGATTAAAAACGGGTAGCAGTCTAGCAGCGGGGGATTGTTTAATTTCGGCTGTTAAAATTGGAAAGAAAATATATATTTGTGTTGTGATGAATAGCACAGAGAAAGGACGCTGGACCGATACGTTACAGTTGTATCGCTTGCTTGAAACATTGTAGTGTTCAGCCAAAAACATAAATATATATTTATAAAATATCTATTATTATGAATAAAGAATCTTATTTGTAAAATATTAAATCTTACAAATAAGATTCTTCTTTGCTTTTAAATCAATCCAAGCAATCGAACAATATTTGCAACAGTAAAGCATACGAGTATTCCAGTAACGGTTGGCAGTAAGAAAGCAAGACCAGCCCATTTCCAACTACCGGTTTCTTTTTTAATTGTTAAGATCGTTGTGCCACATGGCCAGTGCATTAGTGAAAACAGCATCATACATACAGCAGTAAGCCATGTCCATCCATGTGTGATAAATAAATCACGCATTGCTTGCCAGTTGTCCAGTTCCAAAATATAACCAGTTTGTAAATAGGCCATAATTAAAATCGGAAGAACGATTTCGTTAGCAGGAAATCCGAGAATAAATGCCATTAAAATATAGCCATCTAATCCGATAAGGCGAGCAAACGGGTCAAGAAATTCAGCAATATGTGTCAAAATACTTGTATCGCCAATATGAATATTTGCCAAAATCCAAATGATCAATCCAGCAGGAGCAGCAATAGAAATTGCACGCCATAAAACAAATAAAGTTCGGTCAAAAATTGAACGCACAATGACTTTCCCAAACTGTGGTTTACGATATGGTGGTAATTCCAATGTAAAGGTGGAAGCTACGCCCTTTAAAATTGTTCTTGACAGAAAGCGTGAAATGATTAATGTCATGCATACGCCAAGTAAAATCACTGCCGTTAAAATGACTGTAGACCAAAAGGATTGAAATGGACCGGTAAGCATACCCGTAAAAAACATAGTAATAATGACGATTAAAGTTGGAAAACGTCCATTGCACGGAACAAAATTATTCGTTAGAACTGCAATGAGCTGTTCACGTGGGGAACCGATAATGCGGCAGCTTGTGACACCAGCTGCATTACAGCCAAATCCCATACACATTGTTAGTGCTTGTTTGCCACAGGCCTGTGCTTTTTGAAATAGTCGGTCGGTATTAAATGCCAATCGTGGCAAATAGCCTAGATCTTCTAATATCGTAAACAATGGAAAGAAGATGGCCATTGGTGGTAGCATAACTGACACAACCCATGCCAAAGAACGATAGACACCAAGAACCAAAATATCATGCAACCATGCGGGCGCATGCAGCCATATCAAAAATTCAGACAATCGATCACCAAACCAAAATAATCCGTCAAACAGCATCTGTGAAGGATAATTGGCACCAGTAATTGTAATCCAAAAGATGATAAACAATAGTAAAATCATGATAGGAATTCCATATCGCTTAGAAGTGAGCACATGATCAATTTTTCTGTCACGTGCATGACCACTTCCTTCAGTAAAAACGGCGATAGAAGCAATAATTTCCGCACTTTGAATCAAAGTTGTGACAATTTTTCTTTTGTAAGCGGAACCATCTATATTTTTTTGCTTTAAGAGATTGTGTGCTTCATTGAGTTGTTCTTTCAATTCGGGGTTTTTCAATAGAGTTTTATTTGTATAATTTTCTATTTTTTGTATAAGTAATGGCTCGTTTTCTAAAAGTTTTAAGCATACCCAGCGAGCATTAAGCATATCACCAATGATATTGGATACAATCGGTTGTAATTTTGCAATGGCTTCCTCAATCCACTGATGGTAGACAATCTGGACTGGATTGGTTTGATAAGTAGATTTTGGCTGTGTAGCATGATAGACTTGCTCCATCAATTGATGGAAGCCTTTTTTTCGAGCGGCTTCCATTGGAACTACTGGAACACCAAGCTGTTTGGCAAGTTTATCTATGTCCACATGGATTTGCTTACGACGTGCCTCATCTAACAAGTTAACAACGACAATTACATTGGATGTAATCTCCAAAGTTTGCAAAACAAGGTTTAAATTTCTTTCTATACAGGTTGCATCTAGTACAATTACAGTAGCATCTGCACCGCCAAAGCAAATAAAGTCACGTGCAATTTCTTCATCAGTAGAGTTTGCCATTAATGAATAGGTACCAGGAATATCAACAAAAACAAAAGTTTCTTCTTGGAAATGATAGGTGCCGTATGCACTTTGGATGGTTTTTCCCGGCCAGTTTCCGGTATGTTGCTTGAGTCCGGTTAAATAATTAAAAATGGTACTTTTTCCTACATTTGGGTTTCCTGCAAGTGCAATAATTTTTTTCCCTGCTGCTTTGAGTTGCTGGATTTCTAAAATCCATGTATTTTTTTCTGTGGTATGACTGGATTCACTCATTGTATGTCTCCTTTTAAATCCAGCTTTTTTACCCAAATTTGTTTGGCCTCTTCTTTTCTAAGAGCGATTACAGTTCCACGAATTTGATAAGCAACTGGATCACCCAATGGACTGCGATGGAGCACTTCAATTTTTGTTCCTTCAATAATTCCTAAATCCAACAATCTTCTTTGGATAAAACCATTGGCGGTTAATTTGGTCACATAACAGATTGTTCCAATTGGGAAATCTCCCAGCGGTTTTTCATCTGTTTTTTCTATTGATACGGTATGCATAATATGCATCTCTCCTTTTTAAACTATGTTTTTATTTTATCACAAAATTTTAGTTGAGGGAAACTTTTTTTCCCGCAACCAACAAAAGTATATGTTGAATAATTCCAAATTATGATTTATAAATATAATATGGGTTTTGAAAATGGTGGTGGATACATGTCAAAAGAATTTTATACTGTACGTGGCTATGAATTGAAAGATTCCAATGAGAAATTACTTACTTCTGCAATGGAAGATTACTTAGAAATGATCTACAGAAGCAGTCAAGATGAACCGAACATTCGAATTAAAACAATTGCTAAGCGCTTAAACGTTAAAGATTCCTCTGCTACAAAAATGGTACAAAAGCTGGGAGATTTAGGTATGCTGGAATATGAGAAGTATGGAAGCATTACTTTGACTCAAAAAGGTCGAGATATCGGTGCTTATTTATTGCAACGGCATGCAATTATTGAAAGATTTTTTCGCTTAATTGGTTGTGAAGGAGATGTGTTGGTGCATACAGAAAAAGTAGAGCATGTATTGGATGATGCAACAATTGAAAATTTAAATTTGCTTTGCCAATTTATGCATGAGAATCCAGATGTTTTTGAACGATATTGTGCCTATAAAATGACAGATTGAAAATAAATCAATTTATTTTAGGCATTCTCATTATATGTGGTTTTCAAAAAGGATGTGAAAATCTGTATTTTTATAGAATCCGACAGCGATCAAGAAAAATGGCAACAAAAGTTGCTAGATTTGGATGATGGTTTCAAAAATGAATCTGTTAAATCTTTCTGTCAAAAATATACCCAGGTTTTTCATAGAAAGGTTTGTTTGTAAGAGTAGGAATGTGCATTTTGATTGAAAAAATCATTTTTATTATTAAAAAAGATTGATTTTATCGGTTATCACTTATTGTTACGAAAGAAAAATGTTCAACAATGAACAAATGATGATTTTGTATAAAAATAAAAAGCAAAGCCGATAGGGATGGAAAAAAGGGCTCTGCTTTTTTAAGATTATGATTTAGAATGATCGGTTTTTAAACTTGTATCAATAATGACATTGTTTTTTTGCAAATATCGTTCGATTTTATCAATGGTTTCATCACTGACAATATGCTCTATTTTACAAGCTTCTTTATGTGCAAGGTCTTGTTCAACACCTAAGATATGAATGAGAAATAACTTTAACAAACAGTATTTTTCGTAAATATCGGTTGCGACAGTTTCACCTTTTTCGGTTAAGACAATTTGTCCATTTTCTCCGACCGTAATATACCCTTCTCGTTTTAAAATTCCCATTGCTCGGCTGACACTGGGTTTGGAAAAGTTCATTCGATGTGCAATATCAATGGAACGAACAAATCCAGTTTCATGGTTAAGCAATAAAATCTCTTTCAGATACATCTGACCAGATTCTTGTAATTTCATTAAGCATGCCCTCCTTAAAAAAATTTGTTTCATATTTAGCTGTTTGAACAATTGTTTTTATTTATCGTATCATATTTTTTGATATATCTAAAAATGCGCTAAAGAAAAATATAAAAAATAAATTACTTTTTATCGAAAAATTTTAAAAATCATAAGGCGAATTATGTCATTTGATTTTTGACGCTATGTACAAATTATTGTCGGCGAAATCCCATTCCCATTGCATTTTCAACCTTGCGTAAAGTTTTATTGGCGATTGCATTTGCTTTTTTTGCTCCGGCTTCTAAGATTTCATCCAATTCTTTAGATTGAACGAGTGTATGATATTTGGTTTGCAATGGTTGTAGATGCTTTGCAACTGTCAACGCAACATCGTGTTTAAAATCACCATATCCTTTGCCGATATAAGCTTTTTCTAGTTCTGGGATGGATTTTCCGGATATCAATGAATAAATGGCCAACAAATTAGAGATACCAGGTTTATGTTCTTCATCATAACGGACAATTCCTTCAGAATCGGTGACTGCACTTTTGATTTTTTTGATAATTGTTTGTTCATCATCTAAAATTCGAATTGTTGCTTTCGAGTTTGTATCTGACTTACTCATTTTTTTGGTTGGATCTTGAAGCGATTTGATTCGTGCACCAGTTTTTGGAATTTTGGCCTCTGGAATGGTAAAAATTTCTCGATATTTTTTGTTAAAACGTTCCGCTAAATCACGTGTCAACTCAATATGTTGTTTCTGATCTTCTCCAACCGGAACAATTTCTGTATTATAGAGTAAAATATCAGCGGCCATTAATGGTGGATAGGTTAGCAATCCAGCAGGTACACTTTCTTTTCCGCGTGCTTTATCTTTAAATTGTGTCATGCGTTCTAGTTCTCCAAGATTGGCGATGCACTGTAAAATCCAGCCGAGTTGTGCATGCGCAGGTACATCCGATTGAACGAATAAAACCGATTGGTTCGGATCAAGACCAGCGGCAATATAGATAGCTGCTAAAGAGCGAATGGCTTTTCTGAGTTCAGTTGGGTTTTGTGGTAAAGTAATGGCATGCTGATCAACAATACAAAACAATGTCTCATGATCTTTTTGTAATTCGACAAATTGTTTTAAAGCACCTAAGTAGTTTCCAAGTGTAATGATTCCAGTTGGTTGAATGCCAGAAAAAATTTTTGCCATGAAAGTCCCTCCAACTCTATTTAGTATATTATTTGACTTCTGTTTTATGTAAAATTCACAGTATATTTCATTATACCGCATCCATAATTTTCATTCAATCCTGACAGAAATAAAAGCATCCAATTTTTTATAGAAACATATTATTTATCTTGTTTTTAATAGATCAGTTTTTAAAAAATATGTACTTTATAATTTTTTTCTGTTAGCATTAGTATATAAAGATATGTATAAATTTACAGTTGTTTTTTGTACTTGAGGGGGGAGACAAAAAATGAACAAAAAAATTATGGATCATATTGGATTTCGAGGAAAATTTATTATTTTTTTTTCTCTCAACAGGAGTCATTCCACTTTTAATTTTTTGTTTAATCAATTTTACATTGTCCAAAAATAATATGTTGAATGTTGAAAAAGTACTGGTAGAGGAGAAGTTATCCGGTGATATCAATGCATTTAAAAACTATGTAAAAAACGATATTGGTACCTTAGTATGGACGGAGAATGGATGGACAAGCAATACCGGAGAGAGGATTTCAGGTTTTACCAATGTAATTGATCAAGTTGGAGAGGATTTAAATGTTTATGCAACCATTTTTTCAAAGCAAGGTACAGAATTTGTTCGAGAGCTAACAAATATTATGGACGAAAATCAACATCGTGCAGTTGGAACAAAGCTGGAACAGGATTCAAAAGCATATGCTGCTGTTATGAAAGGAGAAACTTTTCTTGGAGAAACAGAAATTCTTTCCGCTCCATATTTTACAATGTATGAACCAATCGTGCAAAACAATCAAGTGGTTGGCATTTATTTTATTGGGATGTCCAAAGATACGGCCAATGGATTGATTCAGGATAACCTTGTAAAAGGAAATATATACATGGGAATTGCTTTTATTGGTGTGTTGATTATTGGGTTTTTTATTGCATTGTTTGGCAGTATCCCGTTGGTGTCATCTGTTCAAACAGTGGTACGTCAGATTGAAAAATGGGCAGCTTATGATTTAAGTGAGAATTTAGAACCTCATCTTTTAAAAAGAAAGGATGAAATTGGACAGATTTCCAGAGCGGTAACATTACTGCGAAATGAAATGAAACAGATGATTGAAAAGGTGCAAAATGCCTCTAGTCAAGTTTCGCATACGGCTGTTTCTTTAAATCAAAATTCTGAGGAAGCCTCAGCGACAATGCAAGAAATGGCTGCAACCATTTCAGATGTAAGTGAGGGGTCTGTTTCACAGGCATCTGATACACGTGTGAGTCAAAAGCGTTTGCTTGAGCTGGAAGAAATATTGGAACAAGATGAACATCATGTTATGAAGTTGATTGATGCCTCTAAGAAGGTGGATCATTTGGCAGATTCTGGTTTAAAGGTGATTCAGGAACTTCGAGAAAAAACGGAAGAGAGTCATGTCATTACTTCTGAGGTTCATGCAAAAATTATGCAAACGAATGCAAGTTCGGAAAAAATCGGTGAGGCAAGTCGTTTAATTGCACAAATTTCTGATCAGACTAATTTGTTGGCTTTAAATGCTTCCATTGAGGCTGCTCGAGCTGGAGAATACGGTAAAGGTTTTGCCGTTGTTGCGACAGAAATTCGTCAACTTGCTGAACAATCATCAGAGTCTACGAAAATGATTGATGCATTGATTTCCACCTTACAAAGTGATGTGAAAGAGGCTGTTCATACGACGGAAAAAGTAAAAAATATTATTTATGAACAAGTGAATCATGTTCATATTACAGAGGAGAAATATTTAGAAATTGATGGGGCAATTAAAGAAACACAAGAAATTGTAAAACAATTGGATTATTTCTTATTACAGATGCGAGAGAAAAAAGAAGCAGTAAGTGTAGCTATTGAAAAATTGACCGATGTTGCAAAACATCATGCGGAAATTATGGAGGAAGCTTCAGCAACTGTGGAGGAAGAAAATAAAATGTTTATGGCGATTGTGCAATCAACCGAGGATTTGGCCGTTTTGTCAAGAGAGCTACATGATCTAGTCAAGCAGTTTAAACTATTATAAATGAAAGAGGCTTGCAAAGAATTTTTCTTTGCAAGTTTTTTCTTTGTCCGTAGGAGTATAGAGAAAAGGCGATTTGGATTTTTGTAGTTGGATATTCAGGTTATAAAATGTTTCGCCAATAACTTTGTTTTTAGATAAACATATATGATTTTAGATGGATCGATACTAAACTTCAAAATGACAATGAAATATTTTTCAGTCATGAAAATGCTATATAGTCATATTGCGAAAAATCAAATATTAAAATATATAATTTTAAAAATTTTTTATAAAAAATTATGATTACATCCATTTTATCTGGATTTTTGTAAAATAAAGAAGCCAAGTCAGATTTGTATTGAATAGCAAGCCAGTTTATATAGTCCATTCACAAGAAACGAGCCAAATATAAGGAATTTGTTTTTGCTTGTTGTTTGTCTTTTAGTAAAAATATTTTTACGATCGGCTATACTTTTCAAAATATAAGTAGTAGAGTTTCCTGCACAGTCAATGCTAGAATAAAAATATGAAACCTAAAAAAGGAGTATACGATGAAAATTCTTCATACTGCGGATTGGCATATTGGCAAATGGGTAAACGGTTACTCTATGTTGGAAGATCAACGGATTATTTTACAGCAGATGCTAAAACAAATTGAAAGAGAACGACCGGATGTTATTTTAATCGCTGGTGATTTATATGATCGCAGCATTCCGCCGCTTGGTGCAGTTGAACTGTTGAATGAAACTTTGAGTACCATTGTATCCGATTTTCAAATCCCAGTGATTGCCATTGCTGGGAATCATGATAGCAATACACGCTTGCAGTTTGGCAGCCGTTTGTTGAAAGCGAGCGGGTTGCATTTAATTGGAATGAATCAGATTCCGTTTGAAAAAATTAAATTACAAGATTCATTTGGGGATGTCATTTTTTATCCAATTGCATATATGGATCCATTGGCTGTTGCTCAAATGTACAAAGATGAGACCATCCGTACACATGAACAGGCAATGGCAAAAATTTTTGAAACGCTTATGCAAGACTTTGACCCATCTAAACGAAATGTGGCCATTGCTCACGGGTATTTTGCCTCGATTGATTCTATGTTTGAATTTGAGTCAAACGATAATATTAGTGGAGAAACAGATAAAAAATCATCTTCTTATATGACAAACGATTCTTTACGGTCTGTTGGATTACAAATCTGTGATTCAGAAAAGCGGTTATCCATTGGTGGAAATGATTTGGTTTCGACCCATTATTTTGAGCCATTTCATTACACGGCACTGGGTCACTTGCATAGCCATCAGAAGGTAGGTTCTACTCGTATCCAATATGCTGGTTCACCATTGAAATATTCTTTTTCTGAGATGAATCATAGAAAGGGAATGATTTGGATTGACATGGACGCACATGGACAAATCCAAGAGCGTTTTATTCCGTTAACGCCCAAAAGAGATTTTAAAATTGTCCGCGGTTATTTGCAAGATATCATTGATGCAGGAAATCAAGGAGAAGAACCCTGTAAGGATTATATACGAGTAGAAATCGAAGATAAGCAAATTTTACTCTCACCTATGGCGAAGTTAAAGGCAGTTTATCCGTATGCAATGGAGTTGGTTCGTGTGTATCAAATGTCAAATGAAACGCAAGATAGCGAGCAAAACTCACTACAAATTCAAGAAAACTCACCACTCGATTTGTTTTGTACATTTTATTGTCAAGTAACAGAAGAAGAGGCAAATAAAGATGAGATCGCTTGGATTGTCAAGGCGCTAGAATGTTATGAGAAAGGTGAACAAGAAAAGTGAGAATTGAATGGTTAAAAATGCAAGGTTTTGGTTCCTATGCAAAATATCAGGAATTAAATTTTACACATGCTTTGCAATTGGAGCAAATGTTTATTATTTCGGGGAAAACTGGTGCAGGAAAGACGATGATTTTTGATGCGATTCACTATGCTTTGTACGGACAAGCGAGTGGTGCAGATCGTAATGAGCGAACATTATGTAGCGATTTTATTGATTCGGGTATTAAGCCGTATGTGGAGCTGACTTTTTCTATACACAATCAATTTTATACGGTTTTTCGCTCCTTACCTTATAAAAAGCCAAAGGTTCGTGGGGAAGGTAT
This sequence comes from Candidatus Harrysmithiimonas galli, assembly GCA_904373265.1. Classification (GTDB taxonomy): domain Bacteria; phylum Bacillota; class Bacilli; order CAJFEE01; family CAJFEE01; genus Harrysmithiimonas; species Harrysmithiimonas galli. The sequence goes on along the minus strand of CAJFEE010000002.1, from coordinate 6,157 downwards.
GGTAACAGAGAGTACAAAAGCAAGTTTGAAAATGCCTGACGGAACCATTTATACAAAGATTTCCGAAGTCAATCAAGAAATTGAGCAAATTTTAGGATTAAATGCCCAACAGTTTAAACAGTTAATTATGATTCCGCAAGGTGAATTTAAAAAGTTATTGCTAGCAACAAATCAGGAACGTGTACAAATTTTTCGGAAAATCTTCGGTACAGCCTGTTATGAATTTATTCAAGATTATTGTAAAGAAGAGGCGCTTTGTTTAAAGCAGAAAATTAAGGCAAAGCAAATGGAGCGACTGAATCAAATCAGGCAATTTCATTTTCAAAATACAGATGCACAAATCGATCAACTTATGCAGGCAGAGGAACCGAATTTCACAATTTTGTTTCGTCATTTTGCAACAGAGCTTCAAAGTTCGGAGAAAAAAATACAAGAGCTTATCAAGCAAATAGCCGAGAAAAATCGAGAATTGGCTATTTATAATCAAAAATATAGTGTTGTTAAGCAAAATCAAGAGCGGTTCCGTCAACTAGATGATTACAAGAAACGTTTAGAAGAATTGCAAGCAGAAGAATTGATTTGGCAGAAGAAAAAAGCTGAATATCAGTTGGCAAAACGAGCACGAAAAGTTTATCCATTTTATCAAAGTGCACAAGAAAAAAAGCAGATTGTTCAAAAGCAACAGCAGCAGTTGGACAAAGCATCCGCTTGTTTATTGGATTTTCAGAAACAGTTACAAAAAAGGCAGAATTTGCTAAGGCAAGCCGAGAAAAATCAGGAAATGGCTATAATTTATCAATCTGAAAAAGAAAATGTTCAAAGATTAAAAAAGAAACGACAGATGTTGGAAGCAAAGCAGGATCAAATTCAAGCTGACCAGCAGTTGTTAGATAGGCTTGAACAAAACATATATATGCAGACTGAAAAAATCCGACAAGAAACAGAGAAACTACATAAACAGGAAAATTGGATGAAAGAAGTTCAGCAAACGAAAGAAAATTTGTTTGTACTTCAGCATGCCATTATGACAGAAGAAAAAAATTTCCAGCAGCAGGTTGTGTTAAAAGACAAGTTGGATATCTATAATCAAAAAAAGCTTTTACATAATAAAAAGCAAATCAGGCTTGCAGAGGTGGAGCAGGCATATTTATTACATAAGCATTTTTATGAAGATTTACAAATGCAATATGAGAAAAATTTGGCAGGTATTTTGGCAAAGCAATTGGTTGATCATTCACCGTGTCCAGTTTGCGGTGCAACCAATCATCCAAATCCGGCGAAAATTGTTGGTGCAAAAACGGATAAAGTAGAGATAAACCAAGCCAAAGCAGCTTGTGAGCATCATTATCAAAAGTGGCAGCAAGAATTAAGTACACTGAAAAGCTTATATGCGGAAATTCAAGTATGGAAAGAAGAAATCCAAATTTTGCAGGAAAAAATGGGCGATGAGTTGACAGGTAATGTATTTCTTGATTGCTCAGATTTTTATAATCGGTACGAGCAGAGTGAGGAAGTCTTACAAAAATTATATGCCAAGCAAAAACAATTGCAGATTGCATTAGAAGCAAAACCCGATCTTGAAAATGAAATCAAAAATCAACAGGTACAAATTGATGAATTACAGATATCACTCACACATATAAAAGACGAACAATCCGCTGTTCAAGACCGATTAACGGCAGCCAATGCACTTTGTCAAGCATGGCTTGCAGAGGATGAGCGGCTTTGTATGTCTTTTCAAGCTTTAGAAAGAGAAGAGGCAATTTTACAAGAGAAGCTTTATCAAATCAGAAATAACTATGAACAAGTACAAAATGATTTTATTGCATTAAAAGGGCAATATGAAAAGCAAAAGGGGATTGTTGAAAGTTTACGTACACAATTCATACAAGCAAAACAAAAAGCAGATATGCAACAGAAAAACTATGAGGAGGTAAGAAAGAGAGAACAGTTTTCAGATACGGTTATGCTGTTGGCTGCATATCGTACAGATGCAGAATTCGAGCAGGATGAACAGGCAATTTTTCAATACGAAAAGCAACTGGAAACGATAACTTCGTTGTACCAAGAATTAAAAGAGCAACTTATCACAGTGCAGCGGGAAGAAGATGTGTCTGCTATTGAACGAGTACTAAGAGAAGCTGAAGAAAAGCTGAATGAATTATCTGAGTGTCAGAATAAACAATATGCTCGTTATAAACAAAATGAATTGATCATAAAAACCGCTCGCAGCATTACTGAAGAGATACAAAAAGAGGAGGCTGCATACGGAAGCTTGGCATATTTATCGCAGATTTTAAATGGGAAGAATAGACAAAATTTAAGTTTTGAACGTTATGTACTTCGTTCATATTTTGAACAAATTATTCATGCAGCCAATCATCGTTTGAAAAAAATGACACAGGGTCGCTTTTGGCTGAAACGCAAGCTGGAAATGGATGATAAACGTAAAAGTCAGGGGCTGGACTTAGCCGTTTTAGATATGTATACAGGAAAATTGCGAGATGTTTCAACTTTATCTGGTGGTGAGAGCTTTAAGGCAGCACTGGCAATGGCACTTGGCTTGTCCGATGTGGTTCAAAGTTTTTCCGGTGGCATGCAAATGGATATGATTTTTATTGATGAAGGCTTTGGTTCACTGGACGAAGAAGCTTTGGAAATGGCAATAGAATGCTTACAGGAGCTACAAGCAGAAGGAAGAATTGTTGGAATCATCTCACATGTTGAAGCGTTAAAAAGCCGTATTCCTGTTCGCTTGGAAGTTGTACAAGATGTAACTGGCAGTCATGCAAAATTTGTCTGTTCCTCTTGTTCTGACTTTTAGAAAAGAATTTGATAGAAATATATTGGGACGATGGAAAGAATCATTTCAAGTTGATTTTAGAACATATGCTACTTCCTTTTTCAGGAAAAAGATGTTTCAAAATAGTGGAATTCGTTTGCTTTTGTTGCAAAAGGAATGGAAAAGGGTACTTTTGAATGACTTGTGCATCAATATTTTATATGAAGAATTCAAGGAATATAAGTCAATCAACAATAGGATAAAACTTTGGGGATATGTTGCAATGATTTGAAAAGATAATCCAAAGTTTGATATAAAATGAAAACGGTTCTGTTTCAAATTGTGTTTTAAACTATGAAAACAGAACCGTTTCTTTTGATTTTTCTTGCAGCAGAATAAAAGGATTGTAATGATTTATGTCATTTTTGTATTTTTCATGGCTCTGATTTATAAGATATTTTTATATTCTTCCAATGTACTGTCCTGGTTGTAAATCTCTGTTGCGATGTCTGCTCCAACGTAACGAAAGTGCCAAGGTTCATAGCTATAGCCCGTGATTTCTTCTTTTCCTTTTGGATATCGCATGATAAAGCCGTAGCGATGTGCGTTGTCTTTTAGCCATTTTCCTTCAGCTGTTTCTTCAAAATTTTCTTCAAGTGTAAATCCGACACTTTCTGTTGTAAAATCAATACATAACCCAGTTTGATGTTCAGAGGTACCTGGAAGGGCTACAACTTTTATCGTTTCATCATATCCAACCTGTTCAACATTGCGGTCGAAAATTTCCTTTTGGCGTTCATAGGAACGATATGCACTAGCTACCCAAATATCCAGTCCAGCTGCTTGTGAATCGGAGATCATTTGAAGCAGCGGTTCTTCCAGTTCACTGCGCACCATATTTCGTTCTAATGTACCTGGAACTGTATAAGGAATAATATCTGGTGCAACAACTGTCAAATTTTCTGGGGTGTAATCACTTGGTAAGTATCTGGTTTTATTCACCAATGCTACAATTGAGTCTGGCATTGTCAAGATTTGATCCACCGTTAATGCATCAATATTCTTCTCTTCACTTGTCTTTTGTTCATATTCTGTATTGGATTTTTGCTCTTGTGTAGCATTTTGTTCCTGATTTGTCTTTTGTTGTTCTGTATTCTCCTCTTTTGTGCATCCGGTTATTATAAGTAAGAGTAATAATATGATGCCTACCCACTTATATTTGCTTTGCAGCATAAAAAATCTCCCTTCTTAATCCTTTTAGCTACTGAAATAATAAGACCGTAAAAACGGTTATGCACCAAATATATTATATAGAACCAAAAATGGGAAGGGCAAAAGCAATTATTTTACAGTTAAAGCTTAAAGAAGAAAATGAAAAATTATTGGATTGATGTCCAGTGTTTTATGAAATCCCATATGATTGAGTGACAGGATCCAAAAATAAATTAAGCTGTGGGGGATGATGGGTGAATACAATAAAACAAACGATCATACCAACCAATATGATGACAGACAGAAAGGTTGCAAATGGAGTTGTGTAGCATTTTTTCGGCTGTTTGAAACGATAATAAGAAAAAATATAAGCAGAAATTGTGGCAATGATAAAAATCAAAATATTTAACCATGGAATCATAAATCCAAGTATACCCGTATACGTATAAAAACTGATTACAATAAAGAGCATTGCGAGTAATGCCGATAAAACTCGAATAGGTAAAAATCCCTTTGGCTTTGGATGATAACATTTATATTCAATCCAACTAAAGCATATTACTGGCCAAAATACAAGCTTTAAATGTTCCCATATGCTTTCATTGACTGCTCCTAGGATGGCAGTTAAACTTCCACCTGTCCATTCGTATAAAAAATGCAGTAGAGTGCCTATAATTAGAGTAAATATTGTACCGATTATATTCCATTTTTTGAATTGATTCATATATTTTCCTCCTCTTTTATTATTTATCCATATGTAAAAAAGAAAAGAAACATGTCCAGATATTTTGCAGGGATAAGAAAAGCGGTTCAGTGTGATATGAGTCATTTTTATATGAAAATACTATTTATTTGTTAAATATTATTCTCGCGCAAGAGAAGGTGATTGAAAGAATGAATTTGTGTACTTACATTCAAGATGATGGATGCAATTGTAATTTGGAACATATAGAAATAAAAGCGGTAAAACGTGTGACCATTTAATAAAAGCGTTTTAAAGATTTATCATATGATCACAAATTTGAGTAAATGATAAAGGATTTTTTATGATACTTATGAATTCAAAGTGAAAAAATCAATATCAATCTAAAATAAAGCATGTATAAAATCTTAATAGATGGATAACTACAATAAAATATTTGATATTATGGGTCAAATGATGAATTGACTAATAATGTTGGCATAAGTTCAGCCAAAATAGCGCATCCAATGGTAATTACAGTAGATTTGAACAATAGTAAGAAAACTTGTAGTATTTTTCATATGGTGAAGAGGCGAGATTGTGCCCGCATTTTTTTGTGTATAAAAGCATTTTCAATAAAATAATGTAGATGATATACATAACAAGTAGGGTTGTACGTCTACCATTCTTTGCGATTTCTTCTAGGAGAGATAACAGCTTTCATTTCGCATGGCATGACATAATCCATGATTTCCTACAGGTCATACCTTTCATGCCAATGACACAGCAGCTTACCGACAAGTCTTTGATCAGATTATAGCTAGATCCAGTATTTTTTCTGATATATTCATAGCAAGGTGAATTCGAGGGTTAAGCCTCTTTTGTAAGGCTTATACCTTGATTTCTTTTGCTAATTGTATAAGGATTAGTTCTTTACAGTGACCCGTGTCAATTATCAACTGTTCAAAGCTTGATTCATTTACTGGAATTTTCAGCAGCTTCTCCCCATATACCCTTATTGCTCATCTTTGGAAATATTGATAGATTATGCTCTATTTCCCATAGTTTTTTAGCAAATCTTACTCAGATATCTCATCTGCCCACAAAATATCAAATATAGTATGATAAATAGCCAGTTGTCCCTTGCAATGCGCTTTACTACATATGTTGTCTAGGTAAATCTAGTTTTGGCAGTATGTATATTTCATCTAAACTGCTATATTGTCGCCGTCATATCCCGCCTTATGTCTCCTATATATTATGTATCTTGTTAAAAACATAACCTAAACGAAAAAACTGCCAAAGCCTTACTATTTCAATGTTTTTTCATAAAGTGATTTTATACTCCAAAAAAAAATGAAAAAATGACGCGAAACGTCGAAAACTGTGCATGAAACGTCAAAATCCGTGCATGAACCGTCGAAAACTGCGCATGAACGGTAAATTTTCCTCTGCAAAAAATTGGAAAAAAATATATACTG
>CAJFEE010000001.1 GCA_904373265.1 Candidatus Harrysmithiimonas galli | reverse complement strand
AAAACAAGGTCAGTGAGTCGTAAACTACATTAAGCATGACCTTATTTTTATTTGCAAGAAAGGAGGAGAAAATATGCAAAAGTAAGTCAATCAATAGGCGGACAATGGGAAAGTCAGATCGGTCAAATCGATAAACAAATTAGGAAGTTAGAAAAAATATGACCGAAGGAGAGAAAAAACAACTTATTTTACATATGAGGTTATCCAATGATGAAAGTATGAAGGTTATGCGATTTGAGATACTAAAGGATTTTCCATTTGAATAAAAAGTGCCACAAGAGGGAATCCAAAAATATCAAAATTGTATTCCAGAACAATTATTATATGTTTGGCAAGAATATGGTTTTGGCAGTTTTATGAATGGATATTTAAAGATTATAAATCCAGATGAATATCAAAAGTTAATTGATGATTTTTTATTTTAATAGTCACATTTCTTTTCCAATTTTTATAACAGGAATGGGTAATAGTATTGTATGGAAAGAAGGAACCAATTTTACTGTGATAAATTATAGAAAGCAGAATAAAGTAATCTCTGTGGGATTTGAATATTTTATGGATGACTTACTGGATAAAGAATATGTAAAGGACAGTTTTGATGGATTTAAACATTGTAATCAAGCTGTGAAAAAATATGATGTTTCTTTGTATAATGAATATTTTGGCTATGTGCCTTTCTAGGATGAGGTGGTTCAGAAAAAGTCGCAAATATGTAGAAAGTGAAATTCATTGAACATTTACAAGTAATTGTACATTTATTGGGTTCTATTGAATAAAAAATTAGGATATAAAAGCAAGGTTAGACATATTTTACAGCGAGTAGCCTTGACATTGAATGGATTAAGTAATATAAAATGGTGAATTGAAGAAGAGTTTGGTTATTGAACATCAAAGCATTATGAATTATATTTAAATTAAGGTTGGTTTATATCAAATTTATAGCACAGAGTTTTGAAGTGGAGAAAAAATGAATTACATTGAATTAAGTAAAGAGATATCCTATGCACTTCGTCATGCTCCATGGGAGTATGAATTGGAAATAAATGAAGAAGGTTGGGTACAAGTAGAACAATTGTTGGATGCTTTGCATAAAGATGAAAAATGGAAAAAGATATCTGAAAAAGATTTGATTACAATGATTGAAAAGTCAGAAAAGAAAAGGCACCAGATTCTCAATGGAAAAATAAAAGCGTATTATGGACATTCTATTCCGATAAGAATTGTAAAAGAGGAAAAAATGCCACCAGAGGTATTGTATCATGGAACTGCTAGAAAATTTACAAATTCTATTAGAGAAAAAGGGCTGTTGCCACAAAGTAGGCAATATGTTCATTTATCACAGGATATTGAAACGGCATATCGTGTTGGTATACGACATGATATGAGGCCTTGCATTTTGAAAATTGATGCCATTCAAGCATGGAAAGATGATATAAAGTTTTACTACGGAAATGAAAAAGTTTGGTTGGCTAATGAAATACCAAGCAAATATATCGTTGAAATATCATGTTGATAAAGTCAGTAGATGTAAAAATCTATTGACTTTTTTATGCTTCAAATTTTATATAATCAAATCTGTAAAATTTATTCCTCTTCTTCTTTTTAAAATTCCAATATCAACTCTTTTTCTTTTGAACATCTGATAACAGACTATTTTATTGCAAAATCATATGTAGAAAAAATGCTGGCAAAGTCTGAAAAAACCTCTTTTATTTTTGTGTTCTTATTACAGTTTTTCTATACAAGATACACTATCTGTAAAAACTATATATGGCATAAGCTGCAAACCTGTTTTGTTTACGAGTTAGCGAAAATGATGCAGGAAAGAATAAAAAAGGCTGGAATTTGATATCTGAGAAAAGTTGTTTAAAAACATGCACCACCATGAGAATGGTTTTTCAATATGCTTTATGGCTTTTTGACTCAGGTGTTAATATGGATAATGATTGTGCATGTTCCTAATGTGTAACACTTTCCCTTGTATCGATCTTTTGTTTATCCGTTGCTGTGTGAAAAAGGAATACGCAAATTGTTTTTTATGCTTATCTTTTACATTCGTAACTATGTTGATACTCCATTGAGTATGGTTTGATTTTTATTTTATTATATTTTATTTTTCCTAAAGTGTCTCTTTATCAGCATGTACTTTTCTATTCAGATCTTCTGTTTATCGCTGCTCATTTTCACATGTATAGAATTGATATGTATAATTTTTCATTCATCGGAAAATCTATGCTGGAATGGAGCGATGAATGTATGCAAAAATCAAGAAAAAATTTTTTCTTTTCTGTTCTGTTACTTATCTTTTTTTATTTAATGTATGATCCGAATGTACAAGTCTGTTCAGCGGAAATATCCAGTCGAAAATCTTTTTCTGAGAAGAAATTTATGTATTGTTTAAAAGAAGAAAAAACACATCAAGCATTGGAAAGAATCTTTTTACAGTCAGATTATGAGCGTGTCAAAGTAATGGCAACTGGGTATACGGCTGGCTATGAGTCTACTGGAAAAACTGAAAGTGATCCGGATTATGGCATTACTTATTCCGGTTTGCCAGTCAAGCGCGATCTATATTCAACAATTGCTGCCGATTTGCAAAAGTTTCCGATTGGTACCATTTTATTTATTCCTGGTTATGGCTATGGCGTAGTTGCGGATATTGGCGGTGCCATAAAAGGCAATCACATTGATTTATATTTTGAAACGGTTTCGGATGTTTACACAGAATGGGGAAAACAAGAGATTGAAGCTTATATTGTGAAGAGAGGAAGAGGCAGTATTTCACAAGAAGAATTTGATCGTCTCAATAAAAATGAAGCTGTCCAGGTTTTCCGAAATCAGTGAGTTGATCTATTATATATGAATCGATATGCTATAATAAATGCAGTTTAAATAAAGAGAGGTGGTTTTGACAGTGCATTTCTATCAAAATATTGACGGATTTTTTATCGGTGTATACCAGGAGGATTTACAAAAATTACCTGTTCATCCGATTGTTAAGAAATATTTTTCTGCTGCAATGCATGATTATGTGCAGAAAAAAATGATTTCTACAAAGGAAAAGACTGTAACTGTATTGCCAACTTTACATGTACAAGAAATTCAATATTTTTATTTTGTTGGACTTGGGAGCAAAAAAAAATGTACACGTGAATTGTTAAAGGAAAGCTTTGCTGTGGCAGTGAAAGCTTCGCAGGCGTATCAAGCCCGCCAACTTGTAGTGGATATGCAGTCCTTTTCCAAGCATGGAGCAACTCTGGAGGAGACTGCAACTGATTTGGGTGAAGCATTTGAACGCAGTGCTTACCGTTTTTCAGGTTATCAAACAACGGAAAAAAGTCAAATAAAATCTCCATATACCATTGATTTTTATGTCGGAACAGATAGTTTGAATCAAGCGACGGTTCGAACTGGTTTTCGTTTTGGGCGTATTTTGGGAAATGGGCAAAATTCAGCGCGTACGCTTGTGAATATGCCTTCCAATTATTTGACAGTCGATACTTTTTGTCAGTACTGTAAGGATTTAGCCAAAGCTTATGATTTGCGGATTCAGATTTATTCCCGAACGGAATGTGAGGAAATGGGGATGGGTGCGTTTTTGGCAGTCAATCAAGGTTCATCTATACCGGCACAACTTGTTGTATTGGAATACCAAGGTTTGGATGAGTGGAAGAATCCGATTGCTTTCATTGGGAAATCTGTAATTTTTGATACAGGTGGTTACAGTCTGAAATCCTCTGCTGGCATGCTTTCTATGAAAACTGATATGGGTGGCGGTGCGGCGGTTCTTGGTGCAATGGAAATCATTGGTAAATTGAAACCGAAAGCAAATGTGTTGGCTGTACTTCCAGTAACAGATAATGTGGTGAATTCTTATGCGTATAAGCCAGATGATGTGATTACAAGCATGAGCGGAAAAACAATTGAAATTACAAATACAGATGCAGAAGGACGGCTTACATTGTGTGATGCAATTACATTTGCCAAAAAACAAGGTGCGACTGAGCTAATTGATGTTGCAACATTGACTGGTGCAATGATGATTGCGTTAGGAAAAACTGTGACGGGTATGATGACAAATAATCTTGCGTTTTTGGCGCGTTTTCAAAAGGCGGCTGAATCTGCAACAGAATGTGTTTGGCATATGCCGATTTTTGAAGAACATCGAAATAGTATTTTATCAAGTAAAATTGCGGATATGGTCAATACACAGCTTGGAAATCGTTACGGTGGAGGACTTGCTGCTGGTGCATTTTTGGAACAGTTTGCAGGGGATACACCATGGATTCATTTAGATATTGCTGGACCGTCAACGACAAAGGGAACAGCATTGGATCCAGCAGGGGGAACGGGTGTTATGGCACGTAGTTTGGCATATTATGTACTGCTTTTGTCACAAGCACAAAGCTCAGATGAGAAAAATATTGTGAAAGCCCAATGAATTTTAAGTCGAATGGAAAAATGAAAAGCGTTTAGGGTAAAATATTTGGTATAGGAGATGATTTGTTTTTTGGCTGTGGATATAAGCTTGTACATATTCATCTCTGTAAAAGTTTCATAATTTTCCAGAAATTAAGTGGAAAATGATAAAGTATTGGTTGGATATTTTGTTATCTATGTTAATAAATATGGAAGAACCATTAAATAAAATTGAGAAATGAAAAATATAATTTATTTTCTGCGAATTAAATGGATTTGTTAGATAAAAAGGGTATATAAAGACAATAATGCCATTGAATGTATGAATCAAACGATTTTTTCTGATTTACATGGTGGTGTGAATGTGATGTTTACAGAAACGACGATCGATTTTTGGTCGTCGTTTTTAATTGATGTCAAAAATTTTGGTGTATTTTAGAGTATATTACAGTTATCGGCTGTAAACTTTGCTTTTGATAAAATCTAGGCTGTTTAACAAATTTTTACAACATATTTTGGCATTTTATATGATTTTTGCGAAGGATTTTTATTCATATTTTAATGATTTTAAAAGTAAAAATATTATAATTCAAAAAAATAAAGTTGCGATAATTTTTAATACAACATTAGCAATTTTATAGGACAATGATTTTTCCCCGTTTTTTTGGTTATGTTTTGCTTTTGGAAGATGGCATTCATTACAACCGCTTTTAAATCTGACAAGGTCTTTGTGTTATAGATCCGTGTTGTGCATTCAAAATGTAATAAATCTAGGCTGTGGTTTTTAGAATGGGTAAGACAAACTGACAATGCTGCCTATATCATTATAAATTATGCAAATAGCAGCATCTTCTTTTCTTTTTAAACAAGAATTTCTGATCCCATTTTCCTTCTTTAAATGAGAAAAAAACCTGTAAAATAAATTGTCTTGTTCGCTTGAATTTGTTGATCATATCTGCGAATATTTTTCTCTCATTGAGAGAATAGGTGATGAATGTATTTTGATCACATATGTATGGATTTTGCTTGCGTGATTATATATTAGAAAATTACAGCGTATTGTGCATTTGTATGTTTTAATTTGGTTAAAATTATTGGCCCCTATATTTTTGTAGATTGCGAAAATTTGATGCAGTTTTTTGATTTCTATAAAGTTAAATATAAAACGATTTCAAATAGAATAATGAGAATTCATATGATTTTGTAAGTGGGATGATCGTCCTAATAATATACAAGATGAACAGTGTACGTAAAATTATGGTTCTATATAAATCTAATTTATGTTTTGCACAAGTTTTGTAATGGAGAAATAGAATAAAGATGACTTGTAATGAAATCATTGGGTACAGTAATCACAATGTGGTTGATCGTCAATTTTTTATAAATAAAAGTTTAAAAGGAATTTTTTCTAGATTTCACCATACCTTTTTCTGATTGATCTATGTATTTCATGCGACTTTGTTGAAGTGGAAAAATTATGTGGCCAGTTATGTTTTTCTTTTGTTACAAAAAATAAATTAGATCAGGAAAACCGTTCAAATCAGAAGAAGTTTTAAGGATCAATCGGGGCAGAATATCCTAAATAGAGGAAAAAGTAATTGACAGAATTTTTTGCATGGTATATAGTTATACATGGATATAGGTATAGAGTTTGTAATAAACTTTTTCAAGTGGATAAATTACAATTTAAGGAGGAAAGTCAATGAACGCGAAAACAATTGAATTTAGTGAGAGATCAAGATTATTGGAACAAACGGCATTTGAATTCAGCTTGCAGGATATACCAGAGCCAAATTTATATAGAGAATTGTTCCCATATGATGAAGTACCCAAGGTCAGTTTTAACCATCGTAAAGTACCGCTTCATATGCCAGATCATATTTGGATTACAGATACAACTTTTCGTGATGGTCAGCAATCCCGTGCACCATATACAGTGGAGCAAATTGTACATTTATTCAAGCTGCTTCATAAGTTAGGTGGTCCGAAAGGATTAATTCGTGCTAGTGAGTTTTTCTTATATAGTGAGAAAGATAAAAAAGCAGTTTACGAGTGTCAAAGTTTAGGTTACGAATTCCCAGAGATTACAAGCTGGATTCGTGCTAGCCGCAAAGATTTTGAACTTGTAAAAGACATGGAAATTAAAGAAACTGGCATGTTGGTCAGTTGTTCAGATTATCATATTTTTAATAAATTGAAAATGACACGTAAGCAGGCGTTGGAGCACTATTTGGATGTGGTGAAGCAGGCGCTTGAATTCGGAATTATTCCACGATGTCATTTTGAAGATATTACAAGAGCAGATTTTTATGGATTTGTTGTTCCGTTTGCAGCAGAATTGATGAAATTAAGTAAGGAGACTGGAATTCAAATTAAAATTCGAGCATGCGATACAATGGGATTTGGTGTAACTTATCCAGGTGCGGCATTGCCACGTAGCGTACAAGGAATTATTTATGGCTTGCGACATCATGCACATGTACCGTCCGAAGCTATTGAGTGGCATGGTCATAATGATTTCTATCGTGTGGTAAACAATTCTACAAATGCATGGTTGTACGGTGCCGCTTCTGTAAATTGTTCATTGCTTGGAATTGGAGAAAGAACCGGAAATTGTCCGCTTGAGGCAATGGTATTTGAGTATGCACAGCTTCGCGGAACCTTAGATGGAATGGATCCGACTGCAATTACTGAAATTGCACGTTATTATGAAAAAGAGTTGGGATATAAAATCCCACCGCAAACACCATTTGTTGGACGAAATTTCAATGTAACACGTGCAGGAATTCATGCAGATGGTTTATTAAAGGACGAAGAAATTTATAATATCTTTGATACTGGAAAAATTTTGGGTCGTCCACCAGAAGTTGCCATTACCAATGTTTCTGGCTTAGCAGGAATTGCACATTGGTACAATGGTTTTTATCATCCAGATCAACCGATTGATAAGAATCATCCGATGATTGTAAAAATGAAGGAAAAAATTGATGAAATGTTTGCAGAAGGGCGTTCTGGAGCAATGGCAGATGAAGAACTGGAGGCGATGGTTCAAGCGTTTTCTACTGCATCTGCAAAATAAAGCTGAACGTTTTCACTATGGTTCTCTATCTATTAAAGACAATATTAATGATATATGAAATAAGTAGAAATCCCATAGGGTTTAAAGCAAAAGAACAGTTTGTGAAAAGGGGTATGTTAGATTGGCTGCCCCTTTATCCATGGATAAAAAATTAGGTTATAGGAGATGAAGATAGATGGGTTTAACAATGTGCCAAAAAATTATTAAGGAACATCTTGTAGAAGGAGAAATGGTCGCTGGACAAGAAATCGGTATTCGCATCGATCAAACCTTGACACAAGATTCAACAGGAACGATGGCATATTTGCAGTTGGAAGCCATTGGTGTTGACCGTGTAAAAACGAAAAAAAGTGTAGCATATATTGATCATAATATGTTGCAGCAAAGCTTTGAAAATGCCGATGACCATAAATATATCCAAACTGTTGCATCCAAGCATGGCATTTACTTTTCCAAACCAGGGAATGGAATTTGTCATCAAGTTCATTTAGAGCGTTTCGGCGTTCCAGGGCAAACGATGGTTGGCTCAGATAGCCATACGCCAACCAATGGGGGAATCGGCATGTTGGCCATTGGTGCTGGTGGTTTAGATGTTGCCTTGGCAATGGCAGGTCGTCCATACTATACAATGATGCCCAAAGTATTAAAAGTGAATTTAACTGGAAAATTAAAGCCATATGTATCAGCAAAGGATATTATTTTGGAAGTATTGCGCCAACTTAGTGTAAAGGGTGGCGTTGGAAAAATTTTGGAATACGTTGGTGAAGGTGTAAAGCATTTGACAGTTCCAGAGCGTTCCACCATTACGAATATGGGAGCTGAGCTTGGTGCAACGACTTCTATTTTCCCAAGTGATGAGCAAACATTGAAATTTTTAACGGCACAAAATCGTGCGTCAGATTATTCTCCACTTCAACCAGATGAAGATGCAGTTTATGATGAAGAAATTCATATTCATTTAGATACGTTAGAGCCACTTGTAGCGAAACCGCATAGTCCGGATAATGTAGACAAGGTTACAAATGTGGGTCCGATTAAGGTAGATCAAATTGGAATTGGAAGTTGTACAAACAGTTCTTATACAGATTTGATGAAGGTGGCAAAAATTTTAAAAGGTAAAACGATTCATCCGGATGTCAGTTTGGTGTTGGCACCAGGCTCAAAACAGGTATTGTCTATGATTGCAGAAAATGGTGCGTTAAAGGATATTGTTGACAGTGGCGCACGTATTTTGGAATCTGGTTGTGGTCCTTGTATTGGAATGGGGCAAGCACCGGCTTCTAATGCTGTTTCGTTGCGTACCTTTAACCGGAATTTCTATGGGCGTTGTGGTACGGTTTCTGCGAGCGTGTATCTTGTCAGTCCGGAAGTTGCGGCAGCCTCTGCAATTACTGGTGTTTTAACAGATCCTCGTACACTGAATGATGATATTCATGTTGAAATGCCAGAGAAATTTGTTGTACATGATAATATGATCTTGGAACCGGCGGTACCTGGTACAGAAGTTGAGGTAGTTCGCGGTCCGAATATTAAACCATTTCCATTAAACAAGGCTTTAACAACTGATTTAAGTGGCGAAGTATTGTTGAAAACTGAGGATAATATTACAACTGACCATATTATGCCAAGTAATGCTGCATTGTTACCATATCGTTCTAATATTCCGTACTTAGCCAATTATTGTTTCCAAACGGTTGATGAAAGTTTCTCTGATCGTGCAATTGAGAAAAAAGGTGGTATTATTGTTGGTGGTTCAAACTATGGGCAAGGCTCGTCTCGGGAGCATGCGGCATTGGCTCCGCTTTATTTAGGGGTTCGTGCTGTAATTACAAAATCATTTGCACGAATCCATAAGGCAAATCTTATTAACTCTGGTATTGTACCGTTAACTTTTAAAAATGAAGCAGATTATGATACTGTAGCACAAGGAGATATACTTGTGATCAAAAATATTCGAACACAAATTGAAAGTGGCAAAACAGAGTTGGAAGTAACCAATGAAACAAAGGGTATGACCTTTGTATGTCAGTTGGATGTTTCTGACCGTGAAAGAAATATGTTGATTCATGGTGGTGCGATTTTAAGTAGTCGTGTGGCAGCGCATGCTTAGTTGATGGTTATATTGGTGCCAGATTCTGTCGCTGTTTAGGTATGAAGTCCTTTTGAAACTCGTTTAAGCAGATTCGATTTTCAAAAGGATTTTTATTAAAAGGATGAATTTGAATTATTCAATTTATCTGACTGATGAATGGATATGTCGAATTGCAATTTTTTTTGAATCAGGGTTTAGGTTTATCAATTGAAAAAGTATAGAAGTTAGCCTGCTCAAGAACTGTCTACAAAAGAGGGGTATACATAACAAAATAAGAAGTATGAGATGTTACTTGCTTTGTTACAAGTTTGTATATGTTTACGCCCATCCTTGTCATTTATTTTTTGATAAAATATAATGATTTAGATGTGTATATGAAAATGGGCAGCATAGATTAACATTCAAATCTTTTCATAAATCATATAAAGGAGAAGGGGTAAAGAATATGAAAAAAGTAACACTTATTCCAGGGGACGGAATTGGTCCGGAAGTCAGCGAAGCAGTTGTAAAAATTTTTCATGCAGCAAATGCACCGATTGAATTTGAAAAGGTTGAGGCTGGTTCTCATATGATTGAGACTTATGGCGCACCAATTCACACTTCTGTTATTGAAGCCATTAAGAAAAATAAGGTGGCCTTAAAGGGTCCGATTACAACACCAATCGGAAAAGGTTTTAAAAGTGTGAATGTAACATTGCGACAAGCTTTAAAACTTTATGCAAATCTGCGACCAGTAAAAAGTATACCAGGAATTAAAACAAGATATGAAAACATTGATCTGATTATTGTACGTGAAAATACAGAAGATCTATATATGGGTATTGAATCTATGGTAGACAAAAATACAGCAGAGAGTACAAAACGAATTACCAGAGTCGGCAGTGAGAAAATTGCTAAGTTTGCTTGTGAGATTGCAACCAAACAAAAACGAAAAAAAATTACAAGCGGACATAAAGCAAATATTATGAAACTGGCTGATGGATTATTTATCAGCTCGACAAAGAAAATTTGTAGTCAATATGAAAATATTCAGTATGAAGAACAAATTATTGATGCATTATGTATGAACTTGGTTATGAAGCCAGAAGCTTTTGATGTTATTTTATTGCCAAATTTGTATGGAGATATTGTTTCTGATTTATGTGCAGGCTTTGTTGGTGGTCTGGGTTTAATCCCAAGTGGAAATTTAGGTGATGATTATGCGCTATTTGAAGCGGTTCATGGCAGTGCACCAGATATTGCCGGACAAAATTTGGCGAATCCAACGGCATTATTGCAAAGTTCAATTATGATGCTTCGTCATTTAGAAGAATACGAAATTGCTGATCAGATTGAAAATGCAATTTTTGCTGTATATAAAGAAGGTCAAATTTTAACTCGGGACATTGGTGGGACAGCATCCACAACTGAGTTTACACAGGCTGTTATCGATCATCTATAAGGAGGATGAAAAAGGGATGCATTCGCCAGAAAAGGATCATGGACACTACGATAAACATTCCCTGCGCTGGAAGGTATATCATTCATTAAGACATGATATTTTACATGGGAGATATGCCGATGGTGAATTTATCAACGAAACGGCTATCGCAAAAGAACTGGGCGTTAGCCGTACACCAGTACGCGAAGCGATTCTTCAGTTGGAATATGAAGGGCTTTTGCATACGGTGCCAAATCGCGGAACATTTGTCAACGGAATTTTTGAGGAAGAACTGCGTGATATTTATGAAATTCGTTTAAAAATCGAAGGTTTGGTTACAAAGCGTGCGACGCAGAAAATGACAGATGAAGAACTGAAAGAAATGCAGCATATTTTAGAGCTGATGGAGTTTTATTTTCAAAAAAAAGATGTTGAGCATTTCATTATTCAAGATGAACAGTTTCATCAATTGATTTATCATATTTCAAGAAGTCGAACGCTCAAGCACATTTTGAAAGATTATCACCAATATACGGAACGCTACCGTGAAAGTTCTGTAATGTGTACAGGCCGTATGCAGGCTACATTGTCTGAGCATAAAAAAATTTTTGAAGCAATGAAGAACCATGATCCGAATGCAGCACAAATTGCGATGGAAGAACATGTATTAAATGCATATAAAAACATACTGAAGAACGCAAATCAATCTTTTTCAATTGAAGATAACTGAAATAACTAAAGTATTGATCAGAAATAATGATTTTACACATGATATCAATATTTTATCGCAATTTTGTATTCACTATAAAAAGAATACAGACCTTTGACAATAATTTTTAGCAAATTCTAGTAAGTTTATGGAAAAGAGATCAAGAATTGTGCGGTTTGTTACATAAAAATATGATCCAATGGTTGAATTTGAGTCGAAGTGATCCGATTAGAAATGGGCACTTCGGCTTTTTATGTTTTACAAAAAGTTCTCAGTTACATAAATGATCACAAGAAGAAAAGAGTGTGCCATTACAGATACACAAAAAATTTCTGACATTATGAAATATTGTAATGTATGCAGTGCTGCCTTTTTGTATATTGTATCAGTGAATTATCGGTGTGCAGTATAATCAATTGCCATTTCTATTATATTTTTACGAATTAGATAACGCTAACGAAGATAGAATTGTTTTGATGAAATCCTCCTGTGGCTTTTCAAATGAATGGTGTTCATCGATTGATACAATGTGAAGAAAGAATGTGTAAGTCAGAAAATGTAAGCAAAAACGACATCCTTCTAAATGGTTTCTGAAAGCAGAAAAAATTTCGGGGCTGAAGTATTCATGACTCAGTATGAGAAAGAAAAAAAGTGATTCATGTGATGAAAAAGCCGTATCAAAAGTTGGTATGTTGAAATTTGAAGTTTGGGAAATCATGGGGAAAAACCAAAACAAATGTGAACGGTTAGGTAGAATTTGAAAAAGATAAAGACCATATAGGGGATTTATTAGAAAAGAAAGATTTTGATTTCAAAGGGATAAAAGTAAAAAAAGTAAACAAAAATATTTGATTTTGTGGTAAAATAGCGCCTCTCATTCAGTCGAAAATGAGAGGCGCTGGATTTAAAAAAATGGATATGTTGTTATTGATGTGTAAATCTTATGCTGCACTTGATAATCATGGTTTATGAATCAATGGATTTTTTAAAGTTATTGATAATTTTTGTCACATTTTGATCAACAACAAGTAAAATATAGTTTCCTTTTGTAACTACTTTCCCTTTTCTAGCAATCGTAACTTGCTCAGGATAAAAGGCATTGTTTTGGATGTTCTCCAATCTTTGTTCGATTTGAGGTAAAACTTTATTCATATACTTTTTATTCTTTAATTGAAAAACAGCGATTTCATTGGAATGTACATTCATAATTGGTGCATTGACTTGATAACTTTTTAAATATGCCCGGTTTACTTTATACGTATCTTTAAACATTTCAATATTCATTGGTCGCTGACTTGGAAGCTCAATTCCAGTTGTAATTTGTTTTAATAATTGACTCGCAGAAAGGTTGGTTGTTGCTTTTACCGATGCAGCTTGACTGATTTCTGCATGGACCGTTGTAAAAGGAAGAATAGCAGTTGTGCATAAAGTACAAGTGAGTATTCCGCTTAATATCCATGATTTTTTTTTCATAGGGTAATCCTCCTTTAAAGTTGATTTTTGTTTTGGGATGGGGAAATGGGTTCAATTATTAGACAGAGAAATACAGGAAAATGTTCCCATAAAAAATGAATGTTTGTTTTAAGTGGTATTTTTTCGTTTTTTGTTTTGAGGTATTTGAAAAAGTCGATCAGATTTGAATATGTGGTTATATGGCTGAATTTTGCTCTCTTTTCATTTGACTTATTATTTATGGATGTATGAAAAAGTCTTGCTTAGCGTATGAAATATGGGTAGAAAATGTATACATGCAGCTTCATACATAATATAAAATTTTGTTTCGCTTCTTTTATTACTAGTAATAAAAGAAGCGAAACAAAGAGATCAAACTTGAAAACAATTTTTGTGGAGTGGTAGATGTTTACAAAATTTTGTGTCTTAAATTTATAAAAAAAATCAAATGAATGGTTTGTTTTATCTCAAGTGATTTTCATGAAAAAGGGAAAAGTGCCACAGGGGAGAACACTTTTCCTTTTGTATTTGAACCTTATTTTAAAAGGGGTTCAATAAATCTAAAATTGTGCGGCTTCAGTTGATCCTTTCAAAGCTGTTGTAGAGGCCGTTCCGCCAGTAATAATATTGGTTACTTCATCAAAGTATCCGGTACCAACCTCCCGCTGATGTTTTGTAGCTGTATATCCTTCTTTTTCACTAGCAAATTCTGCCTGTTGTAATTCGGAATATGCACCCATGCCACGATCTCTATATTGGCGTGCTAGCTCAAACATGCCATGGTTTAATGCATGGAAGCCTGCTAAGGTTACAAATTGGAACTTATATCCCATTTTTCCAAGTTCTTTTTGGAATGTTTCAATTTCTTCTTGACTTAGTTTTGCTCTCCAGTTGAAAGAAGGAGAACAGTTATAAGCAAGAAGTTTGTTTGGATATTTTTCATGAATGGCCTCAGCAAATTTTTTGGCTGCTTCTAAATTTGGTTCACTTGTTTCACACCAAACCAAATCAGCATAAGGTGCATAAGCCAATCCGCGAGAAATGGCTTGTTCAATACCAGCTTTTGTACGGAAAAATCCTTCTGGTGTACGCTCACCAGTAATGAACGGTTTATCATTATCATCAATATCACTTGTTATAAGTGCAGCTGCATCCGCATCAGTACGTGCAACAATAATTGTCGGTACGCCCATTACATCGGCAGCAAGACGAGCAGCAATTAAGTTTTTAATGGCTGTTTGTGTTGGAAGCAACACTTTTCCACCCAGATGACCACATTTTTTCTCAGAGGAAAGCTGGTCTTCAAAGTGAACACCTGCTGCTCCGGCTTCAATCATTGCTTTCATCAGTTCGAAAACATTTAAAACACCACCAAAACCGGCTTCTGCATCGGCAACAATTGGAGCGAACCAATCGATTTCCTCGTTTCCTTCACTATAATAAATTTGATCTGCTCTTTGAAGGGCTTGGTTGATTCGTTTTACAACGGCAGGTACACTGTTCGCAGGGTATAAACTTTGATCTGGATACATATGTCCTGATAGGTTTGCATCTGCTGCAACTTGCCATCCACTTAAGTAAATGGCTTTTAGTCCAGCTTTGACTTGTTGCATAGCTTGATTTCCAGTCAAAGCACCTAAAGCATGTACGTAGTCTTCCTCATGTAGCAATTTCCAAAGTTTTTCTGCTCCTTTTCTTGCCAAGGTGTAACGAATGTCGATGGACCCCCTTAGTTTGATTACATCTTCCGCAGTATACGGACGTTTGATTCCTTCCCATCTGGAAGCTTCTTGCCAACTTTTTTCTAACGCTTGAATTCTTTGTCCTCTCATAATTTCTCTCTCCTTTGTATTCATAATTCTTTACACCATATAAATCTATGGTATTTTCCTAAAAAATTGTGCTGGTACTAAGATGGATTGAATGTAGCGGTTCTTGGATGATATGTTTCGAATGATGAATCGCCAAATGGTGTGGATATAGGTAGCGACTCATATTCAAGTAGATAAAGTGGTTGACAAACAATATAATTCTTCCTGCTCCCCTCCTTGTTATAGAACATAGTTCATTTCTTGTTTATTATTATATAACAGATTCATATTTTTGTCACGTATTAATTTTAATTTTTTTTTCGGTTGTATTATGAATATGGAAAGATGAGAAAAAAAGAATTGGATTTTTTGGTTACGTAGAAGGCAAATGTCCCTAATTTAATAGATAAAAAAAGAAAATTAAAGATGAGATTAAAAATTAATTGGCTCATTTTTGAAGATGTAAGCATATAATTTTTTATAAAGCACGTAAAAAAATGAAAAACATAGTATAATAGAAAGAATGGAAGGAGAAAGAGTTCATGAAAAGAAATGTTTATTTGCTAGGGTATATTCCTTTTATTTCAGTTTTGTTGTTTGCAATGGCATTTTCATTATATTTTTATCATTTTGTGAAGGAAAAAATTATATATTTGGGACTGTATGAAGGTTTGAGTGCCTATATTTCGGCAACCCATTTAAATGTGGCATTGTTTGTCTGCATTTTAATTGTTGTTATGATGGTGTTGGCACTGTTAAAACTGTTTGCTGAATTCTTACTTCGGCTCAGTTTATTGTTTTTTTCTAAAGACAGTACAGGTTTGTTTTTTATACATAGTCAGACTGGTGCAATATTTTATTTATTTGGCGGTGTTTTTTCCATTTTTTTATCTGCTTGGTTGGCGCCGATTTTGGTTTTATTTGTTTTGTCCACACTTTGCTTTTTTGTATACATTTTATATAAGTTAGAAGATTCGGTCTCCATTTCAGGGATTATTGGTATTATTTTTTTTCAAGTATTTGTATGGGTGGCGATTGGTAGCTCGCTTTATATAACAGTTATACAAATGATCAACTATGGTCTGAAAAAGTTTTTAGATATTATATGAAAAAAACAGGCGTCTTTTACAAAAGAAATGGCGAAATGATAAGCTGCTTTTGTGAAAGACGCTTGTTTTTTTGTAGCGTATAAGTGATAAGATTATGATTTAGCATATTTTTGAGAAAAAATATCTGATTCAATTAAGAATTTTTGCTGACAGGTATATATTTATGTTTTGCCTTTGCTATAAAAACATAAAAATACATTGAATCTGTTCTTGAAGATCGTTTATCAAATCACTGAATATGAGTTGAATCATTGTTACAATGGTATTTAAAGTAGCATGTACAATGATTGGAACAATTAAGCGGTTGGTCTTATGGTATAAATAAGCAAATACAAAGCCCATGAAAAAATAGCTGATAAAAAAGGTAAAATCTTGATGAACAAAAGCAAATATAATTGCGCTAACCAAAACGCCAACAAAAAAATTGGTTTTCTCAGCAACAGATTTAAAAATGATGCCACGAAAAATAATCTCCTCTAAAATTGGCGCAAAAATACAAATGACAAAGATAAAAAGCGGGGCAGTTTGTGCTATACCAATTAGACTTGTTGTATTTTCACTAGGTTCCTGTACACCTAGTAAAAGGCTTAAAATCAGTCCAGAAACAATTTGTGCAGCATATGCTAAGAAAATACCAACAATTGTCCAAAAGAAAACCCGTTTGGTCGAAATATCATCCTGTTTTTTTCGGAAAAAATCCGTGTAGGTAAGCCAAATAATTAAAATTGTTGCAATGAGAAAAGAAAAGAATCCCCATTGACCGCTCATATATTCAGCAGCTTCTTTGGCACTGAGGTTATCAGGCAGCCATCCAAATACTGTAAATGGATTGAAAATTTGAAGCAAAAACGCAGAAAACTGCATACCGATATAAATGAAAATCACAAGCCCGTAACGAAAAATTTTATTGTGGATGAATTTGTTTTTTGTCAAATTATATGGTTGCACGAAAAAATCCTCCTTGAAAGTTCAATTATGTATGTAAAGTATATGAAAAAATAAAAGAAAATACAATGAAACTGTATAAAATAAAGCATTTCGGGAAAAAGATAAGTTGTGGAAAAAATACCCAAAATAAGTGAGTGAAATGACTTGATTTTTGTAAGAAAGTTCAGTATGATAATTACTGTTAGCACTCATTAAAAGAGAGTGCTAAGAAATCATGGAAAATTTTAAGGAGGTTGTTTGGATTGATTAAACCGTTAGGAGATCGTGTTGTAATTGAACTCATGGAAGCAGAAGAAAAAACCGCATCAGGAATCGTATTACCAGGAACGGCAAAAGAGAAACCACAGCAAGGAAAGGTTGTTGCAGTCGGACCAGGACGTGTATTAGATAACGGAACACGTGTAACTGTTGACGTACAAGTAAATGACCAAGTTATTTTTTCTAAATTCTCCGGTACTGAATTGAAGTTGGATGGTAAAGAGTACCTAGTTTTACGTGAAAGCGATATTTTAGGAGTACTTTAAAAAAACCGGATCACATAATGTAAAAATGAAAGTAGATTAAGGAGGAAAATGAAATAATGGCAAAACAAATTCAATTTGGTGAAGAAGCACGCCGTGGGATGTTGCGCGGGGTTGATTTATTAGCAGATGCAGTAAAAGTAACATTGGGACCTAAAGGACGTAATGTTGTTTTAGAAAAAAAATTTGGATCTCCTTTAATTACAAATGATGGTGTTACGATTGCAAAAGAGATTGAACTGGAAGATCCATTTGAAAATATGGGTGCAAAGTTGGTTGCTGAAGTAGCAAGTAAAACAAATGATGTTGCTGGAGATGGTACAACAACAGCAACTGTTTTGGCACAAGCTATGATTCGTGAGGGATTAAAGAACGTAACATCTGGTGCAAATCCAATGGTTGTCCGCAAAGGAATCGAAAAAGCGGTTGCAGTTGCATTAGAAGAATTGCGCGCAATCTCTAAACCAATCCAAGACCGTTCAGAAATTGCACAAGTTGCAGCCATTTCTGCAGCAGATCCAGAGGTGGGAGAATTTATTGCTGAAGCAATGGAGCGTGTCGGAAAAGACGGTGTGATTACCATTGAAGAATCTAAAGGTTTTACAACTGAATTGGATGTTGTAGAAGGGATGCAATTTGACCGTGGATATGTCTCTCCTTACATGGTGACCAATTCTGAAAAAATGGAAGCAGTACTGGATAATCCGTATATTTTAATTACAGATAAAAAAATCGGAAATATTCAAGAAATTTTACCAGTATTGGAAGAAGTTGTTCAGCAAAGTAAACCGTTATTGATTATTGCTGAGGATGTAGAAGGGGAAGCAGCGGCAACATTAATTATGAATAAGCTTCGTGGCACTTTTAATGCAGTAGCTGTAAAAGCACCAGGGTTTGGTGACCGCCGCAAAGCGATGCTTGAAGATATTGCAATTTTAACTGGTGGTGAGTTAATTACCGAAGATTTAGGCTTAGAATTGAAATCAACACATATCGGCCAATTGGGTCGTGCGGCAAAAGTGGTTGTTACAAAAGAGACAACAACCATTGTAGAAGGTGCGGGTGCCTCTGAAGCTATCCAAGCACGTGTTGGCGTGATTCGTGCACATTTAGAAGAAACCACTTCTGAATTTGATAAAGAAAAATTACAAGAGCGCATGGCGAAATTAGCTGGTGGTGTTGCGGTTGTAAAAGTAGGTGCGGCAACAGAAACCGAATTAAAAGAACGCAAACTTCGCATTGAAGATGCACTTAACTCTACACGTGCAGCAGTAGAGGAAGGTATTGTATCTGGTGGTGGTACAGCATTGATTAATGTTTATAATAAAGTTGCTGCAATCGAAGCGGATGGTGATATAAAAACAGGTATCAATATTGTACTTCGCGCGCTTGAAGAACCAGTTCGTCAAATTGCCAGCAATGCAGGATTAGAAGGTTCTGTGATTGTTGAACGTTTGAAAAATGAAAAAGATGGTATCGGATTCAATGCAGCAACAAACGAATGGATTAATATGTTCGAAGCTGGTATTGTTGACCCAACAAAAGTTACCCGTTCTGCATTACAAAACGCAGCGAGTGTATCTGCTATGTTCTTAACAACAGAAGCAGTTGTTGCGGATATCCCAGCTCCTGCACCTGCAATGCCTGATATGGGCGGAATGGGTGGAATGGGTGGAATGGGCGGTATGATGTAGTCCACTCCAACTTTCGCATAACACCAATGTTTTAAGGTGATATAAAAACATTTTGTTCATGTTTTTGTTCATGTTTTTTACGATTTTATTTTTTCAGAAAGGCTATTCATCAATTTTCCAAACTTGGTGGAAGCCTTTTTTTTTTCATATTCTTTGTCATGTGCGCGCCTCTATTGCCGTGTTAATATCGGAATCCCAGTCTTTTTTGTCTCTCCCTCGATTATACATTTGTCTCAATTAACTATGGCAGATTATCTACCTCTCAACTGCTTCATAAAATAAAATAATTTTAAAATTCAAAATTAAATACCATAAAGATGTGGAAAGCAGAGCAATCAATTGGAATGTTGGAGAGAAACAATGGTGAAGGTGTACCATAATAGCATTGCCAATTTCGGAAAAATATGAAATTACTTTTTTGTTGTGTACGGCAAGCCTTTTTATAACAAAGAAACTGCACAAAAGTTTTTTTGCTTTATTTATATATGTACAAAGAAATATTTCCACGCTTTATTAGTATGTATAAGAAAATAAATGATTAAGTGGAGATTTTGTGGAAGTTTAAGACACTATGATGTACATATTGATTGGTTATTGGTTTGTGTTTTTTGATATGTAAGATTGCATATTGAGTTTATATTGACGGAAACAAAATAGAGCTTAAGATCTGTTGTATCATGCGATGATAAAAAGAGAAAGGGTGTCAGTAAAATGTAAAATCAGGAAATTAAATGAGATAGAAACAAAGGATGAAAAATGATTCCATTTTTGTAGTAAAATCTCTTTGTTTCTGTCTCATTTTTATTTGTCTGTTTTCCAAGTTGCATCAATTAAACATTTTCTTTACGCTTTGAGGAATGTGCTGATTTTTTTGTCTTACATTTTTATTATAAAAAAACAACATCTTGTCATATCGATTTAAATGAAATGACTCCATTTATCTTTATGCTTTTTTTTCATAATAAATAAAAACGGGCAAAATCGTGTGATGCCAGAGGCAACTTCCATTGCACCAAATATTAAAGCAGACATGGATAGTAGACAGTATGGCTTTCGAGCAAGTGAAGCGATTGATGTTCCGATAAATATGAATCCACACATAATGCGTATCATAGCTTGAACGAAATCGAGGTTTCTTTTCATAAATAAAGTCCTTTCTTTAATTTAATCGGTATTACAGTCATAAATTACCCGCTTTTTTTTGAAATATAGCTGGAAGGATTTAACCATAGGTGGTGGGTTTTGTTTTAATGTTGTACAGTAAATTTAATAGTAAGGCATACTTTCGTGTGTTAAAATATAAAAAGGGTTTTGGAATAGAGAAGGTTAAAAGGAGCGGATGGCTTTGTTCAATCATATAAATCGGGAGGAAGCGGTAAATCGATTTTATGTTGCAGTTCTTTCTCTTGAAACAAAAGAGCAGTGTGAAAAATTTTTTGAAGATATTTTTACAAAAAATGAAATTCATTCGTTTGCACAACGATTGGAAGTTGCGCGTTTACTTCAGTCTGGAGCAACATATCAAACCATTGAGAAGTTGACTGGAGCTTCTACAGCAACCATTTCCCGTGTAAAACGTGTTTTAAGTAGTGGACATGGCGGATTAAAAGAAGTACTAAAAAACAGGGGAGAATAGTATGGCATATACAAACCAGAATGGCTGTTTGTTCCCAAATCGTACCATTCGTCATATGTTTAAGTTGGATCCGAATAAGCCGATTTCTGACAGTCAGTTGGAACAGTTGATCCATTCAGGGACGGATGGTTTTGTTGTTGGTGGAAGCGATGGGGTTTCAGAACAAAAGGTTGAAGCGTTATATCGGAGAATTCAGCATACTTCTTTGCCATTATGTTATGAGATGACCCAAGCTGATGCATTTGTATTTGGATTTGATTTTTATTTTATTCCGATTGTTTTAAATACAACAAATCTTGATTGGATTGGACAAAGACATGTACAAGCTTTGCAAATCTACGATAGTAGACTCACTTGGCTGCCCTATGAAACTTTACCTTATCTTATTTTGAATCCCAACTGTAAAGCTGCTGAGCTGACATGTGCAAAAACAGATTTAACAATAGGAGAGGTTTTGGCTTATACACAGTTATCAACAGAAATTTTTCATATTCCTTTGCTTTATATCGAGTACAGCGGTGTATATGGGGATTTGACACTTGTAAAACAAATTGCAATTCGGCATCCAAATGTACATATTTTTTATGGCGGTGGAATTGTTTCACGAGAACAAGCAGAAGAGATGGGACGATATGTGCAAACCGTTGTAGTTGGGAACGTGATTTACCAAGATTTTGAACGTGCATTGCAAACCGTTGGTATATAAATAAAAATGTTTTGAGTGGGAGATGACATTGCTATGGAATCAACAGACCATCTATTAGAACAATTAAATGATAAACAAAAAGAAGCGGTAATGACAACAGAAGGACCGCTTTTAATTATGGCAGGCGCCGGAAGTGGAAAAACTCGTGTGTTAATTCATCGAATTGCACATTTAATTCAAGAAAAGGGTGTGCCACCATGGAATATTTTAGCGATTACGTTTACAAATAAAGCTGCGCGAGAAATGAAGGAGCGTGCGATGCAGTTGATTGGACCGGATGCCCAAAACGTATGGATTTCCACTTTCCATGCCATGTGTGTACGGATTTTAAGAAGAGACATTGAAAGGATCGGTTATAATCGTACTTTTTCCATTTTAGATGGAAGTGATCAAGTTGTTGTAATGAAGCAAATTTTAAAAGAAAAAAACATAGACCCCAAAAAAACTATGCCACGTTATGTACTCAGCCGCATCAGTAATTTAAAAAATGAGATGATTGATGTACAGCAATTTAAAAAAATGGCTGTAACTTATGAGGAGATCCAAGTTGCAGAGTTGTACGAGGCCTACGAAGAAAGGCTTCGCAAAAATGAAGCTTTGGATTTTGATGATTTAATTTTGATGACCATCCGTTTGTTTGAACGTGAGCCAGAGGTTTTGGCTTATTATCAGAGAAAATTTCAATATATTCATGTGGATGAATATCAGGATACGAATAAATGTCAATATGAGCTTGTTAAAATGCTTGGTGCGCGTTTAAAAAATGTTTGTGTTGTTGGTGATTCGGATCAGTCGATTTACAAATGGCGTGGCGCCGATATTCGTAATATTTTGTCTTTTGAAAAGGATTACGAACAGGCTCAGATGATTATTTTGGAACAAAATTATCGATCAACGCAAACGGTATTAGCAGCAGCGAACCAGTTGATTCAATATAACCATCAGCGAAAACCAAAGAATCTTTGGACGGAAAATGAGAAAGGAGATAAAATCGTATATTACGAAGCTTACACAGAAAAAGAAGAAGGTTTTTTTGTTGTAAAGAAAATTCAAGAATTGATGGCACAAAAAGGATACGGCTTGTCTGATTTTGCCATTCTTTATCGAACCAATGCACAATCTCGGGTACTTGAGGAAATTTTATTGATGTCGAATATGAATTATAAGCTGGTTGGTGGTGTACGATTTTATGATCGAAAGGAAATTAAAGATATTTTGGCTTATTTACACTTAGTTGCCAATCCGAGCTATGATTTAGCCTTTGAGCGGATCATTAATGTACCTAAGCGCGGAATCGGAGCTACAACAATAAATAAGCTGGCAGTATATGCGGTACAAATGGGCATTTCATTGATGGAGGCCATTGAATTTGCTTCTAGTCTTGGTATCTCTGCCAAAACCGTAAGAGCGCTTTGTGATTTTAAAGATGAAATTTATACATTACGTGAGCGTTTTCAAAATTTTCGTATTACCGATTTAACCAAAGAAGTATTGGAGTCAACTGGATATCTTGATATGTTGGAGAACGAACGAACATTGGAAGCAGAGGCACGAATTGAAAATATTCATGAATTTTTAACGGTGACACAAGCTTTTGAAGAACGTGAGGATGAACCAACTCTAACGAATTTTTTGACCGATTTGGCGCTGATTTCTGATGTTGACCAGTTGGATGAAAAAGATGCAAAAGAAGAACCTGCCATTACATTAATGACTATGCATTCTGCTAAAGGTTTGGAGTTTCCGGTTGTTTTTATTGTTGGAATGGAGGACGGAATTTTTCCACATGTACGAACGTTTATGGAGGAAGACGAGCTGGAGGAGGAGCGCAGGCTGGCTTATGTCGGCGTAACACGTGCGGAAAAAAATTTGGTTTTGTCACGTGCTCAAGTCCGAAATATTTTTGGACGTACACAAACAAATCCAGTTTCGCGGTTTATTGCAGAAATGCCTAAAGACTTACTTGTATATGAAGGAGAAGATGGACGCTCGAAAAAGTCAGAAGTCAAGCACGATTATTCTTCTAAGGGGCATATTGAGAAATCAAAACCGAAGCTTAGAACTGTTACATCTCAAGGGAATGTAATCATTACAAAAGAAAAACAGCCCACCCAGAATCATGCAGCTGCTGAACAAATTTGGAAAGCCGGTGACCGTGCTTCCCATAAAAAATGGGGTGTAGGAACAGTTGTTTCTGTGAAAAATGAAAAAGGCGAGCAAATGCTGGATATCGCCTTTCCAGCACCAACCGGAATCAAGCGCTTGCTTGCAAAATTTGCTCCCATCAAGAAAGTATAAAGGATGATGATTGGATGTGTAATGAAGTTAAACAGCGTATGGAGGAGCTATGCAGGCTGCTACATCAATACAATTATGAATATCATGTGTTGGATAATCCAACTGTTTCCGACAATGTATATGATCAGCTTTTGCATGAACTGATTGAATTGGAAAAGCAATACCCAACTGACCGATTAAAAAATTCTCCGACTGTACGCATTGGAGGGCAAGCATTGGATCATTTTGAAAAGGTGACTCATGAAGAGGCGATGTTGAGCTTAGGCAATGCTTTTCATGCTGGAGATTTACATGATTTTGACCGAAAGGTAAGAGAGGTAAGTGGTAAAGCGAAAGTACAATATGTAGTGGAGTTAAAAATAGATGGTCTTGCTGCCTCGGTAAAATATGAAAACGGTGAATTTGTACTTGGAGCAACACGTGGAGATGGTACAATTGGAGAAAATATTACGGAAAATTTAAAAACCGTATATGATATTCCGCTACAATTAAAGGATCTACTTGATTTGGAAGTTCGTGGAGAGATATATATGATGAAATCGGTTTTTGCGCAACTGAATCAAGAGAGAGAACAAAATGGAGAAGCTGGATTTCGTAATCCAAGAAATGCAGCTGCCGGTTCCATTCGACAATTGGATCCCAAAATTGCTGGTAAAAGAAGGCTAAGTTTCTTTCCATATGGGATGGTTCATCCTCAGAAATATGGAATTGACAATCATGCACAAGCACTGGATTTTTTGCAGCTACAAGGATTTCAAACGAATCCAGAGCGTCGGCTGTTTGACTCAATGGATGAGATCATCCAATTTATTGAACAATGGACAGACAAAAGAGATACATTGCCTTATGAAGTTGATGGAATGGTAATTAAGGTCAATCATTTTACTTTACAAGAAACATTAGGTTTTACCGTAAAAAGCCCGAAATGGGCCATAGCTTACAAATTTCCTGCAACAGAAGTTTCAACAAAACTTTTAGATATCGAGTGGAGTGTGGGAAGAACAGGAGTAGTTACACCAACGGCGATTTTAGAGCCCGTTATGATTGCAGGAACAATGGTGGGACGTGCTTCTTTACATAATGCGGATTTAATTATTGAAAAAGGGATTCGGATTGGAGATCGGGTAATTATTCGAAAAGCTGGTGATATTATTCCAGAAGTTGTTCGACCGCTCATTGAAAGTCGAACTGGTGAGGAGAAACTTTTTTGTATGCCACATATTTGTCCAGTGTGTCATACCAAATTAATCAAATTAGAAGATGAGGTTGCACTTCGTTGTGTCAATCCAGCTTGTTCGGCGCAAATTAAAGAAGGATTGACGCATTTTGTATCTCGTGATGCAATGAATATCGAAGGTTTAGGTGAAAGGGTTATCACTCAGTTGTTTGAGGCAGATTTGGTTCATGTAGTTTCGGATTTATATTGTTTAACAGAGGAACAATTGCTCCCGCTGGAACGCATGGGAGAGAAATCTGTTCAAAATTTGTTAAAAGGAATTGAAAAATCGAAGCAAAATTCTTTAGAACGCTTGCTATTTGGTTTAGGTATTCGTCATGTTGGAGCCAAAGCGGCAAAAATTTTAAGTATGCACTTTGGCACAATGGATGCTTTGATGGCTGCTTCAAAAGAAGATTTAACTGCCATTTTTGAAATTGGTGACAAAATGGCAGATTCCATTGTTATGTATTTTGCGAATGAAAAAATACAGGATTTAATTGAACAGTTGCGTACGCTTGGTTTAAACTTTTCCTATACGGGAGTCCGCCCCAATTTGGCAGAGAAAAACCGTTTTTCTGAAAATACGTTTGTGATTACAGGTACACTCGAACAGTTTTCCAGAAAAGAGGCAGCAGAGAAAATTGAAGCATTAGGTGGAAGAGTTGCAAGTAGCGTAAGCAAAAGGACAAATATAGTGATTGCTGGTCGGGAAGCCGGTTCAAAATTGAAAAAGGCAAATGAGCTTGGTATTGAAGTTTGGGATGAAAAAGAGCTTATAAAGGAATTGGAAAATGCGGAGTGATGGAAATGAAAAAAGCACTGGGGATATGCCTAGGGGTTTTCTTTTTGTTGGTAGGATGTAACCATAATATTGTGGAAAGAGAAGCAGAAACGGGTGAAGATAGCGAAGAGCAAGTCTTTGTTCAAAATTATCAGATGGACAATATGAGTTATCGATTGGTTTTACCTTTTAAACAAAGCGAAGCAAGAGGTATGGTTGCAGCAACTTTAAATAATCGTTTGGATATGAATCGTTTTGAACTTGGCATGATGAATTTGTCTAAATCTCATTTTTCTCCAAATAAATATTATTTTCAAGAGGGACAGTATTTGAATAAGGAAATCATTCGTAGCTGGTTGGCACGTAAGCTTGAGGGGAGTGCTTTGACAGCTGCCAAAAAAGAGGACAGTACTTTTCAAAATTTAGGTTTAAATCCTTCAATTGATACAAAAGGAAAGGATTTAGAAACGGCAAATGAAGACAGTCCAATTTATTTAGCAAGTATCCTTGAACAAAATTATTTGGAAAAAAATAATAAAGATGAACTTCAGCTTTCTGGCATTTCAATTGGTTTGGCTATGAATTCTGTTCATTATTTTGAGCAGGAACAAGGGTATCCGCGGGAAACAACAATTTCAGAAGCTGAAATTTTAAAACAGGGAAAATCAATAGCACAAGAAATTGTTTCACGTATGCGAACAATGGAAGGTCTGGAGAATGTACCGATTTTTATTTGTATTTTTAAACAAGAGGCTGCTTCATCAATTCAACCAGGAGTTTTTTTAGCAACTTCTTTGGTGAATAAAGGAGAGTCTAGTATTAAAAGTTGGTCACAAATTGATGAAAATTATGTGACTTTTCCATCCGAAGAAGCTTCAACAACTTATCGAGAGGACAGCAACACATTTAATAATTTTAAATCAAATGTTGAAGATTACTTTCCAAATTACACGGGAATGATTGGAACAGGGCATTATACAGAAGGTATATTGCGAGAAATGACTATTACAGTTCCAGTTCAATTTTATTCGCAAACAGAAATTACTGGTTTTACGCAATATGTTACAAGTCTTGTGTTAAAATATTATCCGAAAAATTTACAGGTCAATATTGAAATTTCGTCGGCTGCAGGTGCAGAGGCAGTGATTACAAAAAATCGTGATGCAGATGAGCCCAATATATACATTTATCAATAATTATCTGATTTTGTGAATAAAAATACGATCGGGTGATGTTTTAATATTTTTGTATTTGGTGATTTTGTTTGTTTTTGGTATGATGGTAGCGGTATGTATATTTTAATGAAATAAGTAAGAATTTTTGGAGGAAAGCAGATGTCAAGAATTTCAATTGAACAAGTCAAGCATGTAGCCAATCTGTCTCGGCTGGCTGTCACTGAGCAAGAAGCACTTCAGTTTCAAAAGCAATTGGATGCAATTATTACGTATGCTCAGCAGCTAAATGAGTTGGATACAGAAAATGTCGAGCCAACTACGCATGTTTTGGATATGAAAAATGTATGGAGGGAAGATGTTGCTGGTAAAGGGTTGCCGATAAAAGAAGTTCTGAAAAACGCCCCAGATCATGAGGACGGACAAATTCGTGTTCCGGCAATTATTGAGTAAAAAGAGAAAGCGGTAGGAGGAGTATAATGGGTATTTTACATGAGAGTATTCAATCATTACAC
This sequence comes from Candidatus Harrysmithiimonas galli, assembly GCA_904373265.1. Lineage (GTDB taxonomy): Bacteria > Bacillota > Bacilli > CAJFEE01 > CAJFEE01 > Harrysmithiimonas > Harrysmithiimonas galli. Next base: position 166,483 of record CAJFEE010000001.1, on the reverse strand, counting down.
AAAAAGCTCATAAAGCGGGAAATGACTTCAACTGATATTGTAAAAGCAACTTTTGACCGAATTCATGAGGTGGATGATCGAATTCAGGCTTTTTTAACTTTGAATGAGGAGAAAGCTTATCAAGAGGCAGCTAAGTGGGATCAAAAATATGCATCAAAGGAAAATCTAGGTTTGTTAGCTGGACTTCCGATCGGGATTAAAGACAATATTATAACCAAAAATTTACGTACAACTTGTGCAAGTAAAATTTTATATAATTTTGATCCGATTTATAATGCGACGGTTATGGAAAAGTTGAACACAGCAGGAATGATTACAGTTGGAAAAATTAATATGGATGAGTTTGCGATGGGTTCTTCCAATGAAAATTCCGCATTTAAACCAGTGCATAATCCTTGGAATTTAGATTATGTACCTGGTGGATCTTCTGGTGGATCAGCTGCTGCAGTTGCTGCTGGTGAAGTATTGTATGCACTTGGCTCAGATACTGGAGGCTCCATTCGGCAGCCAGCATCATACTGTGGTGTCGTCGGTTTAAAACCTACATATGGTCGAATTTCTCGTTTTGGGCTGGTTGCTTTTGCCTCTTCATTGGATCAAATCGGACCCATTACAAAAACAGTTGAAGACAATGCCTATTTACTGGAAGTTTTAGCTGGGGTTGACCCGATGGATTGTACAAGTGCAAATCTCCCAGTTCCAAAATATTTTGAGTCGCTGAATAAGGGGGTAAAAGGACTTCGCATTGCTGTACCGAAAGAATATTTAGGTGAAGGAGTTCTTCCGGAGGTTCGTGAATCGATTTTGGAAGCTTTGAAAATTTATGAAAAAATGGGTGCAATATGGGAAGAAGTTTCTTTACCTCATTCAAAATATGCACTTTCTACATATTATTTATTATCGTCCTCTGAAGCATCAGCAAATCTTTCTCGATTTGACGGGGTTCGTTATGGTTACCGCAGTAAAGATTCTGATAATTTAATGGAAATGTATAAGAATACACGTGCGGAAGGCTTTGGAGATGAAGTGAAACGTCGTATTATGTTAGGGACATTTGCATTAAGTTCCGGGTATTATGATGCATATTACAAAAAAGCACAGAAAGTTCGAACGCTAATTAAACAGGATTTTGAAAAAGTATTTGAACAATTTGATGTTATTATCGGACCAACTGCACCAACACCGGCATTTCAAATTGGTGAAAATACAAGTGATCCAATGACAATGTATGCCAATGATATTTTAACGATTCCAGTCAGTCTAGCAGGTGTACCAGCAATCAGTATTCCTTGCGGATTTATGAATCATTTGCCACTTGGTCTGCAAATTATCGGAAAGCATTTTGACGAAGCAATGGTTTATCGGGTTGCCTATGCGTTTGAGCAGGCTACTGATTACCATAAAGCACAGCCGAAACTATAGGAGGGTGAGAAGAAATGAAATATGAAACAGTCATCGGCTTAGAGGTGCATGTGGAGTTGAAAACCCATTCAAAAATCTTCTCCTCAAGTCCAATTGCATTTGGAGCACCACCCAATACCCAAACAAGTGTAATTGATCTAGGATATCCAGGGGTGTTGCCCGTATTGAATAAAAAGGCGTTAGAATACGGAATTCGGGGCGCAATGGCTTTAAATTGTGAAATTGCCACATATACAAAATTTGATCGCAAAAATTATTTTTATCCGGATAATCCAAAAGCGTATCAAATTTCACAGTTTGACCAGCCGATTGGTGAGCATGGATATATTGATATTGAAGTCAATGGAGAAACGAAACGCATCGGCATTACACGTGTGCATTTAGAGGAAGATGCAGGTAAGCTGAACCATTTTTCTGACGGTTATTCAGGCTGTGATTACAATCGTCAAGGAACGGCATTGATTGAAATTGTTTCTGAGCCGGATTTACGCTCGCCAGAGGAAGCATATGCGTATTTGGAGAAGTTGCGTGCCATCATTCAGTATACGGGTATTTCTGATGTCAAGATGGAGGAAGGTTCGTTGCGTTGTGATGCCAATATCTCCATTCGTCCGCTTGGGCAGAAAGAATTCGGGACAAAAACCGAACTGAAAAATTTAAATTCTTTTACCTTTGTACAAAAAGGTTTAGAATATGAACAGGCACGGCAGATAAAGCTTGTTGAATCTGGACAAAAAATTAAGCAGGAAACACTCCGCTATGATGATGCGCAAAAGAAGACAATTGTTATGCGTGTGAAAGAAGGATCGGATGATTATCGTTATTTTCCTGAGCCAGATTTGGTTGATTTTTACGTTTCAGATGAGATGAAAGAAGAAATTCGTTCTCATATTCCAGAATTACCAGATGCACGTCAAAAGCGTTATACGGTTGAATTTGGATTGCCGGTTTATGATGCAAAAGTTTTGACATCAACTAGAGAAATGGCTGATTTTTTTGAAGCTGTTGTTGCTCAAGGGGCAGATGCTAAGTTGGCATCCAATTGGTTGATGAGCGATGTTTCCGCTTATCTTAATGCCAGTCAAAAAGAAATTACTGAGATTGCCATGACACCAAAAGCTTTGGCAGAGCTGATTCAAATGGTTGTTGGTGGCTCAATTTCCAGTAAAATTGCAAAAGAAGTTTTTAAAGATATGATTGAAAGTGGAAAAAATCCAGCTGATATCGTGAAAGAAAAAGGTTTGGTACAAATTTCTGATGAAGGTATGTTGCTTGACTTGATTCATGAATTATTGGATGCTAACCAAAAAATTGTGGATGGATATAAGGGTGGAAACGAAAAAGCATTGGGCTTTTTTGTTGGTCAAATTATGAAAGCTACAAAAGGACAAGCCAATCCACAACTTGTCAATCAGTTGCTGAAACAGGAAATTCAAAAACGTTAAAAATAGCTGGATATAAAAGGGAAGAGGTTGTTTATGAAGCGTGCACGAATTATCTATAATCCAACATCTGGACGTGAAATTTTTAAAAGAAAGTTGCCAGATGTGCTGGAGAAATTTGAAAAAGCCGGATATGAAACATCTACACATGCAACAAGTGGAGTTGGTGATGCGGTTATCGCAGCAAAAGCGGCTTGTGAAAGTCTATATGATTTGGTTGTTGCCGCTGGCGGAGATGGCACTTTAAATGAAGTTGTCAGTGGATTAGCTGAAGAAACATTTCGTCCCAAGCTTGGTTTAATCCCAGTTGGTACAACCAATGATTTTGCTCGTGCGTTAAACATCCCCTTTACGATTGAAGAAGCAGTTGATATTATTCTTAGTGGTGAAACCATTCCGTTAGATATCGGAAAGGTACATGATAAATATTTTGTAAATATTGCTGCTGGTGGCAGTTTAACTGAATTAACCTATGAAGTACCGTCTAAGTTGAAAACGGTTCTTGGACAGCTCGCCTACTATATTAAAGGGGTTGAAATGATTCCTTCTGTAAAAGCGACCTATGTACGCTTAAAGATGGATGAAGAAATATTTGAAGGCGAAATAATGATGTTTTTGCTTTCAAATTCTAACTCTGTTGGGGGATTTGAAAAGTTAGCACCGGATGCTTATGTAAACGATGGATATTTTGATTTGTTGATTTTAAAGAAAACAACCCTTTTAAATTTTGCTATGATTTTATTCAAGACGTTGCGAGGGGATCATTTAAACGATCCGCATGTGATTTACCGCCGTGTGAAAAAATTAGAAGTGGCGTGCACAGATTCAATGCAGTTAAATTTGGATGGAGAATTCGGAGGCAACCTTCCAGCTGATTTTCAAATTCTTGAAAGTCACCTATGTGTATACGCACCAAAATCAGTTGATCGTTTGTTGCAAGAATTAATGAATTAAAGCAGCATAATGTTGTATAATAGAATGTGCAAAGAAAATCTATTATTTGATCACAAAAAAGTAAAATACCAATCTTGTGTAAAATTTCACATTCTATTATAATAAATGAGTCAACTTTCAAAAATTATATGAATTGATCATTTGTATTTTATTATGATTTTGGTTGAAAGGAACAATAAATCAATGCATAGGCTTGTTTTTTCGGTTGCATATAAGGAGATGTACAATGAATAAACAAACGGTAAGGAATTTAGTTGAGCTATTTAAGTTTGATCTGGAAAAATTTGATCAAACACATGAGTTTAATCGATTGCCAGTTATTTGGATTAATGCTCAAGATTGCACTGGTTGTTCAGAAACCTTTGTTAGAGGAATGAATTTTGATATTGCACATTTTATTTTTGATGTGATTTCACTTACGTATATGGATATTTTATCTTACACACGCCCCAATGATTTAGGCAAAAAAAATCAAGGAGAGTATGTTTTGATTGTTGAAGGTTCCCTTGGACCACATTTTGATTACTGTTTTGTCGGAGGAAAGTGTGTTGCAGATGAAGTTAAGGAGCTGGCAGAGCATGCAAAGTATATTATTGCAGTTGGAAGCTGTTCCTGTTGGGGTGGAATTCCTGCAGCGAAGCCAAATCCTACTGAAGCTGTGGATTTACAAGAGATTTTGCCAGATCGAGAAATTATCAGGGTTCCAGGTTGTCCTCCACTGCCAGAGGCCATTTATGGAACATTACTATATTTGTGGCTTGAAGGCAAAACACCACCGTTAACCAGAAAAGGGACACCGACTTTTTTTTATGATAAAACTGTACATGAAACTTGTCACCGCAAACATTTTTTTGATCAAAAACTGTTTGCAGAGCATTTTGATGATCCAAATGGATACTGTTTATTAAAGTTGGGATGTAAAGGTCCAACTGCTTTTAATGGCTGTGAAACCATTAAATGGAATGGAGGAATAAGCTCACCAATTTTTTCTGGTAATGCCTGTCTTGGTTGCTCAGAGAAAAATTTTTGGGATAAATATAAAACACCTGTTGTCAAAAAACGAAAAGCAGAAGCGAAATGAGGGGTAGGTGGATTTAAAAAGTATCTTGCTGCTGAATTTGTATCATTGCAGCTCAGATGCTTTTTTTATTTATGAAAGAATTAAAGCAATGGTTGGGTTTTCTTTCAAAATATACAAATACTAATTTAAAAGAGTGAGAAAAAGAAAAATTCATATATGAATATTAAGAGAAATTGAAAGAAACAAAGCCAAAAGTCAAAAAGGGTTTCCTTGTATTTCTTTCTTTGGATGATTCAGTCAACAGCGCTTACAATGTCGCTGTTGACTGAATCATCTGTCTTTTTGATTAGAAAAGATAATTTTTGTTTTATAATGTTTACTGTAAAAAATGTGATCAAAGAATATGAAAAAAAAGATCTTTTATTGTAAATCTCTATAATATCTGGTTTTGATAATTGCAAAAGTACATTTATCAATTCAGGGGTAATATGACTGTAAATTATTTTCCCATGCTGTCAATCAAATTCTTTGATCTTCCATATTTCAATATATACTCAATCCATTTGGTTTCTTTTTTTACAATGAAGTTCAAATATTTTTTTCTTTTGTTATGTTATGTTATGTTATGTAATCACCCCTTACCAACCATGACTTTCAACATCAATTTGTTTATTTCTTACTCCAAAATTTTTAAAGTTTTCCTGTACTTGCTACAAGATTGGCCCTCTATTTTCATTATTTGGTTCAGAATTTTTATAAAAACATTATTTTTTCCATTAACAAATGGGCAAATAAAAGCTATGGTGGCTTTAGGTGAAATAAGGCATGTGGGATATTCATAGCATAGGCATTTATATAGAACGTATTTCTCTTTTTGAATAAAATATCAGTTTTTTATTATAACAGGCTATTTTTTATATTCAGATAAATAAATTAAGGGGGGATCTTGTTTATAGGGTGAAAGCAAGATTATATGGTTCAGGTAGGCTTAGTGGGTTCAACATATGGTATATGTTCAAAAAATTGAGGCGAGCAGCTTATTTATATCACCTCTGTCCAAATAATAATGAAGTGATACGAACAAAACAAAAAATAGATTAAGTTGATTAACTGCTGTTGTGGATGCATAAAAATTGTTTCAGTCATTTTTAGTGCGTTTCAAAACTTTGCTTTTTTCAATAGTTGAGATTTCTAAAATCTATTGTCAGTTTTATGAAACCTTTCATGTAAACTTTTCTAAAGTATTTTACCTTTTTTGTATGGAATATAGTTTTTTGTAAGTCCAGATTTTTATCAATTCAGGTTAACCATTGTTTTTCTTCCTTTATCAATTCAAATAGGTAGCTCAGCTTCCTTTATTCTCTTCAAATAAATAGGAATTTTACAGTTGCTTAGTGAAACATATGATTCGATTTGTCTCTATAAATCCCATGTTTATATGAAAGTTGAAACCAGTAAGATTGGATAGTTCGCAGTCACTTGCAAATTCACTGCACCCCTGTTTTTGTGCCCATTTTTCACATTCTGATAGTAATTCTTTTGCATAGCCTTTATTGCGATATTCTTTTTTGATGAATATCCCTTCCAAATATCCGACAGGTTGACTTTTAGTCCCTTCTACATAATCGTATCTTAATTGACATTGTGCAAATCCAATAGGGATGTCTTTATAGTATTTCAGAAAAAATTGTGCCTTTCCTGTTGAAATTATATTTGAAAATTCGTCTATCAAATCTTGAATAGTATGTTGTTTCCACATTAAAATCGCTAAGCTTGCTATCGTTTCTACATCATTTATATTGGCTTTTTTAATCATCTTTCCTCTTTCTGATATATCGTTCTGTTTTCTTCCATTTTACTATAATTTTGAGAGCATGGGAATATTTTCTTTTTCAGTCAGATTCTCTACCTTTTGGATACATGGTACAAATGGTTATAGTTATAAAAGTATAGACTTCAGATGGTTTATGCTCTGCTCCTTGAAAACCATATAACTTCAGTCTAGAGGAAATAAGCAAATAAATTGATCTTTTGGAAGTACTGCAATTATGAGAAGGAAACTGCCTTATGCCAAACGTAAGGAACGCTATCCTAGTCCACAGTTTCTTTCTTTTTTGGTTTGTTGTAGATGAATCTGATGGGTGTTTTGGCATTGAATGGAATTATTGAGAGGTGAAGATTCATTAGAGCAGGGATTTGAAAAGCTGTATGATACGTGGAAGATTCTTTGTTCCAAAATCTGATTCGATCAAATATTGTTTTGACTGTTTTATATAAGGGGATATAGGAGGTAGAAAATAGAAAGCGAATGGGAAAGGTAGTTTAACATGGGTAACTAGAGATTTTCAAGGTCATGTATTTCAATGGTTTTGTCAGTTCTCAATTGGAGTGAGTGTTTTTCTTTATCGCTTGTTTTGAAAAACTTGTTTCTAATCAGTTATAATCAAGTACACTGTGGATAAATACAATCTATGCGGATCATCCAAAGAAAGTCTAGAGTTTTGTTCTGGACTTCAAATTTTCTCTTTGAGCTTCCTTCCGGTAAGCTCTTGTTTAGCAAAGCAAATCTGTTATAGTTTTTAGCTTATACTGAAAAGAGATATTTAATAGTATATCCAATCTGTGAGGTGGTTTGCCCAGGTGTGCTGTGGGCAGCAAAAAGTGTTAATAATCAGTATACAGAATTGACTGATATGAAAAAGACATAGCTATGGGAATTTCAGATGTATTACCGAAAATCCTATGAAGTGGTCATCTGGTTATGAAACGCTAGAGGATGAAAAACTGTATCTATGAAGTACAATAATTGGTTTTCTTCAAAGTATCCAAATCGGATAGTGTGTAGAAATACAAAGATTAAAATAATTTCTTGATATCTTATTTATCCTTGTTGGGCTCCAAGATATTTTGGGCAAATTTTTCTTTGTGGAAATTTCTTTATGTGTATTTACAGTTTATAAGGAGAAATCATATTTTTGTTGTACGAAATAATTGGACAAAAAAGCTGTGACGGTTGGGAAACTCATTCGCAATAGCACTAGACATAAGCAATATTTACCCATCAGATTATTCTCCTGTGTAGTCCCTTGTAAGCTATAATAAACGTCAGGAAAAACATTTTTGTTTTAGTTTTTTCCAATCAGCATCTTTAAGAAAAGATTCAATTCTGTGTAGAGGCTGGTACAAAAAAATTGGATTTAGAGAAACACAACCAGATGTAAAATCTTATTATAGGGCTTTACATCTGCTCAGTCGTTTTAACTGTATGAATTTTGAAGTGTAAAAAATTTATGTGGATAAGACTCATTTAGTAGACATTGGTTTGATGAAAAATAAAAAGAACGGGAAAGGCTCATCACTAGCCTCTCCCGTTCTTTTTATACTCCTATTCTTCTAATTTTAAAAATACGACCCACGCATATTTTTTATTTTTTTTATATTTGTTTTCGGCAGGGAAGGAGTGGAGCAGAAAAATTTTTGTTTCAGGCACTAAAATTTTGCTTTTAGTGCTGTTTTTTTGCTCAAGGGGGAAAAAGGTGTTTTTGGTGTGTAGTCGATGTGTGGTTTTGAGGGTCCTAGTGGGCGGGGGCTCACTAACAAACGCCAAAGTGAATCCATATTAGTGGGGACACAAAGGCTATGCTTGCTGGTCATTTAGATTGGTGTTTTTTGATTTTTTAGACTAACGATTTTTGTAAAGTTTAAGTCCTTAAATTATACAAAAATCTGTTGAATCAATCAGCATTTTTGAGTGAAATTTTGTCCGCAGGATGAGCATATTGAAATCGGTTGGCACTGCCAATTTCTACGCACATCGGAGGTGAATGTGTGGACAGATTTCCTTTATGCTCATCACAAAAATTTTAATTTTAACGGTCTGATAGAAGTTCACCATTACTTAGAGAAAAAATGCAAATAAACAGCGTTTTTTGCTATTTGTAAAATGACGCCAACTAATTTTAGTGAGGTTGTAATTTTAGTATAAATGGGGTTAGTAAAATTTATATTAAATACGGTTTAGGGAGATTAGTACGTTATATTTTTGGCAAAATATTAGGAGAAAACTGTATTTTTCAAAAAAGAATGATTAAAAAAATAGGGGAAGTATTAAAACCTTGAAATAGTCTTTAAGAGTCTTTTATTAACTTTAGTATAATTGTAATTAAGAAGGGTGAGAACTAATGGAAAAAATCTTGATACAATTAAGTTTGAGAATAGCCACGAAGTAAAAGACATTCTAAAAGCTTTAGAATACTACTTAGAAATGAATCCAAAAGCAAAAGACAATCCAACAATTATGGAATTTCTCAATCCCCTCGATGTTATGGACATGGAGTGGTAAGAGCAGGTGACTTATCAGCAATCGTGTGTAGACCAGTAAAATGGTTTTACACATGTTTTTTCATCACTCAAATACAGAAAGGTTTACCAGTTGATCCAGATATAAAGAAAATAAGTTTAAGATTTTAAGGCTCGATGGCAGCCATATAAAAAACGAATGATTCAAAAGGACACATTAGCGTCTTGGAATCGTTCGTTTTTAATTAAGCCGTTCATATGATTAAAAACAGAAAAAACATCTACCTTATTTTGTACTTATATGAAGCTGTCAACCAAGCCAAACCTATCCAAATTCAAAAGTTACACTTCATCTTTAAAGCATTTATTTATGATATTTCTTTGCCATAATAAATGCACCTAAATTAAATGGTATTAGTGCATAAACAAGTTGAATGAACTGCTGGTTATAATCAAAAATAATTGAACTTAGAGCAAATAATATAGAAAAAATAACTATTACTAATCCGATATTTTTATTCTTTTTCGTTATCTTGAACGTGATAAAACAAGTCAAAACTGCAGGGAGTATGGTTGTTAAAATAATAATAATAAATGTTACTATTGTAGCTTCTATCATTATAAATACCCTACAATGTATAGTCTGTTGTTAATGTTTTTTGAGAAGGATTTATTGTAGCCTTCAATTTTACCTTAGCACTTGCAAATGAAATACCGATATCTATTGAATATACCGCAGATAGACTATCATAGGTAAGTTTATCGCTGTTTACTGGGGCAAGTCCTATATATCCTGCATCATATGCTCTTGTAATTCTATAATTTTTTACGTCAATATAATAATATACATTCCATGCAAGTGTATAATAATAAATTTTATATGTAGCACTAGAATCTAGTGGTCTAACCATCTTTGATTCTATTTTATTAACAGGTTCAATACCAACAGTAATTTGTTCACCACTAGGAGAAGTAAAAGTTTGCTCTTGCTTGAATAAATCTTCTAATGAAAATGTAACAGAGTTATTTGTTGAATTAAATAAATTTTGATTATATTGCTGTGTAACAACGGTTCCCGTATTACTATTATCTACACCTAGTACTTTATCAGAATGCTTGGCAGAAATATAATGTGTTCCTGATAAATCAGTATTGGCAGATGCAGATTTAGGTGTTGTAATGCTCAAGCCACTAAAAATCAAAATAACACTTAAAACAAATAAAAATAACTTTTTCATACAAAACTTCCTCCTTTTCCAAATTATTAACTATATTTAACATGGATTAAAACAAAAAGTAAATAGGTATTTTTTCTTATATATTGAATTTTATATTCAAAAGCTGCGGTGGCAGCCGTTATGAAAAATATGCAGTACTACATAAAAACACAGTCATAAACAAAAAAATAGACAGTATTGCGTGAAATGTATCCTTTCTATTGTGTGTTAGTATTTTCAAATCGTAGTATATCTGATATATTAAGTGATAGAATTATAAAAATTTATTATATTAATAGGATATTGTGGATAGAAAAATAATAAACCAATTGTTAGAGATGAAGCTAGTACGATGAAAAAATCAAATGAGTTGAGTCTAGCAAGGTTGAGTCATGGTCTGACATTAAATCAAATGCAACTACTAGCCTATGCTGTTTTTGCGACACAGAAAAATGGCAAGATAGAATTTCATAAAGCGGATTTTGAAAAGAAGTTTGAACTAGAAAAATATCAAACAGCTTAGGCAAAAAGTGATTCTAAAAAGTTATTATCTGTTCAATTTGGCAAGTTTATCAGTGAAGATGAATGGGAATTGGAATGCCTTTGTAAGGCTTTCATATAAAAGAGGGCTATTTACGTTTAAATGGTCAGAGGAGATGTTACCTCATATCCTAGATTTAAAAGAAAAGTATATAACAGTAGACCTGACTATAGCAAGCTAGTTCAAGAGCAGTTATACATGGACACTCTACGATTTCTTAAAGGCTTCTTAATTTTGTTCGTCCGTTTTGGTACAAATTTTTCGTTGCTGATAAATTGAAAAGGAAATAGATTCATCAGTTGGCTTTTTATGAAGAAGGAATTGAAAATCTATTGTTCTGAATCTCTTTTATTTATTAAAAATAATTTAGAAAACAGAACCATCTTCGGAACGAATAGAAGGTTCTTCGGTTAAGTTTTGTTTTCTTTTATTTTCTTCTAGTTTTTGGCCAATTTTCTTTTCCAGTTTGGATTGAGCTTCTTGACGTTTTTCGGTCATTTCTACCATTGCTTCAATAGATTGATTTATGGTTTTTGTTGTGAAGGGATCTTTGTCACGTAAAATAAAATGTCCGATTTCGGCGAATGTACTTATGTTTGCATCCAAATATTCTAACGCAGCTTGGATTTCTTTTTGGTCGGAAGAACTGATGGCATTAGCAAAAATAAAGGTTTGCAAGGATTGATTGACATTTTCTTTTACTGAACTCAGCCGTGTATGATATTTTGTTAAGCTTCTTTGCAGCAAGGTTGAAGCTTCTTGGATAATGATTGCTTTTTTTGTAGTTGATTCATTCAGATGATTTTGAATTTGGGAAATTACATTGTAATAGGCGTATTCTGTGTCCACTGATGCATTTATGGTGGTATATAAATCAAACAACATTTGCAAAACCAAACCATCGACTTTTGATTTTTGTTCTATTTCTAGATCTGGCTCGATTTCAGAATTTTGTGTATGCGGATTCATAGCTGTCTGTATCTCCATCATAGCTTTTTTATTCATATTTACAATATAGGAACCAGTAATGATACCGATACAAAGCATAAAAAAGAAAATAAAAGTGTATACATAAATTCGGTTTTTCGACATGAGAACGCCTCCTTATGGAAATTGTAAACGAAATAGACAAGGATTACAATTTATAGTTGTTTTTGTTACAATAAAGTTCAAGAAAATGATTGAATGGAGCATATTGAATGAAGGAAACGACTTTTCATAAAAACGAGCAGTTTGAAGTGGTGTTTGAAGATTTAACACATGAGGGGTTTGGTGTGGCAAAAATTAACGGTTTTCCGGTATTTGTTGCTGATGCTCTTGTTGGAGAGCGGGCATTGATTGCTTTAACAAAAGTGAAAAAATCTTTTGCTTATGGACGTATGGTTTTCCGGTATACAAAAAGTCCAGATCGAGTTGAGGCACCATGTCGCTTTTTTAAGTTATGTGGAGGTTGTACGCTTCAACATCTTTCTTATCCAGCACAGTTGGCATATAAACAAAAACGAGTCGCAGAGGTATTGAAACGAATTGGATATTTAGAAAATATAACGGTTTGTCCAACACAAGGGATGGGAAATCCTTGGAATTATCGTAATAAATCACAGGTTCCTGTTGCAAGTGTAGACGGGCAGTTGGAGATTGGTTTTTATCGTCAACGAACACATCAGATGATCCCAATGGATACATGTCTTATTCAATCAGAAACGAATGATCAGATTTTGCAATGGATTAAGCAAATTTCGAGTCAACTTGGAGTCGAACCATATGATGAACAAAAGCATACTGGTGTTTTGCGACATATTATGTTGCGTGAGGCTAAAGCAACTGGTGAGGTAATGGTTGTTTTGGTTACACGTACGAAAGTTTTTCCAGAAGGGCAGGCTTTAGTCAAAAAGATTACCAAACGTTATCCAATGGTACAAAGCATTGTTCAAAATATCAATCCTCAAAAAACCAATGTAATTTTGGGTGAACAAACAAAGCTGTTGCATGGACGAAAATATATTTATGATTACATTGGTTCTGTGAAATTTGCGATCTCTGCTCTTTCATTTTATCAAATTAATCCGATACAAACGAAGGTTTTGTATGAGCAAGTCTTGCATTACGCTGGACTAACTGGAAATGAGGTTGTGTTTGATGTTTATTCCGGTGTCGGAACAATTTCTTTGTTTTTGGCGCAGAAAGCCAAGGCGGTATATGGTGTGGAAATTGTGGAAGCAGCAGTTGAAAATGCCAAGCAAAATGCAAAGTTAAATGGAATGGATAATGTGCGCTTTGAAGTGGGTAAAGCAGAAACGGTGATTCCTCAATGGATTTGTTCTGGTATTCAGCCAGATGTGATTGTTGTTGATCCACCGCGCAAGGGTTGTGATAAGCACCTGTTGCAAACGATGCTTACTGCTTCACCTAGCCGAATGGTTTATGTTAGTTGCAATCCAGCCACTCTTGCCCGTGATCTACAAATTTTGACTGCAACCAGTGATTATAAAGTAAAAGAAGTACAGCCTGTTGATATGTTTGCTCAGACTGGACATGTGGAGACAGTCGCTCTGCTCAAACGAAATATTGTATAAATTCAATGGAAAGTGAGATAAATACCACTAGATATAGTTGTACGCGGAAACATATCTTTTGGCAATAGTAAGGGCAAAATGCCCGGAAATAAGGGAAAACAGAGAAGATGGGGTGTGGATAAGCATCCCATTTTTGCTGTTCTAAAGGCGGATATTTTGGTCGGAATAAAGGTATGCTTAGAGATTTTCAAAATGGATATTTTGTAAATGTGGTGTGTTTCTTTATTTTACAGAATGTATATCAGTTTCCGCAGAGTGAAGAGGGGTAAGAAAAAATGGAAGGATAGAGGGTTTATGCGAAAATGTTTCCTTTTGCCAGAATGTATGGAATAATCTGGCAAAAGGATTATGAACATTCATCCAGTGTAATGTGCTTTAGTATAGGGCTGATTTCTGGGTGAATAAGGAGAGATATCCTTTGCGCACAGAGTTTTACCTGCTGCTGTTCATTTTCCGAGTATATTCAATATAGCATCCCTGATTGTATTATATAATTCACATTTAGTTTTTTGGCATGTTGAAACAGAAAACTTTTTTGATTTAGGGTCTTGAAAAAAATAGTCAATGCATTAGAATTGACTAAAATAGTCAAAGGAGGATTTTGAATTGGACGCAGATAAATTTGAAGAATTGCCGCCAGAAAAAAGGATGCGGATTATAAACGCTGGACTGTCCCATGTTCAGTAGCAGGAGAACCGCCACGAACAGGAGCAGGAGCGTACCTGCACAGAGGCGGTTGCAGATGCTATTTTGATCCATCAGGTCAACAGCAGTTTTGAATGATAGGAGGAACGGAAATGTCTGAGACAGTAAAAGGGATATTTCTACCGGAAGGAAGGTCTGTCGGGGATCACTGCCGGATGCTCACCAATAAAAGCAAGGGATGCACTGCTGAGTATACGATAATAGGCTATGACGGGTGATATTTCCTGTTGCGGAGCAATACGGGAAGCCTGCATAGGGCATCACCTCAGCGTCTGTTCCGCACACACGAAGAGACGCTCCGCTCTTTGGACAGAGAGGGGGTATAGCCGTGTAATGTACACAATTTTATGGCGAAAAGATTATGTATATTATGCCTCATAATTTCCTGGATAATATGTGCTTTTAGAGCGAATATGTGACTACCGAAAGGGAAAACAAACGCCAGAAAGGAAGCACATATTATGAACGAAAAGATTATGAGACAGGTTGAGGAAATGAAAAAGCAGACCATCGGAGTTGAGGTGGAGATGAATGGCATCTCAAGAGAGAATGCTGCAAAAATCGCTGCCCGCTACTTTGGAACGAGGAGATATCAGAACACGGCAAGGAGGAACGGATACAGCACTTGGTCAGCATGGGATGCAGACGGACGGGAATGGAAATTCCAGAAGGACGTCAGCATTGAAGGACCGGACAGCGAAAAATGTGAATTGGTCACTCCGGTTCTTACCTACGCAGATATGGAAACCCTGCAGGAACTCATCCGGCAGCTTCGGCACGCAGGGGCAAAAAGTGATGCCTCAAGAGGATGCGGAGTCCACATTCACATCGGAGCCAAAGGTCATACGCCGCAGACGCTTCGCAACCTTGCAAACATTATGGCAAGCCATGAGAGCCTGATCGCAGATGCGTTAAATCTGGACAGAGGCCGGATGCGCCAATACTGCCGGACAGTAGACCTACGGTTTTTGAAGGAACTGAACCGGAAAAAATCAAAAACCATGTCAGCCTTGGCAGACATTTGGTATACCTCACATGGGGAGGACTATGGAAGAAGCCATCATTATAACAGGAGCCGCTACCACATGCTGAACTACCATGCGACTTTTACAAAGGGAACGGTTGAATTCAGGCTTTTCCAGTTTGATGCCCCGACTGCGGAGCGCAGAGGCGGACTCCACGCTGGGCAGCTTAAAAGCTACATCCAGCTTTGCCTTGCACTGAGCCAGATGGCGAAGACGGTACGCTCGGCAAGCCCCAAGCCACAACAGAATGAAAATCCGAAATATGCCATGAGAACCTGGCTCCTCTGGCTTGGATTTATCGGGGACGAATTTAAAACAGCAAGGGATATCCTGACCAGGAGACTTTCCGGTGACGTTTCCTTTAGGAATGGCAGGGCAGCCGCTTGAAGGAGATAGCCACAGGCCCACTTCCGACCGCTTCGGCGGTCTTAAGGTGGTAGGAGGGAAAGCCCTTCAGAAAGGATGGATTCAGGATGAAGAAACGATACTATATTGCATACGGGAGTAACTTAAATATCCGTCAAATGCTGATGCGCTGCCCGGATGCCAGGGTGGCTGGAACCTCGGTCATCGAAGACTACCAGTTACTTTTTAAAGGTAGCAAGACAGGCTCCTATCTTACGATTGAGCCAAAAGAGGGAAGCAGTGTTCCGGTCGCTGTCTGGTCGGTTAGTGAGACGGATGAACTGGCATTGGACAGGTATGAAGGATATCCGAGTTTCTATTATAAAAAGGAGCTTCAGATCCCCATTACGGGTATCCGGACCGGAAAGGTACGGGTACGAAAAACATTTGTTTATATCATGCATGAGGAACGTCCTCTAGGACTCCCATCAATGCGGTACTTGGCAACATGCACCCAGGGATACCGATTCTTTGGATTTGATCAGGAAAAACTGCGGCAGGCATATGCTGACAGCCAAAGGGAGGTATGAAAATGGGATGCAAGATTGAGACGATTAAGATTTGCCAAAAGTGTGGGAAGCCCTACCACGGGGTGCCTGCGACTTCCAGAGCGGATAATACCTCTTTGATCTGCCCGGACTGTGGGACCAGGGAAGCCCTTGCAGAACTGGAAATCAGCGCAGAGGAGCAGGATGCGATCATCGAGATTATCCATCAGCATCAACAGAGGTACGAATGATGCAGAAATCAATAAAAACCATAAAGGAAAAACGATCCAGTAAACGCAGAGTGGAGATGCTGTTTCGCAAGATGGTCGGCTGCCACTTCAAATCTTATGAAGACATGGAGCATTGGTTTCACAGAGCACTAGATGAGGGATTCCCAGATTTGAGCATTTCAGATTGCGATGGAATCAATGCGGAAATTGATATGGGGCTGACGGACGTAGACTATTCTGTGGACTGCACATTTGGAGAGAATCTGTTCGGTATGGCATATGCAGACTTTACCATTAGCTATATTCTGGACAATGAGAAAAAGATGTATGTGAGCGCTGTGGACTGGTCTTAAGAGGAAAGGAAGAAACGTATGGCAAAATGTGAAATTTGTGGACGGGAAATGCTGACTGCGGATGGATGTGGGATTTCCAAAGTCCATATTAACGGGAAAGAATACGAGAGGATAAAATGTGGGGATGAATATGACTTTGTCCCTAACATGGAGGACGGGGAGAGATGCCACGATTGCGGAGCAACCGTAGGACATTACCACCATTGGGGATGTGATGCAGAACGCTGTCCAGCCTGTCACGGACAGCTGATTGGATGTGACTGCAAAGATGTTTATTTGGAAGTGCAAGATCCTTTAGGGGAGGACAGCTATGAGTAGGGATTGGACCGAGGAAGAATTGGTAGCAGCCAGTGAAACCATAGAAAAGATGGGGTATCCCAGATATGAAGAATTCTGTAAGGATTTAAGACAGGTGGAGACAGACAGGGAAAATACTGATCCGAATACACAGAGGAAAGGGAGAACATCGCATGAATATCATGGAAAAGATTGAAATGGAAGCAAAGCTGAAAGAGAACCTTGCAGGATGGTTGATTGAGCATGGAACAATTCTTTATGACAAGAGCCAGAGCAATGCTTATGCGTATGTGAGGATTATGGAGATTTTATGGCGGAAACTGGTTTGGAGGATCGTGGAAGTAGATGGGATGGTCTGCCGTCTGGAAAAGGTGTAAAGACTAAAAGCGGATAAAGGAAAGTGGCTGGATCAGACCGGCCTTTTTCCTCTGTCTGTTTTTATTCCTTCCACTAATAATGTACACAAGTATTCCAGGATTTCTGTCTTTTAGGAATCAGAATTTCCTGGATAATCTCTGGACTTAGAGGTAACATACTGCTACCGGAACAGGTATCTGAAAACAATGGAGGCATTGAAAAGGTGGAAAGGAAAATTGATGAAGAAATAAGAAATCTGGCTCTGGAATTTAAAGCAGAGTATGAGCAACTGGATAATGAGATATCTGCGGAGATGAAAAAGTATGAAAAGGAGCTGTATGAGTATCTGAGGAAAAATAAGTTGCGGGATGACCCAAAGACAATTCTGAGGATCATCAGTGTATTGCCAGCCTGTTTTTTACGGTTCCAAATGTATGATCTTTTCTATTCAATACCAGATACGAAACGTCAGGGGATTGATCCGCAGAAAGGTAATGCGGAAGGGGTGGATAGGCAGATCGTAGAAATGGGAGAAGAGTTCCGGATGTATTACCAGAAAAAACATGTATGCCTGAAAATGATGGAGAAGTCTGCAAGAGAAAAGATAACACCATACATTAAGGCTACAGGAGTCTGGAATGATTCTCAAGCCATGTATGAATTAATTTGCTACCTGCCAACTTGTGGTTTCCGTTTTTATCTGGATGAACACTATATGGATTTAATACTGGATAGTAAAAAGTGAAAGTCCTATGGAGTATTTTTTGTAAGGAGATTATACACAAGTTTCTGGCAGGTTATTTGTGTACATTATGGTTCGATAATGACTTGCTATTATCCTCTTTTAGAGCGAATATGTGTACTACCAAAAGGAAAATAAAGAAAACGGAGGTACACAGAAATGAAAGGATATTTTGCAAGAAAGCCGGAAACCATGGAGGATTTGGAAAGAGCAAGAGGCTGGGGCGATGCCCAGGAAATTCAGGTGGTCGCAGAGGTTACGTTATCCAAAAAAGAATACGATAAGTTCCAGGAAAATCTGATGGAGGATTACGAATTTATCAGTCAGCATACAAGAAAAACCGGAGTGAAGGATGGACAGTTTTTATGCATCCTGATAAGGAAAGCCGGAACGAAGCACACTGCGATAGCGGTTCAGAGTGATGGGTATGATTATGCGAGATATGCCGCCAGGGTAAGGCTTAAAGCAAATAGGTATATGGATAAAGAAAAAGGAGGCGGCAGCCTATGAAACTCAGGTTATTCAAAGTGACCTATAAGGAATGGAATAATTCTTTTTCCGGCAAGATTCGGGGAGAAATGCTTGCAGTTGGTAAGAATGCGGAAGATGCGATTTCCAGGGCAAAAGAAAAGACAGATAAAGATGCGACAGATTTTGAGGCATGGGAGATCAAGAGCATTATGGGATATAAAATTCAAGTCGGGGAAAAAGCAGAGAGGAATACAACGAAAACTCGGAAAAAAGAAGGGCGATTATAGTAATCATTTCCGAGGGAGGATGAGACAGCACCCGGAATAAGGGGCTGTTTCTCCTAGCAGAGTGCACAAACTCTGAGCCAGATATTTGTCCAGATTATTTTCTGGAATAAGGTGGATAAATATCTGGCTCAGAGGTAACATGCTACTACCAAAAGGAAAGGAGGATTTTGGAAGATGCATGAAACTTACCGAGGATATGAACTCTATACGACTTGGAATGATGAGGCATTGGGGTTTGATTATTCTGTGTGGAGTTCAGAAAAGGAAAGAGTAGCCTGTAGTTCAGAAGCTTATTTTTACGAGGAAAATGCGATGAAAGAGGCAAAAGAGGAAGTGGATATGCTATTGAAGCCTGCGGAAGAACATACCAGTGAGAATGGAGAGGATACCGAGCATGTTGAAGATGTCATTCTATAACGGAACCCTTGACCGGGAGAAAGCAAAAGAAGTCATAGAATCTACAGATAAAGTATTAAAATACCGGCTAGGTTTTGCTTATCGGGGAGCAGAAGCGGTTCCGATAGAAAAGGAGAGAGCCCTGCATATCATTGAGAATGCAGAATATCTGGATGTAGAGGAAGCGGATATGGAGATTCTGTTGAATGCTTATACCGGTAACGATATGTTTTAGAGAAAGCAGGTGCAGATATGACGGTAAGAGAATGAATGGAGAGGGAGCGAGCATGAAATCAGTCCGGAAGACTTTATAGATGAGGAAGTAACTTCTTGTTACGTCCGGGATGGAGTATTATACGAAATCGCATAAAAATCATTCGGAAAAAGACTTCTTCGGAGGTCTTTTTTTGATGCCATTTTACAGAGAGGAGGTGGGGCCGATGGCATCCAGAGGAAGAAAACCGATACCGACTGCGATCAAAGAGCTGGAGGGAAATCCTGGCGGGCGTCCGTTAAATAAGCGGGAGCCAAAGCCGGTAAAGAAAGCGCCCCGCTGTCCCGTGTGGCTGGAGGATGAGGCGAAGAAGGAGTGGAAGCGGATGTCCAAAGTGCTGGAGTCTATGGGGCTTTTGACAGAAATGGACATGGCGGCTTTTGCTGGATACTGTCAGGCATACGCCCGATGGAAAGAGGCAGAGGAATTTCTCTCCCAGCATGGTTCTATGGTGCGTACACCGAATGGGTATCTGCAGCAGGTACCGCAGGTTTCTATCGCCCAGACCAACCAGAAGATCATGCTGAAATTCTGTGAACAGTTTGGATTGACGCCTTCCTCCCGGAGCAGGATTGTGGCCGGCTCCGATGGAGAGGAAGAGGGAGATGCGATGGAAGAATTGCTGGGAGGTGGGGCATGATGGCCTGGGAATATATACCGAGCCGGTTCATGCTGCAAACATCCCATTATGATAAAGAGAAAGCGGATCGGGCAGTGCTGTTTATCCAGAATCTCTGCTACACGAAGGGAAAGTGGGCGGGAAAGAAATTCCTCCTGCTCCCATGGCAGGAACAGATCGTCCGTGATATTTTTGGGATAGTAAAAGAAGATGGAAACCGCCAGTTCAGGTCTGCTTATGTAGAGATACCAAAGAAGAATGGAAAGAGTGAACTTGCGGCGGCAATCGCCCTTTATCTTTTGTTTGCGGATAATGAGATGTCCGCAGAAGTGTATGGAGCAGCGGCTGATCGACAGCAGGCATCCATTGTCTTTGATGTGGCAAAACAGATGGTGGAGATGTCCCCTGCACTTTTACGGCGGTGCAAACTTATGGGAGCAACCCGGCGTATCGTGAATTACTCCAATGCGGGATTTTACCAGGTGCTGTCTGCAGAAGTGGGGACAAAGCATGGATTTAATGTGAGCGGGCTGGTCTTTGACGAGATCCACGCACAGCCAAACCGGAAACTATACGATGTATTGACGAAAGGTTCTGGTGATGCCCGTGAGCAGCCGCTTTTCTTTATCATCACTACAGCGGGAACTGATAAGAACAGTATCTGCTATGAACTGCATACCAAGGCCCAGGACATCCTGGCAGGAAGGAAGCTTGACCCATTCTTTTATCCCGTAGTATATGGACTGTCTGAGGAGGATGACTGGACTGATGAGAAAAAGTGGTACCAGGCGAATCCATCACTGGGACACACGATCCAGATAGACAGAGTGCGGGATGCCTTTCTCTCCGCAATGGATAATCCGGCCGAACAAAATGTATTTAAACAGCTTCGCCTGAACATCTGGACTTCTGCTACAGTCTGCTGGATACCTGATCACATCTATGACCGGGGAAATACGCCTGTTCCAGTTGAGTCTCTGCGTGGCCGTGACTGTTACGGTGGCTTGGATCTTTCCAGTACATCGGATACTACAGCCTTTGTGTTGGTGTTCCCGCCAAGAACCGAGGAGGAGAAATATATCGTGCTGCCATTTTTCTGGCTGCCGGAAGAAACTTTGGATTTGCGGTGCCGGAGAGACCATGTCCCATATGATGTCTGGCAGAAGCAGGGCTACATCATGACGACTGAGGAGAATGTCATCCACTATGGTTTTATTGAAAGATACATTGAGCAGCTGGGAGAAACCTATCATATCCGTGAGATCGCAGTGGACCGCTGGAATGCGACCCAGATGATCCAGAATTTAGAAGGGGATGGATTTACGATGGTTCCCTTCGGACAGGGCTATAAGGATATGTCCCCTCCGAGCAAGGAACTGTATAAGCTGCTGATGGAAGGAAATTTTATCCATGGGGGAAATCCAGTTCTGAAATGGATGGCACAAAACATTGTGATGCACCAGGACCCGGCAGGTAATATCAAGCCGGACAAAGAAAAATCCACAGAGAAGATTGACGGTATCGTAGCTTGGATCATGGCCCTTGACCGCTGCATCCGGCATAAGGATGAAAGCGGCAGTGTATATGACAGCCGGGGCATCCTGGCGTTTTAGATCGTTATCAATTCGTTGCAAAGAGTTATCTTTTCAGATCATAAAAGATAAAGACTCTATGGTAATATCCGACCTGTAAAGGAAACCAGTTTTACAGGAGGATGAAACCGATGAAAAATGAAGTGTTTGAACGGGATTATGCAGAAGAATTCCGGCAAAGGCAGGAAAACCGCCCAGGGAGAGATTTCCTGGATGCCTTGCAAACATGCGGATTTTTCGAGCAGTATAAAAGAGAGATGGACAAGATCCCTAAGCGGATCGTTCCAAAGCAGAAAGCAGATTATGAATACCTTTTAGGAGAGTGTGACGCTTATGTGCGGCAGTTTGGAGGGAAGATACGGGGCGTGGTGGATTATCAGAAGTGGCAGTCTACCATAGACCTTTATCTGCCCCATTTTGAGTTCTGCGACCGGGAGAGTCTGTCCTTGTTGGAAGAGATTGCAAAACGGGCAGAGAATGTGACTTTCTGTATCCAAGAGAGGGCGCTGAGGCTTTCCATCTTTATCAGCTATTTCGATGAAATTTATTGAGAAGTAAAAACCAGAGAAACATCTGTCAGCCCGGCAGGTGTTTTTCTTTTACAGAAAAAGACGGACTGTTTTGGACAGTCCGCCTGCTGGGTTAAATGAGATCATGCCATTCCCTTCGATGATAAAGGATACGGAACACATGGACTTCATTTGCAGCTTCATCAACAAGAAAAAATGCAATGTAGTTCTCAATGAATAATTTCCGCACACCAAGCTGTGCATAGGGTTCTTCTGCAATCAGCGGACAACGGTATGGCATGGATGCAAGATTGGAGATTTCTTTTTTGATTTTTCCATATAGGCGTTTCGCCGCATCTGGTGCTTTTAGTGTCTCTGTAATGTAGACAAAGAGATCGACCAGATCCTGCTCCGCCAGGGAATCAATGATTACTTTATACATCAGATGGGAACCCGAACCTTTCTTCTAAATCAGCAAAGACATCAGATGCTAGTCTGCCATGTCCGGCTTTGGTTTCTTTCAATCCGGCATCCAGAAGATGGCGCAGTTCTGCTTTACCGCAGAGCTGTTCGTATTGGGCGTTGGTCATAACTACAAGGTCGCCGGTTCCGTTTTTTGTAATGAATACGGGTTCCTGATACTGATTGCAGAATTCAGAAATCTCATTATATTTGTTCCGCAGGTCACTGCTTGGACGAATCATTGGCATAGGAAACACCTCCTTAAAGTTCTATCAATATTATATCGTTATTTTGAGAAAATAGCGACACACTGAAAAATTTTTTCCAAATTGGAAGGAGAGACAGAGATGGGGATCAGAGAGTTTTTTGGACTGGCAAAGGCCAGAGACAAGCCGAAAGATTACCGGATGGGATCACAGTATTCTTTCATATTTGGACCGACCAGCAGTGGCAGGAATGTGACAGAGTTTACCGCCATGCAGACCACAGCAGTGTATTCCTGCGTGCGGATACTCTCTGAGGCCATTGCATCCCTCCCACTCCATTTGTACCGCTATGCGGGGAAGAGCAAGGAGAGGGTGTATGATCATCCGCTTTACCATATCCTCCATGATGAGCCAAATCCGGAAATGACTTCCTTCATTTTCCGAGAGACGATGATGACTCATCTGCTTTTATGGGGGAATGCCTATGCCCAGATTATCCGGGATGGAGCAGGCCGTGTAGTGGCGCTTTATCCTCTGTTGGCAAGCAAGATGACAGTGGACCGTAATCGGAACGGGCAGCTTGTTTATACCTATACCCGTGATTCGGATGAAAACCCTAACTTTTCCGGCTATGGACAGATCACACTTGGCCGGGATAATGTGCTGCATATCCCAGGACTCGGTTTTGATGGACTGGTAGGCTATTCCCCGATTGCCATGATGAAGAATGCTGTGGGGATTACCCTAGCCTGTGAGGAGTATGGGGCCAGTTTCTTTGCCAACGGTGCCACACCGGGAGGTGTCCTGGAGCATCCGGGAATTTTGAAAGATCCAAAGAAAGTACGGGATTCCTGGAACGAAGTATACCGGGGCAGCGGCAATGCCCATAAGGTAGCGGTACTGGAAGAGGGGATGAAGTATCAGCAGATCGGACTGCCTCCGGAGGACAGCCAGTTTTTGGAAACCCGGAAGTTCCAGTTGGACGAGATTGCAAGGCTGTACCGTATCCCGCCGCATATGGTAGGAGATTTGGACAAGAGTAGCTTTTCCAATATTGAACAGCAGTCTTTGGAGTTTGTGAAATATACTCTTGACCCCTGGGTGATCCGTTGGGAGCAGTCTTTACAGCGGGCGCTCCTTCTGCCAAGGGAAAAACAGGAGTATTTTATAAAACTGAATGTGGATGGTCTGCTCCGCGGGGACTATGCTTCCCGGATGACTGGATACGCTACGGCCAGACAGAATGGATGGATGTCTGCCAATGATATCCGTGAAATGGAGGATTTGAACCCAATCCCGGACGAGGAAGGCGGCAACCTGTATCTGGTCAATGGCAGCATGACAAAGCTGAAAGACGCAGGAGCATTTGCTGGTATCCAGATAGAAAATACTCCACAGGAATAGCAACAAAACGTGGAATACGTGGAAAAGAGCCACATTAATTAGTTACACGGATGGTGCAAAAACTGCACCGCTGGTAGTGGAAAAAGAAGTCCGAAGATGCCGGAAATGGCTGAAATCCGGGCTTTTTCTGCATTTGGGGATTCCTGCCAAGTGTGTCTGAAATACACAACTGACAGACAGGATTCTTAGATAACGAGAACAGCCAGTGTGTCTGAGACACACGAAAAAGAGGAGAAACGATATGAAACGAAAGTTCTGGAACTGGATCAGAAATGAAGCTGATGAAGAGAAGGGCGTACCTGAAAGCAGGACGCTCTTTTTAAATGGGGAAATTTCCGATGAGACCTGGTTCGGATATGAGGTAACACCGAAGTTGTTTAAGTCGGAACTGGAATCTGGCGATGGTGACATTACGGTGTGGATCAACTCACTGGGTGGGGATGTGTTTGCAGCGGCCCAGATTTACAACATGCTGATGGATTATCCCCATAACGTGACCGTGAAGATTGACGGTCTCGCAGCATCAGCCGCTTCTGTCATTGCCATGGCTGGGACAGAAGTGCTGATGTCTCCGGTTGCCATGATGATGATCCACAATCCTGCCACGGTCGCTATTGGCGATGCAGGGGAGATGAAAAAGGCCATTGATATGTTGGCCGAGGTAAAAGAGAGCATTATGAACGCCTATGAGATCAAAACGGGTCTGTCCCGTCCGAGGATCTCTCATTTGATGGATGTGGAAAGCTGGTTCAATGCCACCAAAGCGGTGGAACTTGGATTTGCGGACGGCATCCTTTTTGATGCCCAGGAACCGGAAAAAGACGAGGAGCCAGAGGCATTTTTGTTTTCCCGTATGGCGGTGACAAATTCCATGCTCTCCAAGCTCATCCCGCTGAAGGAAGAAAAAAAGACACCTATTGAACAGTTAGAAAAGAGGCTTGCCCTCTTAAAGCATTAAGGAGGATTTACCATGAATCAGATTTTAGAACTGCGAGAGAAACGGGCAAAAGCGTGGGAGGCGGCAAAAGCCTTTCTGGATTCTAAGAGAAATCAGGATGGATTTGTTTCTGCTGAGGATGCCCAGACTTATGAAAAGATAGAGGAAGATGTAGTTGCTCTGGGGAAAGAAATCGAGCGTCTGGAGCGCCAGGCTGCTATTGACCTGGAACTTGCCAAACCGACCAGCAAGCCTATCACGAACCAGCCGGGGAGCGGGATGAGGAGGATAAGAAAACCGGACGTGCTTCTGATGCGTACCGTCAGGCTTTCTGGGACAGTATTCGCAAGCACAATTATTACGATGTGAAGAACACGCTCTCCATTGGCGTGGATACCGAGGGCGGTTATCTGGTGCCGGATGAGTATGAGCAGCGTCTGATTGATGCGCTGCAGGAGCAGAACTTCTTCCGTCAGTTAGCGACTGTGATCACCACTTCCAGTGGTGACCGCAACATTCCGGTGGTGTCTGGACATGGAGAAGCGGCATGGATGGATGAGAATGGTTTGTACCAGGATAGCGATGACAAGTTCAGCCTGGTAACACTTGGAGCCTACAAGCTGGGAACTGCTATCAAAGTATCGGATGAACTGTTAAATGACAGCGTGTTTGATCTGGAAGGTTATATTGCTACAGAGTTTACCCGGCGCATCGGTACAAAAGAGGAAGAAGCATTCCTGGTGGGAGATGGAACTAAGAAGCCCACGGGTGTTTTCCAGTCGGCTGAGAACAGCGTCACTACGGCAGGGGCCAATATCAGCTTTGATGATGTGATGGATCTTTACCATTCCCTGCGGATTCCGTACCGGAAAAATGCGGTATGGCTGTTAAATGACACTACGGTAAAAGCACTGCGGAAAGTAAAGGACGGGAACGGAAATTATATCTGGCAGCCTTCTGTACAGGCCGGAGAGCCGGATATGATCCTGAACCGTCCATATTTTACGTCCAGCTTTGTGCCGGATCTCACAGCGGGAAATAAAGTGATGGCTTTTGGTGATTTCTCTTATTACTGGATTGCTGACAGACAGGGACGTTCCTTTAACCGTCTGAACGAACTGTATGCGGCAAACGGGCAGGTCGGATTTCTGGCATCCCAGAGAGTGGATGGCAAGCTGATCCTGCCGGAAGCTGTAAAGACCATGAAATTGAAAGCGTAGGTGAAAGGAATGCTTGTGACGAGGGAGGAAGCGAGGCTCTATTTAAAACTGGATACAGAAGAGGATGATGCAGTTTTGGATGTGCTGCTTCCTGCTTCGGAGCAGTTGTGCCTGAATATTTTGAGACAGGAAAAAGCGGAGGAGGCAGATGGAACTGTAAAGATAGCCGTGCTGTATGCTCTGGGATATCTGTACGAACACAGGGAAGAGGCTGACCATAAAGAACTGGTACAGACGTTGAGCTATCTGCTTTCCGGGCAGCGCAGGGAGGTGTTCTGATGCAGATTGGTATCATGCGGGAGCGAATTCTGATCCAGAAGCGGGTAGTGCATACCGATAGTATTGGAAACCACACCAGTTCCTGGGAGGACTTTGAAAAACGGTGGGCGTATGCAAACCATCTTTCTGGAAGCGAGTATTGGGCGGCTGCCCAGGTGCAGGCACAGGCCAGTTTATACTTTCTGATCCGCTGCGACAGAAGGACCCGGCAGATCGATACTGTTAATTTCCGTATTCAGTTCCGGGATCAAATCTATAACATTCAGGCAATTGACAATGTCCAGTACCGGAATGAGGTGCTGAAGATTACCGTGAAAAGCGAGGGAGAGACATGACAAAGGCAGAAGCGTTAAAGACGCTGTTAGTAAAGATTGCGGGAGAAGGGAGTGCAGAAGACTATCCGGAAGAGGAGGTTAGCGAACTGA
Organism: Candidatus Harrysmithiimonas galli; assembly: GCA_904373265.1. Lineage (GTDB taxonomy): Bacteria > Bacillota > Bacilli > CAJFEE01 > CAJFEE01 > Harrysmithiimonas > Harrysmithiimonas galli. Next base: position 139,328 of record CAJFEE010000001.1, on the reverse strand, counting down.
TCCGGCTGATTGCAGAGAAATATACAGCATCTGGAGGCGGGACTCCGGGGCCACAGGGAGAAAAGGGTGAGAAAGGCGATCCGGGAGATGCGGGGCCACAGGGAGAAAAAGGTGAGAAAGGTGATCCAGGAGACCCAGGGGCGGCGGGAAAATCAGTGACTGCCCTGGCACTGACTGTGGATGGGACAGGAAAAGTTACCGGAGGCACAGTTACTTTTTCTGATACTTCGACTGCTGCGATTACTGTGTCAACAGCCTCGGCATAGCATATGGGGAAGCGGACGAGGATTAACTCCCTGGCAGCGGAAGTCATGAAGGTGTTGGAAGATTATAAAGAGGTAACCGAAGAGACGGTCAAAGAAACCGTAACAGAGGTGGCCGATGGGGCAAGGGATGTAGCAAAGTCCGGTTTTCCTTTCAACATCGGAGAATACCGGAAAGGATGGGCAGTAAAAAAGACGGAAGAAAAGAGCGGCAAGCTGGTATTAACCGTTTACAACAAAAATAAGCCGTCTCTGACCCATCTGCTGGAGAAGGGCCATGCCAAGCGTGGCGGAGGCAGGACCAGAGCTATTGTACACATTGCTCCGGCAGAAGAATATGCCCAGGAAATCCTGGTGAGGGAACTGGAAAGGAAACTGTGATCATGGATTATGAACAGGTTGTGGAACTGCTCCAGAAGCCAGGACTGCCCTATGTATACGATCACTTTGAGGAGGGGGAAGCACCGGACCCTCCTTTTTTAGTGTATTTGTATCCGGGCAGCCACAATTTTGCTGCGGACGGGAAGGTGTATTTCAAAGTCCGTCAGCTTGATGTGGAACTCTATACGGATGTGAAAGATCCGGTACTGGAAGAGCGGCTGGAGCAGCTATTTGATGAGGCAGGCATTGTCTATGCCAAAACGGAGTCCTTTCTGGAATCCGAGAAGATGTATGAGGTGCTATATGAAACGGAGGTTTAAGCATGGGAAATAAAGTAAAATACAATCTAAAAAACGTCCATGCGGCGAAAATGACAGAAACAGATCAGGAGGGAACGCCCTCCTTTTCTTATGAAACGCCACAGGCCATTCCGGGTGCAGTCAGTATCAGTCTGGATGCAGAAGGGGAATCCAGCCCGTTCTATGCAGGTGGGATTGTGTATTTCCGTTCTGTGACAAACAACGGATACAGTGGTGATCTGGAGATTGCTCTGATCCCGGAGTGGTTCCGCACGGATATCCTGCAGGAGAAGAAGGATGACAAGGGCGTACTGATAGAGAAGAGCGATGTGGCAGAGAGCGTGAAGTTTGCCCTGATGTTTGAGTTTGACGGAGATGTGAATGCAATCCGGCATGTGCTGTATAACTGCTCTGCCTCCCATCCGTCTATCGAGTCGGAGACCAAAGAGGATACCATTGAGCCGGGTACGGAGACGTTGTCTCTGACAGCAGATCCCCGCTCGGATGGTTTGGTAAAAGCCCGCACTGGTGATACCACAGATCCGACAACCTATGCGAACTGGTATAAATCGGTTTATACTCCGGCAGAAACAGGAGAAACTGAGAATGAGGAGGAGCAGGTATGATCAAGCGGGAAATCGAAATCTGTGGGAAGAAGATCCCCTTTCGTTCCTCTGCGACCATTCCCCGGTTGTACCGGGCAAAATTTAAGAGGGATATCTTCAAAGATTTAAGCAAGCTGGAGAAATCCTATACGGGGAACCAGACAGAAGGAGCAGAGTTCCAGATTGAGGATTTGGAAATTTTTGAGAACGTGGCCTATATCATGGCCTATCATGCGGACAACAGCATCCCGGCTACCATTGAAGAATGGCTGGATCAGTTCGATATGTTCTCTATCTATGAGGTACTGCCGCAGATTCTGGAACTGTGGGGCGATAATATTGCTACGGATGTGCAAGCAAAAAAAGGATTGGCAGAAGTGAGCGGGAGATGACCACGCCCCTGTTCCTTCTGCGGAGTACTGAGATTGGGATTTCCATCTCCGATCTGGACTTGCTGACGGTTGGTCTGGTTATCGATATGTGGACCGAGCGAGCAAACGATGGCGTGAAATATAGGCGGGTGGCAACCCAGGAGGATTTCGATAAGTTCTGATGCTCGTTGCTTTCACAGACTTTTTTTGGTACACTGAAAAAGCTGCGAAAGCAACGGACTGATTTCTTAGGAGAAGATCATGAGCAGAAGGAATAAACGATTTTTGATGTGGATTGGCATTTGGTGCGAATATGAATGATTTGCCTCTCACTACCTTAAAAAATCTAAGATAGTTGGAGGAAAGATATGCAATATATATTACTAGGAAGTGCTGTTATATTGGAGATCATAGCGACTACATTACTTAAAGCGTCAGAAGGCTTTTCAAAACTGATTCCATCTATTAGCTGTATCATTTTTTATGTGATATGCTTTTACTGCTTTTCAAAAGCGTTATTAAAGATAAATTTGGGTGTAGCGTATGCAACATGGTGTGCAGGTGGGATTGTTGCTACAGCCATTATTTCTTCTATAATATTTGGGCAAAAATTGAGTACGCTTGGAATTATAGGAATCATTTTGATTGTAGCGGGCTGTGTGATCTTAAATTTGTATGGTACAGCACATTAGTAGAGAATCATGTGATAAATAATGAAATTTTGACAGTATATAGCATCGGTTAGAAATAATCGGTGCTTTTTTCATGCTCGGAGCGATCCGGGCTTTTTTTGTACCCTTTTTTAAGGAGGTGGGGGGAAGTGGCAAACCGGATCAAGGGGATCACCGTGGAAATCGGCGGCGATACCACAGGGCTTGACAAAGCGTTGAAGAGCATCAATTCTTCGATCACAAAAACGCAGTCGGCCTTAAATGATGTGAACCGGCTGTTAAAACTGGCCCCGTCCAATACGGTCCTGGTGGCACAAAAACAGGAGCTGCTTTCCCAGGCAGTGGGCCAGACGGAGGATAAGCTAAAGGCCCTGGAGTCTGCCCAGGAGCAGGTGGCTGCCGCTTTTCAGCGAGGGGATATTGGTGCGGAAAAGTACCAGGCATTCCAGCGGGAAGTGGAGGAAACCAGGGGGAAACTCAATCAGTATAAGAATGACCTGACGTCTCTCCAAACGGAGCAGGACCAGTTGTCTGTGAATACGGCCCGCCTGGAAAAGCTGTTTTCTGCCACCGGGACGCAAGTTGATGACTATGCGGATGTCCTTGGTACCCGGCTGACCTCGGCTATAAAAAACGGGACTGCCAATTCCGATCAGTTGCGGACAGCTCTTGAGAAGATCGGGAAGTCCGCAGCCGGAGGAAAAGTAGATATCCGGCAGCTTACCGATGTTCTGGATACGGTAGATGATGGGGAGGCCATCCGCAACCTCATCGAGCAACTGAACCAGGCCGGGGATGCCGCCCAGAATACCGCTGAGGACGTGGGGCAGATTGCGGAGAACACCAAGGGTACAGCACTTATGCAGGCGGCCGATCAGTTGTCGGCTGTGGGAGATAAGATCCAGGAGATCGGCACCAATGCCCTGGAAGCCTATTCCGATACGGAGAATGCGGTGACCAAGGTCAACGCCTACTTTGGAGAGACCGGGCAGGCGGCAGAGCAGTCGGCCAGTGTGATCAAAGCAGTGTATTCCGCGGGCGTTGGCGAGAGCATGGATACCGTTGCCAATGCAGTCCTCATGGTCAAAAAGAACCTGGGGGATTTAAGTGAGACGGATCTGACAAATCTGACTCAGCAAGCTATCACCCTGGAAGAACTGTACGGGATTGATATGAATGAAACCCTTCGGGGCGTCAATTCCCTCATGCAGCAGTATGGCCTGACTGCCCAGGAGGCTATGGACTACATTGTGGTAGGAACGCAGAATGGCCTGGATAAGACTAATGAGTTGGGAGATAACCTCAATGAATATGCAGGCAAGTTCTCCCAGGCTGGATATTCCGCCTCGGAGTATTTTCAGCTTCTGGATAACGGCTTAAAGAATGGTGCTTACAACCTGGACAAGGTCAACGATGCCATCAACGAGGTGACCACCCGTCTGGTGGATGGGACCATCGGGGAGTCCATTGGCTCTTTCTCCACCCGGACGCAGGAGTTGTTCGCTTCCTGGCAGAATGGTGGGGCCACCCAGAAACAGGTCATTGATTCCATCGTGGCGGATATTGGCAACTGCACCAATCAGCAGGAAGCCCTGAACCTGGCAGCGTTGGCGTTTGGCACCATGGCCGAGGATGGGAACCTGAAATTCATTACTTCCCTGACCTCTGTAGGCAGCACCTATGACAGTGTAAAGGGTTCTGCGCAGGGGCTATTTGATGCAACGACCACACCTATGCAGCAGATGGAGGCAAACATCCAGAAGCTGCAGCAGGCACTGGTTCCTTTAGGACAGAAATTGGCGGAGCTTGCCAATGCCATCTTGCCACCTTTGGTGGCGGTGATTACCACGATTGGTGGATGGTTTGAGCGTCTGCCAGGACCAGTGCAGAACTTTGTCATCATCCTCGGTGCGCTTCTGGCGGCTTTTACGGCATTGACGCCCGTGATCGCCGCCATTTCTGTTGCGATGGGGGCTTTGAACATCTCTATGCTCCCGATCATTGGTGTGATTGCAGCGGTGGCGGCAGCCATTGCAGGGATTATCGCCATTATCCAGAATTGGGGAGCGATCACCCAGTGGTTTGGGAACTTATGGAATACCATCTGCACCGGAATTGGTTCCATGGTGGAAGCCTTAAAGACCTGGTTTTCTAACCTGTGGACCCATCTGCAGAACGTGTGGAATGGCATCTGCAACGTGGTACAGACTGCCGTGATGCTCTTAGGTTCTATCATCCAGGGGGCTGTGCAGATCATCACCCTGCCGTTCCAGATGATCTGGGAGAACTGTAAGGGGATCGTGACCTCGGTCTGGAACGCAATCAAATCCGTGGTATCCTCGGCCATCCAGGCAGTGTCCGGAGTGATCTCCTCCGTGATGGGGACGATCCAGAACGTCATGTCCTCGATCTGGAATGCCATCAGCAGCAAGGTTTCTTCTGTGGTAAACGCCATCAAAAATACGGTCACCACGGTATTTAATGCGATCAAGTCCGTGGCATCCTCTGTCTGGAATGGGATTAAATCTGTCATTTCCACAGTAGTGGACGGGATTAAGAGCAAAGTCTCCACGGTGTTTAATGCGGTGAAGAGTACAGTTTCGTCAGTATTCAACGAGATCAAAAGCACGGCAACCACGGTCTGGAATGGCATTAAGACGGCGATCACAAAGCCGATTGAGGCGGCAAAGAACACTATTAAAGGGATCGTGGATAAGATCAGCGGCTTTTTCTCAGGTATGAAGCTGGAACTTCCAAAGATCAAGCTGCCTCATTTTAAGATTAGTGGAAAACTCTCGCTTTCTCCGTCCAGCGTCCCCCATCTGTCTATTGACTGGTACAAGGAAGGCGGCATTATGACGAAACCGACCATCTTTGGCATGAACGGCAGCAGCCTCATGGCTGGCGGGGAAGCCGGGAAGGAAGCAATCCTGCCGCTTCGGGGCTTTTACAATCAGTTGGAGCAGATCTTATCCACCCGGATGAATACCAGCGTCATGGAGAAATACCTGGCGGTCATTGCGGTCAACAGCAGCAAGGGGATTTATCTGGAGGATGGGGCTCTGGTAGGCCATCTGCTCCCGGTCATTGACAGTAAGCTGGGGCAGGCACAGAAGCTGAACAGGAGGCTGAGTTTATGAGACCAGATGTGAAGATCAATGATATTTCCTTATTTACTCTGGGATGGCTGCGGGAGAGTGTGGACTTTCCCACACCACAGTCCCAGACGAATACGATTGTAGTGCCGGGCCGGAATGCCCCGATCCGTTATACGGAGGCTCTGGGGAGCATTTCCTATCAGCCCAGGGAGTTTACCATCCTCTTATCCATGCTGGGGAGCAGGACACAGTTTGATGCAAAAGTGGCAGAAGTGGTGAACTGCTTTGCCGGAAGGCTCTGCAAGGTTATCTGTTCCGACACCCCACAGGTGTATGCCATTGGAACAATCGAAGTGGAGCCGGCTTATGATCCGCTGACTGGGAAAGGGCAGCTTACCCTGTCCTGTGAGGATGGAGATTCCTACCTTTACCACGTAAAAGAAACCGTGGTCACAAAGTCTGGCAGCGGTATCGTTACGCTTTCCAATGATTACATGCCCGTGGTCCCTGTGGTGGAAACCACCGGAGAAACGGCGCTTGCCTGGAGAGTCGGAGAGGAGGAATTCCGTAAATCAGTCAGCGCCGGTACCTGGGAGTTTCCGGAGATGGAGCTGCAGGCCGGAGAAAACCAGTTGACGGTGACCACTGATGGCATGACCACCTTTCGCTACCGGGAGGGGAGACTATGAGTCTGTTTCGTGTCTATGTGGACGGGGAGTTGTTCTACCATCCGAACCTTTCAAGGCTTGCCATTACCCAGGCCCAGGTAAAGGAGGATGCGGAGAACATTGACAGCCTGACACTCTCGGCCCCTTTCAATCATCCCTATCTTTCCAGTATTCAGCCCATGGCCTCCGTGATCGAATGCAGGAAAGGGGATGTCACAGTGTTTGAGGGGCGCGCCTTGGATGATGGCACTGATTTCTATAATACCCACACCTGGACCTGCGAGTCTGCACTGGCGTATTTAAAGGACACGGTCCAAAAGCCATATTCCTACAAGGGGCCGCTCCGTGGCCTGCTGGAATATTTCATTTCCGAACATAACAAAAGCGTAGAGGAAAAGAAGCAGTTTACCATTGGGACCGTGACGGTGACAGACCCGAATGATTATATCTCTTACAGCAATTCCGAGTATTCCGTGACCATGGATGCTATCTGGGAGAAACTGATTAAGACACACGGTGGTTATCTGCAGCTTTGGTATACCAAAGAGGGGAAGGTTCTGGATTATCTTTCTGATTTTACAGCCGCCTCGCTTCAGCGGGTGGAATACGGGAAGAACCTGCTGGATGTGACGATCCATCAGGATCACACGGAGCGGGTGACAGCCCTGATCCCTCTGGGATCCAAGATTGAAAGGGAAGAATCCTCTGACGAAGAACAAGCGGATACTGGTGAAACCGTGGTTGAAAAGCGTGTGACCATTGAGAGTGTCAATGGCGGCTGGAACTATGTGTATGATGAACAGGTTGTGGAGGAGATTGGATGGATCTGGGCAACCGAAGTCTGGGAGGATGTGACGGTTCCGGGCAACCTGCTCCAGAAAGCAAAGGTGCGGATCGCAGAACTGGCAAAAGGCATCACCAGCATGGAGCTAAACATTGTGGATGAATCGGACACCGGGGCCGATATCGGCTCCATCCGGGCCAGGCAGTATGTAGAGTGTTATTCCCCGCCCCATGGGATTGACGGGCGGTATCTGTGTGTGAATAAAACCACCGATTATCTGGATCCATCGGGGAATACCATCACTATCGGTGCAAGCGGCGTCACCCTGACATCCATTTCTGTTACCCAGGATAAAAACCTGGGGCTATTGGAGGAAGATCTGGCAGGCCAGAACAGCCAGATCTCCGGTGTGACGGATAAAGTGGAGGAGATCAGTAATGCCCGGATGTACCGGACGGAGCTTCTGGTGGAGGGAGTCAGTATCTTCCGGAACCGGGAACAGCAGAGCATCCTGCACTGCCGGGTGTATTCCTGGGATCAGGACATCACGGACACGTTGGAATCCTCCCAGTTTCTCTGGCATAAGAACTCCGGAAATGAGGCGTCTGATGCCGAGTGGGACAGCCGCCATGCTGGGATGAAGTCCGTGTTCATTACCACGGAGGATGTACAGGACAATGCGTCTTTTTATTGTGAAGTAACGATTTAAGAAGGAGGAGGAAACACACATGCCTACAGTATTGACATCCAGCCAGCAGACCTTTGTGGACATTACAGACCAGAGGAAGCTGTCGGCTTATATCACGTCCAACCTGCCAAAGACCCAGATTGAGAATCCGAATGTTCTGCCCCATACCTATGTGCCAAGCTGGGCAGAGACTCATCTGGTGCTGACTCCGGTGCTGTTTCTGGATCAGACCAATCTGGAACTGGATGCGGCTGGCGTGATGATCACATGGAAACGGAAGGACGGCACCGGAGCAGAAGCATCTTTAGCGGCAGGAGAAAGTGTGGCAGGAGGTATTTTGACAGTCAGCAAGGATAACCTGGCGGTATCCTCTTCCGGGATGCTGACTTATCTCTGCTATGTCAGCTACTACGATTCGGAGACGAGGAATACGGTCAACATTTCCTCGGACATCACGTTCACTTTGGTCCGCAACGCAGAAAACGCCAAGCTGTGCTTGGTAAATGCGGATACCTATGTCTTTAAGTATAATACCAGTTCTGCCCTTGTGGGGGCCACACAGGCCACACTGACGGCCCAGGTGCAGGGCGTTTCCATCAGCAAGTGGCAGTACAAGGACAGCTCCGGAGCCTGGGCGGATTATCCGACCACCCAGGATAACAGCAGCATTACAGGTGGAACCCTGGTGGTAAAGCCTACCCATGCTGTGTTCTTTAACAATGTGGCCCAGATCAAGCTGGCGACCGATGATCCGGATGTGTATGATACCGTTTCCCTTACGAAGATTTACGATGGAGCCAAAGGCGATCCCGGCGCAGCAGGCGGGGATGGACAGGGAGGATTGTCCGTCATTCTGGGAAATGAGGCCCAAACAGTGGCCTGTAATGCCAACGGGAATGTGGCAGCAGAGCTGACCGTGACCATTCCCTTTACCGCTTATCTGGGGATTGAACAGGTGGCGTGTACCTGTACGGTAGGGACCCTGCCTTCCGGTGTGACCGTGAAATCCAATACGGCGGCCACCACATCGAAATCCGGGAGTGTGGTCCTGGTGTTTGCGGCCAATGCGACGTTAGGAGGCGCATCGGTTTTAAACGGAACCATTGACCTGACGTTTACCGTATCCGGAAAGAGTGTAGTGAAGAAGTTCGCCTGGACCAAGTCCAGCAAAGGAAGCAATGGGGTCAACGCGGTGGTGTTTTCTATTTATGCCCCCAATGGAACGGTGGTACAGAACCAGTCCGGTTCCCTGACCCTTGCCACCTCTGCTTACAGCGGAGCCACGCCCATCAGCACGGCCACCTACCAGTGGGCGAAGTACGAGGACGGGAAATGGGTGAATATCAGTAATGCCACGGCATCTACCCTGACGGTGGCCGGAGCTGATATCGTCAATATCCAGTCCTACCGATGCACTATGACCTACGGCAGGCAGCAGTATACGGATGTAATCACGGTGGAGGACAAGTCAGACCCCTATGTGTCGGAGATGCTTTCCATTGGCGGGTTTACTGTAAAGAACAACCTGGGCGGTGTAGTTCCCTATGTGATTATATGGACCAACCGCCAGGAAGTGGACCCGTTGCTTGGAAGTATCAGTGAAACCGCCCCGTCCAGTCCCGCATCCGGTGCCTTCTGGTACAAGGTGGACCATACGGCAAAGACTGTCACGCTGATGAAATATAACGGGGAAACCTGGGCGGCAGCCACAGAAAAGCAGGAACTGACCTACACCTGGTATATGCAGGATAAAGACGGGCAGTCCGTGGAGTATGAGAAAACAGGAAAGGTGATCTATCTGTCTGCGGAGGATATCGACAGCCTGGTCACGCTTCAGTGCGATGTGTCGAAGTAGGAGGTGGCGGGTATGGCATTACTGACCTCCTGCCAGGCTTCCTTTCAGAGCATGGAAGATCTGGAGGAAGTGAAAGACGATGTGGATGCGGTCAAGGAAGAGATCCGGAACTTTGCCTCAGAGATCACCAAGACCTCGGAGGAGATCAAGACTTCTGTGCGGGAGGAGTATGTATCCAAAACCGACATGGAGATCATCCAGCAGGATTTTCAGGCCAGTATCACCCAGAACAGTTCTGAGATCAGGATGGACTTTACCACGATCACCAATGACATCATTGACAAGGTATCCGTCAACCAGACGCTTCTGGAGGAGTACATCCGGTTCAAAGGGGCGCTCATTGAACTGGGAAAGGTAGGAAATGCCTTTACTGCGGAACTGTCCAATGAGGAGCTGGCTTTTAAGGAGAATGGCCTGAAGATCGCCTATATCTCCAATCAGATCCTGGTGATCACCAATGCGGAGATCCGCAACAAGCTGTCCCTGGGAAATGAGAGCCGGGGATGGTTTGACTTTATTCCGAGGACTAATGGGAACCTCTCCATCAAGTGGAGAAGCCCATCTTCTTAAAGAACCGTTAAAAAAGGAAGGGAGGGAATACCGATGGCATCCAGTGGCAGCTTTTCCGGCTCCATCCGAAGCGGGCATTATACTGTCCGGGTGGACTGGACGCAGGCAAAGAATGTATCAGCGAATACCTCTACGATTACCTGTAAGATTTACCTGGTCAATGACTGGTCCCTGTCGATCAGTGGAAGAACCGATAACACGATCACCATAGACGGGGCATCCCAGAACTTTTCCTCCCCGGCCATTGGAAGTACCGGAACGCATCTGCTGGCCACCGTCTCGAAAAGTGTGAACCATGGGAGCGATGGCAGCAAGAGCCTTTCCATGAGCTTTTCATTCAAGATCCGGGCCACTTTGTCGGGAACGTATTATGATTCCATCAGCGGCAGTACCAGGGTGACTTTGGATTCCATACCAAGAGCATCCTCGGTTTCCATGCCGGAGACAGCCATGGGAAGTGCCGGGACGATCACCATCAGCCGGGCATCCTCCTCTTTTACGCACACACTGACCTATACCTTTGGTACGGCAAAAGGGACGATTGCGACTAAGACAACAGCTACCAGTGTGTCCTGGACGCCGCCTCTGTCCCTGGCAAACCAGATCCCCAATGCGGTATCCGGTGTGGGGACGCTGACCTGTACCACTTATAACGGGAACACCTCGGTAGGCAGTAAATCGGTAAACTTCACGCTGACCGTCCCGGCTTCTGTGAAACCAACCCTGACCAGTATAACAGCGGCAAGGATTGACGGGGATGTTCCCTCTTCCTGGGGGATTTATGTACAGAATAAATCCAGTGTGAAGCTGACGATCAATGGAGCGGCGGGGGCGTATGGTTCTACGATCAAGTCCTATTCCATCAGCGGAGGCAGCTATACGGGAACCGAGAGCACCCTGACGACAGGGGCTTTGGTGAGTAGCGGCAGTCTGACTTTTACTGCCAAAGTAACGAATTCCAGAGACCGGGTATCCGATGCAAAGACGGTTACTATTAGTGTGGTGGCCTACTCGCCTCTGGCATTCTCCACCTATCTGTCCCAGCGGTGTTTGAGCAATGGAACCCTGGATGAGGATGGCACCTATGTTCATGCCCTTCTGCGTTATGTGTATTCCTCCTGCAGCGGAAAGAATACCATTACTACCAAGACGGAATACCGGAAGGTGGGGGACAGCCAGTGGGCCAATGCCGGAAAGACCTTTGCATCAGGGACGGCGGTTGTCTTTGGAAACGGACAGATTTCAGCGGATTATTCTTATGAGGTGCAGTATTCCCTAACCGATGCGTTTGGCACGGTCAGTATTACGGATGTGATCTCCACGGCTGCGGTGGTCATGGATTTCAAGCAGGGCGGTAAGGGTGTCGCTGTGGGGAAGGTGGCAGAGAAGGACAATACCTTTGAAGTCTCGGAAGAGTGGGATGTCCGGGTGTACGGTCAGCTTTTAAAAGATTACATCCAGAGCCTTGTGGGAGCTATCTATCCTGTGGGCAGCATTTACCTGAGCGTGAAGCCGACCAATCCGTCCACGTATTTTGGAGGAACCTGGGTGGCCTGGGGCAGCGGACGGGTCCCAGTGGGGATCAATACCAGTGACAGTAACTTTAATACCGTGGAGAAAACCGGCGGTGCGTCTACGGTGACGCTGACTGCCAGCCAGATGCCAAGCCACACGCATACCTTTACCGGAAGTTCTACCACCACCAATAGTTCCGGAAGCCATTCCCATAAGATTGGGCGGGATACCGATGGAGGTGCCGGAAGCAGCTGCTATACGGTGCATAGTGCAGGAACCTCCGGGGCGCAGGCAACCTCCCCTACCAGCAGTGCCGGGGCGCATACCCACACCCTGACGCCAAAAGGAACCAATGCAAAGACTGGAGGGGGAGGAGCCCATTCCAACTTACAACCATATATCGTCTGCTATATGTGGAAGCGGACTGCTTGATGGAAAAATCAGCTGGGAGGCTGTTTTTTTAATATAGGAAAAAGAAAGCGAGGGAGCGACATGAAGAACTTTGTAGAAGCAGCACAGTTTGCCTTTGCCGCCCTGGGCGGAGCCTTGGGAGCTGTCCTGGGAGGTTTTGACGGGTTCCTGTATGCCCTGATCGCCTTTGTTCTGGTGGATTATCTTACCGGAGTTATGGTGGCGGTGGTGAACAGGAAGTTGTCCAGCGAGGTGGGATTCAAAGGAATCTTTAAGAAGGTCGTGATCTTTGCCCTGGTAGCCATCGGGCATATCATCGACACCTACGTGATCCAGAACGGCAGCGTCATCCGGACTGCGGTAATCTTCTTTTACCTGTCCAATGAGGGCATTTCCATTCTGGAAAATGTATCTGTCCTTGGACTTCCGGTACCGCAGAAGCTCAAAGACGTGCTGGAGCAGCTAAAAGACCATAAGACAGAGGAATAGCATCGGGAACACACCCGGTGCTTTTCTTTTGCCGGAAATCAGAAAGAGAGGTTTGTGAAATGAAGTTAGTACAGAGTATTTTAACGAAAAATCCCTGCTATACGGCAGGAAGAAAGATCACGGTCAAGGGGCTGATGCTCCATTCCGTAGGCTGTCCGCAGCCGAAGGCGTCTGTGTTTATCAATAACTGGAGCAACCCGTCTTACGACAGCGCCTGTGTCCATGGGTTTATTGACGGCAATGACGGGACAGTGTACCAGACCCTTCCCTGGAACCACCGGGGCTGGCACTGCGGTTCCGGCAGCAGAGGTAGCGGAAACAATACCCATATCGGAGTGGAGATGTGCGAGCCTGCGTGTATCCGGTACACGTCAGGCTCAAACTTTACCTGTTCCGATCTATCCACGGCAAGGGCTGTGGCAAAACGCACCTATGAGGCGGCGGTGGAACTGTTCGCCATGCTGTGCAAGCAGTATAATCTGAATCCGACCGCAGACGGTGTGATCGTCAGCCACCGGGAGGGACACAGCCGTGGGATTGCGTCCAACCATGGCGATCCGGAGCATCTCTGGAACGGTCTGGGGATGGGATATATCATGGACGGATTCCGCAAGGCAGTGAAAGCGGCCATGGGAGGAAGTACGGAAGGCGGCGGTTCTTCTTCTGGCAGCGGTGGTTCTGGGACTTCCGGTTTCCCAGCGGTTCCCTTTACGGTAAAGGTACTCATTCCGGATTTGAACTACCGGTCTGCCCCGTCCATGAGCGGAAGCGTAAAGGGCCAGACAGGAAAAGGAATTTTTACCATTGTGGAAGTGAAAAATGGCTGGGGCCGTTTAAAAAGTGGAGCCGGATGGATCTATCTGGAGAATCCATCTTATAGCACCGTGCAGTCCTCCGGTTCCGGAGGTGGCTCCTCCAGCGGATCTTTTCTGGTGCAGGTATCTGCCACAGACCTGAACATCCAGAAAGGTCCGGGGACCAACTACGGAACTACTGGAAAGTACATGGGAAAAGGAACCTTCACGATTGTGGAGACCAGATCGGGACAGGGTTCCAAAGCCGGATGGGGTAAGCTGAAATCCGGAGCCGGATGGATCAGTCTGGATTATGCAAAAAGAGTGTAAATGGTAGTGAAAAGTGCCGGGCAGGAGAGAAACAATCCCCTGTCCGGCAAAATTTTTGCAGAGGATAAGTTTGGCGAGAGTGGAAGCAAAAACCGGTGGAAATGGTGAAACTGCTTGACTTTCCGGGGCTTCAGAGTGATAGATAGACTACCAAAAAAGAAAGGAGAACTTGTGAAAATGGTAATAGCAGGAAGAGTGAACCGGGTGGCTTTTTACTGTCGTATGAATCATAGAGATCATGATTATACGCAGTTTTTGGATGATGTAAAAAAACGGTTGGAAAGAGCCTATGGAAAGCAGGAATGGGAACTGAAAATCTATTTTGAAGAAGCCTCTGGCGCTGATCCGGACAGAAAGGAGTTCAACCGTCTGAAACAGGATATTTCACAAGATGAGATTGATGTAGTGGTTTCTGTCCGGGCGGCGATGATTGCCAGGAATTGGGGACAGTTTATGGAATTTATGGAAATCTGTGAAAAGGCGCAGGTGGAAGTCCTCTGTCTGGATGAAGTGGAAGATGCAGGGCGTATTCCGGCCTCTGCTGCAGCAGTCTTCAAGCTCATACTGGAGAGGTAATTCGTATAGAGTCTTCGCAGCTTTCCGGCTGCATCCTCGTCAACCACAGCGATCCCGTTTTCTATTCGATATCCGTATGGTGTGTGTCCCATGTCCTTACGTCCTTTCTTTGAGCGTAAGCCCGTATTTTAATTCAAAGGCAACTTCCTGTCGGGAGAGCATCCGAATACGGGCTACTGTTTTTTCGAATAATTCTTCATCAAAAGCGTCCAGCATTACGCCTTTATCTATAAATCGCAGCAAATCGAGAGCAGCAGTTACTAATGTGGTATCTCTGGTAAGGCTTTTGTTCAAAGCAGTCATTTCTGCTCTATATTGATCTGTCTGTAATAAAAGCGCATTATTTTCTTCGTTATAAAAGATCTGGTCGATATAGTCCTGAGCCATCAGCTTGGTCAGGGTTTCTCTCTGTTCGGCATTTTCAAGCAGCAGACTTTGGATTTCCTGAATCCTGCGTAAGGAAGTGTCTTTGCTGACGCCTTTTATGGCTTCCACATAGGGCTTGAGTATAATTCGATGCCCAAAAACCAGCTTATTGACCATCGTAACAAAAGCCATTTTCAGCTCATCGTCACGAATGTACTTCATGGAGCAGCGGCTTTTATCATTGATGTGGGTGTTGCAGCATCATGCCACGTATTTGTAATTGCTACAGGTGTGTATTCGCCGCTTGAAAGTATCGCCACACTCGTTGCCAATAATCTTGCCAGAGAAGCAGTAGCGGTTTTGGTACTTACCGTTGCCTTTTATGATGCCTTTTTCGAGACCGCGTTGTGTAATCAGAGCACCATCAGCTTCAAAGTCCTTTCGGTTGATGATGGGCTCATGGTGATCGGCAAGCGCATACCGATCTTTTTGTCCATAAGACATGGCGGTTAAATTGAGAATCGGTGTAGGTCTTTTGGAAAATGACGTCGCCAGTGTATTTTTCGTTAGTAATCATGCCACGTATCGTTGTTGCTGTCCAGCGGCCTCCCTTTTTGGTGGGGATACCTTTATCGTTTGGCTCATTTGCAATGGCCTGCGTGTCTTTATCGGAAAGAACCTGTGAGAAAATCCAACGGACAATCTCGGTCTGTTCCGGATTTATGATCATCTGTTTGCCGTTCCAATCGTACCCATAGGGCAGATAACTGAGTTTGAAGGTACCGTTTTGAAATCGCTTCTGAATGGACCATTTGCTGTTCTCGGAAATGGATGTAGATTCTCCCTCGATCATGCTGCTTAAGATGGCGAGAAAGAGTTCACTTTCCATTGAGTGGGTATTCAGATTTTCTTTCTCGAAATAAACTGGAATATTCAACTTGAGGAGCTTACGTACCATTTCCAAACAGTCGGCAGTATTCCTTGCAAAATGGCTAATGGATTTCGTGACAATAAAATCAATCTTTCCGGCCTCGCAGTCTGCGATCATCCGAAGAAGCTCTGGCCGCTTTCCTTTCTTCGTTCCAGTGATACCTTCATCAAAATATAGACCCGCGAAGATCCAATCCTCACGGCTTGAGATGTAATTCACATAATGGCGTTTCTGTACTTTGAGGCTTTCAAGCTGAGCATCGGTATACGTGGAAACTCGGCAGTAGGCAGCCACGCGGAGAGTCTTCCTTGTGGTTTGCTTGGGCTCATTGCTGCTTATTTTTGTAATCTTCTTCATGGATTCACCTCCCTTCGGTAGTGTGACATGTTACCTCTAAACAGCAGATATATCAACGGATTTTGGCATTATTTCCGCAAGAAACGAAAAGAAAGATTGTCGATTTAGATGGGTTAATTTGTCGAATTGCGACAAGAAAATAAGTCCAGAATCAAGCAGTGCCTTTGCGATGCGCTGGGCTCTGTAATAATCCATATCCTGCTGGAATTGCTCCATTGTGAAGAAGTGATCGGTAGTCACTCCTTCAAGTATTGCAATAAGATCAGCGTTAAATGATATAAGCTGTGCCATAGGTGTATCCTCCAATCATGAGAGGTTTCTCTCAAAGACTCATCTGGACGGAAACACCTATTTTGGCTGAAAAAAATAGCCCACTGAAGAAAGATAATCTCCTCGATGAGCTTTGGAGGGTAGTTTACGTTATTTTGTTTTTATCGCATAGTCGAGCGAAATCCAGCCAGTGCCGGATTTCAGCCGTCCCCAGCCGGTATCAGAGCCTTTGCCGGTCTGCACCTCCACAATGGTGAATACGCCTTTCCCTGTGAACTTTCCGGTCTTGGCGTAGTCCGTCCCCGGCCCTTTGCGGATGTTCAGGTCAGAGATGCCCACCTTCACGGTAAACGGCACATCTGATGTCTGGGATGTTGTACCTGGCGTGTAAATCTTCACACCATTCTTGTCAAACACACTGTACCCCGGATTGGTGTCGGCGCACTTCCTTAGCGTTGGCAAGAAACGTAAAGGCTCCTTTCTGAGTCCCAGCATTCGTCCAGGTCTTGCGGACTCGGTACATCTGGTCAGAAGAGAATGTCGTGCCACCGGACGAGCCGCCAAGCTCCGCCGTGACCTTCGCAGCCAAGTCAGAAAGCCTGCCATACAGCCAGTCTTTGGGACAGGACTTGTTGGCAAACCATCGGTGGACGGTCAGTACCATCTCATCAGACTTCGGAGAGTAAGCAAGGGTTTTATCTTTATCACCCAGCCACAGGAGCTTACTCTTGCCATTGCGTTTGCAGATGTCCATGCAGAGCTTGATGAGCGTCTGGTAGACTGCATCCTTAAACGCATACGGTTCTGTGGCGTCTGACGCACACTCGATGGTGACTGCCCTCTGGTCGTTGGAGTTGGAGGAAGAACACCAGGAGCGGTTTTTCTCCTCCACATATATCCCGACACGGCCATCCGCGCCGATGCCATAGTTGCAGCTTGCCTGTCTGGACGAGGGCAGGAAGATGCCGCCTAACGTCTCCACCAAGCATTGCTCCACCACGTAGTGGGGTGTGATGCGGTCGATGCCGTGCGTCCGTTGCCCGGAGTGGTTGGGGCTGAGTTTCGTGTAGGATACCAGTGAACTGTTTGTGTAAGCCATTGAATTTTCCTCCTTTTCCGCTCTGTCATGGAGCTGCTCTAAAACGGTTTTGATTTTTTCCGGCACGGGGAGTCCTAGGTGTGCTGCGTTCTCCAGAAGACTCACGCCCTCGTTGGAGAGGTAAAAGAAAATAACTGCCGTGCGAAGGACGCTACCTGTCCCGATGACCTGCACATCGAGGATGTTGGCGATCCCCACCAGAAGGAAGATCAGCACCTTTTGGCAGATGCCCTTTAAGCCCACCTCGCTGGACAGCTTTTTATCCGATACGGCGCACATCACGCCCATGATGTAATCCACCGCTACGAACACTACCAGAGCGATCAGCAGCTCGTCGCAGCCGCCAAGGAAGTAGCCCGGCCACCCGCCGACTGCCGTAAAAACAAATTGAATCAGGTTCCAGAATTCTTTCATGTCGTCATACTGTCCTTTCCCGCTTTCGCGCATGAAAAAAGCGGTTCCCATATGAGGTACCGCTGTCAATAAAAAACTGTTTATATAAAACTCCGTTTTCGCCCAAATCTTAGGAATACCGGGTGAAATGGTAAGGATAGAGAAGGGAATCAAAGTCCGTGCCCTGCAAAGACTCAATCTCTACCCGCAGAAACTCCTCATCCCATCCGGCATCCATCGCCATGCGGTTGTTGGCAATGATGTAGGCTTTCTTCTGAGCTTCTGTGAGGTGGTTAGCAAAGACACATGGTACCTCCTGTATGTCTTCCTCCTTTGCCGCCAGGATTCTGCCGTGTCCCACAATCACATTAAAATCCCGGTTGATGATGGCGGGATTGATAAAGCCAAACTCCTGGAGGGAGGAGCAGAGCTTCGTGATCTGCTCTGGGGAGTGGGTGCGGGCGTTGTTCACATAGGGTACCAGCTTGGAAATGGGTACAAGCTGCATTTCAGTAGTCGTCTTCATCGCACCAGCCCCCATTCCGAAAA
Organism: Candidatus Harrysmithiimonas galli; assembly: GCA_904373265.1. Classification (GTDB taxonomy): domain Bacteria; phylum Bacillota; class Bacilli; order CAJFEE01; family CAJFEE01; genus Harrysmithiimonas; species Harrysmithiimonas galli. Next base: position 120,995 of record CAJFEE010000001.1, on the reverse strand, counting down.
TTTCTCAAAGCCGCCAAGGCTCTGGATGTATCTTCGGGCAGTCTCCACGATCTCACTATAGGGAATGACGTCCATGGCATCGTATCCGATAGCGCAGCACAATTCCACAGGTCTGCCTGTTTCCTGTGCCTTCAGCCAAGCGTAGATATTGACAGACACATCCATTTTGGAGAGCTCCTCCCCATGCAGTCCGCCGCTGGTGACGGAGTCGGTCATATCGCTGCCCAGCTTTCGGTTAGTGACGGCGGAGTCCACGTCCGTGCCGCCTGTCCAGTTGCCTAAGGGATTGATTTCTGCGGTCGGATACCGTTTCCGCAGTTCCTCTGTGGGTGCGTTGCTCTGGCAGAGGATGAGCCGAGCCTGGTCCAGAATGTACTTCCCGTCATACGGATAAGTGTGATACACATTTTTGGCGATCTCGCAGAGGACTTTCTGTTATTCGGTCACAGGCATCCCCTTGAAGATGCCGTTATCGCCGCAGTGGATTCCGTCTGCCTGTTTCCCAGCGAGGTGTCCGTCTGCGGCACTTCCATATAATCCATGTGCAGATTTCCAGCAATGCGCTTCACGATAACGTCCACCTCATCCTGTGGGATGTGAACGGAACTTTCCACAATGATGTGGCAGACGCCGTGGCCGATGAGGACTTCCACAGTGCTCCTGGGATTTTCTTCTTTTCTGCACGTTGCATCCACCAAGGCACCGGTGATGCGGTCAGCCACCTTATCCGGGTGGCACGGATTTACTTTTTCAAACATGGCTTCATCCTTTCCTTGCTTGGAGCAGACGCTCCATCAAATCGTCCTGGGAAGAGACCTCGCCGTAATCGGTGCTGCAGTTTTCCTTTACGATCTGAAAGATCTCGTTCCAGAGCCGCACAGCCGGGTTTATGTAGTTGATGCCGATGTTGATAAACGGAGACGGGATTGGCTTTTGGGTGGTGGGATGCTTGGAGAGGAATCCCATGCGGTTGGTCATCTCCTCGCACTGAATCCAGCGGGCGCTGCACATGGGGCGTACCGCTCCAAAAGCTGCGGAGACACCTTCGCCGCACAGCCAACCTTCTTTAACCACTTCCAGGTTTCCGTGTATATCTTCTCCACTTGGAGCGTGCTTCCGTCACGTTGCTTGGCAGACAAAAACTCATGGAGCTTTGGCATATCGACACCCTCGACTTCGGGAATATCCAGCACTTCCAGCTTCCTGCCGCCCGGATTGCCATTCTCGGCTTTCTCCTTAACGGCAGACCTCTTCCTTCCCGCACCGGGTCTCGCGCGCCGCCCCGCCCGCCTGTGTTATTGGATTTTGTCGGCATTTTCTCGCCCCTTTCCTTGAAAAAATAAGCAGCCACAGCCAGCCGCCCTTAATTACCCTTTTGATTTCGCCTTTTTCGTACGCGTGACTCCGCGCCCGTTCCTACAGGGCAGAGCCGCAGAGATTTTGACCGCCCCTAGGTCACAAAAAGTTTGCAATAAATAGGTTGAATTTCTCCTATTATTGGATATAATAAAAGTAACGAAAGTAAGGAGGGTTCCCTATGAACATCAATACAAACAATCTGGTCTCCATCACAGAAGCAAACCAGAACTTCTCCAAGGTAGCACGACTTGTAGATGAAAGTGGAGCAGTAGTCATATTAAAAAACAATGTTCCCCGCTACCTTGTTATGGAATTTTCTGCCGCTGAACAGGAGCAGTTGGCAGCCGACGAGGATGTCATGTCTATTTCAAAGCGTCTGATTGAAAAGAATCGCCAAGCTTATGAGGCGCTTGCTAAATGATCAGACTAACCAAATCTCAGATACTTTTGCTTCATGAACAACTTATAACTGAGACAGGAGGTTCATCCGGTCTTCGTGACGAAGGAATGCTGGACTCCGCGCTGAATGCTCCGTTCCAAACCTTACCTTTGGTAAAGAGGATATGTATCCGTCTCTTCAGCAAAAGGCAGCTCGGCTTTGCTTCGGTCTTGTCAAAAACCATCCATTTGTGGACGGGAATAAGCGAATCGGCGCGCACGCCATGCTGGTGTTCCTCGCACTCAACGGTGTTGAATTGCAGCATTTGCAGGCAGAGCTTTCCGATGTGATCCTTCAGCTTACAGCTGGAGAAATTGAAGCAACAGACTTACTACGCTGGATTCTTGAACACCAGATTTAAAAGCCATTCCTTTGTGGGTGGCTTTTTCCATGCCATCTGTCACCGCGCTCCGCATGGATCTTGGAGTGACAGGAAGAACAAAGCGACATCAGGTTCGTTTCACTATGGTCGCTGTCTTCTGCCAGCGGCTTGATGTGATGCACCTGATCCGCTTTGGTAAGCCTACCTTCTTTCTGGCATTGCTCACAAAGCGGGTGTGTATTCATGTATCGGTCACGGATGTGTTTCCATGCCTGACCATACCTACGCTTGACTGCGGGGTCTCGGTCGTACTTTTCGTACCGCTGGTTCTCTATTCTTTGGTGTTCCTCGCAAAACCTGCTGTCCGTCAGCCGGGGGGGGGATCTGGAGTAAGAACAGGGGTGTTTCGGTTTTCTTGGCATCGGCTCACCTCGCTTTCCAGGCATAAAGAAAGCCTCACAGGATTGCTCCCATGAGGTTCCGCTCACTATTTTACGATATCAGTATAACACGCCATTATAGATAAATCGTCTCAGAAAGTGGACAAGGGTTTAGGGCTTGCCAAACAGCAGGAAGGTCAGCTTTTCGATGGCATGGTTCTTCCTGCGGTATGCGGACGCCCGCTCAATATGGAAATGCTCCGCAATCCCGTCCACTACACTACTGCCGTACTCGTTGTCCTTACAGTAGAAGATGTCCAGTACATAGCGGTCATCCTCCGATAGCTGTTCCCATGCGGGAACGAACCAGTCCATGTATTCCACCGCCTGTCTATAACGCTCCTTTAGCACATCAATCTCCTCAATGCCGTTTATGATCCTGTTCTCAACGGTATTAAGATTCTTCATATGCATCCCGTCATAGCGGACACCTCTGCAGCTTGACATTTTGTCGTATGCCGCCTTTATCTCATCATCCGTATTCTCGACGATGAACTTCATACTGCCGAAATCCTTCAGCGCCGAAACAGCCCCAGCTCTTTTGTCCAGATACTTCCAAACTACATTCATGATGTCTACCTCCGAAATTTTGTTATTCTCGGATTGGCACGGATTTTCATAGTTTGTCTCAGATTTTCAAGTCCGCTTTTACGGCATCGATCAGTGCCGTCTGAGTACGCTCCTTTTGGGAGAGAGCTTTCATGATGCGGTCATCAATTGTGTCCTTTGCGCAGAGGCAGAGTTTGCTCTGGATGATTTTGTTACCGTTGCGGAATTTGGCGAGCCAATTTATCCGTATCTGAAGCCGATCGACACGGTCTGCAATGCGCCGGACAGCGACTTTTGGCATACACTGATCGAAGCGGACAATTACCATGCCTTGCAGCTGTTGGAGTATCTCTATGCCGGTAAGGTGGACTGTATCTATATCGATCCACCCTACAATACGGGAGCATGGGACTGGAAGTACAACAACGACTATGTGGACGGAAGTGATGCATATCGGCATAGTAAGTGGCTGTCTTTTATGGAGAAGCGGTTAAAACTTGCAAAGAAACTTCTGAATCCAAAGGACTCCGTGCTGATTGTGACGATTGATGAAAAGGAATATTTACATCTTGGCTGTTTGTTGGAAGAGATGTTTTCAGAAGCAAATATTCAAATGGTGAGCAGCAATATAAGCAGAAAAGGTGCCTCGCGAATGAATTCGTTCACCAGAGTCAACGAATTTATATTCTTTATAATGATTGGAGATTACGTTCTTGAACCTCTTGATGATGCCGATTATGCAAAGAAAGGCGAAACGATACATTGGCAATCCTTCAGAAGAAGCAGTGCAGCAAATATTCGCACATCGCGTCCATTTCAGTTCTATCCAATATACGTTGATATAGAAAGCCATAAAATTGTAAAAGTGGGCGACGCCATTCCGCACGAAATGGATAGATTCGCTGTAGAGCAAATAGATGGTTGTGTTGCGGTTTTCCCTGTACGTGATGATGGCACTGAAATGATGTGGGGAGAACTCCTAAAGAATGTCGTGATCGAGCTCAGAAAGGCTATGTAAAGGCAGCAAAATACACGCCAGATAAACCGCAACAGTTTGTAATGTAATATTTGATGAGCGGAACAATTAAAGATATTGCTGATGGAAGAATTGTTGTAACTGGATACGCATCAGATGGAAGCGTTGAAGCAGAAAATGTTGAGACACATAGCATAATGCCGAAATCTCAATGGTCTTTTGATACATATGATGCTCGAGATTTTGGGTCTAAGATTCTAAAAGTTCTATTGGGTGATAGATTTGATTTCCCTAAATCGTTATATGCTGTACACGATTGTCTGAACTATTTTGAAAAAAATAAGCCCAATGCCCTTATTGTCGACTTTTTTTCTGGTTCAGGTACTACGCTACATGCGGTCAATCTGCTTAATGCCGAGGACGGTGGACACTGTAGATGCATCATGGTGACGAACAACGAGGTTTCGGATGCAGAATCGAAGACTCTGAAAAAGCAGGGTTATCAGCTCGGCGACGAGGAATGGGGGAAACTGGGTATCGCCCGTTATGTCACATGGCCTCGTACGGTTTGCTCCATCGAGGGACATGATGTGAACGGCAAGCCGCTTAAAGGTAATTATCTCAACAGCGACCGCCCTATGGCAGATGGTTTTAAAGCGAATGCTGCATATTTTAAGCTTGGTTTTCTCGACAAGGCATCTGTCCGTATCGGCAGACAGTTCAGAGAAATGCTGCCTACTTTATGGATGAAGGCGGGCTGTTACGGGCCATGCCCCCCGGAGCTTTCCGGCCAGAAAATCCCTGAATATATGGTTCTCCCTGAAAACCATATGGCGATTTTGAACGACAACAGCTGCTTTGCGAAATTCGCCGATGAAGTCGGGAATGAGCCGGAGATCGAAACCGTCTATCTTGTGACAGACTCCGATGCGGACTACCGCAGCATGTCCAGATGGTTGGATGTAAAACAGACTTATCAGTTATACAGAGACTATCTGGATAATTTCAGAATCAACAGCAGGAGGTGACCGTGATGAGAGACGAACCTCTATCCTTTCAGCAGACAGCCGTTTCAAAGCTGCTTGCCAAGATAAACAGTGCCGCAGCTTATCATAAGGTCGATGGTCGTCCGCAGGTGATTGCGTTCCGCGCTCCGACAGGCTCCGGAAAGACCATCGTCATGACAGCGGTGATCGAGGATATCCTGAACGGAACGGAGACCACCATCGAGCAGCCAGAAGCGATCTTTGTATGGCTTTCCGATTCGCCGCAGTTGAATGAACAGTCAAAGACAAAGATTATACAAAAAGCGGACAAAATCCGTCCGAATCAGTGTGTAACCATCGAAGACGATTCCTTTGACCAGGAAATGCTTGATGATGGGATGATATATTTCCTAAACACGCAGAAGCTGGGAAAATCCAGTCGCCTTGTCAGCGGCGGTGACAGCCGAACATATACCATCTGGCAAACATTGCAAAATACTGCCGAACAGAAAGGCGACCATCTCTATGTGATTATTGACGAGGCACACCGTGGGATGCACAATAGAGATGCCGCAAGAGCCACCACCATCATGCAAAAATTTCTGAAAGGCAGTGAAGCAGATGGTTTTGAGGCGATGCCTATTGTCATTGGTATGAGTGCCACGGATGAGCGATTCCGCAGGCTTGTGGGCAATATTTCGTCTGTCCGCCATGATGTGGATGTCCGTCCGGACGAGGTCAGAGCATCAGGCCTATTGAAGGACAGGATCATCATAACCTACCTGGAGCAGGATTCCATTGACGATATGGTGATTCTCCAGGAAGCAGCCGATGAGTGGAAAGATAAATGTGAACATTGGAATTACTACTGCACCACACAGAAAAGTCAGCAGGTGCGTCCTGTGTTGGTAATTTAAGTGGAGAACCGCAATAGTGACAGCGCCTCCGCAAGGGGTGATTGTATGTTTGAGCAATTTCGTTTGAAAGATGTACGGGTGCAGTACAAGCAGAACTTCGTTTCAAAGCTATGGGGCGAGGAAAAATATAAATGGGAAGCCGTGAAGTGGTTTCAGGACAATTGAGACGTGAATGCTCCTGATTTTGCAGAAATGCTGAACTGCGCATTGGACAAGACCTATAACTTATTGGCTTCTGCTAACAACTTCCCGAAAGGTAGGATCGTTGGCTTTGCAAAATCCGCCCCCAAAGAGGTGCGTGCTATGTTCATCGCACTGTTTGATGAGAGCAAGGATGTGTTCGAGCGGATGGATGCATTCAAGTTACAGTCTACCGTCCTCTTGGAGAAATATGGTAATGGAGCGGCACAGCACTATCAGTATGAAAACGCCATCAGCACATACCTCTGGCTTCGGTACCCAGACAAGTATTACATCTACAAGCTCGGTGAGGTTAAAACAGTTGCCAGTGAGCTTGAGTCGGATTACCATTTCAAGAAGGGGGCCTACGCTGATAATATTCGCAATTTTCTTAAGCTGTACGATGAGATCAGCATAGCACTGAAAGCAGATACTGAACTGGTGAATTTATTGCAGTCTCAGCTCACGGATACCTGCTATCCCGATCCTAAACTGAAGACACTGACTATTGATGTTGGTTTCTACATTAGCAGATATTACTCGCAAAAAGATGCTACTGCAGGTGCCGCTACCGATTGGTATGGCACAGAATATGACCCTGGTCTTTCTGTTGATGATTGGAGTAAACTGCTGAAGGATGAATCTGTCTTTACTACCGGAGCGCTTGAAATCATGAAGCGCATCAAGGATTACGGTGGCATGGCATCCTGCACACAGTTGGCTGTGAAATATGGAGAAACAAAGAATTTCTACAACTCCGGATCTGTTGCGCTTGCGAGGAGAGTCTGTGAGTCCACTGGTATTTCTCCAGCCACAAGGGAAGACGGATCTACGCAATGGTGGGCTGTTCTTTATACAGGCCGTGACGCTGGAAAAGATGAAGAAGGCAGTTTTATTTGGAAACTGAGAGATGATTTCTACCGCCCTTGACAAAGCAGACTTGAGTGATATTGAGCTTTATGTAGCTGCGGCTCCTGATGAAGAAGATCGCGGGTACTGGTGGCTGAATGCCAATTCGAAGATTTGGAGCTTTTCTGATATTGCTGTTTATAAAGAAGTCTCTGTTGATAAAGAAATATGTGAACAATATGTACTCTTCTCAAGGATATTTTGATTTTATTTATGAGAGAATTCATGAAAGTACTTGTATTTTCCAATAAATGGATGTAAAATATATGCGACAATTTAAGGGGAGCTTGTTACACAGGCTGAGAGGAAGGTGTGGCCTTCGACCCATATACCTGATTTGGATAATGCCAACGTAGGGACAAAATATGCAAATGCCTTGAGTAAGTATACCGTACTTGGTATAACTTGCTCTTTTTTTGTTTTTACAGACATTTCTCACCATAAATTTGTCAAACACTGATGATTTGGAGGAAAAATATGTTCGGAACTCAACTTGAAAATGTAAGAAAAACAATTCCTTTGGTACACAATATTACCAACTATGTAACTGTGAATGATTGTGCCAATATCTTGATTGCTTGTGGGGCTTCACCGATTATGTCGGATGAAATTGAAGATGTGAAAGAAATTACTGCCATTTGTACGGCACTTAATATTAATATTGGTACACTGAATCAGCGTACAATCCCCGCAATGTTTGAAGCAGGAAAAATTTCTAATCATTACGGTCATCCTATTGTATTAGACCCTGTTGGTGCAGGTGCCTCTTCTTATAGAACCCACATTACAAAGAAGCTTATTGAGGAAATCAATTTTTCTGTTATTCGTGGTAATATATCTGAAATCAAGGCGATTGCAGTTGGCAGTGATACAACAAAGGGTGTTGATGCGAACAAAGGTGATACTGTAACTTCTGACAATATGGATAGCGTTGTTGCCTTTGCGAAGGAATTTTCCCAAAAAGTAGGTGCAGTGATTGCTATTACAGGCGCTATCGATATTGTTGCAGACAGCCAAAAAGCTTATATTATTATGAATGGACACCCTATGATGAGTAAAATTTCAGGTACTGGATGTATGTTGAGTGCTATTACTGCTGCATATATTGGCGCTAACCAAGATAACATCATAGAAGCTTGTGCTGCTGCCGTTTGTGCAATGGGACTTTGCGGTGAGAGAGCTTTTGCTAAACTAAAAAAAGACGAAGGTAACCTGACATATAAAAATCGTATTTTTGATGAGATTTTCCATTTAACACCTGATATATTGGAGGCAGGAGCAAGGTATGAAGTGTGCTAAAAAAGATCTTTTGCTGTATGCCATAACTGACCGTAGTTGGTTGGGAGATGATACTTTATTCAATCAAGTGAAAGCGTCTCTTAACGGCGGAATCACATTTCTCCAACTTCGCGAAAAGGAATTGGACGCAGAAGCATTTCTTGAGCAGGCTATTGAATTGAAAGCTTTATGCAAAGAATATGGAGTTCCTTTTGTTATTAATGACAATGTAGATATTGCTTTAAAATCTGATGCAGACGGCATTCACGTAGGACAAAGAGATATGCCAGCAAAACAAGTACGAGAACTTATTGGTCAAGATAAAATTTTAGGCGTGTCTGTACAAACCGTTGAACAAGCCATTCTAGCACAAAGGCAAGGTGCGGATTATCTCGGTGTGGGGGCTGTATTTGCTACAAGATCAAAGGCAGATGCTGATGATGTAAGCCATGAAACCTTAAAAGCTATTTGTGAAGCGGTCAGTATTCCTGTTGTTGCTATTGGTGGAATTGGAAGGCATAATGTTGAACAGCTTAAAGGCAGCGGTATCTGTGGTGTTGCTGTGATTGGTGCGATCTATGGTCAAAAAGACATTAGAACTGCAACAGCGGAATTGAAGACTGCTGTAAAAAAAGCAGTTGCAGAATAATTACAGGCTCTATTTTTAATATAAACGACAGATTCTATGTGCTTTAGGCGAATTTCTTATAGCGTGTTATCTTATAAAATTTGGTGCCTAAGTTGCGGATAATCTTTTTAACATATTGTATCCAATCGTCTTGAGGAAAGTAGTGTGTATTTGTACAAACATGATTCCTTGCCAAAATTCGAACTTGAAATATGGTAAGCCATATGAAGAGTTTGGAGAATTTTTATCGTTTCCGAAGTATATTGAAAGAAGGTATTTGGATGTTTCTTTTTATGTTTTATACATTCGGTGTTTGTATAAATTTGATAATTTCTAATGATAAGAAATGATCTATGCTGATATTGAAATGTTTAAGTACTATAAAGCATTTCAAAATGATATTTATCTGTACAACCTTTAATATAACAAACAATAATTATATATATTTTTAATTTAAATAATATATAGAATATAGTTTAAAATATACACTTATTTTCTGTCAGTTCGGCAAAGGATAATGGTTTGGTTATCGTGGCTATATAGAAGATAGGTAAGTAGGTTATTTTAGAGAAAACCGTAAATATTTGTAAATAACGATTTAGAAAATTTTTTCCTACGGTTTGTCTTTTATGAGTAACTGTATTAGAAATCATAACTAAAAATACAAAAATGGCACCACTTTTTGTCACTTCACAAAATTAATGTTTATAAAGGGGTAAAAATAATGAGAACAGCATTAACAATTGCAGGCAGTGATACTTGCGGGGGAGCTGGTATTCAAGCAGACATTAAGACTATGTCGGCTCATGGTATATTTGCAATGAGTGTGATTACTGCTTTGACTGCTCAAAATACGCTTGGCGTTCTGGACATTTCGGAGGTTACTCCAAAATTTCTTGCTGTACAACTTGATGCGGTATTTACAGATATTTTCCCTGATGCAGTAAAAATCGGAATGGTTTCTTCAGTAGAATTGGTAGAGGTTATTGTAGAAAAACTAAAAGACTATGAGGCAAAGAATATTGTTGTTGACCCTGTAATGGTTTCTACATCTGGTTCAAAATTACTTAAAGATCATTCGGTAAATATATTGAAAGAGAAGTTATTTCCTCTTGCAACGGTTGTTACACCGAATATTCCTGAAGCGGAAATTCTTGCTGATATGAAGATTGAATGTGTTTCAGATATGGAAATCGCCGTAGAAACGATTGCCAGTAAATACAACTGCTGTGTACTGCTCAAAGGTGGGCACAATTTAAATGATGCCAATGATCTTCTTTGTAAGAATGGTAAAAAGTATTGGTTTAAGGGTAAGCGAATTGACAATCCCAATACACATGGTACAGGATGTACACTTTCTTCTGCAATTGCTTCCAATCTGGCAAAAGGTATTGAACTTGAAGAAGCTGTCAAGAGAGCAAAAGATTATATTTCAGGTGCCCTTAGTGCACAGCTTAATTTAGGTAAAGGTAGCGGACCAATAAACCATTTCTTTACTCTTTCTAGTAAGTTTTCAAAAAGATAGATTATAAAGCAAAAAAAGGTGAACCGAGGAGCTTGATGCAGATTGACTAAAAAGCGAAGTGGATCATATCCTTTCTAGGATAAGGATGCTTAGGTAATGTGTAAAGTAAAAAACGAACATTCTTTGGGGTTGTAAGAGTGAGAGAGAATCCTGAATAGAAGCTTTTCGTATTTGAAAGAGGGAACTAGAAAATAAAATAGCAAGTATAATTATTCTATATATAGAGTATTGCAAATTTATGAAAAGTTACCATATATCACAATTGTTTTATAATATATATGGAATTTGTCTAACAAGTATTTTTTCATGATATTTTCTTAGTTACAAGATCATGGTTATAGTGAAATACCCATTGTTAAGATATATGCCTTTTTGCTTGCCTGTCTCAAATAGAGGTTAAGAAGAAATTTGAAAAAATGTAGATAAGAAAGAGAACAGAGTAAACGAGACTCAGACAAAAGCAGTTTAAAAAACAAAACTTTTGATTTTATGACATAAAGATTTGTTTTTTAATTATTTTAAATCAAAATTACTTTTATATAAACGTTATACTATAGATATAATGACAAATGTTTTTTTTCGTGGTATATTTACAAAAAAACGAGGAAAAATATGGATACAAATGTCCGGAAAGGAAAGAATCATGTTGAATACAAAAATGACACAAGATCATCTAAATATTAAAAGATATGAGGCGCTGCTTACAAAACAGGGCTTAAGTTTTGTGTGCTCATATAAGATAATGCAGCTGATCATATTGTGTCAGTCGGATTCAAAATTCCTTTTTGGAGAACATTGTCACAGATATGAAGCAAACCGCTTATCTTATTTGAGAGATAGGCGGTTTTTTTTATTTATAGTGTCAAGGTGGTGCAAAAACATAAAGATTTTTACAGAAAGGAAATGAGATATATGTTTGAAATCAAAGGAAAAATCAACACAGCCATCTGTTATGCAAAAGTCGTAGAAAAGGAGGCGGTTGAGCAAATTCGCAGAATGTGTGATTATGAGTTTGCTGCTAAGAGTAAAATCCGTATTATGCCTGATGTTCATGCTGGAAAGGGATGTACTGTTGGCACAACGATGACCGTGGTAGATAAAGTGGTTCCAAATATTGTTGGGGTTGATATTGGATGTGGAATGTACACGGTTTATCTTGGGAAAACAGAAATTGATTTTGAAAAGTTGGACACAGCAGCGCATTTTGTCCCTTCTGGTAAGCGTGTTTGGGAGAGTAGACGGGAGCGATTTGATTTGATGTCGTTACGTTGTTACAGAAGCTTGAAAAATACAAAGCGTTTAGAACGAAGCCTTGGCACATTGGGAGGTGGTAATCATTTTATTGAAGTTAACCAAGCAAAGGATGGAACAAAATATTTGGTCATTCATACGGGTAGCCGAAATTTGGGGAAACAAGTTGCGGAGCTTTATCAGAGACTAGCAATTGATTTGAACAAAGGGAAGGAAACATATTTTCAAAAACGGGATGCAATCATTCAAGAATATAAAGAAACAGGAAGAAAAAAGGAAATTCAGGCAGCGTTACAAGCCATTTCATGGGATCAAAAGGAAACAAATATACCAGAGGACTTATGCTTTCTTTATGGCACGTATTTTGCGGACTACCTTCATGATGTGGAAATTTGTCAGCAATTTGCAAAGCGAAATCGTGAAATCATTGCAGAGGTATTGCTGGAAAGAACAGGTCTAACTGCTGTAGATGCGTTTCATACCATTCATAATTATATTGATACAAATGAAATGATTTTAAGAAAGGGTGCTATCTCAGCGCATAAAGGTGAAAAAGTATTGATTCCGCTCAATATGCGTGATGGAAGCATTCTAGCCATTGGAAAAGGAAATCCAGAATGGAATCAATCTGCTCCGCATGGTGCAGGTCGATTGATGTCACGAAGAAAGGCAAAGGAAACATTAAATATGGATGAATACCATCATGAAATGCAAGGGGTGTATACAACTTCGGTCAATCCATCAACATTAGATGAAGCTCCAATGGCATATAAAGCATTAGAGGATATTGTGGCTGTTATTGATGATACTATAGAAATTATTGAGATTATCAAGCCGATTTATAATTTTAAGGCATCAGATTAGAAATTTCTGTTTCTAGTCTGTAACGCAGAAACAGGAGGAAGAAAAATGTGTTCTATGCCAACCATTAATATGGTAAAAACAGGAAAAAATATTGTTAGATTACGTGAATTAAACGGATTCACTGTGAAAGAATTACAAGCGGTATTTGGTTTTTCCACACCGCAGGCAATTTATAAGTGGCAAAGCGGTATGGCATTGCCCTTTCTTGATCATCTCGTAATCTTGGCAACAGTGTTTCAAGTAACTTTGGAAGAAATTTTGATTGTGGATACAGTAGTATAAGCGTCAATGAAATGATAAAGATCGATTAGATCAGAAAAATGTTTTATAAAGTAGCATGTGACGAAAAAGAAAGAGATTAAACCGTTAATGATTTGAGATGTTCATTATAGATCATTATCAAATGGTCAGAACGATGAACTAAATCAATTTCATATCAACCGATATATCATTTATTTCAATATAAAATAGAAACATCTTATAGCTCTAACGGTATATCATTTTCTAATGATTGCTACAAGATATACACAATAATCCATTCATTTTCAAAATGAAAAATAAATTGAGTCGTGAGTCATGTAAGTGTCTTATTGTATATAATTGTTAAAACGAGTAGGAGGCATCTCTTTTTCATAAAGAATGATCAAAAAATGCCGTGCTGCTCACATGAAAAGGTGACAAATCAACGTAACGAGTTTCTTCATTCATTCAATATAAGATGATCAAAAACTATATATTATTTGTATTGAAGATAACATACAAAAGATATATTATGCACTCCTATGTGATCATCTGTTTTCATGTTAAAATTACAAGGTCAGGGGGTATAATTGTGAAATTACAAAGGATGGTATATAGTATAGATTTTTTCTTTCATTAAGATTTACTCAAAATATAAATATGAAAAGAGCAAGAATCGCTCAAAATCCAAGAGTGACCTTGTCTATTTGCCCTGTTATTATGGTTGAGATATGGGTGTTCCATATTGATAAAGAATCTTTTGATTGAAGATGAAAGCAATATTCATTTGCATCATGGTTAAAAATTCATAGGAACGATAGGAATCATTGAGTGAATAAGAAAAAGCTCTATCCATAAAGGAAAATACAAGACAAGTATGTGTTCTTTTCCTTAAGAATGTATGAGCGATTCGATTTTTCTAAGTAAAAATTTTGGCATAATGCTGTGGTTTTACCGTAAATTAATACTTACAATTTCATTATTTGATCCGACCCGCATTGGCATCCCCCAAGTGCCCACACCGGATGTGACGATTACATGCGGACTAACAGTATCCTTTTGATAGTGTCCATAATCTACAACAAATACAGCATTTGTTATTAAGCTACCTGGAAATATTTGCCCCTTATGAGTATGTCCAGCCAGCACCAAATCAACATTTTCTCCATATTGTTCGATGTTGCTAGGTGTATGATCCATAACTACAACTGGAAGCTTAGGGTCTAGTGAAGCTATAGACTCTGTAATCTCCTTTCTTTTTAATTCGCCGAAACCTCCAATTGGCGAAGGGTCTACCCGTCCAAACAGAGCCAATCGTCCATCAATGATTACATATGTATCATTCAGGAGTTTGATATGGCTTTGCTTAAGGAAATTTATCATTTCATCAAATGTCTTTCCGCTATCATGATTTCCAAGACTACCATATACTCCATAGGTTGCTGTAATACTTTTTAATAAACCAATTGCTTTTTCAGGATTTTGCAGGGCATAATAATCGTCATTAAAAATATCTCCAGCTATACAAACAATATCAGGTTCAAGATTGTTTATATTTTTTACTATATTCTCCAGGCGTTTTTCAGAATTTACGGCACCTAAATGCAAATCACTGATTAGAACGATTTTCATACGGGTTGATAAAGCTGTTGCTTTTGTATGAATGTCATAAGAAACGTATTTGATCTGATTTGCATGATATATCCCATAACTTACAACTCCAGCAGTTAACAAAATTACAGATAAGCCGGTATAAAAGTGAATACTTTGAGATATGGGAGTTGGAATGATTTTTGTCATACGCCCAAGTAAAATTATAAGATCTGCTATAAGAAAGAAAATAAGCAGGTATATAAAAATGCCCATCCAATATGAGCTTATCCAGCTCATTGTTCCTTTTATAATGGTTGGCAATGGTAAGAAAACGATAACCAGTGACAAGGCAAAAAAACCATAAACTACTGTATACACGGCTTTGTTTATATATGGGAAAAACAATCGAATCCATTGAAATATTTTTCTTCCAATATACAAATTTAAGATGATGTAAAAAGATAAGATACATATCATACTTAACATAATACCTACTTTACTCATTATTTCCTCCTTCTTTGTCTGCCTGTTGTTATTTTTTCATATCCATTATAAAATTTGTGCGGTTTAAAAGAAACATTGGCAGTGCAATTTCTTATTTTTATCTTTTTTAAGTAAGAAGATGTGTAAACCATTTTTCTCTTTACTTGAAAGTTTTTCTTTAAAAATTTTTGTTTTATTTTATAATTTATTATTTTTTGGTATATAAAATATCTGTCTTTTCTATTAAACTGAAACATAGAAGGATTGAGCTTTATCTAATTGTTTGTAAACCAGTTAATGAAAAGCCTATGAGAAATAAATTATTTCCTTGTGATTGAAAAGGTAACGCTACATAAAACAGTTTTATGCCCAAAATAAAGGGAATAGGAAGTCGTGATTATGGAATTCAATTATTTTTATCTAGTGTATGAAAGAGAGTGGGACAAAACATGAATTTTTATTCTAATTAAATGAGTATTTTTAAATGATCAAATTCATACAGTCAAAAAACAAATGGGTATAAAACTTCATGTAAAATTATAATAGATTGTTCGTTTTTTCTTTAGAATTAAATTTTTTTCCCAGCTTCTTTCCTTCTACCAACTTCAGAAAAAATTAATAGAAAATATGAATTACTAATGATTACAAAATTGGTTTATATGAAAAATCTGTAATAATCTTGCGTGAGTAAGTTTAATAATTTGTCACAAAGCTTTGGTTTAAAAATATTATTATATGATATTATCTTTCTAGAAAGTATAAATCTAAAATAGCTTTCTAGTAAAAGAAAAAGATGGGAGTGAGATTTATGAAAGGAAGAACGATTGCAATTACTATTGTAGTGGTTCTGGTTGTTTTAGTTGGCGGTATTTTCTTTGTGGGGGCACAGAAAGGAAAGCCAATTACTGCGAACACAACGGAAGGGAAAGTTGCGCAAATTATTAAAAACAATCAATGTCTATCGTGTCATTCTACAAATCCAGAAGGGGTTTGGTATGAGAATTTTCCAATTATCAGCGGCATAATTGAAACCGATAGAACGAATTCTTTGCGCTATATTGATCTGGAAGCCGTTGTAAAACAATTGGAGGCTGGAGAACAAGTTTCACAGGTTGATTTGGCAAAAATCGAACAAAGTATGCTAAACGAATCAATGCCTAAAGCCAATTATAAGTTTATGCACTGGGGAACAGGGTATAATGATGAAGAAAAAGACATTATTACAGAATGGGTTCAAACCACACGCGCTACACATTATTCTAATGGCTTAGCAGTAGCGGAATTCGCTAACGATGCTGTTTCACCACTTCCGGATTCAGTTCCGTATGATGAAGCAAAAGCTGCATTGGGTTTAAAGCTTTATCATGACACACGGTTGTCTGCTGATAATACTGTAGCATGTGCAACTTGTCATGTGTTAAACACAGGTGGAGTAGATAATCTAAAATTCTCTGAAGGAATTGACGGGCAATTTGGCGGCATCAATGCACCAACTGTATATAATGCATCTTATAATATCCAGCAGTTTTGGAATGGACGTGCAGCAGATTTACAAGAACAAGCAGCTGGACCACCATTGAATCCAGTTGAAATGGGTTCAACTGATTTTAACCAAATTATTGAGAAATTACAAAAAGATACTGGATATGTTGATGAGTTTGCTGCAATTTATGGATCAGAAGGTATTACGCAAAATTCCATTACAGATGCCATTGCAGAATTTGAGAAAACTCTGATTACACCAAACAGCAGATTTGATCAATATTTAAAAGGAGATACCAATGCTTTAAGTGCAGATGAAATTGCTGGTTATGAATTATTTAAGGAAAATAACTGTGCAACTTGTCATGTCGGACCAAGCATGGGCGGGCAGTCTTTTGAATATTTAGGAATTACTGCAGATTACTATGCAGATCGTGGTACTGAAATTAGTGCGGATGATGAAGGATTATTCGGATTTACCAATAATGAAAGCGATAAATACAAATTTAAAACACCTTCATTGCGAAATATTGAACTAACTGCCCCTTATTTCCATGATGGTTCACAAGAAACTTTAGATGCTGCAGTAAAGGCAATGTTTAAATATCAATTGAATAAGCCGTCTCCAAATCAGGGAGATGTGGATAAAATTGTATTGTTCTTAAAAACTTTAACTGGGGAAAATGAATTTATGAGTTATGACTCTTTAGCAAATTTAATTAAACCTTAAGGATAAAGAACGGTCAAAAGAAAGAGATGGATCGAAAGCATTGCTTTGGACTCTATCTCTTTTCTTTTGTTTAACTGATTTTTATTGGTAAAGTTTTGTATTGTATAAAATGGCAAAAGCAAAAAGTTTGATAAAAATAAACGTTCATTTTTTTCCCATATTGTTTATTATAAAATCAAAATACTTTGGTTCAGTCATTTTTCACAAGAATCATTTTTCGTTTTATAATCAAATCAAAAGAATGGTGAAAGGGGAAACTGGTTTGTATATTTATCCTGCGAAAGAAATTCAAAAAATGGATCAAGAAGCCGATCAACTTGGCTTGCCAACTTTTACACTTATGGAAACAGCAGGGACTGCTTTGTTTTACGCGATAAAAAAATATATAACAAAAAGCAGTCGTATTTTGGTTTTATCTGGTAAGGGCAATAATGGTGGTGACGGCATTGTGCTGGCGCGTTTATTAAAAATTAATGGTTACCAGGTGGATTTGGTTTTTCCGTTGGGTACACCAGAAAGCAGGTGTGCAACGGCACATTTTAAGTATTACCAACAGGTTGGATATGATGTTGGAGAAATTTCTCATTCATATGATGTAATTGTAGATGCTCTACTTGGAATCGGAATCCGTTATCCTCTACGTGAAGAAATCAAACAGTGGATTGACTGGATAAATTGTGAAAAAGCATGGAAAGTTTCAGTGGATATTCCATCAGGTGTACAGGCGGATTCTGGAAAAGTCGAAGCTGCTGTATCTGCAGATTTAACACTTTCCTTACATGGTTTGAAGCCATCTGCTTTTTTGGAGCCAAGTATGGATTTTTATGGTGAAAAAAAATGTTTATCGATTGGATTGCCACAAATGGGCTCTTGGAAATGTTGGACGAAAGCAGATACTCAGGAAAGATTCTTTCATCGCAATAACAACATGCATAAAGGTAGTTTTGGTACAGGCTTACTGATTGCTGGGACAGATGAGATGCCTGGCTGTGCAATTTTATCTGCAACGGCGGCTATGCGGGCGGGAATTGGAAAATTAACAGTTGGAACAACAAAATATGTTGCACAAGTGATTGCTGCTCATCTTTCAGAATGTTCTTATCGATATGATGTATGGCATGGGTGTTTTACCCAAGAAGCATTTGCATCTTATCAAGCGATTGCAATTGGTCCAGGTTTGGATCATATACCGAATTTGCAAGAGAAAATTGACGACTTTCTTGCAATGGATATTCCACTGATCCTTGATGCTGCTGCTTTACAAAAACGGGTTTATTCTGTAAAGAAACGAAAAGGAGCGGTTGTTTTAACTCCGCATCCAAAGGAAATGAGCCGAATTACTGGATATTCTGTTTTGTATGTTCAAGAAAATCGTCTGGCAGTAGCAGCTGATTATGCACAAAAAAATCATGTTATTATTGTATTAAAAGGTAGAAAAACGGTATGTGCATTTCCGAATGGGCGTGTTTTTGTTATTGAAACCGGAAATGTTGGACTTGCCAAAGGTGGAACTGGAGATACTTTAACCGGAATTTTGCTTGCCTTCCTTAGTTATTATTCAGATGTGGAAGCAGCAGTGTGTAATGCAGTTTATTTGCATGGTCAATGTGCTGATTATTGGGCACAAACAGCTGCAAAAACGACAATGCTGGCAACAGATTTAATTGGGCAGCTGCCCGTAGTAATGAAAAAATTTGAATCTGCTTCCCCTGATGTGATTTGACAAAATATTTTAGGTTGTTATTTTAATAGAATAAAAATATGAATCTACTAGTTATTTGGAAAATTGATTCAGTTGCCGTCATATGTGACAATGTTTGATCCTTGTTTTCCTTCTTTTCGTCGATAAAAACAAGCATATCGCGCCTTGTCCGCAATACAATATAGTATGCGAAAAGGGGTGATTTTTTTTGAAGTACATCAAATGGTCTTTCATTTTTTTTGTCATTTATGCAGCATTGGCTTATTGGTATATTTTCATTTATGCAGATACGTCTATACCAGATGATTTAATGGGTACAATGGCAGATCCAGCGATGTTTATGGATCAAACTATGCTAAAAGAGAGCAGCCGATATATGTCATTTAGGAATTTTTTGTATTTGCTAGAGATTCCGTTTGAATTTCTTGTGCTGTTTTTAATTTTGGTACTTGGGATTGCTAAAAGATTTGACCATTGGGCACAGCAGATCTCAAAATTTTCGATCGTCCAAGCTGCAGTGTTTACTTTTTATTTTTCCATTTTGGCTTTTATTGTAGATTTACCATTTTCTCTATGCTCTTATTGGATCAATCGGATGTTTGGAATTTCCGTTGCATCTTTTCATAGCTTTATGAAGGAAGCTTGGCTTGATTTTTGGATTTCTGGCTTGATGATGTTTGTTCTTGTTTTTATTGTGTATTGGTTGATGCAAAAAAGTGTCAAACGCTGGTGGTTATATGCATGGTTATTGTCTATCCCGTTTACCTTATTTGTTGTATTTATCCAGCCAGTTCTTATTGATCCATTGTACCAAACCTTTTCAGAAATAGAAAATAAGCAATTAGAAGCAAAAATATTGGAGTTGGCCAAAACGTCTAATATTCCTGCTGATCAAGTATATCAAGTAGAGATGTCAGATGAAACAAAAGCAATGAATGCCTATGTAACTGGAATTGGTTCGAATACAAGGATTGTTCTGTGGGATACAACATTAAATGGACTGACAGAAAACGAAATTTTATTTATTATGGCACATGAGATGAGTCATTACATTCATAAAGATATTTACCAAAATATTGTGGTTGAATTGATTTTGTCGTTTTTTTCTTTCGGGCTATGCGGTTATATCATTCGAAAACTAGAGAAGAAGCATATGTATCAAAATGGTAAAAGGGTATGGAGAAGCTTTGCAGTTTGGCCGCTGATTTTATTGATTACATCCATTGTATCTT
The DNA here is from genome assembly GCA_904373265.1 of Candidatus Harrysmithiimonas galli. Taxonomy (GTDB): domain Bacteria; phylum Bacillota; class Bacilli; order CAJFEE01; family CAJFEE01; genus Harrysmithiimonas; species Harrysmithiimonas galli. The sequence continues at coordinate 100,910 of CAJFEE010000001.1, read as the reverse complement.
TTGCTGCAACGCCGATTACCAATTGGGTTTCCAGACAAGATGAGCGAATATGTGATACATACGCAGTAAAAATAACAAAAAATCCGCAGGCAGGCATTCAAACTTTTCAGCAATTGGCAAGAAATTCGTTGGCAGAGGTAAATCCACCCAATTTGATTAAATGGCTGCGTTATGATCATCCACCACTAATGGAACGTTTAGAAATGCTTGATAAATTAAATAAAAAACAAGAAAATTAAAACTATGATAGTATTATACTTCATAGTTTTTCTTTTTATCTAATAATGTTATTTAAAATTTTTTAGAAATAAATGACAAAATATGTAGAAATATGATAGAATGGTAGTGATAGGATTAGGAGGTGAATTTTTATGGATGAAAAAATAAAAATGTACTTTATCCATAAAGGGACAATGGCATTATTACCAGTTTTTCTAGAAGATGGGAAAATTGGAACGAAAGTTTTAGAAGAAGGGAGAGAATTGGTTGTTCATTGTAAGCCAACATATATTGTTACAGCATCCTGCATTTATTACGGAGCAAGCTACAAAGGAAGAAGGGATGCAACAAAAGAATTGATTCAGGTGAATAGAAAGCCGCCAATTGCAGTCAATCCATACCATGAGGTTTATTTTTTTCCATCTTTATCGCCCACTCAAGAATTTTGTGGATGGTTTTCAAATGCACATATTGCGCATTTTAAGCGCATGTCCTACAATCAGTCGGAGATTACATTTTTGAATGGAGAAAAAATTCTTTATAACATTTCTAAAAATACATTGGAAGTTCAACTGTCACGTACATCTATTCTAAAATCCATTCTTTCCAAACGCTTCGCATACAGCAAAAAATTCCCCTACGAGCTACAACATTGAGTACCAATTTCATTTATTTTCCCAAATCCATTACTAAGGAGAATGTTTTTTTATCCTTACATAATGTACGGAAGAAATAAAGATGATTCATAGCATGCAAAAACCAGGAAGAATATGTTACTATAAGGAAAATAAACACAGAAGGTGAACCATTTGGACTTTGAAACATTTTGGGCATTGTTTACATCCGAAAATATTGAAGAGATGATGCAAACGTATGCGACTGCAGGTGGACCGCTTGTTGGAATTGTTTTACCTTTTATTGAGGCATTTCTTCCTTTTTTACCGTTAATCGTTATTGCGTTTGCCAATGCAGCAGCCTTTGGCTTATGGAAGGGCTTTTTTTATACTTGGCTAGGCTCTGTTTTGGGAACCATCCTTGTTTTTCATTTTATTCGTAAATTTGGACGTTCGCGATTGGAACATATTATCCATCGTTATCCGAAATTTCAACATGGTTTGGATTGGATTGAACGGCATGGTTTTGGTCCAGTATTTATTTTACTTTGTTTTCCCTTTTCGCCATCAATACTGATTAATATTGTTGGTGCACTTTCAAGAATGAATTATTTTCAATTTGTGCTTGCAGCTTTATTTGGAAAATGTGTGATGATTTTCACTTTAAGTTTTATTGGAAGTGACATTACTGCAATGATTGCAGAGCCAATAAAATCTGTTAAGCTTTTTATTTTAATTGGGCTTGTTTGGATGTTGGGAAAATGGGTAGAAAAAAAATATCAGTTTCATCAGAATACGCAAGAAAAAACGAAAAATGAAAAATAGAATAAAGTATTTTGTTTATTTTAAAAGTATTTATATGTTATTTAAAAATTTATGTATTGAAATAGTCAGGATTATGTGATTTAGATTCAGATCATGAGTATAAAGAAAATCAGGCATTTCGCTTGAAGCAAGGATTTCATTGGTGAAAATGGTGTATTACAGTTGAAGATTACAATTTCATGATGTAAGAGAGGTTTTAACATGGCTTTGCAAGTAATTTACGGGCGTGCTGATAGCGGGAAACATACATGGTTTTTGGAAAAAATTAAGAATGAGGTACTGCGTGATCCTTTCGGTTCGACCATTTATATTTTGGTTCCAGATCAAATGGTTTTTCAAATGGAATATGAATTTGTCAATGATGTAGAGTTTAGTGGAATGATGCGTGTACAAGTTGTTAGTTTCAAACGTTTGGCATGGTGGGTTATGCAGGAAGTTGGAGGGAGTGTGAAAACCTATATTGATCGGGTTGGAATTTGGATGTTGATTCGTAAGGTGATTGAGGAACAAAAAGAAGATTTGCAAATTTATCAACGCTCCATAAACCATTATGGTTTTGTAGAAGAGATAGAACGAATTTTTGCTGAATTCAAGCGTTTCTCAATTTATGCGTCTGACTTGCCAATGCTTATTTGTGCAGCAAAAGAGGCCAAAGATTTAACATTAGAAAAGAAATTAGAAGATTTAAAATTACTATATACATCTTTTGAACGTGCACTTGAGCAAAAATATTTAGATGGAACTGATCGTTTAAAGGAATTGGAAAGGCAGCTTTCAATGTCTGAAAAGATGTCAGACACGCAAGTTTATGTTGCCGGTTTTTATGATTTTACACCACAAGAATTGGAAGTTTTAGGTGCATTGATGCAAGTTTGTTCACGGGTTTCCGTTGTTTTAACATTAGATAGAAACCATGTGCAAAAAATGCAGGAAAATACTTTGTTTTATATGATGGAAGAAACATATCAGCAATTGATGCAGGTAGCCTTAGATCGCAAGATTTCGGTATTACCAGATATCTGTATCCAAAAGCAGACTAGCAAAAGACATGCTTCTTTACAGCATATTGAAAAAAATTATGATCTATATCCACCGCAGTCTTATCAAAAAGACAGTGCGGTCTATTTATTTACAGCCACAAATCGTCAGGCAGAAATTGAAAGCGTTGCTCGGGAAATTTTGCATTTAACTCGAGATTTTAATTATCGTTATCGGGATTTTATTCTTATTGTTCGAAATTCTGATGTTTATACAGATTTGATTCGGCATATTTTTGCAAAATTTCATATTCCAGTTTATTTGGATGCAAAAAATCCAATGCTTGCACATCCATTTATTGAATTGCTTCGAGCCGTTTTTGCTGTATTTCAAACCAATTTTCGTTATGAGGCGGTATTTCGTCTTTTGAAAACAGGATTATTTTGGCAAAGTGGTCTTACAAAAAAACAAGAGCAATATAAAATTGATTTTTTGGAAAATTTTTGTTTATCGAATGGGATTTATGGAGAAAAACGTTGGAGAGATCCGGAGGCATTTCGTTATGTAAAAATTTATTATGGTGATTTGTCTTTTCGAAAACAAACAGATAAGGAGAAAGCCATTGAGGCAGATTTAAAGCAAATGCGAGAAGATATTTATACACCGCTTTCGCGTTTGTTTCGCTGTTTTAGGAAGAAAAATGCGACTGTTCAAGATAAAATGATTGGTCTTTATCATTTTTTAATGGAAATCCGAGTTACTGAGCGTTTAGAAGAATGGAGAAAAAATGCTGAAAGTGAAGGAAGGCTTGAGGAAGCCAATCAGCATGCTCAGGTTTGGGATGCGGTGATGGCATTATTGGATCAACTGGTTGAAATGATGGGAGAAGAACAACTTTCAAACGAAATATTGATCCGCCTGTTGGAATCTGGATTTTCCGCATTGCAATTTTCATTTGTTCCGGTTGCATTGGATCAAGTAATTGTTGGGGATTTGGAGCATTCTCGGTATCGGAATAAAAAAATTGTATTTATGATTGGTGTGAATGAAGGAGAATATCCAAAGGTAGTAACAGAAAACAGTGTGTTGAGTACATATGAACGCGAACGATTGAAAGAATCCGGGATTCGTTTGGATTATTCGGCACGTCAAAGAACTTTTAATGATCATACAATGATTTATATGGGCTTGACACTGCCAAAGGAGCGTTTGTATTTGACAGTGCCGCTTGCCAATGAAGAAGGTCGGGCACTTGTTCCTTCTATACTTATTCGCCGTATAGAGGAAATGATTCCGACAATTCATAAATATTTTTTTCCAAGTGAGCCAATGGAAGCGAATGAAGAAAATGAGCGGCATTTTATTACTGAAAAGAATTCCACCTTTACATATTGGATTCGCACTTTGCAAGCATATAAAAAAACAGGGCAAATTCATCCGGTTTGGTTTGAAGTGTATCAGTATTTGCAGATGAATCATTTTTTTCAAGCAGGAAATTTTAAAGCATCTGCCCTAGAGAGTTTATTTTATAAAAATGAGCCACAAAGACTTTCAAAAAATGTCACAGAAAGGTTATTTGGTACAGAGCTTGAAGTAAGCATTTCTAGAATTGAAAGCTTTAATCGTTGTCCATATCAGCATTTTTTACGTTATGGACTGGGGCTAAAAGAAAGAGATGTATATGCGATTGAAATGAGTCATATTGGCGATTTTTATCATCAATGCATAGAGGAAATGTTTCGGCGTTTGGAAGTATCAAATTTAGGTTGGGCAGAGCTTTCTAAGAAGGAAGCAGCACGTTTTGTGGATGAAGCCATTGAGCAGGTTGCTCCCCTTGTACAAAAAAATATATTTATGACTTCAAAGCGTTATGTTTATATGCTTAATAAGTTGCGTAAGGTTTTAAAGCAAGTGGCATGGATTTTGAAGCTTCATGCAAAAAAAAGTCAATTTCATCCATATGACATGGAGGTGACTTTTGGCAAGCAAGAGCAGATGCATACCTATGCCATTGGTCTGCCTGATGGAAAGAAAATTTATTTAAAAGGACGAATTGATCAGATTGACCAGACAACGATTCATGGTCAATCATATGTTCGGATTGTTGATTACAAATCTGGCGAGAAAAAGCTGAGTTGGAATGAGGTTTATTACGGACTTGCGCTTCAGCTTTTAACTTATTTGGATGTTGCTGTGGAAACGATGAGAATGAACGGTCAAAAACCGATCCCAGCAGGTGCTTTATACTTTCATGTGCATCGACCGTTTCTCAAACGGCAGGATGGCTTGCTACATTTGGCGGATTTGGAGCTTGACCGTTTAAAATGTTATCGAATGAATGGTGTGCTGATTGGAAATCCAGAAATTATTGGTGAGATGGATATGGATTTGAAAATTGAGGGCGGGAAATCAAATATTGTACCAGCTGAGTTGAAAAAGGATGAAACATTTTCGGCTCGTAGTGCAGTGCTTGCTACTGCGGATTTCCAAAGTGTACGGAGTTATGTACATAAGGTATTCAAAAAATCAGGGCAGGCCATTTTAGATGGGGAAATTTGTTTAAAGCCAATACAATTAGGTGGAAAAACGCCATGTGTATATTGCAATTATCGTTCTGTCTGTCAATTTGATCGTGGATTAGAGGAAAATCAGTATCAATATTTACAGAAAATGAGTGATAAGGATGTGCTGACACGAATCTTTAAAGAAGGAGAGCAAATGAAAAATGGAACGAATCATTCCAACCAAACCCGTTGATGCGATATGGACAGAGCCGCAGTGGCGAGCAATTTATGAAACGGGAGAAGATATTTTGGTCGGTGCAGCTGCTGGAAGTGGAAAGACAGCGGTTTTAATCGAGCGGATTATTCAAAAAATTATCAATCCAACGCATCCAATTGAGATCGATAAAATCTTAGTGGTGACCTTTACTGATGCGGCAGCAAGAGAAATGAGAAATCGTTTATCCGTCGCCATTGAAAAGGAATTGATTCAAAATCCGAATTCCGCACATTTGAGAAGGCAGATTGGATTGCTTTCAAGCGGAAATATTTCGACCATTCATGCGTTTTGTTTAAAAGTAATTGGTGAATATCACTATAAAATTGATATGGATCCGGCGTTTCGAATTGGAGATTCAACAGAGATGGAGCTTTTAAAAGACGAGGTACTTGAAGAATTATTGGAGAAACAATATGCTAAAGAAAATAATGAAGCTTTTTTTCAATTGGTGGATGCTTATACCTCAGATCGAAACGATGTATCTTTAAAGGAAATGATTGGGACGATGTATCGGTTTGCGATTACCAATCCGCATCCCGATCAATATTTAGAACAAATTTTGGCTGGATATCATGTAAATGCAAAAAGTCGGCTGTCTGATTATATACCAACAGTCTATGTACTGGCAGCGATTTCGCGTTATAGTGATCAAGCAGTTCAAGCATTGCAGGCTGCGATGCGTTTTTGTGATGTACCTGGTGGTCCTGATGTGTATATTCCACATTTTGTGAAAGAAAGACAGATGTTTGCCGACTTGTCAGAAGCTGTACAAAGAGGAAACTGGTCAAAAGTTGAGCAAGCATTTGCTGCGATTACATTTGAACGTCTGCCAGCGGCAAGTAAAAAGAAATATGATGAAACAATGATCTCACAGGCAAAAAAATTTTATGCTATTGTCAAGGATAAGGTGTATAAAAATTTATGTAGATTTTTTACAAAAAAGGAATCCGAACACTTGGCGGACATTCGGAGACTTTATCCGATGGTTAAGGAACTGGTGCGGTTGACTCGTCTATTTATGGTCGCATTTCAGGAGGAAAAAAGAAAAGGTGGACTTGTTGACTTTCATGATATTGAGCATTTTTGTCTGCAAATTTTATTGGAATGGGATGAAAAAACAAAAAGTTTTTCTCCTTCTGAGGTTGGATCATATTATGCACAATTTTTTGAAGAGGTTTTTGTTGATGAATATCAAGATACAAACCGTGTACAGGAGGCGATTGTGCAGGCTGTTTCACGATCAAAAGAGAGTGGTGGGAATTTGTTTATGGTTGGTGATGTCAAACAATCGATTTATCGTTTTCGTTTGGCGGAGCCAGACTTATTTTTGGAAAAATATGCAAGCTTTTCTTATGAGAAAAAAGGTAGCGGTTTAAAAATTGATTTGTCTCAAAATTTTCGCAGTCGAAAGGAGGTGTTGGGCATAACCAACTTTCTGTTTGGACGATTAATGGATGCTGCACTTGGTAATGTGGTATACGATGAAACGGCCAGACTCTATTTGGGAGCTGATTATCCTGATTGTTCTGATATGTCAACTGAGCTGTGGTTGATTGACCAGGCAGATGAGATGAAATTGGAATCCGATGATCAGCAGGAACCACTAGGTGCAGAGGAAACTTTTGAAGATTTGACGCGGTACCGCTTGGAGGCACGTTTGATCATTCAAAGAATTCAAGAGCTTAAGGCACAAAATTTTATGGTTTATGATGCGAAAGCGAAAACACGGCGTCCGTTTCAATATCGTGACATTGTTATTTTGGTTCGGGCGATGACGGGTGTACCTGAAATGATGGAAGAAATGCGAAAGGCGGGCATTGGTGTATATGGTGAAATTTCCAAAGGATATTTTGATGCAATTGAAGTCCGGGTAATGCTTTCTTTGCTGAAAATTATTGACAATCCGTTACAAGATATCCCATTTGCTGCTGTGCTACGTTCTCCAATGGTACATTTGTCAGAAGAGGTTATGACAGAAATTCGTCTAACCCACCACTCAGATAGTTTTTATCAAGCTTGTGAAGCTTTTGTAAAAGCGCCTTCTTTACGTGTGGATACAACGTCCGTTCAGCGTCTTTCTGGATTTTTAACAAAGTTGGATCAGTTTCGAAGGTATGCAGCTCAGATGGAGTTACCTGAATTGATTCATCTGTTGTTTGAAGAAACCGGGTACTTTGATTTTGTTGGGGGGCTGCCTGGCGGAAAACAAAGACAAGCGAATCTTCAGGCACTGTATGATCGAGCCAAACGTTTCAATCAAACTTCAATGCAAGGATTATTTCGCTTTTTACATTTTATTGATCGAATGAAAAAGCGCGGTGAAGATATGGGTGAGGCACGTGCGCTTGGAGAACAGGAAAACGTTGTTCGAATAATGAGCATTCACAAAAGTAAAGGATTGGAGTTTCCGATTGTATTTCTTTGTCAACTATCGAAAGGATTTAATTTGCGTGATTTATATGGCACTTACGTGCTCAGCCGGCAAGCTGGGATTGGTTTGGCATACCGTAATGGAATAGAAAGAATTGAATATGAAACTTTTTTACAAATGGGCATTAAAGAGGAACTTCGTTTGGAACAGCTTTCTGAAGAGCTTCGTGTATTGTATGTTGCTTTGACACGTCCAAAGGAAAAGCTCATTTTAATCGGAACTGTAAAAAATTTGGAGAAAGAAAAAGAAAAATGGCAGATGGCTGAAACAAGCTTAAATGACTTTGGTGTGTTACCCATCTATATGCGCGGTGAAGCAACCAGCTATTTGGATTGGATCATGTCGGCACTTTATGGGAAAATACCACTTGTAAATGGTGCGGTTTGGCGAACAGATGATATCCATCTAACGATATATCTGCCTAAGTCTTGTACACTTCAATGGAAGGAAGAAAAACTGGCACAGGATTCTTCAGAAATTTTTATGCAAATTCAAGCTCGGCGACCATTGAATGATGTTTGGGTGTCTGAAGAAATTGAAAAACGATTGCAGTTTGTTTATCCCTATCAGGCATTAACACAAATTGCGTCACATACATCGGCAACGGAAATGAAACGCAAGCAATTGGAAAATGAAAAGGAGCAGTACCAGACTGTGACCGGATTTCAGCAGTCATTTTCAATTGGCACCAATGAGCGGTTTGCACCGCCCGTATTTTTAAAGAAAAAAATATTGACAGCGGCACAAATTGGAACGGCTACACATTTTGTGTTGCAAAGTTTAAATTTAAAGGATGATTTAACGAAAAAAGGTATTGCCCGACAAATTCACCAGATGCTGCAAAAAGAAATGTTGACTAAGGAGGAGGCGGAAGCCGTTCAAGTAGATCAGCTTGTGCATTTTTTCAAAAGTCCAATGGGTCAAAGTTTATGTCAGTCCTCTAAAATTTATCGGGAGCTTCCATTTATTTTTGGTATTCCAATTGAAGAATTATATCCGCATATTCAACATGAAAATGAGAAATTATATGTAAAAGGTATTATAGATTGTTTGTTTGAAACGGAAACAGGGTGGATTGTTTTAGACTTTAAAACAGATCGTTTGGGTGGGAAATCATTTGATGAGATGCGCTCTGTTTTCCAAAAACGTTATGCAAAACAAATGGAGATTTATACACGCGCAACAAAAGAAATTATGAAATCATCGGTTATTGGTCGATATGTATATTTTCTTGAGGCGAAAGAGGTATTAAAATTTTAACAGAATGGATAGAAGTGCGTAAAACAGTAAGTATTGGTTTTCTTTTCATAAGCTTATTTTTTATGCTTTTTTCTAGAACCAAATGGTATATGTTATTATTTTTTTATAAAAAATTATTATTTCATCTGGTATCGTTTTTGTTTTAACGTCAGTCACGGTTTTCTGATTCATCACAGCAAATTTGCTGTATTCTTATTTTGATTGGTTTGAGAAAGGTTTGGGCGTACTATGAATTGGGCTGAATCAAGATGAAAATAGCTTTATAAATCGGTTGTGCGAGGTGCATGTTTGAAATGGTCATTCTTCTATTGATAAATTGTAGCAGCCTTTTTCAACAAGCTTACTAGGATGTTCGCAGTGCATTTTGTTTTCTTGCCTTGGCATTAGAAAGTCAGTATTTTTCATATATAGGTAAAATTGAAGATATTTTTAAAAGGCATGATATCAATGACAATGGATTGGTTGCAAAAGGTTCTTTACCTAATCTGTTTCTTCGTGGTGGCTGGGCATTTCATCGCATAATCTGGCTGATTATAAGCCGATTTTGCGATTTTTCTATTTATGCGTTTGCGACAATATTTTGGTCAGCAAGATGGGGTTCCAAAACAGTGGTTGCACTGACTCCGTTGTTGGTAACAATAAAGTTTCCTGTATTCACCGCTCCACTGCCGTTAAAGGTTTTGGAAGCATTTTTCGGTGAAACATACAATGTATCGCCAAAATTCGATACTCCTACATTATTTTCTACCTGAATGGCTCCGATTACGGATGGCATATTTTGTTCTCCTTTTCTTTCTTTTTTTCTTCATTTTGTGCGGCGATTTCCGCATAAGTACGAAAATCTCGAATATGTTTGATTCTTGTATCTGTTTGAATGGTTTCTGTACTTCCAATATGAACAATACTGGCTCCTGCCGCTCCAGTGATATATACTCTGTGAACTTTAATCGTTGGAAATACATGCATGTTTTGCATATTTGTATCAGAGACAATCGGTGTGTTAGGTTCTGGACGATGAAAAATTTCAAAATCGTTGAAGCCATATAAATCTTCCTCAAAATCAGCTGGTACTTGTTGGATAGCGATAACATTGTTTCGAGAACGAATTTGTTGAGAGTCTCCAATATGAAGGATAGCAGCTTGTGAAGCCGAATAAATTGATAGGTAGTCAACAATGGAAGTTCTTGGATAAAAATTCAAAGACTTCTCCTCCTAACGTAAAGAGAGTGGGATATATGGGGTAATAATTAAAGATTCTGGTGGTGTGTCAAACATAGAATGCAGTTGAATCCAATAAGCATCTCCAATTAGGAAAATGCTTGAGCTTGCGACAGCACCCACATGAACATCACAAACTTCCAGTTGATAGTTGGTCACATGAAAATTCATGATTTTTCCTCTCCCATCTGTCTAGGTAAATGCAATAAGAATACTTCAACCGCCTTTTGAATATCTGTTTTGAATGCTTGCAAAGTTTTTGCATTCAGTTCTTCTGGTGTAAGTGGTTTTGTTTGGTTTTGCAAAATAATACTCTGTTGAAAATGAATACGTGCTGGCAGTTGTCGACGAATATCATCTAAAATATAGTTCATCACTTCATTAGAAACCTCAACATCTAAATTTTTTGCGATTTGCTCAATTATCTTTTTGCCTTCTGTATACAAAAATTGCTCTGCTTTTTGTTGCATCAACTGGATCTGACGCTGTTCCTGCAAATGTGGCATAGGTTCATATTCTTTCATTTGCTCTCCTTTTTTTTCTCCGTTCACCTGAATTTTATCCCCAGTTACACTGAAATCTTCAACTGCTTCTTTGGAAAAAGGATTGAGGCCGATGTTTAAAGTTCCATTTAATTTTTCTACTTTTAATTGGTCAAATTTGTATTCGATATTATCAATCTTCGTATAAGGTCTTGCCTTTAGTTCTTCTATTTCAGTTTGTAGCATAGAGATTTTTTGTTCTAGGTTTTGAATACATTGTTCTTGTAACTGTATTCTTTGCATGAATTGATTCAATTTCTGTAAGAGTGTGTTAGAGTAATGATCCATTACGGATTCCTTCCTTTGATTTCAAACTGAATTAAGGTAGTTAAAAATATTTACGGGCAGATGAACAATTTTTATTAATAAATGGTGCTACTTATTTTTTTTCAATTGTTCTTTTGGATTGAAGATACTTTCGTTCATTCCAAGAAGTTTTGGAGCGGTTTGCGTAAATTGTCCAGTATTTAAATAGTTACCAACTGGTTTGATGCTTCCTACTGATCCAATTTGTAGAACCGATGAATTGGATACTCCACCAACTTTAAATTGTGAAATGAAAATGGACTGATGAATATAGTAGTTGGTTGTCATGTTTCCACCTCCGAAAAGTATTTCTTACATATTGCCAACAACGGGCATATCAAATTGACTGGTCGAATCAATATTGGTTTGATTTTCATAGTTTGCGATCTGGAGACCATCACCAGTATTAAACGATCCAGAGCCAGCGTATGTTGTGTTATAAGATATTGGAGAAATATAAAATACATCGCCAACAGTAAAAACACTGGCTGATCCCATACTGACTAAGTTGATAAATCCGACCATTGCAGGCATATCTTCACCTCATCTGTAAAAATTTGCTTATTGATATATATGCAAAACATGAAGGAAAAGTGCCTATCCAAATAAAAATATGTGCTTTTAGCTTTGGACAAACATACAGACAATCTGTTACAAAAACGAATAAGATATTTTGAAAATGTTAAGAAGGAGGAAAAAACATGAGTCAGAGTAAAAAACAATTGGTTGCCCCTTTAATTGAACAGCTACTTGAAACTGTGTTGCAGGAGAGCAATCTAAGAAGAACATTTTCTGATTCTAGCAGAAATTCTGAACAGGAGATCTCAACTCAGTTCAGCAGAATGATAGAAAAAATGCAAGCAAAGCAAAATTTTTAATGGAAAGGGAGAATATATGATGTCTAGAGAGTTTTGTCAAAGTAATCGAAGAAATCGAAATGGATGGATTTCGGATTTTTTAAATCAAAATGCGAGTTTTAATGTGGTGAATACAGATTTTTCGTCTGTTTTTCGACCAGATACAAGTGTTTCTGAATCAGCGGATCAATATCAATTCAGCAATCAAACACAAAATGAGAATTTGTGGATTGTGAACTCTTCTGATGTGTTGGTTGTTACAGCACAAATTCAGGCTGCAGCTTCCATTCAATTGGCCATTCAATTGGCTATTGCATTGATATTAAGTATTGTGATTGCCGATGAAGGAGAAAGTAAGGCGGTTTATGAAGATTTGCTTCAATTAACAGCTACCAATCAGTCTATGCGTCAGCAAACGGGCATTGTGGACAGTCACGATATCTTGGTTGTGAACGTAGACTTAGAAGCAAGTATTCAAATTCAAATTTTACTTCAAATTTTATTGGCATTAATTGCGGAATTTGAATTGCTTTAAGCTGAAAAGAGGTGACGATTGTAAATGGAGATGACTGAAACAGCTAAAGCTTTGGCGCAATCCATTGTGAAAGGATTGGTTGCTAAGCATAATTTAAAGTTAACCGATGAAGTGCGTGCGCAAATTACCAATGAACAAAAAGAGAGTATTCAGGCGCTTGTACAGAAGCTGGAGCAAGATGTGAAATCCATTGTAGAACAATCTTCAGAACAGTAAAATAATGAAGTCAGAGAAAACGATTTGAAGAAAAAATTTTTCAAATCGAGCTCTCTGGCTTTTTTTGAATGCTAATGGATATGTATCTTTATGTTTCTATGATTTTAATTGAGTATACAAACCAAGATTGGTTTGTATCAGAATATGATCATTATCAGAATTTCGTTTGCTTTGTTTGAATCCATTTAAGAGATCAAGAATGGGTTCTTCTGTTTAAGAAGCTGGTTTTAAAATGTTAAACTGATTGATCATAAGTTAGATTTATGATTGTGGGCTCAAATCTTATATGGTTTGAAAGTTAGACAGCAGCGCAAAAACTTTTTACTCTGCTTAAGGCACATATTTTGATCCAAAAAGCTGGTTTCATATGTTTAATCGGTAATATTCAATTCCTCTGCTCGATTCTGGCACCTATGCATCGCCTTCTTTACGATTTCCTGAAAGTGGTATGATTCAAACACTTTTAAGGCTTCAATGGTTGATCCGCCAGGCGAGCATACATTTTGCTTCAATTGTTCTGGTGTTTCCTTTGTTTCTAAACACATTTTGGCAGCGCCCATAATGGACTGAGCAGCGAAACGAATGGCTTGTTTTCTTTCCATTCCATTTTCAACAGCCATATTGACCATAGCTTCAATAAACATAAATGCATAGGCAGGAGAAGAGCCGCTTAATGCGGTGATAAGATTCATCATTTTTTCTTCAACGACTTCAATTTTTCCTAAACAGGCAAAAATATCCAATATATTTTGTTGTTCTTCAATAGAAATTTCCAGTAGTGCGCTAAATGAGATTGCGGTCATGCCTTCATTAATTAAGGCGGGTGTATTCGGCATTGCACGAGCAATACGCATAGCTTGTCCGCACCATCGTTCAATAGAGGATATTTCAATACCGGCTGCAATAGAGATGAGAATGACATTTTTTTTTATGCAGTCTTTAATTTCCAAAATAATTTCTTTATATTGCTGTGGCTTCACAGCAAGAATTAAAATATCTGAAACGGTGGCAACGTTTTGATTTTTTGTAGTAGCTTTCACGCCAAATTCTTCTTGAATGGTTTCTAGCCGCTTTACATTCCGTCCACTGACTAAAATATTTTCAGCGGGTACTATATTGGCACGGGTCATGCCAGAAATAAAAGCATATCCCATATTTCCGGTTCCGATGCAGCCAATGATTTTTTCTTTCATAGCAGAGGTTTCCTCCTCTTTGGTTTCATAATGTTTTAGTTTGCTCAAAATATGTCAAAAAAAGTATAGCGTATTTTTTGGGCTTTCTCAAATAAAGTTCTAACAGCTTGATGATTTCATGATCAAAGGATTGGATGACCAAGGTTGAAATAAAAAAATTTCTGTCTGTATTTCTATCTGGGTATGCTAGAATATGTAAAGATTGTTTTCTACCAAGGTTAGACTTAACTTTTGTGCATGTTTTTGGTAAGATGAAAAGATGAGAAAGAAGATGGAGGAAATACATGTTACAAGTTACAAATGTCAGTTTACAATTTTCTACAAGAAAATTATTTGAAGAAGTGAATATCAAATTTACTCCAGGGAATTGTTATGGTTTAATTGGTGCAAATGGTGCGGGGAAATCTACACTGTTGAAAATTTTTTCTGGTGAGCTTGAGCCGACAACTGGTGAGGTTTCAATTACACCTGGAGAACGATTGGCCGTTTTAAAGCAAAATCATTTTGAATATGAGCAATTTCCAGTATTGGAAACAGTCATTATGGGACACAAGCGTTTGTATGATGTGAAGATGGAAAAAGATGCCATTTATGCCAAGGGTGAGCATATGACGGATGAGGATGGTATGCGTGCTGCTGAGCTAGAAGGAGAATTTTTGGAAATGAACGGTTGGGAAGCAGAGTCAGAGGCTGCGATTTTATTAAAAGGTCTCGGAATTAGTGAAGCACTGCATACCAAATATATGGCAGATCTAGCTGGCCCAGAAAAAGTTAAAGTGTTACTTGCACAGGCATTGTTTGGCAACCCAGATATTTTGTTATTGGATGAGCCAACCAACAACTTGGATATTCGTGCTGTTCAATGGTTGGAAAATTTTTTACTGAATTTTGAAAACACAGTCATTGTTGTTTCACATGATCGCCATTTCTTAAATAAGGTTTGTACACATATGTGTGATTTGGACTATGGAAAGGTTCAGTTGTATGTTGGCAACTATGATTTCTGGTATGAATCCTCACAGCTTGCACAGCGTTTAATGAGTGAATCCAATAAGAAGAAAGAAGAAAAAATAAAAGAACTGCAAAACTTTATTGCGCGGTTTAGTGCCAATGCATCCAAATCAAAGCAAGCAACTTCAAGAAAGAAATTGTTGGAGAAAATTACATTGGATGATATCAAACCATCTTCTCGTCGGTATCCGTTTGTTGGATTCACACCAGAGCGGGAGGTTGGCAATGATTTGTTGACAGTTGAGGATATTTCCAAAACCATTGATGGTGAAAAGGTACTAAATCAAGTTCGTTTTATTGTCAATAAGGGAGATAAAATTGCTTTTGTTGGAAGAAATGATTTGGCAATTACAGCATTATTCAAAATTTTAATGGAAGAAATGGAGCCAGACACCGGTACATTTAAATGGGGTGTTACAACATCGCGTGCTTATTTTCCAAAGGATAATTCAGCATTTTTTGATGATTGTGAGGAAAATTTGGTCAACTGGTTGCGTCAGTTTTCTCCAAAGGATGATTCGGAATCGTTTTTGCGTGGTTTTTTAGGACGGATGTTGTTTAGTGGTGAGGAAGTTAACAAAAAGGCAAGTGTGCTCTCTGGTGGTGAGAAGGTGCGATGTATGCTTTCCAGAATGATGTTAAGTGGAGCCAATGTATTATTGTTTGATGATCCGACTAACCATTTGGATTTGGAGTCGATTACAGCGCTAAATGAAGGAATGAAAAATTTTAAAGGTACAATTCTTTTTACTTCACATGACCATGAAATGATACAGACTGTTGCCAATCGAATCATTGAAATCACACCAAATGGTATCATAGATAAAATGACAACTTATGATGAATATTTGGAGAGTGAAGAAATTCAGAAACAGGTTGAAGCCATGTATTAGAAATAAATAGAGGCAGGCATATCCGCATGTTGGTATGATAGGAATACAGAGAATTTTAAAGACTCTGTATGTATACGGACTGACGGTTTGCCTGCTTTTTTATTGAATGTTTAAATGTTCAGTTAAAAAATGGTCAAGCCAGTCTGTTTGATGAATTGGAATCTGGATCATTTTTGTAACAATCATGAGTGTAATACCATGTACGATGGACCACATCGCTATAATATTGTTTTGATAACGTTCTTTTGGAATGCCAACAGATTGAAAATAATGGATAGCCGTCTCAGTAAAAAAACGATAGGATAAGCTCTGCTCTATATGAGTAGACAGATTCTCAATATTTTTATTTTTCCATCGTTCAATAAAGAAAAAATGAAAATAATTCGGGTGATGGACAAAAAATGTAATATAGGCACTGCCCATTCGGATTATTTGTTGATATGGCTCATCTGAAATTTGTAAAATTGCTTCCTTTAGCGCCATGGTAAATTGTTCGTCAATATATTGATATATGGCATGTAGCAAGTCATCTTTGTTTTTAAAATGTTTATAAGGTGCGGCATGACTTACTCCGCATTGATTGGCAACTTTTCGCAAAGAAAGTTGTTCTGGGGTGGTGACGTTTAAAATTTCGATACCAGCTTCAATGAGAGCCTGTTTTAATTGTCCATGGTGATACTTTTGTGTCATAAAAAACTCCTTTATAAAAGAGTATAGCATATACATGAAAAAAGTGAAATTTTTATAAAAAAGTTGACAGTGGAAACATATGTGGTAAAATAATGTTAATAATGTAAACATATAGGAGTTGGGAAATTGCTATGCATTTTGATGTTGTGGTTGTAGGTGCTGGTTTGGGAGGATTGACCAGTGCCTTGTATTTGGCAAATAAAGGTAAACGTGTGGCAGTAGTAGAAAAGCACCATATTCCAGGTGGCTATGCAACCAATTTTAAACGAAAAGGAAAAAATGGCAAAGTATATGAATTTGATGTCTCTTTACACGGAATCGGGAATTTAGAAAAGGAAGGCATTTTATATGGAATACTGGAAAATCTTGGTGTAACAGATGAAGTATGTTTTTTGAAAAAATCAGAAACTGCAACGTATAAAACATTGACCAATGAAATAGATTTATACGATGATTTTCAAACATATAAGAAAGATTTAAAAAGACGTTTCTCAGATTATTCTGAGGGAATTGAGGCGTTGTTTAGCTTTTTGAAGGATTTAAGCGATGATATGCAAAAGGTCAGCAAAGAAAAGAGATCACCGAGATATTTTAACCAACTTGCACCGATATCTTTAGATACATGGCTTCGGAGTTATGTGGATTACGATCCATTTGTTGAAGAATTTTGTACATTATGGCTGTACTATGGTTTACCACCTAAACAGTTAAGTGCATTATATTTTTGTTTGGCTTGGATTGGCTATCATATTTATGGCACATTTTATATTGAAGGTGGTGCACAAAAGCTTTCAAATGTTTATGCAAAGAAAATAAAGGAAAAAGGCGGGATGTTTTTTTTCAATCAGGAGGTTGAAGCACTTGAGGTTGATGAAAATCAACTAAAAAAGGTGGTTACCAAAAAAGGTACAGTGTTGACCGCTGATATCTTTATTTTAAATGGAGATCCATATGAACTGTTTTGTCGTGTGAAAAATCCCAATTCATATACACAAAGTTATATTGAAAAGCTTGGGCAGTTGCAAGTTGGCGTCAGTCTTAGTCAACTGTATATCGGTTTGGACTGTTTACCCAAAGAAATCGGCGTGAAAAAAGCAGATTATTTTTGTATAAAACATACTCCTGAACAAAGCTGGACATATATTCAAGAAGGAAATTATGAAAAAATGGATTTTGCTATTACAAATACAAATGCAAAGGATCCGAATTTGAATCCAAATTATGGAGCAATTGCTATTACAATCGGTGATTTGGCAAGCCATTGGCCTGAATATGGGACAGAAGCATATCGAGAACAAAAAGAAGCAGTTTCGCAAATATTGTTGACAAAAGCAGAGGAATTTTTCCCAGGATTAAAAGAGCATGTAACACTGACGGAATTGGGAACGCCACATACAATGAAACGTTATACGAATAATCGTGAGGGGGCAGTTTATGGCTGGAGTCAATCTGTTACACAAGCAGGATTTGATAGGCTTGCACCTTTAACGAGTCTTTGCAACGTATTACTGGCAGGAAGTTGGACGCAGCCGGGTGGAGGCTATGAAGGTGCGATTACAAGCGGTTATGAAACAGGTAAAATTGTTGATCAAATATTAGAAGATAGGGGATTGAAGAAGTCAGACCCTGATATAGTGGAAAAAGAGGTGACACAAAAAACAATCGAAATGTTTTTGATTGGTATGTGTGAAGGTATCAATCGAACTGCAGCCAAAGATTTGAAGCTTCGTTATCATTTTGTTTTTAACGAAAAATACGATTATTATATTGAAGTAAAAAATACACAGGCAAAAGTATATGTTTCGGAACAGCAATTGGTGGCTCATGCAACAATCAGAGTTGATTTTAACATATGGAAAAAGATTTCCTTTGGTGAGTTAAGTGGTGATTTTGCCGTTCGAACAGGAGAATTAAAAATTGAAGGTGATATGGATGCCTTTATGAAAATTCCAGATTTATTTCCTGTTTTGGCTCCGTCTAAAACCATATCGAAGCAAAAGGAGAGAACTGTAAAAGCGGAATGGCTCATTTTGTGTACGTTTGTACCTTGGATTTTTTATTGGGCAGGCGGACATTTTATACCAGCGGAAATGATTTCCAGTGTAGGTACCATTTATATGGTTTTATTGTTGTTTTTCATTAAACCAAAGTATGCACGTGAGATAACCATTTTAGAGGGTACAATCTTATTTGCTATGGGTTTGTATGGTATGTTGTCTGCATTTCATATTTTATCTGACACCCAAATGACGATTTTAATAAATGGAATTTTGATTTTGGTTTGGTGTGGCAGTTTAATGATAAGAAAACCGCTAACCATTCAGTATACAAGGCATGATTATCCATCTTTTGTAGTCAGCAGTCATTTGTTTTACAAGATTAATCAGCATATTACATTCATGTGGACAGTGATTTATTCTGTACAGCTTTTTGGTGTCCTTTTATTGCCTTATCCGTTTAATCAATTGATTTATCTTTTATCGGTAGCTGGTTTAATTTTTACCTTCGTATATCCAAAACAAAAAACGAGGGTACATAATTTTTCTAACCAAGTCGATGCGAAATAAAAATTTTGTACATGCCTTGGTTCAGATTCTATGACAGTCTCCATATTTTTATATCCTTGGCGAGAAATCGCTCACCTTTATAGGTGTTGTGATGGCTCGTCTCTTTTTTTATGCTATGTGTAGTCACAGTTTATACAAGAAATGAACGGATATCATCATGAAAATTAGACCGTCATAATCATTCAGTCTTTTATTGTATGCGTTGTGAAATACAGAAAAAGTGTACTTGATGATAGATCAGACTATACAAAAGACATGTTTATATAATGATCTGAGAGCTACAATAATAACGTTGGTTAACTAAAGTTATGATGTTGATCATATACATATTTTGTTTAGGGTACATCTTCATTCAGAGATGACAAAATTCATCCATGCTGATAAAAGTCGCGCTCTTGTCCGATAAAATATGATGTCTCAAGCGTAAAAATACCTTTAGAAAGAAGTATTTGGATCTAAAAGTTTTTGTCTTCTAATTAGCTGATGTGCATCAACAGAAGCTATGAAGAGTATATTCAAGTGATTCAATCATTACAAATTAGAGAATAAAGGAAACTTATGGAATGATTAAAAGTCGATGGCTCTATAATTTATTTATAAAAATAATAAAAATATTCTTTGTTTTATTTTATCTATCAAGCTATAGGTTCATGTAGCTAAAAGTAAAATAGGATGTTTGTAAGAAAATGAGATTTTTCTATTTCAATACAATATAAGAAAGTTTTTCTTTTTTGAAGGACATAGATAGTTTAGTGAATAAAAGAAACCTCTACTGGTAAAGAAATATGTGAACAAGTATGCTGAAGTGTTTGGTTTAGCAAAGTGGAGAGTTGTTCACAGGTTTGGATATCAGAAAAAATTGTGATATTTTATACATAGGTTCTGTTTTTTGATTGATTGGATAAAATGGGCTTAGTCGATTTCATTTTTTAAAGATACACAGAGATTTTTTTCATGTATAATAAAGAAAAAAATAATCAGATGGGTGAATAGGAATTGAAAAGACAAATTCGTGAAATGTTGAATGAAAAATTTACAGGCTTATCCAGAGATGAGTATACATTGAAGCTAAAACGCATGATGATAGAACGTTTAACGAAACAATATGAGTTGGCGATCAAAGGCGGTGGCGATGAAAAAATTGTGATGGATCAAGTTCAAGAGGCTATTGAGCATTATAAAGATGCCATTCAAATGATAGAAGAAGCTGATCTTTGTTTGTATGGAAAGGAAGGAAAACCCACACATAAAATTTTAAAAACGATATTTCGTTCCATTTTTTTATGGGTCATGGTTTTTAGTTTATACTTCTTAATTAGCATTGTATTTGAAATTTGGAGTATCAGTTGGATTCTTTTCTTATTCGGAGTTGTATTGCAATGTTATATTATTTTCAGGCTTTTTACACCGAAGTTATAATGATAAATAACATAAAATTTTGCCATAGAAGTTGAAAAAATGCCATTGTATGCTCCATTCTACCAGAGCCTACGATGGCATTTTATTTTTATTCAAATACTTTTTTGAATTGATCAAAAACCCAATCCAATTCTTCTTTTGTAATCACAAGTGGTGGTGCCAAGCGAATCACATTGTCATGAGTTTCTTTACATAGCAATCCGAGATCTTTTAATTTTTCACAATATGGGCGCGCTTTTTCATGCAGTTCAACACCGATAAATAAGCCGCGTCCGCGTACTTCTTTAATAACAGGTGCGGTTAAGGTTTTCAACTTATTCATTAAGTACGTACCAGATTCCAAGGATTTTTGACATAGATTCTCATCAATAATAACATCTAAAGCTGCAATGGAAACTGCACAAGCAAGCGGGTTACCACCAAAGGTAGATCCGTGCGATCCAGGCTCATAAACTCCTAAAATATCATGATTTGCTGCAACACATGAAATTGGAAGAATTCCTCCACCTAATGCTTTTCCTAGAATATACATGTCAGGTACCACATTTTCCCAATCAGAAGCAAACATTTTTCCGGTACGACCAAGCCCGGTTTGAATTTCGTCTGAAATAAAGAGTACGTTGTTTTCTTTACAAACAGCAAGTGCTTCTTTGAGGAAACCATCTTTTGGGATTAAAATGCCTGCTTCGCCTTGAATTGGTTCAACTAGGAAACATGCTGTATTGGGTGTAATGGCCTCTTTTAGCTGTTCAATATTTCCGTATTCAATCAGTTTAATACCTGGTAAGGTTGGACGAAAGCCGCGAATATATTCTTCATGTGAGGATAAGGAAATGGTTGCAATGGTTCGACCATGAAAATTATCCAGACAAGCGATAATTTCTTGCTTCCCATCTTCTACACCTTTAGAGTCTACTGCCCAACGACGTGCCGTTTTTAAAGCAGTTTCTACAGCTTCAGCACCGGTATTCATTGGTAAGACCATATCTTTTCCAGTTAATTTGGCGACTTTTTCATACCAAGGACCAAGTTTATCATTATGGAATGCACGAGATGTCAATGTAATTTTATCAACTTGGTCTTTTAATGCCTGTACGATACGTGGATGACAATGTCCTTGGTTGACAGCAGAGTAAGCAGACAAGCAATCCAAGTATTTATTGCCTTCGGGATCTTCTACCCAGCATGCAGAACCTTTTGATACCACAATGGGTAGTGGTAAATAGTTTTTTGCACCATATTTCTCGGTAACAGAAATGATTTCTTCTGATTTTGTAGCTGTTTGACTCATATAAAAACCTCCCAAAATTTTCTAATGGCATTATTCTATCATGTATATGCATTTTTGTGTATAAAAAACCAATAAAAATTTCGGTAGAGGGGTATTTTTAATCGGACAAATGAAATTTTTGTCCATTTGCCAATAGAAAATCAAACTGATTATCTGTAAATATTTTGTTGGAATAATAAAAAGTGTGGGATAAGGCGCAAGGCAGCCATCCATTGTCAAAAAAAATAAAATTTACACCCGTTCCATCTGTTGTGTCCATGAATAAAGCTGTGTTATGACAGTATAGGCAGTCAAATAATGAATAGTGCAGATCGTTCAGAAATTGTGTGATTTTTAACAGTTGTTCATGTGTCAATTTGGCTAACCATGCTTCATAGGCAAAAGGGAGGCGGGTTTGTATGCGAAAGGGCATATTTTCTGTAACAGGTAAAAGCTTTTCATCCGCTTGTAAATATTGTTCACTGTAATATTGAAGAGATACCCATTCATCAATTGCTTTTAAATATCCTTTGATTTCAAAATCTGCAAAGGTTTCTGGTGTAAACGAAAAAGCTTCCTCTGTTTCGGAATCAAAAATCAGCCAGTGGGTATCGATTTTTTCCAGTGTTGCGTTTTTATAAGCACCTTTTTGTGTTTGGATAAAATGTTTTTTCCATTTGTTTAACATATTTTTTTCCTCCAAAGTTGTTTGTGTTGGTTATATAAGGTTATTTTTGCCGCTTAGTATAGAGAGATAAACGTTTGTAGGCTGTAGATTTTCTTTTTTAGCAAAATGAAAGTCAATTTTTGCAAAAGCTGCATACACTAATTTTTAGATAGGCGATTGCAAGAAGAAGGAGGCATCATATGTGTGGGATAACAGGCTGGGTTGATTTTAATCAGGATTTATCGCAAAAGAAAAAAGAAATAAAGGCAATGACAGAAAAAATGATTCATCGTGGTCCAGATGCAACCGGATTTTTTTTCGATAAACATGTTGCGTTTGGACATAAACGTTTAATTGTAATTGATCCTGAGGGCGGCAAACAACCGATGACCATTAAAAAGGACAATAAAACGTATACGATTTGCTATAACGGAGAGCTGTATAATACAGACGAGCTTCGTCAAGCGTTGCAGCAGAAAGGATACCATTTTTCCTCACATTCAGATACGGAGGTGCTGCTTACATCATATGTTGCATGGGGGGAAAAATGTGTAGACCATTTCAATGGGATCTATGCCTTTTCTATATGGGATGCTGCAAAAGAAATGTTGTTTGCAGCAAGAGACCGACTTGGTGTAAAACCGTATTTTTATTGTTGTAAAACCGGACAATTTTTATTTGCTTCTGAGCCGAAGTGCTTTTTTGTAACCAAAGAGATCGAAGCGAAAATTGATCGTTCAGGTATATGTGAGTTGATTGGCTTAGGTCCATCGCATACACCAGGGCATGGAATTTTTACCGATGTGCGTGAGCTGCGAGGTGGGCATGCGCTCAGTTTTTCTAAGAAAGGATTGAAGATTTGGCGATATTGGAATGTAAACAGTTATCCACATGAGGATTCTTTAGAAGAAACGCTCGAGCGTGTGCGAATTCTGATTATGGATGCAGTGAAGCGACAATTGGTTTCAGATGTTCCGCTCTGTACGTTTCTATCCGGTGGACTGGATTCTTCATTAATAACGGCTGTGGCGGCAAATGCATATCGAGAAAAAGGAGAAGTACTGCATACTTATTCTATTGAATATGAGGGCAATGAGCAGTTTTTTTGTGCGAATGAATTTCAACCGAATTCTGATGATTGGTTTATTCAACTAATGTCAGATACTTTTTATACCAAGCATCATCGTTGTGTAATTACACAGCAAGAGCTATTTGATGCATTGAAGGAAAGTGTAAAGGTGCGAGATATTCCAGGTATGGCGGATATTGATTCTTCGCTGTATTGGTTTTGTCAACAAATTCGAAAAGATTTTGTTGTTGGACTTTCTGGTGAATGTGCAGATGAAATTTTTGGTGGATATCCGTGGTTTTATCGCAAAGCGGATTTGGAGAGCGGAACATTTCCATGGATGCGCTCTATTGGTCAGCGGACAGCATTGTTGCAAGAAGGATGGAAGAAGAAATTGGCGCTTGATGAGTATTTGTCTATGCGCTATGAGGAATCGGTTCAGGAAGTTCCATTATTGGATGGAGAAACGGATGAGGAGCGGTTTCGTCGAATTTTATTTTATTTAAATATGGTTTGGTTTATGCCGACGTTGTTGGATCGGAAAGATAGAACGAGTATGGGAGCCAGTCTTGAGGTTCGTGTACCGTTTTCTGATCATCATGTGGTTGAGTATGCATGGAATATTCCATGGTCTATGAAAAATTTGAACAATCGAGAAAAAGGTCTTTTACGTGAGGCATTTAAAAATGATTTGCCAAAGGACATTGTCTTTCGGAAAAAAAGTCCATATCCCAAAACTCATCATCCATTGTATACTGAGCTGGTTACCGGATGGCTAAAAGAGGTTTTGAAAAATAAAGACAGCATTTTGTATGAACTTTTCGATGCGAAAAAGTTACATGAATTGGCGGATACAAAGGGTGCTGCATTTCAATTGCCGTTTTTTGGGCAATTGATGACAGGTCCGCAATTTTTGGCATATTTATGTCAGTTGGACTATTGGGCGCAACTGTATGCTATACAAATTACAGATTAGATTTTTAAAAGGCAAGCTAAAGGCGTAGATCCTATAAATTGTATTCATGATTTAAAAAATATTGAGATTGACATTGTTATTGTAAAACCGCTGCTTTTTATGGATAATTCATCTGAAAAAGGCAGCGGTTGAATGCTCATTTCATAAGAAATCGTTTGCTTGATTGTAGCATTTATGATAAAAAGGTTCTGTAAATCCATTGTACAAAAAGAGAGGGAATTTACTTTTGTGATTTGTCTTCGTATTGTAGTGCGTTTTTCCCCTCTTCGCCCGTGCGAATTTTTACGACGTTTAAAATTGGTGAAACAAAGATTTTTCCATCACCATAATTTCCAGTTTGACAAACTTGTTTGGTCACTGCAACCACATTTTCAATTGGTGTATCACATACAATGATTTCTAGCTTGATTTTATGATTTAAATCAACCTCGACTTCGTTTCCGCGATAGATTTCTTTAAATCCAAGGGACATGCCAGCACCTAAAACTGTATATACGGTTAATCCAGTAATACCGATTTTACTCAATTCTTTTTTGAGTGCTTCATAGTTTTCTGGGCGTGTAATGATTTCAATTTTATAAATTCTCGTCTCCATTTTTATTTTCTCCTCCTTTTATAGAATGGGTCTTTCATATGCTTTTTCTCCATGAATGGAAAGATCCAGTCCAATCATTTCTTGCTCAGGTTTTACACGAAGTGATGTGAAAGTTTGAATCCCTTTTAAAATCAGGAATGTAATCACAACAGAGAAGATCATTGTAAAAAGAATACCCATACACTCTGTTAACAGATGTTTAGGATCTCCATAAAAAAGACCGTTGGCACCTGCTTCATTGACTTTGGTGGTAGCAAATAGTCCAGTTGCCATACCACCCCAAATTCCTCCGATTCCATGTAGTCCAAAAGCATCTAGTGTATCGTCATATCCAAGTTTTTGTTTGATTGCGGTGACACCATAGAAGCAGACAATTCCGCCAATAAATCCGATCGGTAGGCTGGCAAAGATTTCCACAAATCCACATGCTGGTGTAATGGAAACGAGTCCAGAAATGGCACCAGATACGGCACCAAGAACAGTTGGCTTTCTTTTTGTTGTCCATTCGACAAATGACCATCCGACTGCACCGGCTGCTGAGGCAACCATTGTTGAAATAAAGGCATTCATTGCAATAGAGTTAAAGGTTAAAGCACTGCCAACATTAAATCCGAACCATCCAACCCAGATCAAGGCTGCACCCAAAATGGCAAGAGGCAAACTATTTGGGGTAGAATTTTTGGCATTGGAACGTTTTCCAAGTAAAATGGCGGCGATTAAACCAGATATCCCAGAGGAAATATGAACAACATTTCCACCAGCAAAGTCTAGAATGCCTAATTGACTTAAGAAACCTCCTCCCCAAATCATATGTGCCAGCGGATCATATACCAATGTGGTCCACAGCAAAATAAAAATAATAAATGGTCCAAATTTCATTCGTTCGGCAATGGATCCAGACAAGATTGCGACAGATAATATGGCAAACATCATTTGAAACAGCATGAATAATCCGCTTGGAATGGTTCCGTTTAAGGTCTCAAATCCAGTATTCTTTAATCCGATAAAATCTAAGCCACCGATTACTCCGAATACATCTTTTCCAAATGCAAGTGTATAACCAAGAAATACCCATTGAATGGATACGAGTGCGATGGCTGTATAGCTATGCATAGTTGTACTTAGCATATTTTTGCTGCGAAGCATCCCTCCATAAAACAGCGCAATGCCTGGTGTCATAATAAATACAAGCAATGTACATAAAAACATAAAAATCGTATCGCCCATTTCCATAATACTTCCTCCTAATAAATGATCTTGTAACATCATTTTATGTTATATTTTATTACATAATAATTTTTTCAAAGGAAAAATCAAGGAATTTTTAAAAAAAAATAACATTTAATGTTATAAAATATAACATATAGAAAGTTTTTTCAGGATTTTATAAGGGAGGTGAAAAGGAAAATGCAACCATAAAATTGATAAATGAATAATGAGCCATTGTTGATTTATTTGAGTGAGTTTTAACAGGATCAAAGGGATGTGTAAAAATAAACTATGTATTTGATTTTGGTTAACCCATATGTGGTTTCATACGATTGTCTACAGAAATGGTATCTGTTTTTTGTTTTTTTTCTGTGTTAATACTAAAGGTGAAGGGAAATGTATGGAACATTATGACAAAAAATATTCATGACGGATAGATATGAAATATCATAACTTAAGTAACGGAATATTGCGATAAAGAGTGGAATGATTGGGTTTGTTCGTGAACAAGAGAATGAATAAAAAAAGAGTGTAAAGCTGAAAAGATCACGATCTTATTATGAAGAAAGTGACAAAAAAGACCACATTTATTTACTATGTTACTATAGTTACATCCTTTCAAGTATGACATTAAGTCGAATCATATACCATTTGAAAGGTAAAGCGTTAAGTTTGTCCTAAGAGGAATTTCTTAAATAAAAAAAGATATTAAAGATCATCATTTATAGGCTAGAGGCTATTTTTGTGCCACGAGAAAGTTATGGTGATTGAAGAAGTGGTGAACGTTTTAAAATAAGAATTAAGGCTACTCGTAATTTTATGCTTAAGTTTTGACTTTCAGATAACTTAAATGGATAAGTTTGACTTTTAATTGTTAACATCCATGTTTAAATCAGGGATAAAACAAAAAGATTTGATTTAAAGAAAAAAGACTGTGGGTGCAAAATTCTATATAAAGTTTTCCATTGGTTCATCTTTATAACCAAACATATGAATTTTATGATTTTGAAATATTTGTTGATGAGAATAAGGTTTTTCATTTTGTCTTGGTTTCTTATTTAACCCGATAAACATCAGATAATTTTTTGTGAAATTGAGACAAACCTATTCTAGTTCTTAAAAAGGCTGATTCCAGATCTGTTCTTATCGAAGGATTTACATAAGCGAAATTTTTATAGGGGAAAAGATGAGTATGCTCTTTCTTGCTGTCTGTTTTTTGACTGAGCAGAAAAAAGCAGAACGATAAATGCGAAGACATGATCTTTGGATTTTGTCCTGTTTTTCCATCCATCGTTTGAAATATGTGAATTTTATGTTTAAATCAAATAAAAAAAAGAGTTTTCTTCAAATGTTAGCAAAACTCTTTTTTGGGGGATGGGTAAATATTTCCAATAAGAAATATTTTACTATGATTTGAGCTTATATCTTTTCGAAGAAATACGTTTCCATAGATGTAATTTTGTGAGTCTATTTTTCTTTGTGTTAATAGCATTAAGCTCTTGTGGTTTCCATAAATATAGTCATCAGTCGACTTGTATATTTATTGACGCCATATTGTTTTAGTTACATTATAGGGGACAAAAAATAAATTGTAAAGGGCTTTTATAAAGCTTATCAATTATCTGAAAATATCCGAGTATGTGCAATCATATACAATAAAAGATGTACTGTTCCTGTAAAATAAGAAAGTATATTTCAGAATAAAATGAATTTTACGATCGATAATTGACAAATTGCAGTTCAATCGGCAAATCTTTTTGTTTTAAAAGTGCAATTACTTGTTGCAATTCGTCTTTGCTTTTTCCAGTAATGCGAATTTGTTCATCCTGAATTTGTGATTTCACTTTTAATTTAGACTCTTTGATCGCTTGATTGATTTTTTTTGCATTGTCTTTGTCGATTCCGGAAACCAGTAAAATATTTTGACGAACAGTATTTTGTGAGCCAGCTTCAATTTTTTGCTCATCTAAATTTTTAATGGGTACATTGCGTTTGATCAATTTGCTTATTAAAACATCTTTTAACTGATTTAATTTAAATTCATCATCGGAAATCAATGTGAGTATGTCCTCTTTAAGCTGGATATCGCTTTTGCTGCCTTTAAAATCATAGCGAGTTGAAATTTCTTTTATTGCCATTTGAACTGCATTTTGTACTTCCATTTTGTCAATTTTTGAAATGATATCGAATGAACAATCTTTTGCCATTTGGGAAATCCTCCTTATGAAAAAATAAACAATAAATAATTCCAGTATATTATACAAAGTTTTACTGAAAAATAACAAGCAAAGGGATATCTTATGATATACTGAAAGGCAAAAACAGCATTGTTTTTTGAAAAAATAAATCAATGATTATAAAGGAGAATGTAGTTTGGGAATCGGAGAAGTGGGTAGCTTGGAGATTATTCGTTCGTTTGAGGATGGATATATTTTGGATGGAAAACCTGAGGAAATTTTTTTACATAAAAATGAGGCAACGCAAAATTTTATGGTTGGTGATACGGTTCAAGTATTTGTATATCGAGATCATCAGGGGCGTATTGCAGCGACGATGCATATTCCAAAAATTCGTCCAGGTGTTTACGGATGGACAGAAGTGATAAAGGTATTACCTGAGCGGGGCGTTTTTGTTCGAACTGGATTGACAAAGGATTTATTTATCGGTGCTTCTGATTTACCAGCACATTCAAAGGTGTGGCCAATGGTTGGAGATCGTTTGTACTGCACGATGAAAATTACAAATCAAGGGAATTTAATTGGAAAGCTTGCAACGGAACAAATTTTCGATGCCATTCGTGTAGATGCAGATGAGCGAGCCTTTAATCTGGATATAGATGGAATTGTGGTTCGCACAAGAAAAATTGGCACACATATTTTTACGACTGAGGGTTTTTATGGATTTGTACATGAATCGGAGCGACAGTTTGAACCACGGTTGGGACAAATGATGTCTGGACGTGTGATTGATGTGAAGGTGAACGGAACAGTAAATCTATCATTGATTCCAAGAGGTTATGAAAAACAAGATGCAGATGCACAGAAAATTTGGGCGTATATTGAAGAACGAAATGGAGCAATGCCTTATAGTGACAAAAGTCGCCCTGAAGATATTTATGAGAAATTTCATATGAGTAAAGCGGCTTTTAAACGAGCGCTTGGTCATTTGTATAAAGAGAGAAAGATTTTCCAAGTGGATGGCTGGACTTATGATATGCGTTTGAAAAAAGAAGAATGAATGAAATGAAGGGATTAAGATGAAAAATGACAGCTTAGAGAAACTAAAAAAATTATTGATTGTTACGTTTGCGGCCATTTTGTATGCTTGTGCGTTAAATTTCTTTTTAACACCAGCGAATTTGTTTACTGGCGGAATAGCAGGTGTTTCGCAATTGATAACTGGAATTGCAGAAAGATATTTTGACATACATATTTCAACTGGGTTACTGTTGCTTGTTTTTAACGTCCCGATTATTTATTTGGCATGGAAAGAGATTGGAAAATCATTTACATTTTACAGCGGATACAGCGTTTTGGTGATGTCCTTGGCATTAGAGTTTGTTCCCATTTTATCGGTTTCTGAAGATATACTGCTTAATTCAATTTTTGGTGGTGTATTGGCAGGTTTAGCCATTGGTGTAACTTTACGATATGGAGCCTCAACAGGTGGTTTGGATATTATTGCATTGGTTGCCTCTTTTCATAAGGGGAAATCAGTTGGCAGTTATTTGTTTATGATTAATGTTGTGATCGTACTTTTTGCTGGGATTTTCTTTGAGTGGGAGCGTGCATTGTATACAATGATTTCATTATATGCTTCTATGCGTGTAGTGGATTTTGTTCATACAGCACAGGTGAAGTTGACGGCTTTTGTAATCACAAAAAATGTAGAAGCAGTTCGAGAGGCTATCTTTTCGCGAATGGTTCGTGGTGCCACACTTTTGCCAGCAGAGGGTGGCTATACGCATGAACAGAAGGGGGTTTTAATGATTGTACTAACAAGATATGAGTTGTATGAATTGAACCGCACGTTAAAGGAAGTGGATCCAAGTGCATTTACAAATATTGTTGAAACGGTTGATATCCAAGGGAATTTTAAACGGAAGTATATGACATCATAAAAATAGAGAATGAAAAAAGAGGAATGGATTTTTAAGGAAGAAAGAAGCTAAGATAAAGGCAATATAAAAGTCTTTCATATTTGGTTATGTTTTGCAAGCCAGTTGGCTAATAAATTCAGTATGTCTTCGGTCTTTTCTTTGGCAGGCTACCCGTACAAAAGTTTCAAAAATCGATTTAACTATCATTTTGTTTTTGTTCTTATCATGAGATGGAAGGCAACAATGTGAGTGAAAAGGACAAAAGTGATTCAGATGAAAAATTATACATAGAAATGTCTTTTTTTTCAAAGATATTGTGTGTGAACTTATGTTCTTTTTCATGGATTGTCCTAAGATGTATCAATGTTTTGAAGAAATTATTTTGTATCATTCTTTACTTTTTTGTGCCATCAGTGATGGGAATTTTTTGTTGTTTGTTCATGGTTTCGTATTTTGGTTATCGGTTTTTTTCCAAAGTTATCTGATCATTCTCTTGTATATAAAACCTTTTTTCTTAAAAATGTCTAGAAAGGAAAATTCTTGTTGTTCATGAAAAGATTTTTCCTTTCTAAAACAATGAAAGGCTAAGAAAATGTATGGACTTTTATGCAAATGGCTTGCTTTAATAAAATAAAGCACATGTATTTTTCTTTGTGGCTATGCGTTGTTTTGAAGAGATATTTTGTCTGTAAGATGGTAAATGCATTTTTGAAGCAAATGTATGAAAGAAATAAAATCCTATTAATCATTCATTATATCGAGAATTTTATCATTTCTTAATTCTTAAAAAATCACTTTTATTTTTACTGACTCCCAAAATTTATAAATAATAAGCGGTTTTCATATGAATATGTTTGAGTTATTGCGCCATTTTTTCTGCTTGGGAAAAGACAGATTCTAAAAACTCGGCAACACCTTCTTCTTCATTGGTTAATGTTACAGCATTGGCAATTTCTTTTAGTTTTGGATATGCATTTTCCATTGCAACACCAATTCCTGCAAATTGCAACATTTCAAAATCATTATCCTGATCTCCAAAGGCAATGATTTGTTCTTTCTGGATATGATAAGCATCTGCGACTTGTTGAAGAGCAGCTGCTTTGTTAATACCTCGTTTGGTCACTTCAACAATTGTTGTTGGCATTCCCCAAGATCGGTGTTCAATATAAGAAGAAAAATGTTTTTCTAAATATTGTTTAATCGATTCAGTCTCCTCTTCTTTTGTATGAAGCAACAGAGAGGTAGGAGCATACTGTAAATTTTGTAAAATGTCCCCTCGAATCATTTCTGGCGTTCCAATTTGGTATAAATATTCAAAAATCGGTGAAGATTTTTGTAAATAAACTGCTTGTAGTCGTTCTGCAGAAAGTGCAATCAGATTGAAGCTTTTTTCCAGCACTTGAATAATTTGTTTAGCGACCATAAAATCCAGTGTATGATGAACCATCTTTGCAAAGGGTTGAGACGGATTTTGGATCAAAGCACCATTATGATTAATCAGCGGAGTGTTTAGGCCAAGTTGTTGATAATAGCCAATGCTGGAATGAAAGGGTCTTCCTGTTACAATGACAACAATGTGACCTTGTTTTATTAATGTTAGAAGAACTTTTTCAGTTCGTGCGGTAATTCGATGATCATTTGTCAGTAATGTACCATCTAAGTCTAACGCAATTAAATGTCGTTTCATGGAACATTCCTCCTATTGTCTTAAAATATAACTATACCATAGATCAGAAAAAATAGCTGCAAAAAATATGATGTAGTCTAATTTTGTTGTGATTAGAAATGATTGTATCATGCATGTCACAACAGTAGTATTTTTGATTATAAGCAAGCTGATAAAATTTGGCAGGTTGTCCATAGATGGATATCATATACTTTGTTTTATCAGATAGGTTTTCCGTTTTTTTTTTTTTGGCTATTTTAGTGTCGAGTGTCAGTTACATGTATAGGGATAAAAAATTCTAAAATATCATATGCAATCGTTTTTCGTTGTTTCCATTTTGATTTGTGGACTTTGTTACCATTCAAGGTGTACTGTGTTAAATTTAGAAATCAATTTTATGGATCTTGTCAATATATATTTAAGGAAATAAAAAATCATTTTTTAAAGGTGGATTGAAAGAAGAGCTTTGCCACATAATTTGTCAAATGAAAAAGTGAAGGAAATTCCAATTGGATTGAGAAATCTACTGTAAATGCGGGTTAAAGGATAAATCAAGGTGAATATAAGTTGACGGGTGTAGATAAGGCGTTTTAGAAGATTGAACAGGTGGTGAATCATCTTATTTTGATGATTTTATCAGCAGCTTGATTATCAGATTCAAGCCAATGGCTACAACGAATGTGTCTAGATGGTTCTTTGGACGCCTATCTTTGGATACGGTTGACTATATCGGTTCGATGGTTTTGGGTGGATGGGTCTGTTATGGCATTATTCGAAAGAAAAAATAACAAAGTTGAACCTGTATATCAAAAAAATTGGA
Organism: Candidatus Harrysmithiimonas galli; assembly: GCA_904373265.1. Lineage (GTDB taxonomy): Bacteria > Bacillota > Bacilli > CAJFEE01 > CAJFEE01 > Harrysmithiimonas > Harrysmithiimonas galli. Next base: position 67,984 of record CAJFEE010000001.1, on the reverse strand, counting down.
ATGGCTGGAATCAACTATCAGAAAAAATAAGTATGCAAAAAGGTTTGAGCTGTTATTTTAAAATGGTTTTAGTCATTGGGTTTGAATGAGGGAATTTTTTTACATATACAAATTGTATATTTTTATTCAAAAGGAAAGGACTGGTTGACTTTCCGTTTTACTCCGTATAGAATAAGTTTCATATAGATACGGCGTAGAAAAGTTGAAGTAGTTTTCTTTCTCCCTGTCCTAGAGAGTCGGTGGTTTGCTGAAAATCGACACATAGAAAAAAAGCGAAATACGACTTGGAGCCATTTGATCAAAATTAAACGTGTCATTCTCGTTACAGAATGTGAAAGTGGCAAATCGATGGATATATGATTTGCAATCAGGGTGGTACCGCGAGAAATTTCGTCCCTACATACTTAAAGATGTAGGGATTTTTTATTTTTATAAGGAGGAAAAAGATAAATGAATATTTGGGAGGATTTAAAGTTTCGAGGTTTAATCAACCAAGTGACAGATGAGGCAGGCTTGGAAAAATTATTTCAAACAGAGCAAGTGACTATGTATACCGGATTTGATCCGACAGCAGATAGTTTACATGTTGGGCATCTTCTACCGATTTTGGTTTTACGTCGCTTTCAAATGGCGGGGCATCGTCCTATTGCATTGGTTGGTGGTGCGACCGGAATGATTGGAGACCCAAGTGGTCGCAGTGATGAACGTGTGTTAAATACAGTTGAAACCGTTCATGGATATGCAAAGGCTATTTGCGATCAACTTGCTCGTTTTTTGAATTTTGAAGGTCCAAATGCTGCGATTATGGCAAATAATTATACATGGCTTTCCGAAATCGACATAATTACTTTTTTACGTGATGTTGGAAAAAATTTTAATATCAATTATATGTTGGCAAAGGATTCAGTTTCCAGCCGTCTAGCAAATGGTTTATCTTTCACTGAATTTACCTATATGATTTTACAATCTTATGATTTTGTGGAATTGAATAAGCGTTTTGGATGTAAGCTTCAAGTTGGTGGTTCGGATCAGTGGGGCAATATTACATCTGGATTAGAATTGCTACGGAAGCTGGAAAAGGATACAGAAGATACACAGCCTAAAGCATTTGGTTTAACTGTACCACTTGTTACCAAGGCGGATGGATCCAAATTTGGTAAATCGGTCGGTGGAGCGGTTTGGCTGGATGCAGAAAAAACTTCCCCATATGAGTTTTATCAATTTTGGTTAAATGTCGAGGATACTAAAGTAATTGAATATTTAAAATATTTCACATTCTTAAGTCATGCAGAAATTTTGGATTTAGAAAAGCAAACAGAGGAAAATCCAGGTTTGCGTGCTGGACAAAAAGCGTTGGCAGCACAAATGACTGAGCTTGTTCATGGGAAAGCGGCACTTTTGCAAGCGATAAAAATTTCAGAGGCTTTATTTAGTGGAGAGATTAAAAACTTAACGAAAAAAGAAATTGAGCAAGGTTTTAAGGATGTACCATCTTATCATGCTGATTCAAAAGATTATGCATTGATAGATTTATTGGTTGAATCGAAAATTTGCCCATCTAAACGTCAAGCCCGAGAGGATATCACAAATGGAGCCATTTATCTAAATGGTGAACGGATTACAGATTTAAATTACATCGTTGATGAAGCAGTGAAAATTGAATCCTGTTATACCATCATTCGTCGAGGGAAAAAGAAGTATACAGTGATTCAATATCAATAAAAATGGTAGTAGTGTGTATCAACAGTTGATCTTTTGCATGTGGTTTCTATTATTTAGAAGATGTCTTGAAGAAAAGAATAAAAAAAGCGGTCAAAACTTAGCATAATGGTTTGTGACCGCTTTTTTGGATGATTCAGTTTACAATTTGTTTTTGATCTATGAGCTATGGATTAAAAATGCAATGAGAAAGATCAATGCAAATATTAAATGTGACCCAATATGTTTTTGCTTTTTGCGATAGAAGCCAAAAACGATAACGATACCACAAAGAATAGCGGCAAAGATTCCTGTAATATGATTCCATGATAAATAGGGCTGGGTATAAAAAGCAAGTGTAGCATGCCCGATTAACGCAAGCACCCCAATAAAGGCGATTGGCATATGAATCTTAAAAAGTAGATTTCGTGCCTTAGATACAAATTGTCGTTGTTCATCACCCAATATTTTTGTTTTTAATAATTGTACAGGGATAAAAAGTGCAAGACAGATCAGAAAAATACATCGTACAATTTGTCCGATGGTTTCCGTTCCATCGTCATACAATTCATATAAAAATATGTTTTGTGGTGCTTGTTCATAGTACATATCATCGTAATCATCTGCATTTTCAAACGACGTAATAGCGGCTGATGCTTGTATATCTGGTGTGACAATCATTAGGATCCCAACGATTGTCAATAATAGTAAACTCCATTTATTCATTGGAACTTCTCCTTTTATTTTTATATCCAGCATATGATAAAAAAATGAAACCATCCAAATAAAATTTATGGTAAAAAAATGAGAGATTTATGAGAAAAAATTTATTTTTTTATTGTACAGGGATTTGAAAATCTTGAAGTTTGATTTTTAATGGATCTTGTGTATAAAGCTTCAAGCTGATCCGATCATTTGGATATTGAAACAGTGCAATTAAAATTGATGTGGTATGGTTATCAGTAAGATTTTTTGGAAAAACTTTGTCTATGTGTTTATTTTTTTATTTTCTGACTCAAGATCTCCTTCAAAACAATTTTTTATTTAATGATATAAAGTAAGCAAATAAAAAAACACGTATAAACACTGTGATATTAGATCAGTGTTTTGCGTGTTTTATACTATGCAGATTTACAATGTTTTTCAATTAACGAGAATAGAACTCAACGATTAATGCTTCGTTAATTTCAGGCGCTAATTCAGAACGGTCTGGAAGTCGTGTTAATGTAGCTGATTTTTTTTCTACATCCATATTTAAATATTCTGGAACAAAATTGTTGACCTCCAAAGCATCTTTAATGGAAACATTATTGAAAGATTTTTCACGAACAGAAATGGTTTGACCAACTTTTACACGGAAAGAAGGGATATCAACACGTTTTCCATTGACTAAAATATGTCCGTGGTTAACCAATTGACGTGCTCCGCGACGTGTGCGAGCAAGGCCCATACGATAAACCAAATTATCTAGGCGAGACTCCAAAAGAATCATAAAATTTTCACCATGTTTACCAGATAATTTTCCGGCACTGTTAAATAAATTGCGGAATTGACGTTCGTTTACACCGTACATATGTCGAAGTTTTTGTTTTTCTTGCAATTGTAATCCATATTCAGATATCTTTTTGCGAGATGAACCATGTTGTCCTGGAGCATAGGGACGTTTTTCCAATTCTTTGCCTGTTCCGGTTAAAGAGATACCGAGACGGCGAGATAATTTCCAAGATGAACCTGTGTAGCGTGACATAGTAATTATGTCCTCCTTTTATGTTTTTATTTTGGGTAAAATAAAAACCGTATGCCGATGACCTGTAGATTTTATTTTCATGTATCTTCGCTCTGCAGCAATGAGTTACACGATACACCACCAAATTTTGGGGAATAAAATCAAATCAGTGCCCCCTGCATATCAGCTGCAATATTTTACACAAACTTCATTATATTTTTTTCAACAACTGAAGTCAAGCGTTTCAGAATGAAAACATGGATATAAGTGATCGATAAAGATCTGAGAAGTTTTAGTAAAATATAGTTGATAGAAAATCAAAGCCATGTTTAAAAACTGGTTCAAAGGTTTGATAGGAACCTGATTTTATTTTATGAGAATTTATATCGATTTTATAAATTGAGTCCATTATGTTTTGTCGAATGAAACGAAATTTTGACAATCGAAACCTCAAGGAATCTGGAAGATGTGCACGAAATACATATAAGAAAAGGGAAGTTGTATTTTGGGGGAGTTTTGGCTATGAATGACGGAACGAAAAATGAAATGATGCAAAGAATTGAAAAAGCAGCTTTACAATTATTTACACATCAAGGTTTTGATGGTACAAGTATTCGAGAAATTGCTACAGCCGCTAAATGTAATGTTGCCAATATTTCCTATTATTTTGACAGTAAAAAAGGATTGCTGGAATATTTGATGAAGCAATATTTTGAGACATATTTTTCATATATTCATGTAGTGTTACAAGATGAAAATAATCAGACAATGACGGATTTATTTTTACAACTTGTGGATACGATTTTGCATTACCAATTTGAAAACCGTCAGTTGACACGCTTTGTTCAGCGGGAAATTTTATTGGACACAACATTGGCACGTGAGATTATGACCACATATTTTATGCGTGAGAAATACATATTTTCCAGCATTATTCATGAAGGAAAACGAACCAAAGAATTTCAGAAAGTAAAGGATGAGGAAGTTCTTTTGTATGTTCGGAGTTATTTAAGTGCACCGTTTATTTATGAACATTATATGAACGAAGTTTTGCACTGCTCGGTTTGGGAAAAAAATTATGCATCGAAATATATTCAAAATTTTCATCAATGGTTTCATCGGAATTTATTAAATCAAGTTGCTGTATGCAAAGAAAATTTTTCAGTATGAAATCAAATGGATTTTTAATGAATGTATTCTATCGTGTATAGAATTAGGATAAGTTTATATTTTTTTGTATAAAAATTTGCCCATGTTTTATCATTTCGTGTTATATTATTATATTATATTTGTTATTTATATTATGCTGTAAAAATGTATGAGTTTTTATGCTGTGGCAATGAGAGAAACAGCAGTTTTATGCGAAATTTGTTGAATCTTTCTTGCCTTCTGTTTTTAAATTTTGTAAAACATAAACTTGGTTAAATGATAAGGTGGCTTGCCTTACTGTTTTTTCGTGAATGAAAAATAGCTGTGAGTTTCTAGGTAAAATATTTAAAGCAGACCTCCTAGTTGCTAGGTGGCAATGAGCAGCTAGATAAATATACAATGCTTATACTAAAAAATGAATAGACAAAAAAGTATTTTGAGGTGGATCATTTGGGCAGTTTTATGTATATATTTTTTGCGATTTGTATTCTTGTATTTGTTGCGGTAGGTTTATCTTTATTTTTTCGCAGCCGTTTTTATAAAAAGGTTGATCAAATTGAATTGTGGAAGAATGAACTTGAAAATCGCAACATCCAAAATGAAATTTCAAAAGTAAAATCTTTAAATATGAATGGAGAAACTGAAGTTTTATTTGAAGAGTGGCGTAACAGTTGGGAAAAGATTACAACTGAAGAGGTTGAGAAGATTCTGCATCTTTCATTTGATGCTGAGGAATTTGCTTCTACCTTTCGTTTTTTTAAGGCGAAAAAATTGCTAACGATAATTGATGAAAGAAGACAAGTTGTTGAAAGTGAGATTGCCAAAATTGTTTCTGAAGTAAATGAATTAATTGGATCAGAGGAAAAAAATCAAGAAGAGATTGTAAAACTGGAGCAAAAGCATCAAAATTTGTATCGACAAATTATTTCTAATTCTTTTACATATGGTGAGGCGGAAAAAGTTTTACAAAGAAAATTAAAAGAAGGGCAGCAGCTAATTACAGAATTTTATGAGGTAACGGCGCAAGGAAATTATTTAACAGCACGAGAAGTGGTATTAAAGGTTGAGAAGATTTTTAAAGATGTGGAATTGGCGATTCAAATTTTACCTGTGCAAATGACAGAAACATATACCAATTTGCCAACTTTGATGCAGGAATTGCATCGGACCTATCATCACTTATTAACAGAAGAATATTCGATTGAGCATATTGAATTTGAAAAAGAATATTTAAAATTGGAGAAAAAGATTGAAACACTTGGTGAATATTTAAATCAAGCTGAACATGAAAAGGCAGAGAACCTGATTCAAGATATTCGTAAGAAAATTGAACAAATCTTTACTGCATTTGAAAAAGAGAAGGAAGCACGTGTTTACTTAAGAAAGGAAAGTGCAGAATTTTTTACAGAGCTTCAGCGTTTTGTAAATGAGACAGAAAAGGCAAATGAAGAAGTTGCCATTGCACTTCAAAGTTATCATTTGCAGTCAACAGATGTTGATATGCTAAAACAAATTGAAAAGCAGGCACGTTTATTTAAAAAACGATTGGATGTTTTGGTCGATCGATTTGGTGAGAAAAATGTAGCATATACTGTATTGCAAAATGATTTGAATTTGCTAAAGACGCAGTATGAGGAAACGAAAGAACAATATGAGCTTTATTTAAAAAATATTCAAGACATTCGTAAAGAAGAGATACATGCCAGAAATGAGATTCAAAAGATTGAAAAAGTCATGTTTGAAACGAAGCGGCTTGTGGAGTGTTCCAATTTACCAGGATTTCCTGAAGAATTTGTTCAGTTACTTCGAAATTCTAAAATACAAATTCAGGCGATGCATGAGGCTTTGGGGAGAAATCCTCTCAATCTTGGAGAGGTAACGGGTTGTTTGTATAATGCAAAAACTGCAGTCTTAAATTTGAATGATTATGCTGTAAATCTGATTTATGAAGGAATGTTTGCGGAAAAAATGTTGCAGTATTGTAATCGGTATCGCTCGCAACAGCCAGATATTCATGAAGTTTTATTTCAAGCAGAAGTTGCATTTCGTGCTTATCATTATGTCAAAGCTCGTGAATTGGTTGAAAATTTGTTAAGACGATTAGAGCCAGAAGCAATTGGAAAAATTAAGCAAAGCATCGTTGTTGAGGATGTTGTAAAAACAGCCAATCTTGATTCAGACATTCATAAAGTGGAGACTCCCATTTCAGAATAAAATATTTTTTACTGCTCCGTCGCATAAGTTTGTTGTGTGCATAAGAAAAGCTTATGACCATGCTTATGTAGATGGAGTTTGTTTTGTAAACAAGATATTTCTACATGTAAAGATATATGCACAGGATTGGGAGAAAATGCATGAATATTTTTTTATAGGATGTATGGGTTTATATCTATGTAATATGATCAGAAATTTGAGATAAAAAGTGATAGATGATTTTCTTGTTGATTGTTTAGTTGCTTTATTTTGAGCGCTAAATATGTATAAACGAAATTTTAGATGGTTATTTTTAGTGGCAGTTAAGTGAAAAATAAAATAGCAAATTGAATATATAAGCTTTTTGTATAAATATATAGAAATGTATAGAAGATTTTTTGAACAAGTCAATTGTATTTTATGCTTGGTTTTATCATAAAGGATTTATTGTATCATGATCATCTAGCACAACTTGATTTTATTTGTTTAAGGAGGAAATTTCGTGATATATTTTGATCAAAGTGCGACAACTGCTCCAAATGAATCGGTTCTAAATACCTATGTAACGGTTTCTCAGCGTTTTTTTGGTAATCCTTCTTCTCTTCATACATTGGGACAACAGGCTGAAGCGCTTTTACGCAAATCGACACAGCAAGTGGCACAGCTTTTACAAATCCAGCCAAAAGAAATTGTTTTTACCTCGGGTGCAACTGAAAGTAATAATATGGCCATTAAAGGTGTGGCTTATCAATATCAAAATAGAGGGAATCATATCATCACCACTTGCACAGAACATTCTTCCGTTTTACAAGTGTGTAAGCAATTGGAAACACAAGGATTTCATATTACTTATTTGCCTGTAGATCATCAGGGGCGTATTTGTTTAGATGATTTAAAGGCTGCTCTGACAGATCAAACCATCCTGGTTTCCATCCAGCATGTAAATAATGAAGTTGGAACCATTCAGCCAATACATGAAATTGGTGCATTTTTGCAAGCTTATCCGACTGTTATTTTTCATGTGGATGGTGTGCAGGGAATCGGAAAAGTTCCTTTGAATTTACATGATTGCGGAATTGATTTATATGCTTTATCTGGACATAAATTTCATTGTGTAAAGGGGGTTGGTTTGCTCTATGTACGAAATGGGATTCGTTTGTCTCCATTAATAATAGGCGGAGGACAGCAAATGCGATTGCGTGCAGGTACGGAAAATTTACCAGGAATTGCGGCATTTGCTAAGGCACTTCGTTTGGCATTGGAAGATGTGGAAAATAAAAGAGTACAGATAAAGGGAATTCAGGATTATCTTAGAAAAGAAATGTTGCAAATAAAAGATGTAACAATCCACACGCCGCTTCAATATGCTGCGCCGCATATTTTAAATCTTTCGATTTCTGATATTAAGCCAGAGGTGCTGATTCAGGAATTAAGTAAACATGAAATTTATATTTCTTCCCGTTCCGCCTGTTCTACTAAAGAAAATCATGCATCTCATGTTTTATTGGCGATGGGTAGATCAGAGAATGAAGCGCGTACTAGTTTACGGTTTAGTTTTTCTTCGGAAAATACAGAAGTACAAGCTCAGCAAGTGATGCAGGTATTTCCAAATATTGTTCAACAAATTCAAGATATGATGAGGTAACAAAAATGAAATATGATTTGATTTTAATTCGTTATGGTGAATTGACAACAAAAGGAAAAAACAGAAAAAAATTTATTACATTTTTGCGAGAAAATATCTCTGTTAAGTTGAAAAAATTTTCTCATTTAAAATATGAATCAACACGTGATCGTATGTATATTTTTTTAAACGGAGAAAATCAGACAGATGTGATGAATGCATTGGAAGAGGTATTTGGTATTCATAAATTTGATTTGGCAGTGCGTACTGTGACTGATCTACAATCCATGAAGGAGCATGTACTAGAGGCTGCCAAGGAAGCGCTGAAAAACGGAAAAAAAACATTCAAAATCTCAGTTCATCGTGCTTATAAAGAATTCCCGTTGGATACATTTGCACTGCAGCAACAACTTGGTGCACATGTTCTCATTCAATTGGACGGTGCGCTACAGGTTGATGTAAAAAATCCAAATGTAAATATTAAAGTTGAGGTTCGTCCAGATTTTACCTATGTGATGTGTCAACAACGAAATGGATTGGGAGGATATCCAGTCGGTGTTGGAGGTAAGTCTTTGCTGCTTTTATCAGGTGGAATCGATAGTCCTGTCGCTGCTTATTTGATGATGAAGCGAGGTGTAAATGTAGAGTGTATTCATTTTCATAGTCCGCCGTTTACATCCGAACGAGCAAAAGAGAAGGTGATTGATTTGGTTAAAATTTTAACCAAGTATAATCGGCAAATGAAACTGCATTTGGTTCCATTTACAGAAATACAAAAAGCAATTCACAAGGAAATTCCTGCCAACTATACAATGACCATTATGCGTCGAATGATGCTGCGGATTGCAACGGAATTTGCACGAAAGAGAAAAGCACTTGTACTGTCAACAGGTGAGAGTCTAGGACAGGTTGCGTCACAAACGGTTGACTCTATGTATGTTATTAACGAAGTAACTGATCTTCCAGTGCTGCGTCCGGTCATTGCGATGGATAAGCTTGAAATTATTGATCTTTCCATAAAAATTGGAACATATGAAACATCGATTCGACCCTATGAAGATTGCTGTACCATTTTTTTGCCTGATCATCCAACAACACGACCGAAACGAGAGAAATGTGCCTGGTTTGAAAGCAAATTTGATTTTAAACCTTTGTTACACCAAGCTGTGCAGGGCATTGAAACTTTGACTTTTAAGCAAAATGAATCAACAAATGTAAACGGACTAGATAATCTGTTATAAATTTCCTTCACCTTCTAAAAACTACCATGATTAAAGTATGTAAGAAAGGCACAATTTAATGGTGTCAGGAGGTGAAAGACATGTCACAAAACAGTAGTAATAGCAACAACTTAGTTGTACCTGGTGCACAGGCTGCTCTAGATCAAATGAAATATGAGATCGCTTCTGAGTTCGGTGTGAATCTTGGAGCGGATACAACTTCTCGTGCCAACGGTTCTGTCGGTGGGGAAATTACAAAACGTTTAGTAAAAATGGCGCAACAGCAATTGAGCGGAACAAGTGGTTCTCAACAATAATTGATATTTTTTAGCAAGTTGCAATCAGATACCGTCATTTCTTTATGGAATGGTGGATGTATAGTATTTTATAAGAAAGGCAATCGAATGCGATTGTCTTTCTTTATATGTGTTAAGAGGATTGATATTAGCATATCATAATTCTTGTTTGAAATGCACGCTTGTGGCATTTTTTGGTTTTATAAAATTTAGTAACTATGAATTCGTTTGGATTTTTTGGTTTGAATTTTGTGTTATATAGTATTGAATCGGAGGCTTCATTTAGATTATTTTGATCTATCGTGCTTATCTTGTTTTTTTAAATATGAGTTGGTCTGAGATGAAAAATAAAAATCTTTACGAAGCTGTTTGGCGCTCTTATATAAATCCCATCGATTTTTTATATCATTTGAGATTTACGAAAATCACATCACAAAAACTTCTTTATTTTTGAAATTATTTTTTCTAATATGTTTTATTAATTTTATTTATAAAATTACAATATTTTATTCTAAAAAAAGGGGGTATAAAAACAATAGAGTAGTGTACATTAAGGATAAAAAGAAGGGATGGCAGTAATAATGGTGTTTATCATTTTATTTTGTGCGATGCTATTCCTTCTTTTTTTATGGATGAGAATTCGAATCAAAATTTATATCAATATTTATGCTGAGAAAATCAGCTGTAACATTTATTGTCTTTTTCCATTTGGTATTCGGATCAAAATTTTTCCAAGAAAAATGATCAAACAAAAAATTCATGCATCAATGGTTTCACAAAAAGTAAAAGAAATCAAACAAACAAAGGAAGATTTTTCTGTTGTATTTCGACATTTTTTGCCTTATTTCTTATCTGGTATTACATGTACAAAGTTTTATTGGCATACACAAATCGGCAGTGGTGCGGCGGATGAAACAGCAAAGCTTTATGGATTATTTTCAGCGATTCAATACTTTTTTACAGCAGTTTTAACCGAGTATGTAAAAATGGCGACTGATCCAGAAATTGTCACAGTCCCTTTTTTTACACAAAAACATTTCCATATGACATTTTCCTGTATGCTTCAAATTCGTGTCGGTTATGCTATTCGTAGTGCCTTCTTCTTTTTTAAAATGTTATATAGGCAAGTCATTATGTCAAAAACAGGAGGTTATCAAAATGGAGCATCCGATACAAGGATTAATGAAGACCGCTTTAGAGAATCTTGGAGAGATGATTGATGTCAATACAATTATTGGTGACCCAATTCATACACCAGATGGAGGTGTAATTTTAACGGTTTCTAAAGTTGGATTTGGTTTTGCGGCTGGAGGAAGTGATCTGAGTTTAAAGTCATCTCCAGCTTCTGAAAGTATTCAACCCAAAAGTTTTGGCGGAGGCAGCGGTGGAGGTGTTTCAATCCAGCCCATTGCCTTTTTAGTTGTCAATCAGTCTGGTGTAAAGCTTTTGCATATGGACAAAGAAACACATATTTATGAACGGTTATTGGAGCTTGCGCCACAAGCTGTTGAAAAAATTCAAAGTTTATTTCAAAAGAAAAAAGGCGAAACCTTTGAATTTACGCATGGCAAGTCGCTATAAAAAATATGTTATGTGATTATTGTACAAAAAATATAAGAAAATTTATGCAGCCCAGGGTTTATCTTGGGCTGTTTTGTGTTACAATTGTTTTTAGTTAATTTTATGAGGTGAAAGATTGTGCAGCAAGAACAGTTGCTGGAAAAGTTAGAGGAATTATTCGCAATTTTTTCAGAATATGAAAAAGTAACACAAACCTCTTTTTTGAATTTAGTTGATTTGTGGGTGCATTCATTTCAAGTAAATGAGGTAGCAGATGAAAACAGTATTTCTTTTTACAATGCTGTAGACCGTTTTTTTTCTCAGAATGCTTTGTCCAATGAAGATAAACGTCGGATTTGGCAATATATATTGCTTCGAGTGCAGGAAGCATCTGGTAGAGATTTAGAGCTTACGCCAGATGTTATATGTGTTTTTATTGCGTATCTCATGAAGCGATTTACAGGTGGTAAAATTGTTTCGATCATGGATCCAGCTGTAGGAACAGCCAATCTACTGACAGCTGTTTTAAATGAGCTAAATGAATCGGAATACATAGATATTTACGGAATAGATGCACAAAAAAGCATTTTATCTTATGCTGCTGTCAATTCGGAGCTGCAAAAAAGGTCCATTGAATTTATTTTCGGAGACTATTTGGCGATACAGCTCCCAGTTGTTCATATAATGGTTTGTGATTTGCCAGTCGGATATTATCCGAATAAGGAAATCAGTAAAGCTTACCAGCTAAACCGAACAAAGACATTGGCTTACAGTCACGAATTATATCTTGAAAAGATGTTGTCCCATGTACAAGAGGGTGGTTACTTGTTTTTGTTAATTCCGAATCATTTATTTGAAAGAGACAAGACAAAAGCTGTACATCAATTAATTTTATCCCAAGCCTATATTTATGGTTTGTTGGAGCTTCCAAATGAATTATTTCAAAAAACACAGGAAAGAAAAAGCATTTTTATCTTGCGAAAAAAAGGTGAAGGAATTTATCCAGTTGAACAAATTATGATGGTTCAAATACCTTCTTTTCAAAATGAAGAAGGTTTTCAAAATATTTTGATTCAGATGAATCAATGGTTTAAAGAACAATTAATTTTAAACACAGATGGGGGAATGTAAAATGAAAATTATGGCGATCAATGCAGGTTCATCTTCATTGAAATTTCAGTTGCTTGAAATGCCAGCAGAAAAAGTAATTACAAAGGGATTAGTTGAAAGAATTGGATTAAATGATAGTATTTTTAAAATTTCGGTAAATGGTGAGGAAGTAAAAACTGTAAAAGATATTCCGAATCATAGTATTGCTGTTAAGGATTTATTGAATGCATTGGTTGAACATAAAATCATTGCAAGCTTTAATGAAATTGATGGTGTTGGTCATCGGGTCGTACATGGTGGAGAAATTTTTTCTGATTCTGTGTTAATTACAGATCAGGTATTGGAACAGATTGAATCTTTAAATGATTTAGCTCCTTTACATAATCCAGCAAATTTAATTGGAATTCGTGCATTTCAAGAGATTTTACCAAATGTTCCACAAGTTGCGGTATTTGATACAGCTTTTCATGCAAGTATGCCAAAAGAAAACTATATGTATGGTGTACCTAAGGAATATTATGAGAAATACAGTGTGCGCAAGTATGGTTTTCATGGCACATCTCATAATTATGTTTCGCATCGTGCAGCAGAAATACTTGGGAAACCTATAGAGGATTTAAAAATTATTTCTTGTCACTTAGGAAACGGTGCATCCATTACAGCGATAAAAGATGGAAAATCATTCGATACAACGATGGGATTTACACCACTTGCTGGATTAACAATGGGTACACGCTGCGGAAATATTGATCCAGCAATTATTCCATATTTAATGGAAAAGACTGGAAAAGATATTAATGAAATAATGGATGTGCTCAATAAAGAATCTGGTGTACTAGGGTTAACTGGATTTTCTAGTGATTTCCGCGATATTGAAGAAGCAATTGAAGCGCATGGTGATAAATCAGAATGCGCAGAAACCGCATTAAACGTATTCATTATGAGAATTAAGCAATTTATTGGTGCATATGTGGCAACAATGAGTGGTGTGGATGTCCTGATATTTACAGCTGGAATTGGTGAAAATAGTGTGGACGTACGTGAGAGAATTTTAAACGGTTTGGAATTTTTTGGCATCTCTTATGATAAAGAGAAGAACAATTGTCGTGGTAAGGAAGTAAACATTTCGGCACCAGATTCTAAAATAGAAATATTGATTATTCCTACAAATGAGGAAGGCATGATTGCTAAGGATGTTATTCGCTTGATGAATCAAGCTTAATGAAAGGCGATATGGTTGTTAGGTCTTCTGCATGTAAAATAAATTTTATCCATATTCGAGTGAATGTTTTATAGGATGGAATAGTGGAATAAAAGATGACTTAAATGAAAAATTGTGCGTAAAAACGTCTTCTTTTCCTTAAGGAATGGCGTGAGCGTCTACTATTTTCATGTTCATGCAATTCTTTTAGGTGTACCAACGTTTTTACGCGCTTATTTTATGCTATTTAATATTTCTTTGTAAGTAAATGATAGAGTTTTAGGAGGGTGCTCCTTTCCGCTAAGAGTGCCTCAATTTTTAATATTTATCTGAAGGAATTCCTATTTCTCAAGTGTATATCGGGCAAGTAGTCCAACGGTAGGGATGAAATGCTCATTTATTTGAAATGGTAAAAATTCATCTAAAAAAATAAAAAACCAAAGAAATATCATAAAAAGACAAACTTCTTCGGTTTTTTGTTAGAATTTTTTATCGAACCACAAGTACATCACATGGTGCATAGCGAATGATGTATTCAGATACACTGCCAATAATAAACCGTTCTACAGCATTGAGTCCGGTAGCACCACATAAGATGAGGTCGATGTTTTGCTCTTTAGCAATTTCTTTAGCAATTTTCACTTTTGGAGAACCATATTCTAAAACTTTTTCAACTTTTTCAAGTCCAGCTTCTTTTGCCTTCTCTGCGTAATCATTTAAAAGTTCCTCCGCATAGTTGTAAACCCGGTCGGTTAAAGATTTGTCAAAACCTTCAAAAGTTGTATATGCACCGATGTCTAAGATATGAGTAATAATCAGTGTTGCTTCATTGCGTTTTGCAACATTAACCGCTTTGAAAAAAGCACGTTCAGCCTCTTTTGAGCCATCTACAGCAACAAGAATTCTTTTGTATTGGTCTAACATAATTATTCCTCCTGTAAACATATTTTACAAGTATATTTTACCATAAAGTCGAACAATTCAGGTGTATAATTCTTGAATTTTTATACTTTATTTTAATATATAGATGTGATTTCAATAGCTATTTTAAAAAAAAAAAAGTAAAATGAGAATGAATAGGTTTGAAACGGGTAAGTTTTTATGAGTTGCTTTGATATCATTTTTAACATTTATCTATCCGAAAGAATTCTCCTTCCTTGAAGCGTGTACAAAGTGATAGCCAAGCAGTAGATGGGAGATGAATTTTGGTTGGGCATAGCCAAAAGGCTTTTCCTTTTTTATTTTGCTTGTGATGCAATCAGTTTTATAAATGCAAAAAAGTATATCAATGAAATTAGATCGTATAATCATTCAGTATACTATTATATGATCACCTGAATGCTTACATAATGACGTATTTAAGAGAGACTTTCTACAAATTGAAAAAGAAACTTTAAAAAGAGCTGTTTGATTCAAGAAGTTTTTGTTTCTTGACCATTGGTAGTTTACCGATTGAAGTGGTGAAAAAGTATATAGAAAATCAAGGAAATAACCAGAAATAGAGAGCAGGTGACTTTATAGAACGGCTAAAGGCATATAAATTCAGAATCTATCCAAGTAAAGAATAAGCATTACTCTTCTCTAAGTTGTTTGGATGTGTACGTAAGGCTCATACTCTCATGCTAAATGATTGAATCAAATCTTATCAAGAAATGAAACAAGATTCTTCAAAGTCAATGAAATTTCCTACATCCATACAATACAAAAAAGCATATCCTTTTTTGAAAAAAGTTGATGCTCTAGCATTAGCCAATGCTCAACGCAATTTAAACAAGACATATAAAAATTTCTTTCGTGATAGATCCGTTGGATTTCCTAAATTCAAGCGCAAGAAAAATCCTATTCAGAGCTATACAATAAATAATTAGAATGGCGTGATTGCTTTATTTGATAATAAACTTTTGAAACTTCCTAAGCTAAAAGAATTTGTGAAAATTAAACTTCATCAAAATAGCTCAAAGGAGTCATTAAATCTGCCACCATTTCTTGTTATGTAAGTGGGAAATTCTTTGTATCTATTCTTTTCAGAGAAGAAATGAACGAACTTCCTAAAATGCACTCTGTTATTGGGCTTGACTTGGACATTGCCAACTTTGCTATTTTTTCTGATGGCTGCAAGATAAACAATCATAAATTCACTTCCAAAATGGAAAAAATTAGAACTCAAACCATGTAAGTTGTCTTGTCGTGTGTGGATTGTGAAAAAGAATGTAATGCATCTTTTTGAGGTCAAAGATTGTCAAAAATAAAAACGCAAAGTTGCTAGATTATACGAAAAGATAATGAATCAATGTATCGACTTTCTAATTAAGTTCAGTATAGATAGATCAAAAACCATGATATGGTCTGTATGGAGGACTTACATAATAAAAGGCATGTTGTATAGTCATAAACTGGCTAGAAGTATTTCAGATGTAATCTTGGTCTAGTTTGGTTGCAAAATGATAATACAAAGTTTACGGATAGGGTCGTGAAATCATCAAAGTGGCTCTATGGTTTCTTTTTAGTCAAATTTGTTCAAATTGTGGGTATAAGGATGGTAAGAAACCTCCCAACATTTGAAAATGGACTTGCCTTATTTGTCATATCATCTATGACCGAGACATCTATGCCAGTAAGAATATCTTAGCTGAAGGTCTTAGCATACAAACACTCGTGTAAGATCAACACAAACCGTAGGAACTACGGGGATAGCTTGGTCAATAAGAGAAACCTTTGTGCGTAAAGAAATACGCTTGCAAGTATGCTCTATTCCCAAGAAGCTCCCACTTCAAATTTAAAAACCATAAAGTTTAGCAAAGTGGTGAGTAGTTCACTATATACTTCTAAAAATAAAGAGAGTGGATGGTTTTATGGTTACAAAGCACGAGCAAATTTTAAATTATATTGAAAATCTAGAAGTAGGTTATAAAATTTCAGTTAGGCAAATTGCTAAAGATTTATCAGTCAGTGAGGGGACAGCCTATCGTGCGATGAAAGAAGCAGAAGTGCAAGGGTTGGTTAGCTCCATTGAACGTGTAGGAACCATTCGAATTGAGCAGAAAAAGGAAGAAAATATTGAAAAGCTTACTTTTGGGGAGATTGTGAAAATCGTGGATGGCACGGTTATCGGTGGAGAAAAGGGTTTGCATCTGACTCTCAATCGTTTTGTAATTGGTGCAATGAAAATAGAAGACATGGCAAAATATTTGGAACCAGGTAATCTCTTAATTGTAGGAAATCGCAAAGAAGCACAGGAGCTTGCATTTCATAGAAAATCTGCTGTTTTGCTTACAGGTGGTTTTATGGCAAGCCCAGATATCATCGCTTTGGCAGATCGCTACGGGCTTCCATTGATTTCTACGAGCTATGATACTTTTTCGGTTGCTTCAATTTGTAATGCGGCTATACGCGATCGAATGGTAAAAAAAGAAGTTGTAATTGTAGAGGATATTTTGGTTCCAATTGAAAAAACTTATTATTTAAATGAAACATATACCATTGCTGATCTTCTTCGGTTGAATGATGAATCTGGGCATGGGCATTTTCCTGTCGTAGATGCACAAGGAAAGGTTTCTGGTGTGATAACATCAAAAGATATTATTGGTCAAGTGCCAACTGAGCCCATTTTTAATGTTATGACAAGAAATCCGATAACCGTTGGAGAAAAAGTTACTGTTGCGGCTGCCGCAAGAATTTTAATTTGGGAAGGAATTGATTTTCTTCCAGTTGTGAATGATGATTATGAACTACGTGGTGTTGTTAGCAGACAAGATGTGCTAAAGGCGTTACATTTAGATCAAAAGCAACCACAGAATTCCGAGACAATTGAAGATATAATTCTTGCCAATTTTTCAGAGCATACAGATGAAAATGGAATTTTGGTCTATGAGTGTGGTTTATCCCCACAAATGTCTAGCGCTTTGGGAACACTTTCAATAGGTGTTTGTACAACCATTATAATGGAGGCGGTCAGCCGCTGTATACATCAGAAACGTAGGGGAACATATAAAATTGAAAATACGGTAATTTACTATTTAAAACCAATTGAAATTGAAGGGATTTTAACAATTCAACCGAATATTTTATCATTGGGTAGAAAATCTGGTAAAATAGAGGTGAATTTATTATTTGATAGAAAAATTGCAGGAAAAGCTTTGGTTTCAATTCAATTTCTAAGTAAATAACCAAAGAAAGGTTGGTAAACATGTTACAGAAAATTATCCGTTTGATTTTAGAAAATCATACCATTATTATACATCGCCATGTTCGTCCTGATCCAGACGCATTAGGAGCTCAGCACGGTTTGGCAACGATAATCCAAGAATCTTTTCCAGAAAAGAGGGTTTATACTGTTGGAGAAGAAGATATGCGATTGCAGTTTATTGGCAAATCTGATGAAATCCCAGATGAAGTTTATCAAGATGCGTTGGTATTGATTTTGGACACGGCAAATCGAGAGCGTATCAGTGATGAAAGATATACATTGGGGAAAATGAGAGTAAAAATTGATCACCATCCGACGCGTGATACATATGCTGAAGTGGTTTGGGTCGATGCGACTTATGCGGCTACCTCTGAAATGATTTATCAGCTTTATATTGAAGCTAAGCCCTATGGATTTCGTTTGAGTCAAAACAGTGCAGAAAAAATTTTTGCTGGTATTATTGGTGATACAGGAAGGTTTTTATTTCCAAGTACAACGAAGCGCACCTTTGAAACGGCAATGGGGTTATTGCAAACGGGTATGAGGACAACACCAATTTACGATCGGTTATATGAAACAGACATGAGTATTCTAAGATTAAACGGTTATATTATGCAGAATTTTGAACGAGTAAGTAAAGAGGTTTTGGTTGTCCGAATTACAAAAGAAGTTTTAGATAAATTTGGTTTAGAGCCGATCGATGCTTCCAATACAACAAATGAAATTGGAAATCTTCATGGTGTAAAGGCTTGGGTAACTTTTATTGAAGAGTCAAAAGGGATTCGTGTTCGTTTGCGTTCCAAAGGTCCTATTGTAAGTGATTTAGCAGCCGAGTATCATGGAGGCGGTCATAAACTTGCTTCTGGTGCGACCATTGATTCTTGGGATACTGCAAAGGAATTGGTTGCTAAGCTTATTCGAATTTGTGATACATATTGTAAAACCGATTGATTGAAGTGGTATCAACGTTTATAATTTTGTTTGAAGGTTTCAAAAATGAAAGGTTTGGGTAAAGCTTTCGTTTTTGGTTGATACAAGCTGCTTATGCGTTCTAAGAATTTGAATCTGAATCGTATAAAATTACATAATTTATTATTGTGTAAAAAAATCATGCGAGTGGATATCATATTCTTAGGACATTTTTAGTTATAGAGCTTTTTATGTTAGGATTTAATAAAAAGGAAAAAATGATTTGTTTTTTTTTAGCGAATCATTGATTTGGCTCCCATTGATAACCAAACAGTTTTTGTATATGAAATAAGATCAGTATCTAAACGGTTTGAGTCAGTAAAAGAACAGTTGAAATTAACAAAAACAGAACCAATTGAAAATTACATGTAGATATAAAAATAGTAAACATATAATGGTAAACATTATTGAGAATCGTGAAGGGATGAAACCACTATGGGATTTTGTCATTTACAAGTGAAAAGTACATATAGTATTTTAAGAAGCAATATTGAAATTGATGCGTTGGTTCAAAAAGCGAAGCAGCTTGGTTTTCAATCTCTTGCATTGACAGATTTTCATGCAATGTATGGAGTTATTCATTTTTATGAAGCTTGTATAAAAGAAAAAATTCATCCGATTATTGGTCTGACCGTATCATATCGTTTTGAAGAACTGCACGGACAGTTTATTTTTTTGGCGAAAAATATGATTGGCTATCAGCAGCTTGTAAAAATAAGTAGTCACCTACAAGTGACCGAGTCTGGTTTTCTAACAATGGATGTGCTAGATTGTTTATCTAAAGGACAACCCAATCAGGATTTAATTGTTATTTTACCAGGGCAGGATTCCGTGTTGTATCCCCTTTTGCAAAAGGGGTTTCAGGCGCAGGCCGATTCTGTTTACCAGCAGTTGAAAAAGCAGTTTTCTCATATGTATATAGGGCTTCATAAACCTTCTGAAGTCCATATATATCGTTTACTGAATGTCCAACCTGAGTATGTTGTATTAAATGATGTATGTTTTTTAACGGAACATGAAGCAGAAGTGATTCCGTATTTACAAGCCATTGCCCAAGGGGAAAAATTTTCCGATATCGTTTCTGCTCCGTTTTTAAAGGAAAAGTACTTGAAATCTGAAGAAGA
This sequence comes from Candidatus Harrysmithiimonas galli, assembly GCA_904373265.1. Taxonomy (GTDB): domain Bacteria; phylum Bacillota; class Bacilli; order CAJFEE01; family CAJFEE01; genus Harrysmithiimonas; species Harrysmithiimonas galli. Next base: position 47,928 of record CAJFEE010000001.1, on the reverse strand, counting down.
AATTCGTGCGATTTTTTCAGAGAATGAAGAATGGGTGCAAAAAAGTGTTGAAATTGCTAAACTATGTCAATTGCAGTTTGAATTTCCGCTGGTTTCTTTGCCTGTATACCCATTGCCTGAAAAATTGGTTGGACGAATCACTTCATTTGAATATTTATCAAAGCTTTGTTTTAAAGGCGCAGAAAAACGTTATCAAGAAATAACACCAGAAATTATGATGCGATTGCAATATGAGCTGAACGTGATTCATCAAATGTGTTTTGAAAATTATTTCCTGATTGTATGGGATTTTATGAAATATGCCCGGACACATGGTATTTTGACAGGACCGGGAAGGGGTTCGGCTGCTGGCTCACTTGTTGCATATGTACTTGGTATTACAGATGTTGATCCGCTTGCTTATCATCTTTTGTTTGAACGTTTCTTAAATCCGGAACGGTTAACAATGCCTGATATTGATTTGGATTTTCCAGATAATAAAAGGGATGATGTGATCCAGTATGTGAAAGAAAAATATGGCGATCGTTATATTGCACAAATTGTAACTTTTGGGACATTTGGTGCAAAGCAAGCCATTCGAGATATCGGGCGTGTTATGGGGTATACACCGAAGGAGTTGGATGAAATTTCTCGCAGGATTCCTTCTAAACTTGGGATCACATTGGATGCAGCCTATCAAGAATCTATATCTTTTCGAAAAATTATTGATCAAACTCCAAAGGCTCAAAAGCTGTTTACGATGGCACAAAAAATTGAAGGCTTACCCAGACATACATCGGTTCATGCGGCAGGCGTTATTATTAGTCCAATTGCTTTTGGTGAGATGGTTCCTGTACAAGCTGGCACGAATCAAACATTGGTTACACAATATCCAGCAGATGTTTTAGAACGTTTGGGATTTTTAAAAATGGATTTTTTAGGCTTACGGAACTTAAAGCTGATTCAAGAAATACTGGATGATGTTCAAAGAAATAAAGGAATTACATTGGATATTCGGAAAATTCCATTGAATGATCAAAAGACATATGAAATTTTTCGACAAGGTGAAACCAATGGAATTTTTCAATTTGAATCAGAAGGAATGAGACGCGCTTTGCGTAAACTTCAACCAACAGAGTTTAACGACTTGGTTGCATTAAATGCTTTATATCGTCCAGGACCAATGGAGCAGATTCCAAGATATATAGAAAATAAACAAAAACAGATTCGCGATGTTCTACATATTGAAGCCATTCATCATGTGCTTGATTCTACTTATGGAATTATTGTTTATCAAGAGCAAATTATGCAGATTGCCCATATTATGGCTGGTTTTTCTTTGGCGGAGGCAGATTTGTTGCGCCGTGCTATTGGAAAAAAAGAAAAATCAATTTTGGATTATGAACGAACACGATTTATTGAAGGAGCGAGGAAAAAAGGATACTCTGAACAAATCGGAAATCAGGTTTATGATTTAATTGTGCAATTTGCTAACTATGGATTTAATAAAAGTCACTCGGTTGCTTACAGTATGATTGCTTACCAATTGGCTTATTTAAAAGCAAATTATCCTTTGGAATTTTTTGTTGCGGCGCTGTCTAATGTGATGGGAACCAGTAGTAAAACGCAAGTCTATTTGAAAGAAGCTCGTGCCAATGGGATTGAAATTTATCCGCCTTCTGTGCTTTCTGGAAGTTATCGTTTTAGTTTTGGCAAGCAAGGGATTATACTTGGATTAGGTAATATTAAAGGAATCGGTAAGCAATCGGCTCATCAGATTATTAAAGAAAGAAAAAAACAACCTTTTATTGATTTTTTTGACTTTGTATCACGTATGACGCTTTCTGGGTATAATCAAAAAATGTTTGAAACTCTGATTTTAAGTGGTGCTTTGGATGAATTTGGATTGGATCGTGCCGTTTTGCTTGAAAATTTAGATGCGGCATTGCGTTATACAGAATTGATTCAGCCGTTTATTCAAGGGGAACAGATGAATTTATTTCAGCTTTCGCAGTTGGTTCCAAAGCCACGTTTAAAAAAAGAAACAAAGATGACAGATGAGGAAAAAGGAAAGCATGAGAAAGCATTGCTTGGGTTTTATTTAACTGCGAATCCTTATAAAAAATTAACAAAATTTGCCTTGGATAGTAGATTTATTTTGTTAAAAGAGTTAAAATACACATCAAAATATTTGAAAAAACTTACTGCTGTTATGATACAAGCAATTCGTCACATTAGAACAAAACATGGCGAACCAATGGCTTTTTTGACGGTTGAGGATGCGTCTGGTGTATTTGAAGCGGTTGTATTTCCCAAGACATATGCTGTTGTTTCTTTACAGTTGCAACAGGGGAATTTTGTTATATTGCAGTGCTCAACAGATTTTAAAAACGAAAAAATTCAATATTTGGTTCATGAATGTTGGCCGCTAGAAATGTTTGAGGCTGCATATCAGCGAGGAGATTTTCAACTTTATATTCAGTTGGATTCCCCAGATGTATGGTGTGATCAGCTTCTTACGATTTGTAAGGCTGATCCAGGAAATACACAAATTGTGCTACTTGAAAAAGAGAAGCGCCAAATGTCTCAAAGCTTTCGTCAGCGTATAGATTTGAATGATGAATCGATACAACGATTAATCCAGTTATTTGGAGAAGAGAATCTGGCGATAAAAAAGTAATTAGACATTTTGTGCGATTCCCTTATAATATAAATAAAGTGATATGACACTAGAAAGAGAGTAAATATGATGAAAAATTTAAAAGAAGCTGCACTACAAATGCATCGAGAAAACAAAGGAAAGATCCAAGTAAGTGGTAAAGTCACAGTAAAAAATGGAGATGATTTAAGCTTGGCATATTCTCCAGGTGTTGCAGAACCATGTAAAGAAATTGCTCAAGATAAAAGCAAGGTCTATGAATATACAAATCGTGGAAATATGGTTGCTGTTGTTTCTGATGGAACTGCTGTTTTAGGTCTAGGAGATATCGGTCCTGAAGCGGCTATGCCTGTGATGGAAGGGAAATCTATTTTATTTAAAGATTTTGCAGGTGTAGATGCTTTTCCAATTTGTTTAGGAACAAAGCAACCTCAAGAGGTAATTTCCATTGTAAAAGCTTTGGAGCCAACATTTGGCGGAATCAATTTGGAAGATATCTCAGCACCAAATTGTTTTATTATAGAAGAAACATTAAGTGAATTGATGAATATACCAGTTTTTCATGATGATCAGCATGGAACGGCAATTGTTGTATGTGCCGGTTTGATTAATGCGTTAAAACGAACCAATAAAAAAATTGAAGAAATTAAAGTCGTTATTAATGGTGCTGGGGCGGCAGGAATTGCGATTTTAAAATTATTGAAAAAGTTTGGCGTAAAACAGATTGTGATGTGTGATACAAAAGGAGCACTTTATCAAGGGCGACCGTTTAATATGAACTCTATGAAGGAAAGAATTGCTAAAATTTGCAATGAGCAATTGGAGTCGGGTACACTGGAGGATGTTATTAAAGGAAAAGATGTGTTCATCGGAGTTTCTATTGCCAAATGTGTAACAGAAGAAATGGTTCGGTCTATGGCAAAGGATCCAATTATTTTTGCTTTGGCTAATCCGGTTCCTGAAATTATGCCTGATGTGGCAATGAAAGCCGGTGCATCTGTCGTGGCGACGGGTCGTTCAGATTTTCCGAATCAGGTCAATAATGTTTTGGCTTTCCCAGGTATTTTCCGTGGGGCGTTGGATGTACAGGCTAAGCGCATTGATACAAAAATGAAAATGGCAGCCGTATATGCCATTGCTTCTTTGGTTTCTGAAGAAGAATTGGCAAAAGGTGTAATTATTCCAAGTGCATTTGATGTAAATGTGGCACCGTGTGTAGCAGTGGCTGTTGCAGAGGCGGCAATAGAAACAGGACTTGCTAGACAACATATTGATTTAAAACAGTTAGAAGAAAAAACAAGAGCATTATCTCGCTTGAAATAAGCTGTAAATTTTGATAATGAAAAAGGAAACAAGAGGGGAAAATATATTAGAATTTATCAATATATTCCGATTATCGCTTGCTTTCAAGTTAATGTCCTTCTAAACGTATGTTGAATGATGTCACATAAGCTAGATTGCAATAGTTTATGAAGTTTTGAGAGTGTTGGAATCATCTAGAATAATTCAAATAAAGTATAGAGAAGATATATTTTATATGGAGTCTTCTAAAAAATTGGTTGAGAAAAATGTTCGGATGATTTGTTTTGACAGTCATGAATCAGAAAGAAATATTGTGTAAGCAAAGCGCCTGCTTGGACAAATGATCCTAAAAAAGGTAGCTTACGTACAACAATGTTTTTTCATTTCAAGATTGGAAAAATTACTTTGTACTGAGAAATATGAAAAGGATGAGGCTGGAACAAAAGGATTTGATTCAAAGAGAAAATGAACGGTGATGTAAAATTTCATATGAAGTTATGAAATTTTACATCTACTCATCCTTTTGACTATATGAATTGGATCATTTTAGAAATATTCATTTTATGTAGATAGGGATTCTCGTTTTGTCCAAGTTTCTTTGGAAATTTTTCTTTTCAGTGATCGTTATATTTTGTTAAAGCATTGGTCTTTATTATTAGAATATGAAATCATTGGCATATAAAAGCAAAACATTATTTTATGAAAATCAGACAAAGATATAGTTTGGTTGCTATTCTGGTAAATTTGGTCAGATTGTATCATGGTTTAATATATATTCTGAAACAGAAATTGGAGTGAAACATCTTTGAACATAAATATTTTCTCAAAGAAAAAGAAGTATGCTTCCGTTGTTTTATCAAATAAAAAATCGGTTGAAGCTGTTCCAGATGGAATTATGACACAGTGTGATAAATGTAAAAAAATTTGGGTAACCAAAGCATTTAAGGAAGCGTTGAATGTATGCCCGAATTGCAATACACATCATTATATTTCAGCAGAGGAAAGAATTCATCATTTGTTGGACGAAAATTCATACGAGCCTTGGGATACAGAGTTATCAACAATCAATCCATTACATTTTGACAATTATATGGAGAAGATTGAAGCAGACCAAATCAAAACGGGTTTAACAGAAGCTGTAATTACGGGAAAAGGAACCATTGATGGTTTACCACTTGGGATTGCCATAATGGACTCTGCTTTTCGTATGGGGAGTATGGGTAGTGTCGTTGGTGAAAAGATTACACGTGCGATTTTCCGTTGTAAAGAAATGAAAATACCATTTGTAATATTTACAGCTTCTGGAGGAGCAAGAATGCAGGAAGGCATTTTAAGTTTAATGCAGATGGCGAAAACTTCTGTCGCTGTAAAACAATTAAATGATGCGGGTGTGCTGTATATTGTAGTGATGACACATCCAACAACGGGTGGTGTCAGCGCAAGTTTCGCTTCTTTAGGAGACATTCAACTTGCGGAACCTGGTGCTTTAATTGGATTCGCTGGAAGAAGAATTATTGAGCAAACCATTGGTGAAGCATTACCAGAAGATTTTCAAACAGCTGAGTTTTTATTGAAATGTGGTCAATTAGATGCAATTGTTCCACGCCAAGAGATGCGAGCAACACTTTCTTTGCTTTTAAAAATGCATCGAACGGAGGAAGTGAGCTATGCCTAATTTTATGGAATTTGAACGTCCGATTGTTGAATTGAAAAATAAAATTTCCGAATTCAAAAAACTCATGGAAGATGCGGATATTGATTTTTCAAAGGAAGTTAGCCAATTGGAAAATCGACTGGCACATTTGGAGAAGGAAGTCTATTCCAATTTGACGCCATGGGATCGTGTTTGTATTGCTAGACATCCCCAGCGTCCAACCACACTAGATTATGTTCGATATTTATTTGATGATTTTATTGAATTGCATGGGGATCGTTATTTTGGAGATGATGCAGCATTGATTGGCGGCATTGCTTTTTTTCAAGGGAAACCCGTAACGGTTATCGGACAACAACGTGGACGAGATACAAAAGAAAATATTGTACGAAATTTCGGTATGCCGCATCCAGAAGGGTATCGTAAGGCACTGCGTTTAATGAAGCAGGCCGAAAAATTTTGTCGTCCAATTATTACTTTTATTGATACCAAAGGAGCATATCCGGGTAAGGCGGCCGAGGAACGTGGACAAAGTGAGGCCATTGCAAAAAATTTATTTGAAATGGCGGGGCTTACTGTTCCTGTCATCGCTGTTGTAATTGGCGAGGGCGGCAGTGGTGGTGCTTTGGCATTAGGTGTGGCAAACCGTATTTTAATGCTGGAAAATGCTACATATTCCGTTATTTCTCCAGAAGGTGCAGCTGCCTTGCTTTGGAAAGATTCTACACAGGCAAAAAAGGCGGCACAAGCTATGCAGATTACTGCAAAGGATTTATACGAGCTGGGGGTTTGTGATGAAATTATAAAAGAGATACCGCCTGGTGCCCATGTGGATGTCAAGGTGCAAGCTGATTTGATTGCAGATCGTATTCAAATTGCATTAAATGATTTTTCTACAATGCTTCCACAGGAAATTTTGTCTCAAAGAATGAACAAATATTTACGAATGGGTCAGTTTCGGGATCAACCATTCGGATAAGAAAGACTGCCTTTCCATATATTTTTATGGCAAGGTGGTCTTTTTCTTTTTCTATCGATTTACTCGAGCCATTTTTTGTTTTAAATTCTTTGAAATTTGATTAGAATAAAAGGGAAGTAAAGTAAGATGTTATGCGAAGTTTTAGGAAATGAAGGTGTAAATCATGCAAAAAATTGCAGTACTAACAAGCGGCGGGGATGCACCGGGTATGAATGCAGCAATACGTGCGGTTGTTCGCAAGGGTATTTATGAAAAAATTGAGGTATATGGTGTGTTTAATGGATATCAAGGATTAATTGAAGGAAAAATTGAATTGTTGTATGCAGGATCCGTTGGAGATATTATTCATCAAGGGGGAACGATGCTCCATACATCTAGATGTTTAGAAATGAAAACAGAAGAAGGACAAAAAAAAGCGATTGCACAGCTTACACGTTTTGGGATTGAAGGTTTAATTGTTATCGGAGGCGATGGTTCTTATCATGGAGCAAAAGCGTTGACAAAACATGGATTTTCAACGATCGGTGTACCAGGAACCATTGATAATGACATTCCCGGTACGGATTTTACCATCGGATTTGATACAGCAGTGAACACAGTCGCAGAATCTATTGATAAAATTCGAGATACTGCAACGAGTCATGAAAGAGTGTTTGCAATTGAAGTTATGGGACGGTATGCTGGAGATCTTGCGCTCTGGGCGGGTTTGGCAACGGGTGCAGAAACCATTTTAATTCCGGAAATTCCTGTTGATATTGATGATATCATTTATAAATTGCGATGTGGTATTCAACGTGGTAAACGGCATCATATTTTGGTTATTGCTGAAGGTATCGGGTCTTCAAGACAAATAGCCGAACAAATTTACAAAAAAAGTGGTATTGAGCTTCGTGTATCCGTTTTGGGACATATTCAACGTGGTGGAGCTCCTACTGTTTTTGATCGGGTGTTAGCCAGTCGTTTGGGTGGATATGCGGTTGAATTACTGTTGGAAGGAAAAAAAGGTCGTGCAGTCGGTATTGAAAAGAATCAGCTTGTAAATTATGATATATCTGAGATATTGGCGATGTCCCATAAATTGGATACGGATATGTACCGGTTAGCGAATGAAATTTCATTTTGAGATAGAGATAAGCGGAGGAAGAGAAGATGCGTAAAACAAAAATTGTATGCACAATTGGTCCAGCAAGTGAGCATATTGAAATATTATGTCAGTTGATCCAAAAGGGAATGAATGTAGCTCGATTGAATTTTTCCCATGGATCACATGAGGAGCATGCCATTCGGATTCAAAATATTCGTGCAGCTGCAAAAAAAATGAATCAGGTTGTGGCTATTTTATTGGATACCAAAGGACCAGAAATTCGTACACATGATTTTATCCATGGTGAAGAAACATTGGAAGCAGGATCTAAGGTTATCATTTCTATGCTGCCTGTTTCGGGTACAAAAGAAAAGTTTTCTGTTACATATCCTGATTTGATTCATGATGTACAAACGGGATCAAGAATTTTGCTTGATGATGGTTTGATTGAGCTAGAGGTTACTGAAAAACGAGAAAATGAAATTGTTGCAAGAGTTTTAAACAGTGGTGTTATTAAAAATAAAAAAGGTGTGAATATTCCCAATGTAAAAATCGGATTGCCAGGAATTACAGAAAAGGATAAAGAGGATATTTTATTTGGAATCAAACAAGGTGTTGATTTCATTGCTGCGTCTTTTGTTCGAAAACCGTCTGATGTACTGGAGATCCGGAATTTATTGGAAGATCATGGTGGCGAATATATTCAAATTATCCCTAAAATTGAAAATCGAGAAGGGATATTAAATTTGGATGGGATTTTGGAGGTTTCTGATGGATTGATGGTTGCACGTGGTGATTTAGGTGTAGAAATTCCAGCAGAAGAGGTTCCAATTGTTCAGAAAGAAATGATTCGTAAATGTAATCGGGTTGGTAAGCCAGTAATTACGGCAACGCAAATGCTTGATTCCATGCAAAGAAATCCACGTCCAACACGAGCAGAGGCGTCTGATGTAGCCAATGCAATATTTGATGGAACAGATGCGGTGATGCTTTCTGGTGAGACTGCTGCAGGACAATATCCGGTTCAGGCAGTTGAAACCATGCATCAAATAGCAATGAAAACAGAAGAATCCACAGAATTTAAAGAGAAAATGGAAAGAAACTTAAAATATAAAACGGAGAATATTACAGATGCTATTGGGATTTCTGTTACGCAGACTGTTCGCTCTTTGCCAATTCAATGTATATTAACACCGACTCAAGGTGGACATACCGCAAAAATGATTGCAAAATATCGTCCTGCGGCTTCCATTCTTGCAATTGCTTCCTCTGAGCATATTATGCGTTCTTTAATGCTTGTTTGGGGTGTTATACCTGCGCTTGGCCCCGATATTAAAACAACAGATGAGATGCTAGATTTTGCAGTTGAAAAAGGGTTGGACACAAAGATGGTCAGGCCAGGAGATTTGGTTGTGATTACAGCCGGTGTGCCAATTGGTGAGAGCGGAACAACAAATTTAATGAAAATCCATTATGTTGGGGATATTTTGGCAAAAGGTCAAGGAATTGGTCGTCAGAGTGCGTTTGGAAAGGTGGTCATAGCCTACGATGCCAAAGATGCAAATAAAAATGTAACAGCAGATTCCATATTGGTCACACCAGGAACAGATAAAGAAATGATGCCAGCCATTGAAAAAGCTTGTGCCATTGTTACTGAAGAAGGTGGTTTGACTTCACATGCAGCCATTATTGGTGTCAGTTTGGGAAAACCTGTGATTGTTGGGGTAAAGGATGCGCTTACAATTTTACAAGAAGGAATGGATGTAACTGTAGATTCACCACGTGGCTATATTTTAAGTGGGCATACGAATGTATTGTAAGACTGAGTGAACCAGTAAAATTTTATCGGACAAAAACAAAGTAAAGTTGAATTGGAAATCAATTTTTTTAAGAAAATCAAGAAAATGTCTGGGAAATGTGTACTCAGGCATTTTTTATATTATGTTTATTATAAACGAAATAAAAGATTGCTTTTTATGGTATTGTTTTGTACGATTTAATTAGGAATATAAGAGGTGAAAGTATGAACAATAAATTTGCAGTAGGTATGCTTGTGATTATGCTTCTTTTTACGGGTTTAAGCGGTTATCTGTCTTATTCTTATTTGAAAAAAAATAACCAAGCAGAAGAAGTGCAGAAGAAAATTCAAAATTCTGATCAAAAGCAATCGGCTGGGGGAAATACAGATGATTCTAAAAAGCAGGTAACAAATGAGGAAAATGAGTCACAGTTGACCACAAACGAGAAAAAATCTTTAGATGAAGCAGAAGAAGGGGAAACGGTTGCCGATATTTTGAAATCAGATGGTGCTTCTTCTCAAGATTCTGAAAAAAATTACACACAAGAAGTACCAAAAGAAAGATTGGATCAAATTCAGAGTACATTAAATCAATTGCAGTCAGATCAAACCGCATCATCAAAAATAGCTTCCGATTCTAAGCCACAAAGCTCTGCAAAATCAGGTAGTCATCAAGAGAATTCTACATCAGCTACAAGAACACAGACCAGTAGCGGATCATCCAATCATAAAAGTGATGCAATAAATACAAATCATACATCTGAGAGTCAAAGCAATACAACAAGTACAGATCATACATCCGAGAGTCAAAGCAATGCAACAAATACAGATCATGCAACCAATAGCCAAAACAATACAATAAACTCAGACAATGCATCGAATTATCCGCAGCATATCAATTCATCTGGGTCAAGTAGCAATCAAACTGATATCAATTCTTCTATTAACGATCGTTCAGAAATACAAGATGTTATATATGCAAGAGATTATATGGTTGCTTTTATTCGATCATTAAAAAATGATTGGGTTACAGTTTCTAATCTTGAGATGGAGGATCAAGTTTTTCAAAATGAGCTTTGTTATAAAATTACAGTAAAATGGGAAGAAGATTCTTCCATTACAAAGACTTTTTGGGTCGGAAGTCATACGTTGAAAGTATATGATCAAAACGGTGAAGAAATTGGAACGATCTATCAAGATTTTAATCCTTTATTTTAAAAATCTAGTCAGAATGGATTCTATTTGAAGTTGTTTCCTTAGGCATGTCGTGTAGGCTCATTTTCTAATTGTATAGAAAAAACGAGCTTTTTATAGTTGCTAAATTAAAATATGTACACATAAACAGTGAATACAGATTTGTTCTGTATCTCACTGTTTTTTTTGTATGCAAAAATATAGGATGTATATTGCTTTGCTTCTTTCTCATATCAAGTTTATTTATGGTAGAAAGTCTTTTTATGTGAATTATAGTAAATTCAAACTGAAAAATATATATTTTAGAATTTTTTTATTTTAAAAGATAATTTGATGCTATAGTCGTTAAAATATCATTGTAAAAGGTTTTCATGTTATTTTTTTAAAAAATAAACGTTATCGTTTTATTTTTAAACGTTAATGTTTATGATAATGATGAGGTGAAAAATATGAAAGTCTATGATGAAAAAAATGTATTGGAAGCAGCGGCAGATCGAATCGAGCAAGCTTTTTATGAGTTTAATAATATATATTTATGTGTATCTGGGGGAAAGGATAGTTCTGTTATGTTGCAGCTTGCTGCAAGGGTTGCCCGAAAAATGAACAAGCATTTTGGGGTGCTTTTCATTGATTTGGAAGCACAATATAAAGAAACCATCAATCATATTGAAGAGCTTAGAAAAGAGACAGATGATGTAGCTGACTGGTATTGGGTTGCTATGCCGATCTCATTAAGAAACGCTGTTTCAGTGATTCAGCCAAAATGGATATGTTGGGATAAGGCAGATCAAAATAAATGGGTAAGAAATATCCCCAAAAATGCAATTACAGAAGAGAATTATCCTGAAGATTGGGTTTGGTTTAAAAAAGGGATGGAATTTGAAGAATTTACAGTATATTTTGCAGAATGGATCAGTAAAAAAAGCGAAGGAATTATTGGCTGTGGAATTGGAATCCGTTCGGATGAAAGTATGAATCGTTTTCGTACCATCGTAAATAACAGAAAAATACGATATAAAAATTATGCATGGACAACTAAAGTTAAAAATGGGACGAAGGAATTATCTGTATACAATTTTTATCCGATATATGATTTTTCTACAGAGGACATTTGGGGAACCATTGCCAAATTGGATTTAAAATATAACTATGTATATGAATGGATGTATAAAAACGGTGTAAGTATCCATGAACAAAGACTATGTCAACCTTATGGTGATGATCAAAGGAATGGGTTGGATCAGTTTCGTATGATAGAGCCAGAAACATGGGAAAAAGTATTGAATCGTGTACATGGTGCGAATTTCGGAAATATATATTGTCGTACAAGTTTGTTAGGAAACATGAAATCAGAGAAGCCAAGACACTTGACATGGGAACAGTATACCGTCTTTTTGTTGGAAAGTCTTGGGTTATATTGTCCAGAATTAAGGGATCACTATGTAAAAAAAATTAGAAAGTTTTTTAGATGGTTTGAGAAACATGAAGGGTTATCCATAAAAGATATTCCAGAAGAAGCAGATAAAAAACTGGAGTCTGCCAAAAAAGCAGCCTCATGGAGAAGAATTGCCCGTGCAATAGAAAAAAATGATTTTTGGATGAAAAGATTGAGTTTCAGTCAGACCAAATCAGATGTTCAGAGAATTATAGAATTAAAGAAAAAATATACAAACTTATTATCGGAAGATGTGGAGGATAAACAGCTTAAAAATATAGCCGCTATGATAAACAAAGGAGTAGATTGATATACTCGTAACAATATTTGATAACACTCCGATCAATCAGAATTTTATAGACTTTTAGATGGAAAATATCAAAAATTATGTCCGATCTAGTAAATGATGGTTGGATGTGGAAAAAGTAGAAGGGAATGTATGGTTTTATTGTTATTCAAAAAAGAGGGATAAACAATTTTACACGACGCCTATAGATGATAAAGCATGTGTATTTGGCTATGATTTTAACAGTGAGAATCATAGACCAAAGAATAAAAGCGGTTTACTTAAAACAGGTTCGGTAGAAATTTTCACCAGTTTCAGTTTTTATGTGGAAAGAGAAACTCAGAACCATATATTATGGAGGAAAATATAAAATGAAAAGAATTAACGAAATTTTAAATCAAATCAAAATAGAGTTAGAAGAATTGGATTTAGAACAAAAAATAGAAATTCTGAATTATATTACGATAAAATTAAATGAGATATCCCCACAAAAAGAACCCGTTAACGCTGTCATATGGGTAAAGGCAGATAAGGTGAAAGCCAACGAATACAATCCCAATGAGGTAGCACCACCAGAGATGAAACTATTGTATACCTCTATTAAGCTGGATGGATATACGCAACCGATTGTAGTCTATCATTTAGGAAACGGTGAATACGAAGTTGTAGACGGATTCCATAGAAATAGAATCGGGAAAGAATATAAAGATATCAATCAGAGATTGAATGGATATCTTCCAGTTGTTGTGATTGATAAAGCGTTGGATGAACGAATGGGAAGCACAGTTCGGCACAATCGAGCAAGAGGAAGCCATCGAATCCGAAGTATGAGTGATATTGTTCTTGATTTAACTCGTTCTGGATGGACAGACGATGAAATATGCCAAAAAATTGGAATGGAGTTGGATGAGGTCATTCGACTCAAACAAATTACTGGATTGAAAGATGCTTTTCAAAATCATGTTTTTAGTAAATCATGGGAAGAGTTTGAGGATCGATTAAAAAGCAATGAAGGAATAAAATGAATATAAGTATATTTGGGTCTGATATAAATTGGAAAAATTAGGAAGTAAAAAACCAGTATGATCTGTAGTAAGATTGTATTACAATTCCATCAAGAAACACAATTGCCAAGTGGATCGGTGAAACAAAGAGCATCAAATCAAACAAATTGATTTTTGGAAAACAAAATATCTGATATGTAGCAAATTTCATACGAAAACTATGATAAGCAATACTAGATTATGGACAGGTCATGAGAGTCGTTCATTTAAAAACGAAGCAGAGGCGATAGGATTGAAAGGATTAAAGACTGAGCTGATGGAGCATCAAAAAAATGCATTTATCAAGCTAAAGGATATCCAAGCATGCGCATTATTTATGGATATGGGAACAGGAAAAACAAGAACCACATTAGAGTTTGTACAGTATAGAAAGAAGAGCAATAAAATAAAAAATGTACTATGGATTTGTCCAATTAATACAAAAAAAAATCTTGAGAAAGATATAAAGAAACATTCATTTTTTTGCATAGCAGATATAGAGAAATACGGAAATGAGGATATCTGTGTTGTCGGAATAGAAAGTATCAGTAGATCAGATCGTATTTATAACATGGTTTATTGCTTTGCAAAAAAATATAAAAATGATTTCATGTTGGTTGTGGATGAGAGCCATATGATAAAAAACCGTAAAGCGAAAAGGACTGAAAGAATAATCAATATATCCAAGTTTGCAAAATATAAGTTGATATTAACTGGAACACCCATAACGAATGGAGTATGGGATCTATATACCCAGATGTATATCTTGCATCCTGGAATTTTAGGCTATAAATCATTTTATGATTTTGCCAAAAGGCATTTAGAGTACTCCAAAAAATATCCAGGTATGATTATTGGGAGTCGTAAAATAGAGTACATCACGCAAAAAATCAACCCGTATATTTATCAAGTGACAAAAAAGGAATGTCTTGATCTTCCACCGAAAAATTATCAAAATAGATATTTATACATGAGCAAGGAGCAAAGGAAGATCTATAATTCTGTGAAAGAATACTTTTTAAATAAAATTAATCTGGAAGAATTTGATAGTTTTATTATTTTTAATATGATTGGATATTTGCATAGAATATGCAGCGGCTATATCGATGCTACCTTTATTGATTACGATCCATTAAAAGAGCAAGAGATGATTACAAGATTTCAATTTAAAACAAATGACAAAGCAAAGGCTGTTGTACAAGAGCTGAATCATATGCCACCAGATGCCAAAAAAATTATATGGTATAGGTATAATAGTGATTTGGAGTTATTACAGGAAGTTCTACAAGAGAATCATATTGTACTCAGTGGAAAGATAAAGCAGAAAAAAAGAGAAGAGAGCATAGATCATTTTATAAATGGGGATATCAATATTGCTCTTATCAATATCAATATTGGTGGAACAGGGCTCAACCTCCAAAAGTCGAATTATATGATTTATTATAACAATACATATGATTATACAAAGCGAACACAATCAGAGGATAGAGTATATAAAATTGGTCAAGATAAAAATGTCCATATTATAGACATTCTTTATCATTCGTCTGTAGATGAGCGGATTGACTATTCTATCAGGAAAAAATCCAGTTTAATCAGAGATTTACGTGAGCGAATTAACGAAATAAAGGATAATGAGGAAGAAATAAAAAAATTTAAAGAAACAATTTTAAATGAATGGTAAAGGAGAACAAATGTGCATACAGACATAAGAGAATATATCAGTTTATGTAGAGTGAAAAAAGGAAACATAACGGAATCAGAGCTGGCAAGAAGAATGAACCAAACGCCACAAAATATGCATAATAAATTTAAAAGAAACACGCTTAAGGTATCTGAACTAGAAAAAATTGCCGAAGCTTTAAATGCTGAGTTAAAAATATCATTTATTGATAAAGAAACTGGCGAACCTATTATATAAAAGTTTCTGATATGCGAGTATCCATATCAATCAAATGAAATGAAGAAAAGACAAAAATTAAATATAGTTTTTTGCTATTTGTTTTTTGGTGGGGAGAGTCAACTTCCTGTGAAAATGGGTCTGTTATGTTTCTTTCTACAAGTATTTTATGAATGAATCATATTTAAGAAAGTTATTTTTGAATATACTGATTTGTACTTTTATGGCGGAGTTCAATCCAGTTTGTCCCCCTTTGTCAGTATTTTTCAGATTTATTTTGATTTTCTATTACAGCAATGTTTTTTATCTCTCTTTTGCTCTGTAGATTTAAGCATAGCATCTTTTATTTTTTATCCATGCGTAAAGTTTTTACTTACCATCTTTTTGCACACAAATTCCGTTTGAGATGACATAGATAACATTGCAGTTCTTGTAATCATGAACATTTTTGTTTGCCGATTCATAACAGTTTATTTTGATCCTGTTTGTTCTATTTTTTTATAATATTTTCTGATTATGTGTGGATGTATCAAATAGGGAATATCGGTAAAGTCTGCATGGGTGTTTGTTGTTTTTGAAGAGGTTGATGCAAGAGTTTTTATATTGGTTCCAATTGTCAATTCTTATAAAAATCGGTGGTTTATCAATATGTTATGCAATTTCCCCATCAAAATCTATGACATACCATTGTAAGATATACTACAAAAGTAAATTAGCGGTTTGTTTGTCAGTTGGTTAGGAAGGTATCGGTATTGTTGTTGTACAAACAGAGACCAGTGATCGAATCTGAAAAAGACAAATTATCTAAAAAAATAAAAATTTTATAGTTGGATTATGCATTTTTCAATAAAAAGCTCAACAAGAGATATATCACTTGTTGAGCCTTCTTATATTTAGGTTGGACTAAAAGATCCTTTTACTGGATTTTTCCTCTTTTAAAATTTCTACAGCTTCTCGAAAACGCTGTGAATGTACAATTTCTCGTTCACGTAAAAATTTAAGCCCATCAATTAGATCCGGATCGTCAGATAAGTTAATTAAATGTTGGTATGTTGAACGTGCTTTTTCTTCTGCTGCAATGTCTTCATAAAGATCTGTAATCGGATCTCCTTTGCTTTGGATGTAAGTAATCGTATGTGGTACACCGTTTGGATCTGTGTAGTATAATCCATTTCCGTGTTCCATATAATGTCCGCCAAGTCCGTTTGCAGCCATTTCTTCTGGAGTTGCATCTTTTGTTAATTTATAGATCATTGTTGCAATCATCTCCAGATGTCCCAATTCCTCAGTTGAAATATCTGTCAAAAGTCCGATAATTCGATCTGGCATGGAATATCGGTGGTTCATATAACGTAGCGCAGCACTTAATTCACCGTCTGGACCACCATAAAGTGAATTTAAAAATTTTGCCATTTTCACATCACATTTTCCGACCTTTACTGGTCTTTGCAATACTTTTTCATATTTCCACATGTGGTTGCCTCCTTATAATTGCCATGGCCAAGGAGCTTTTGCCCATGCCCATTGATTCGATGTCGGATTTTCCGCGTATTGTTCAATTGGACCAAATCTGGCTTCAATATATGCAACCAGTTCTTTTTTATATTTATAATATTCATTGTATTGCGTGATTGCTTCACTATCATCTGGATGTGTATCCAAATATAAATCTAGATCATGCATAACAAATAGTGCAGCTTGTAGATCTTCTATTAGCTGTTCGTATTCTATCAATGCTGTATTTTTCAATTGGCTCACCCTTTCATATGATACGGATCTTTATAGTGATCGTTAAAAATAGGCCAAAGTGTCCCGTATTTTAAAGCTTCTTTGGCGTCATATTGTTCCAAATTTCGAGGTTGGAATCCAATGTATAAAATAGGGGGAGTGACATAGGTTTTTGGAACAGGAGATGGCGGACAGGGATCATTTCCAAAAGATGCTTGTTCAAAAGGTTTTCGTGTAGTGAATTTTGGAATTTTTTTATCACTCAAAATGATAACCTCCTCAAAAAATTTAAAACATAATGGGATGACAAAAATTAATTAAGCTGTGAATTCTCTTTGGATAAGGGAGGAAATAATAAATCTTCATACCATCGACAAGTATCAAAAGGGTCTATAGCTATTTTTAGCAGTGTACAATATCCGAATTTACAGTATCGACAATCCTTGCAATAACCATTCATGGAAGTCACCTCTCACTATGTGTGTTTACTTTTCAATATATGAAAGTACAAAAGAAAAGTTGACAAAAACTGTTGGTAGCAAGTGAAAAAAGCAATAGAGGTACAATATATATATAAAATAATGTGAATCTTTCTCGTTTTTAGTAGAATATTTGTGATCGAATGGAACAAAGTGAATTTTAGATATACTTAGCTTATGAATTTGGTGGATAGAAAAAAGGAAGGTTTATCTTCTAATATGCTTGACAGAAACAATCACTAAATTTCATGTTAAACAATGAAAAATCAGATTTTTATAAAATATAATAAAAGAAGCAAGCGACTTTATGGAATTTTTTCTTATTATAGTCACTTGCTTCTTTATAAAATTTAATTTGGTCTATTGATCTTTACAGCGTTTGGCATTTTATTATCCTAAAAATGCTTTTAGCATCCATACATCTTTTTCAATTTCAGAAATTTTTTCTGTAAAAATATCTGCTGTTTCTTGATCTTCTGCTTCTTCTGCAAGCGCAATGAGTGCACGAGATTCTTTCACCAATGTTTCATAGTCTGCAATCAGTTCAGTGACCATTTGTTCTGCGGTTAAATTGATATTGGTATCTTCTTTAATGCTTGCATTTGCAACATATTCACCTAAAGTAGCCAATGGTTGACCGCCAATGGTTAATAAGCGCTCTGCAACTTCGTCTACCATTAAAGTCGCTTCATTATAAAATTCTTCAAATTTTTCATGTAGCTTAAAGAATGCAGGTCCTTTTACATACCAATGATATTTGTGCAGTTTTGTGTAAAGAACGCTCCAGTTTGCAATTTGTTGGTTTAAGCTTTTGTGTAATTGTTCCATATTGATTATTCCTCCTAAATAAAATATATGTTGCGCTTTCATTCTATTTCAATTGATAGAAAGAAAGCAAGGGGTATTATTAAGTAATAATTACTTATTGATAATTATTATAAACTAGATTTTTATTTTTTGCAACGGTTCAGTGGAAAAAGGGGATAAATTTTTCAAATTTGTGTCCGATGATTGGGCATAGGTACATAGCTAAGTTGCCAATATATGATGTGATTTTTCTTTTCTGTAATTTGATATTGGCATTTTTGTAATACAGAGATGGAAGCAAAATTCCAGTCATAGCAAGCTGCAGTGATTCGATGAACCAATCCGGTTTGAAAAGCCCAAGCGGACAGTGCATTGACGGATTCAGTTGCATAGCCGAAATTTTGATGATTTGGAATAATGTTATAACCGATGTCAAGGGTTGATTGATTTGGATAGCCCTTAAATCCAGTATCGCCAATAATGGTTTTGGAATTTTTCTCAATAATTAACCAAGGTCCGAATCCATAGAGTTGTGGGTATAATTGAAGCTGCCGAAAATAGACAAGAAAATATTCTTTTGTTTCATATAGATATTCAATCCATTCTTGGTGATTGGTATGCAAAGGCATGAGCGTTAAACGAGGGGTATGAATAAAAATAGTCTCTCCTCCTTTTCAAATTAAGATGTAAAAATTTCCGATTTTGCAACGGGACTTGTTTTTTCCTTATAAAAAATGCTACATTGAATATAAAAAGAAAGTAAGGGGGAAATCTGTGAAAAAGATAGGAATTATTTTTTTAATTGGTATAATGGTGTTGGGAATGGTTGCTTGCAATAAAAAATCAGGTACAGATTCTGAAAATACAAGTGTATCTATTTCTGAACCGATTCAGCCGCTTGTTTATTATGCACCTTTGACTGGAGAGGAAGTAGAGCATGAAATCACTCAACGTGCGGTAGCTGTTATGATTAACAATCAAAAAAAGGCGCGTCCACAAAGTGGTATTAGTCAAGCAGATATGGTTTATGAGTTGTTATCTGAAGCAGATATTACAAGGTGGCTTGCGATTTTTCAAAGTGAGCTGCCGGAAAAAATCGGACCCATTCGAAGTGCTCGAGACTATTATATTAAAATTGCTGCTGGTTATAACGCTTTTTATATTTGTCATGGTCAAAGCCCAGCTGCTGAGGATTTAATGCAATCGGGTGCGATCGATGCGTTAAATGGGATCAACTATGATGGAAAATATTTCCATCGAGATCAAACAAGAGTAGCACCGCATAATTCATATACTTCGGCTTCCGATATTTCAGATGCTGCAGAAGCATTGGATATACGTATGATTGACCAAGTTCGTGCCAATATATATGAAGAGAATGGATTTTCAGGAGATACAGAAGCCAAAGATGCAACTTACGTCAAGCTGAAATATTCCAGCAATGATGATTATAATGTGGTCTACACATATGATGAGACGAAAAAAGGGTATATTCGCTCACAAGGTGGTGTCCAAACCACCGATCGGGAAAATGATGAAATGATTACAGTACAGAATGTATTCATTGTAAAAACAGAGCATAATATTATTGATAATTACGGCAGACGTAGCATTGATTTGCAAAGTGGCGGTCAAGGGTATTTGTTGCAAAATGGAAAAATGCTGGAAGTTACATGGATGAATGATAGCGGTCGCTTAGTTCCAACAAAAAATGGTGAGGTCATCCCCTATATTCCAGGGAAAACATGGATTAATGTTGTAGAAGATAAAGAAAGTGCCGTGAACTTTACTACACCAAATTAAAAATGAGAAAGTTATTTTGTAATATCAAATAAAGAAACGCTATGAAAACAGATTGTTCAGTTGCATAGCGTTTTCTTTTGGTGAAGAAAATCTCCTTAGGTTAGACTTAAAGTACCCAAACGCTTGTAGTGATGAAATCAAACCATTCTTTCCAGATGTGAAGATCTGATCAGTTTGCTAGTTCTGTTTTTAAATGTCAGGAGGAATGTTAAATATCAAAAGATGGTCATAGTTTATGATATGTAATATCGAATGGTAAGTATCCTATTCATTTGTACCAAAATATCAAAGACAAATGGTTTATGGAAAAATACAGGTAAGATTTCATGCATACATAAAAGGATTGAAAATTGTGTAGCTAGGACATGTACGAATCATATTGATTATTGGTAAGTATTCCCATTTAAAATCTATGTTTTATCATTTATAGGATGTATAAAAGGAAAAGTTGTTTGATGCGATTGGATTGATCTGTAAATTTAAAATAAGGAAAGAGAAAATTTTGGTATACAGATTGTAGGTACAGTAAGAAGAAGTCCAAAGGAAATAGAAGAATATATAGTAACCGAATTCAAGATGCTGTAGTGATAGAATCATTGAGTTTTATTAAAATATTAGATCCATTTATAGGAAAGCTGTGAAAAAATCAATGAAAGAAATAACAGTTCTTTTTAAGATCCGCTTGAAAAAGTAGAGCAAATGATAAACCTTTTTGAGGGCTGTACAGTTACAAGATTTATCATCATAAAACAAACCACCTATGATTACGGGTGGTTTTAAAAGAAAAAGCCCTTCTGTTTAAAATGAAGGAACCAAATAAAAAACGAAAAGAGAGCTGTACCATGATACCTTCAAATCATTATATTTTCTGATAGATGATATTGAAATGAACCGACAAGAAAATGATACCATTTTTATATATTATCATATAATTAAAAATATTTAAGAAATAATAAGTTTATTTCATTTTATCTCAATAGGGGTTATCTTGATACAATCTGAAAATATTGTTTAAAGATGATTGAATGAGACTGTATATACCTCGTTTTTTTATGGAAGAAATCTTCTGGTAAAGTTTATTGAAGCTTTTTCTAATTGTTTAGAGGTGATAAAGATTTTATTGCCATACCATTGGATTTGTAATGTAGCGGTTATGTTTATTTTTGTAGTAGCAATTTCAGTGTAATCATAACAGTTACTTTTTTGAAAAATATTTAATTTTGTTGTTTTAGCTTCATAGGTATTTTCTGAAATTGTAGTTTCATTTGAAATAAACCATTTAACTGATAGAGATAATTATCTAAATTTTTATTTAAAAGACCATCATGTTTTATTTTCTTTTTATGTTTGTGATTCGGATACAAAATCCGTTTCTACTTTTCGGATTCTTCTTGCTTCTACTTCCAAAATGGTTAGTACAATATTTTTATATTGGATTTGTTCCCCTTTTTTAGGAATATGTTGGAATTTTTCATATAACCAACCACCCAATGAATTACTTTGACTTTCAGGTTCGGCAATTTGCAAAATCTTAGCAAACTCGTCCAAGTCAATTTCAGCATGGAATTCATACTTATTATCTGTAATTTGTACAAACATTTTTGTTTTTTCATCATGCTCATCCCAGATTTCACCGACAAGCTCTTCTAGTATATCTTCTAAAGTAATTAAACCACTTGTTCCGCCAAATTCATCAACAACGATTGCCATATGATTTTTTTGTCTTTGTAACTCTGGCAAAAGATCAGAAATATGCATGGAAGGTACGATAAAATATGGCTCCCTTAATAATGATCGCACTTTTACATCTTGGTCGATAATATATTGGGATAAAAAATCTCGCTCTGAAAGAATGCCGATGATATTGTCGATATTTCCTTCATAAACTGGTATTCTGGAATACCTTTCTTCCATAAACAATTGTAAAATGTCCTTAGATGTCATCGCAATGTCAATCGTCACCATATCCATTCTTGGCATTTGAATTTCTCTAACATAGATATCATTAAACTCTAAAGAGCGTTGTACAAGCTCAGCTTCATGATTATCAATTACGCCTTCTTCCTCAGACATTTCAACCATTACTTTAATTTCATCTTCAGTAATTAATGGCAATGTCTTGTTGTTTTTTTTTGGCTTGACCCAATTTTTCAAACGAATAAACAGCCAATTTAATGGTGTAAGCAACCGAATTAAAATAACAAGAATTGGTGCAATCAGCAGTGTATATTGTTCTGCAAACTCCTTTGCAACCGATTTTGGTAAGATTTCACCGAAAATTAAGATCAGCACAGTCATGAAAAATGTACTGTAAACAACACCTTGTACACCGAATAAATCTGTTGCAATTTTTGTACTGATTGAGGCAGATGCGATATTTACGATATTATTTCCGATTAAAATGGTAGATAGTGCACCATCAAAGTTTTCGGTAATCCATAATGCTTTTTGGGCTCCCCGACGTTTTTCATCTGCATAATTTTTTATACGTATTCGATTGACACTAGAAAAAGCTGTTTCTGCCGATGAAAAAAAGGCAGATAAAATAATAAACACAAATAATATGCCGATCATTGTTAGTGGTAAATCGTCCAAAACCTCCACACTCCCAATATAATATGTCATTTCTAAAAACTGCTCTTACTTTAGCATATTTTTTCAATATGAATCAAATGTAGTTGTATCCTTTTAATGTAAACTTTTTTTATATTTTAGTTTACATTATAAAAGGACATGATATACTAAAAAAAATAAATAAAGGAGGATTGAATATGCAAAGTCATCAAAAGGAACTAAAAGATATTGTATTGATTACATTATTTGCTGCATTGACTGCTGTAGGTGCATTTATCAAAATCCCAATGCCATTGATTCCTTTTACATTGCAAATTTTCTTTGTTTTTTTATCTGGCGCATTACTGGGTGCCAAAAAAGGGATGTATAGTCAAATTCTTTATGTTGTTATTGGGTTAATTGGATTTCCAATTTTGGCAAATGGTGGAGGATTTTCCTATATTTTCCAACCGAGTTTCGGATTTTTACTTGGAAATATCTTGGCTGCATACCTCATTGGTTATATTCTAGAAAAGAAAAAGAAACGGACAAAGCTATCTTACTTGCAGGCTTATTTATGTGGACTGACTGTAATTTATCTATTTGGTTTGGTTTATTTTTATTTGATTTACAATTTCTGGATGGCTCAACCGACAACATGGAGCTATGCAATCGGAACGGTCATTTTACCATTTATTATTCCTGATTGTATAAAAGCGATTCTTTCCATTTGGATAGCTGAGCGTTTAAAACCTTATATTTCGAAATAATTTTTCTAACTCATAAAAAGTAAATATTTTTTATCAAGCGATTTTATTATGCGTAATAATTGAACAAATATTTTTTCATTTCATATAAAATTATAAAGAAAATGGGTTGAAAGTATGATTTAAACTCATTTTTTCTAAAGGTTTTGCTAATGATAGAATTCCTGTGGGAAAAAAGATCCAAGCAAGCGCAGTGTTTTGTGATATACTTACTTGGATCGCCCAAAGGAAACGATTTAGATGCAAAAAAGAAGTTCCTTTTAACCGTATTTTGTTCCTTTCTTTTTTCATTGATGCAATTTAATTATCCAGTCTAAAAATAAATGTTTTCTCTTCTGAATGCATTTTAGCATTTTATCCTGTTAGATCAAAATCCATAAAAAATTTTCCATTTCATTTCCCAGATTTATATTTTGTAACAATTTGTATAAAAAATTAATATTTTATATCAAGATGTCGAGCTTAATTTCTGTAAAATCAGGATTTATTTTTTTATATTTATCTTTAATTTATGCATAAAAAAACAAGTTTTTTGATTTAGTCATTCAATAATTTTTTCCAGTATCAAGCCGAAAAAGTCGATCCATGAATTCGCTTATAAAAATAACTCTTGATTTATCTGATAAATTCGTATATTTTTATTACATATGACATACGATCAAGGATTTTTAATATCTTCGAAGTTATATACTTTTTATCCTGGTATGTAAAGGTGAGACAAAAGGATAAATTTCAGCAATGCATTCTGCTTATTCAGTTGTAAAACATCTACTATCCAATTCCCGAGCTACGATTCAATATGTCGTGAAAGCACTTTGGAAATTGATTCTTTTTGTTCTTGCCGCAAAACTACATAATAAAAATTGACTGAAAGGAGAAAAAACATGAGTTCTAACAACTTCTCAAGGACTGGGTTTATTTTAGCAGCCATCGGATCTGCCGTCGGTTTGGGAAATATTTGGCGTTTTCCATATGTAGCATATGACAATGGAGGTGGTGCATTCTTTTTACCTTATCTGATTGCTTTATTAACAACTGGACTGGCCATTTTGGCTTTGGAATTTTCCATTGGAACCAAGTATCGTGGTTCTGCTCCGCTGACATATGCCCGTATAGGAAAAGGAAAAAAATTTGAATTTATTGGTTGGCTAAGTGTCTTGCTTACATTGGGTATTACCACTTACTATCCGATTATTATTGCATGGGCTATTCTTTATATGCTGTACTCACTCAATTTATCTTGGGGAAGCGAAGCAGGAGATTTCTTTTATACAGATGTCTTACATCTTGGAGATGCAGCAAATATTTTCAATCTTGGCGACTTTATTCCGCAAGTACTTGCAGCACTCGCTGTTGTTTGGCTTATTGTTGGCATTGTTTTGCTAGCTGGTGTGAAAAAAGGAATTGAGCGGGCAAGTAAAATTATGATTCCCTTGCTGCTTGTCTTATTTATTATTTTCGTTATTCGTGCTGTTACACTGGAAGGTGCTTCTGTTGGATTGAACGCATTTTTTACCCCAAGTTGGGATGAAATTTTTAAACCTTCGGTATGGATTGCAGCATACGGACAAATTTTCTTCAGTTTATCTCTTTGTATGGGGATTATGATTACTTATTCCAGTTATTTGCCAAGGCATGCAGAAATCGGTAGCAGTGCGTTGATTACTGGATTTGCCAATTCTTCAGTTGAATTGCTTGCTGGTTTTGGTGTTTTCGGTGCTTTAGGGTTTATGGCAACTATGAAAGGGGTTTCCATTGCAGATGTTGCAACTTCTGGACCTGGACTTATATTTGCGGTATTCCCTGAAATTATTAGCCAAATGCCGTTTGCACAATTTTTTGGAGTTTTGTTCTTTTTATGTATTGTACTGGCAGGGATTACATCTTTAATTTCCTTGATGGAAGTTGCTGTTTTGGCCTTCAGTGATAAATTCAAGCTAAAAAGAAGAACAGCAACCTGGTGTGTAATGTCTTTCTCACTCATTTTATCCATCCCATATGCAACCGGAAGTGGTTTGTACATATTGGATATCGTTGACTATTTTGTTAACAATATTGTATTGATATTTGCAGCAATTTTGACTGTACTTGTGAACGGATATATTTCAAAAACATTTAAAGATACACAAACCCACTTGAATACATATTCCAATGTTTCATTCGGATTATGGTGGAGCATTTGTATTAAAGTGATTACACCGTTTATTCTAATCCTTACTTTCGTGTTGAATATAGGAGATAATCTAGCGGAGAACTATGGAGGTTATGCGGATTTATTTATTTATACTTTGGGTTGGGGTACCGTTGCTTTCTATGTAATTGGCTCCATCATTTTAACGAATCTGCCATGGCATAAGAGCATTAAAGTAAAAGATTATAACTTTGAAACAGATCCAGAGGAGGCTGTATAATGGGAACTTCAGCTATTGTTATGATGTGTGTTGGAATCGTTGCCATTTGGGGTGGTTTAGCAATTAATCTGTATATTTCTATCAAACGGCATAAAAAAACCTTTGAACAAATTTCAAAAAAAGATTGAAATAGGAATTATGAAATATATAATTTAAAATTAAGCAGAAAGGTTTATGACAAGTTTTTGTCAAACATTTCCTGCTTTTTTTATTGGATTTCATCGCTTGCGGATAAATATAATCACAAAGGACATACTATAACCACGATACAAAAGAAACAGGAGGTTATGTCATGAGTGAACAAGATACCATCCAGCTTTTACGTGAATGTGATGCGGGAATTAAAATGGGTGTTGCTTCTATAGATGAAGTGGTTGAATATGTGAAAAATCAAGATTTTAAACAAAAATTGCTGAGCTATCGGACAGAACATGAGAAATTGAAAGATGAGATACAAGTTCTTTTAGAAAAACACCACGATAGTGGTAAAGAACCTACTGCGATGGCAAAAGGAATGTCTTGGCTAAAAACCAATATGAAGTTGGCTATGGACACTTCAGATCAAACCATTGCTGATTTAATGACAGATGGCTGTAATATGGGTGTTAAATCTGTATATCGTTACTTAAATCAATATGCCACTGCAAATGAAAAAGCAAAAGAACAAAGTCGGAAGTTGGCCAATTTAGAAGAAAAAATGTGTACTGAGTTTCGGCAATTTTTGTAATGCTCAATCCTCTATTGTTTTGATTGTATGAGAAACAACTGGATAACGTTGAGATACAAATAACTGATTTTGTAGCATAAAAAAATTTACCATATATTTTTATAATTAGTACAAAGGAAGATGGTTCAATCTTTTCTTTAATTTATCATCCATATACTTTTTATCTTTTTTGTTTCTCTAGTCATATGATTTGAGCGTTACACTTTATAATGCGAGTATAATGACGGTTTTATCTCAAGTTTTTTTAATCTTAAACAAAAAGCAAAAAACCATGCAAGGCATTATATCCGATGAAAATTGCATGGTTTTTCGATTGAAAAATTTTGGTATAAAAATATTTGGTTTGTTTAGCAGGACTTTTTTTATATCGCCAAGTAGGTAGATAAAAAAATCGTATTTATAGCAGTATGGAAAGAACGAAGTCATAAATGAATGGTTTTTTTATTTATTTTTTTATGAATAAGAGTAAGAGACAACCAACAATAAAATAGAATATAGTTTAAATCATTTAATGATTTACCTTTTTGGGTTGGATTTATATCAGGGGTTGGAAAATAAAAAGTCAAAAGATTTTATTTATATTTGGATCATTTTTCTAAGATAAGTGAAAAGTCTATAGTTTTTTACTTCATGTGATGTTGCTAGATATGTCAATATTTTGTACAATATACCAAATTTTGACTGGCATATTCACCAAAAAATTGAGAAATTGTTTTTCTAACGATTTTTTAATCTAGGATTTTAGCGTGTACAACACCCATAATGATTTAAAATGGTGATATGTTCTGTAAAATATTGAATGGAAAATTTTGGTATACAAAATACATCTATACGTTTTTTTATTTTACTTTTGGCATGGTAATTGGTTTTACTTGGTTAAAGTTTTTACAAGTAGTAGATATTTGTGCATTACCATAAGACCACTCTTTTGCCACATTTTCTTCAAATACATTTGCTATAATTTGATTCATCACTTCACTCATG
Source organism: Candidatus Harrysmithiimonas galli (assembly GCA_904373265.1). GTDB lineage: Bacteria > Bacillota > Bacilli > CAJFEE01 > CAJFEE01 > Harrysmithiimonas > Harrysmithiimonas galli. The sequence goes on along the minus strand of CAJFEE010000001.1, from coordinate 20,356 downwards.
TTCATTTCATATTTTATAACATATTGACTTTTTGTGTCGATCCATATATGTATAGATAATGGTGGTACATTTGAAAATACTTTTGTGAAAGCTACATCTGAAATCTTTTCAAGATTCATATCAGTAAAGTTACTTGCTGAGCTAGTTGCTTTAAACAATTCTTTAAGATTTTCTCCAAATATAATACCTTTTACAACTTGTGCTTTCATACCTTCAATTTCTTCTGTTCGTATAATTTTCGCATCTGAAATTCCCTCTAAAAATATATGGATCAGCTCTATAGGCTCATAGTTGGTTACTTCAGAATTGTTCAGATATTCAATTAACCAATCGCTGGTTCCTTGCGCTTTTGTATACATTTGATACTGTTCATCTTTTTCTTCAATATATATATATCCACGTTTTGTGTCATATTACCTAGTGCACCTGCATCCATATCCAACGCTATCATTCCTTTTATCCCATATGGATCTAAGATATGGGAATATTCCATATGCATCTTCACTGCTGCACTTTGGTTACTTATAGTTATATCTATGTTATTGTCTATTACTGCATCATAGCTTTTTATCTTACTCATTTTCTCTTTACTCGCATCAATCCACGCTTGTGCATCAGATGGGGTTGTTGCTTCTTTAGGATGACTACTACAAGCGGACAATCCCCCCAATAACAATAGTATTGTACAAAATACAGATCTCATTTTGCATAATTTCATTTTACATATACTCTCCTTATTTTTATTCTTAATCTAGTAAAAAATAATTTTACTTTAAATAAATAACATATTCAATTAAATATTTCCAGTAACCTATTTTTTATTTTTAACTGAATTAACTAGAATATTTATTTGAAATTGTATTGTAAAATTATTATAAAGTACAAAAGAAGCTTATAGAACAACAAATAAAAAGGAAGAAATTATTGTATGTGATTACGAGTATCCCATATATAAACAGATAAATTTTACAAAGAAAATTTGGATAAATTAAAATGCTAATAGAGGCAGTTTGATTTTTGTCAAGTTTGATAGGTATAAAGTCTTGGAAAGATTTTGCTATATCCGATCAAACTATTGTGAAAAATATTATATTTTATTTAATATATTTAAAATAATTTAAAAATAATAAGTGATTTTATTGTTGTTCCTATACATAAAGAAGAATGTGATTGATTCTTATGAATTTGGTTTGGCATTTTATTTGTGAAATATAGCTTATAAATGACAAATCGGTTAGAGTAAAAATAAGATTTATAAAAAATATATTATTAATTTTGTGAATAAAATAGATTCCCCTTAGAGGAAGATCTAATAAATCCTGAGCATTTTATATTGCCTGATATAATTGTGTTCGGGTAATCGTGTAGAAGAGCAGGATATGTAAAAAACAGACAAAGTTTACAGATATCCTAATTTGGTATCAATCCATTTGTATTGGGACATAAAAATAAAAAACACATAAAGAAATGAATGAACCTTTCGAATATATAAAGCTACAAAAGGCTGGCTAGAAAAAAATGGATGAAAAATTTAAATACATGTTTTTACAAATAAGTATATAAAAATGCTTTGCTAAGAAGAAGTAAGACATGTGACTTGTATTTTCTTTCAGAAAACAAATAGATATCCGTTCCTTCCAATCTTTTTCTTTTATAGAAAAAATAAATAAATATAGGTTTTTTATTATAAATATAAGTTGTATTTTAATAAGGATCAGGTGGTTATAATAAACGATGTACGTACTAAAAAATATGAAAGATGCTTATGAATAGGAGAAGAATGATGTACAAAATTTATGAAGAGGCAAAGGAGTTTGCCCAAGAATTTATTGCCCCATATGCAAAAAAATGTGATGAGGAGGCTATATTTCCAGTTGAATCATTTCAAAAAATGGGAGAAAAAGGATACTTTAATCTTTTAATTCCAGAACAATATGGCGGACTGGGAAAAGGACTAGAGGAGCATTCACAGGTTTGTATGGCATTTGCTGAAGCGAGTGCAACAGCTAGTCTGTGCTATATGATGCATAATGTCGGACTGCATTGTGTTATGACATACGGAAGTGATACATTAAAGGAAAAAATAGCCAAGGATGTTGTTGAAAATCATAAATTTTTTGCGCTGGCATACAGTGAGTTTGAAACAGGTACACATTTTATCAAGTCTCAGCTTGAAGTCAATCATACAAAAGATGGTGCTATATTTAACGGTTCAAAAAGTATGGTAACCTCTGCAACACATGCGTCATACTATTTGATTGGAGCACCTGCAAAAAAAGAAGGTGAAAGCAATAATTGGGTTGTTTCATTAGATACAGAAGGTGTGACATTTAAAGATAGTGAATGGCAAGGTATGGGAATGCGTGGTAACGTATCCTGTCCAATGATTTTTACAAATGCTGCCATTGACCATTTGTATCAAGTTGGAGCAGAAGGAAGCGGTTTAGAGCAAGTGTTTCATGTCATTACACCATTTTTTGTGACAGGTTTGGCTTCTGTATATACGGGTCTATGCATTCAGCTTTCCGAGGAAGCGGTTACATATGCAAAAGAAAGGGTATATCCTGATGGACAAGCTTTAAGCGATATCGAAACCGTACAAATTCATCTATCCAAAATTTACACAATGGCAAATGCAGCCAAACAAACCGCAAGAGATGCCGCAAAGGCTGGGGCAAACCAAGAAGCGGATGCTTTATTAAAAATTCTTTCTGCACGCATTTTTGCTTCGGAATCAGTTATTGAATGTAGTAGACTTGCGATGAGAGTTGGTGGAGGGAAGGCCTACAATAAAATGGGAAACTTTGAAAGAATTTTACGCGATTCTTATGCCAGTCAAATTATGGCACCCAGTGTCGATGTTCTGATTACTTGGCTTGGAAAATCTCTTGTAGGGCTTCCAATTTTATAATGAGGTGATAGCAAAATGAGTGAAAATATTAAAGTTGGTGCAGTCATATACGATCCAAAAGTAACGGTGATTTGGGGGATTATTGCGGATTTTTTTGCAAAAGAAGGATGCCCGATTGAACCGGTTTATTACAAAGATTATAAAAAACAGGTAGAAGGTCTAATGGCAAAGGAAATTGATATTGCATGGAATTCTCCATTGGCTTGGCTTGACGCTTACTTAAGAACAGATGGTACTTGTCTGATGGGATCGATGAGGGATACAGATCAAGATAGAAAAACATATCTTATTATTAGAAAGGATTCTGGCATTACAAAATTACAGGATTTAAAAGGGAAAACCATTGGATTGGGTGCTGTGGATTCTCCACAGGCGAGATTAATTCCCATTAACTTTTTAAGAAAAGCTGGATTGGCATACGGAAAAGATTATACAGAAAAACGGTTTGATATTGCGGTTTCACTGCATGGGGATCATGTAGGCGGAGAGTTGAATGCCATGAAAGCATTAGAAAATCAAGAGGTGGATGCTTCCTTTGCTTTGGATTTAAATTGGAAAGCATGGAAAGCTGCTGGTACAATCGATGCCAACCAATTGGTTTGTCTGGCTGAAACGGAGCCTTTTGATCACTGTATTTTTGTTGCCAGACCAGACTTGTCAAAAGAAAAATTTGCAAAATGGACAGAGATTCTCCATAAGATGGACTATAGCAATCCTGACCATAAAGAAATGATGGATATGGAAGGTCTAAAGGCCTGGGTACCTGGCAGATATACTGGATTTGGGCAGATTCAAGAAGCCAATACATATTTAAATTTCTTAATGGAATTTCATCATGAATAGTCAAATCCAACCTATAAAATTTCAAACCTCATTGTTGGGAAGTTTACCCAGACCAAAAGAAATTTTGCAAGCACAAAGGAAGTTACAAAAGGGTGAAATTTTTGAGGAAGATTTTACACAGCTTGTGATAGAATATACAGAACAAGCGATAAAATTTCAGGAAAATCTAGGTTTGGATATTATCACATCTGGTGAGTTGGGTCGTGATAATTATGTTTCATTTATTGCTAGAAAGCTGCATGGTATTCGCATGATGAGTATGATTGAAATATTGGATTATATTGAGGATAAGGAAGCCTTTCATGAGATTTTGGATATTTTAGATGTTCCTGCCATGCGTATCAAAAATGCCATTTGTACAGGTAAGCTGGGATTTCGGAATGGAATTGTGGTTGATGAACTTTTATGGATGAAAAAGTTTACCCCAAAGCCTATAAAAATTACACTTCCGGGACCTTATTTGATGACACGTTCTATGTGGTTGCCAGAGCTGTCAAAAAAAGCGTATCCAGATAAAGAAGCATTGGGTGAAGCTGTAATTCAAATGCTTACAAAGGAAATTGCTTTATTACAGCAGCATGGTGCAGACATCATTCAATTGGATGAGCCTGTCTTAACTGAGGTTGTGTTTTCAGAAGGAAAAACCAGATCCTTTATGTGTGCTGCACTTTCTGAGAAAAAAGATCCAACAGATGAGCTTGCTTTTGCTACTCATTTGTTGCAGTCTGTTGTACAGAAGGTAGATCGAAATATATCTAAAATCGGACTTCATATATGTAGAGGAAATTGGAGCAAAGATGAAAGTATTTTATTAAAAGGACCCTATACACCATTGATTCCTCTGATGGAACAAGTATGTCCAGATATTTTATTTTTGGAATTTTCCACTCCACGAGCAGGGGAGCTTTCTTCCTTGTTAGAAAATGATACAATTCGGAAAAAATGTATACTTGGACTTGGCGTCATGAATCCGAGGACAGATACGGTAGAAACAAAGGAAAGCATGATACAAAGTGCAAAAAAAGCATTGCAGTATGTAAGCACAGAACAGCTTTGGTTAAATCCAGATTGCGGTTTTGCAACTTTTTCCAATCGCCCTGTAAACGAAATGGACACCATTATACAAAAGGTTAGCAATATGGTACAAGCAGCAAAAGAATTGAGGAGAAAATATGTATAGGATGATGCCATCTGAATCCAAATTTTTTCAGTTGAATTACAGAGGTGTATCTATAAATTTAGAAAATATAAAAGTATTAACACAAAACAACCATCTATACGTGAAGAAGTCCATGCAATTTGATCGTAAACAAAAAGACTTGAGTAGTATGGATCATTTTGCAGTTTCCATTCTAAGCAGCATTTTAAAAACCATTGTTGAGCAAAGCCAGAAACAAGATTTTGGTATTGAAGAAATAGAAGGTACACTTGAGATCCTTTTGGCCAATCCCTTGACATTGTTAGATGTTATCGGTTATACGGATGAACCAGAAATTTCAGCACTAAAGTTCAAAATTTATTTGTATGCTGATAAAGATGAGGATACAGTTATCCGTTTTTGTCGGCAGGCACTAAAAAAATGTCCTTTATATAACACAATGAAGCAGGCCGTTTCAATTCAGGTTGTATTTCAATTGCTTTTATAAGGTGCATCTTGATTATCTGTGAATTGGAAGATTCATGCTCTATTTATAAATAATTTTTTGGATTTTTATAAAAAATAATAGAAAAATTATTGAAAATTTATTTTATAAAGGGAATGAAACAAAACAAGACTTTATATCCTTATAAACGAATATTTTTAAACGAAAAGTTCATACAATGAAAGAAGACGAACAGGTGTAAAATTTTGTATCATCGTTCGTTTTTTCTTTGAATCCAATCCTTTTTGTCTAGATTTGTAAAGTCATTATTTGGTTGCTATGCGTCAAATAAAGATTTTGTTGTTGCAAAGTAAACTTTCTTTAGAAAAGTTCTTCTTTTGCAATTGATATAAGCTTAAAAAATGACAAAATCCATCAAATGAAGTATACTGAAAAAAGAAAAATCAATATAAATAAGAATATTCAGTTGTTTTGGTTGAATAACAGCTATATTGTTCCATACAAAAAATAATTTACTAAGCATATAAGGAAAAATGCGAAAGGGAGTTTGGAAAATGCAAAAAAATCGTTTTTTATTGAAGATTTGTAGAACAGTAACAGCAATCGTATTGTTAGCTGGTTGTGGAAATGCAGGAGTTCATAAAACAGATGAGCAGTCCATACAAAAAACAGAAGTGAACAAGGCTGAGGAACAGGTCGCAACAAGGATTCAGCCAACTGTGGATACACTTTTTGCGACTGAGGCAGATGATGAGATGCCAGATGGAGAGTATGCAGTTTCTTTTGATCCCCAAGCGGTAGAGGTTCTGGATGATGGTATAACAATTCCACTTGAGTTTTTCAATTACGATACTTACAAGGCAGAAGACATCAATCGTATGCACAAAGGAGATATTCTTGTTCTAGCTGGAGAAGAAATAAAAGTTGAAAAAATAGAGGAAATAAAAAATAATGATACGATTAGTGGAATAGATATTAATGGAGGTATTGAGCAAGGAGGAGCTTATTTGGTTCGGGAGGATGCAGCATTTTACCGTACTTGTACTTTTAATGATTATCCGGTTTATTACTCTATAGGAACTGCCAAGTTGAAACTGGATACAAATTGTACCTTTATAGATTATGCAGCAAAAGAACAACCATTTGAGGAAGGAATAATTTATAAGTATGCAGATATTCCAGAATGTTTTGTAAAAAGTGAAAATATATTTTACAGCCCCAATAATACAATAATTATGGTAAGAGATGGAAAAATTGTACAGATTACTAGAAAGTGGATACCATAAAAATTTCGATTTATTGGAAGGGATGATAGAGGAACGGTTATATACAGCACTGCTGTTAACAGTCCCACAAGACTTCTTTTATGAACCATTCAGTGAGTGAAAGTAGTGGATTGCTTTTGTTTGCCTTATATTATAATGATACACAATGGGTATATTCCTTTATGGCTTTTCATATTCTATTATAAAATTTAGATAAAGCTTATAAAAGGATTGATATAAGAATTTCTTTATTTGTATCCATCTCCATAAAGTATTTTTTCTTATCGTTAAAATAAATCATAGTTGTCTCCAATACGCATCGCAAATTGAAGAAGTTCTAAAATAAACGTTAGGTCTTGGTGTTCTTTTTTTTAAAAAGTATATCTGAACGATGATACAATGATGTTTTACATGGATTTCATAATTGGCAGGGTATAAGGGAGTGAAAGTGATAACGCATTTCTTGTTTTTAAAATTGAGTAGAGTTCTTCCATCGATGAAAAATTGGTTTCATTCGCTGGTAAGTTCCGTTGTAAAGTCTTGGATTACATTGCCAAAATTTGATAGGAATGAAAAAGAAGTATCTTTTAGTCTTTTGCCAATGGTTCTATATTCTAGAGAAATGACAAATTCAATGCAATCGCAGTATCCTTAGCATTTTAGCTTTTTGGATATTATGGTATAGCACGTTTAAGTTGGCTAACCATTTTCATCTTTTTAGTCATGATCATTCAGATCAAGCGATGTGTAGGTGCCCAATAAGCAGATTTGAATTTATTCTTGTAAATTTTTTCAGCTCGGTGTACAATATTCTTTATCAGTAAGGGCTTTTTGCATAGTTCTCTTCTTTACTCCCATGGTGTTTTTTTGATGCCCGAATGGTATTTAACAGTGTAAAGGCTACACCATGAAAAAGAAGACGACACTTTTAAGTAAAGTTGCGAAAATCCTTATTTTTTTATTGGTTTTTTTGTATCTTTATAAAGAGATAAATAACTAAACGTCAATAAGGAAATAAAACTCCACTTTTAAATATTGTTGTGTAAGTTTATACATCATAAAAAGATTTGTTTGACATCAGTCAAAAAATATTAAAACATATGTTTATTGTTTAATTTTGGAAAATTGTTGTTTTTTATAGTATGGTGCACTTTCCTTATTATAATATACCAATAGCCATTTTATAATGTTCTCTTTTGGTGTGCTTTTGTTGGTCGTCAGTGGAAATACAGAATCCACTGTAGATGGCAATAAAAATTTCCTAAAAAATGCTTTTTTCATACACGGTGAACTACATTTATTTATTTTATGATTTGTGGTTTGATACATACTGGATTGTGAAGCGGTAGTATCTAAGCCTGCACAGTCAACCCGTTTAGCAACATGATTAAAGCAGCAAATATCTCCGATTTCTCCCAGAATGATGGTAACCTCAAATACTAAGATTATTGTAGAGATTTTATTTTCTCTAGTAGTATAGAAATCTGCTCTTTCACCTTAAAAATTTATTTTTCAGTTATCACAACAGAGAGCTATATATTCCTTTTTATAAAATAATTAATAAACTATATAAAATTATTATATGAAATATATTGATTTTATATTTTATTATTATAATTTATTAATATTTGGTATTTATATAAAGAAAGGAGGTGATATTCCATGAAGAAAAAAGGAAAAACGATACTAACTTTTGTGCTCATGCTGGCAGCAATCTTTTGCTTAACATATCCAGTTCATGCAGATGAGTATTCAAATCAATACTATAACATCAAAAACAAGGCTACTGGACAATATATGCATATCGAACATCTGAATGCTACCCTTGAAATGGGGGAAATACAAAGTGAATGGCATAGTGCAAGATGGGCATTTGATGTACGAGATAATGGAAGTTGGATTAGAAATCGATGGAATTTCTTCCGAGTATTTGTTGATACCAATGGCAATGTTCAAACTGGATATGGTGGTGCTGGACGGCTAGAATGGACAATTGAACAGTATGATGGTTATGTGAGGTTTAAAAATATTGCAAGTGGCACATATCTTTATGCAAACAATGGAGAAAATTATGCGAGAGCAGGAAATGTAAATGCTGCAGATGAAAAGAGCCATTGGATACTTATACCAGTAAGTGAATGATGTGAAAACATTGCTTCCTTGTCAAATTATATGGGCAGGCATTCAAGTGTAAGACATCAAAATCGGCGGAATTATTTTTTCGCCGATTTCTTGATTTTAAAAGAAATTTAAATTTTAAATGAAGTAGGTTTTATCAGATAAATATGGATAATTTTATAAATCAAGTGAACGCATTGAATTCCTTTGATTAAATTATGATTTAAATTTTTGGTTTGGATATTGGGAAATGGTAAGATAAGTAAATTATTCATTATATTTTTAAAAATAAATTATAAGTTTTTTTGTTTAAATCAGTTTTTGTGTGCAATACCAACAAGGCATATTGGTTATCATGGTATATGATAAGAGAAGAGAAAAGAGAAACGAAACAGAGGTCGTGTGGGAGAAATTAAGTCGTTCTTTTCAGAAAAAATTGGGGAAATCTTGCCTATGTTGGACTGAAGTAGTCAGTTGGAACAGAAAATACTTGAAAACGTTGTAAAATTATGCATTTTGGTATGACTTATTTTGTTTAATTGGTTTATTTTCAGTGGTTTTGTGACCTTTTTCCTGTTAAGCACATACAATTTTTTACCGAAATATAAGGTAAGAAAGACTGTGCAAAGGAGGAAGGACGATATGAAAAATAAGGAAAATTCAACGGATGAATCCCCGTATGCATATCCGTCAATGGGCTCTTTTTTGGCAGCAAATTACTATAAAAATAAGTTTGATGAAACCAAAGATCCGATTTATCTGGAAAAATATAAATTTTATCAAGAACAGCTTAAGCAGCTTGAGAAGCAAGAAGTAAATCGTTTGCAATTGATTAAACAAAGAAAATGGCAAAGGGGGATGTTTGTTCCTTTGGTTCTATGTGGTTTATTTTTAACATCACTTTTTGGTGGAGGGAATGTAGAGGTTACAGACGATGTGCCAGATCTTATACAGGAAATTCAGCCGACTCCGATTACGACACCAGCAACTTCAGAGATAGAAGAAGCTTTGCCAAAGGGATATCATGCATTTCCGTTAAAATCTGAAAGTCAAAGTTCTACACCAACGGAGCAAATTTTAAATCATATCCATTCTTATGAGCTGTCAAATCTAGATCAAGTCGTTTATGCAGATTTATCTGTTGTGTTAAGAAATGCATTGTATCAATATGTGAAAAATCATAATCGAGAATTTCCAGAGGATCTGAATGTCCTGTTTCAAAAATTGCCGAAAAATTATTTAACAGCAGCACCGAAAGACCCGTTTTTTTTTACCAATCAAATTAAATCTGCTTATGATGGAACGGGAGGATGGGTTTATGATTTTGAAATGGCAAAAGAGCTAATGAACGAAAAGCGTTCTTTACAAGAAGCGGTTGAAAAATCACTGATTTGTAATGGGAATTGTGGAAAACCAGATTTTACACCATTGCAAATTACAATTGTTCGAAGTCGTCATGAATTGATGGTTCATTCTAAAAGTAAAATTTATGCGATTTACCCGGTTGCGCTTGGAAAAACAGAGACAGAAACGCCGTTAGGTACATTCACGATAAAAAGAAAAATTGCATATCCACGAAGTGATTTGGAACAAGCACAAAATCCATATGGAAGTCGAGTGATTGAGCTTTCCAATGATGATTATGCCATCCATGGTACACCAGAGGAACAGTATATTGGAAAAAACATTTCCAAAGGTTGCATTCGTATGAAAAATGCCGATATTATCGAAATGTATGCTTATACCAGCATTGGTACACCAGTTAAAATTGTAGATTATGTGTCCGAAGAACCTGTACTAAAATCCATTCAGTCTGAGAAAAATGATGTAAAAATTTTGACACCCACACCGATGATTCTTTCTGCACCGATGATTTTACAAACGAAAGAGGCAGGAGAAAATATGCTCACCCAAAAGAAAGAGCAGCCTGAGGAAAATACCGAGGTAGCTGAAGAAAACCATTCGGGTGGAGGAGCCAGTCAAGCAGGGGATGGGGGTTCTGGAGAAGAAAATGAATTGCAAGAAATACCGAATATACCAGAGCAATTACTACCCATTGTTCCTCGTTCGGATGAACAGTCTCCAGAGGTCAGCAAATGGAAAAATTAAGATTGCATAAAAGAATAAAGTAAACCAATCAAATGGAATAAATTTTGAGTGTAAAAATAACATGGTCAATTTCCTAAATCTTGTTCATATCAGGAAGTCTTATCTGCACAGCATAATTAGAAATGAAGAAAAAAAGCTTGATAGAAGAGGAAAAGCCATTTATTCATCAGTGTGGAATTTGGTAGAACAGAAAAATAACATGTCAAAAAGAACCTAGGACAAAAAGTTATTCAAATGAAAAATTGCGCATAAGAACGTTGGTATATCTAAGGGAAATCGTATGAACGATAGGGCGATGATACCAGCCATGCCTTAGAAAAGTGCGGCGTTTTATGCGCTTATTTTGTGTCATTGGCTGGTATTTTTTATTATAAATTGATTATTTTCATTGATGATTTTCTCTTAGCATTTTTTCTGTTATGCGATTAGTAGCTGTGTTTTGTGATGATATGGTTTGGTTTGTATGATGTAGAAAGTCCAGATGACAAAGCTTTATTTTTGAGAGCTTCTTGTATTTATGAAAGTAGTTTTTTGAATGAACCCAGTCAATCCATTCATAAGCTCAAGAATGAATTATGTATTTTTCCATTTTTAGGTATAAAAAAATCATTTTGTTCCATGCTAAAAATAATATACCAATTTTTTAGAATGGAGAATTAGAAAATGGATTATGATATGCATAGAAGATACATTTGGTTTCCTATTTTGGCAATTGTTTTAACTTTGATTATGTTTTTGCAGCCGGAAGCAAGTGCAAGTGAGAAAACATGGCAACGTGTGCAGGAAACGAAGATTTTACGATTGGGGGTAGAAGCAGTTTATCCGCCATTTCGTTTTTACAACAGCGATGATCGTCCGTCTGGTTTTGATATCGAAGTTGCTCAAAAGGTTGCCATGTATATGGGATTGCGGGTAGAGTGGGTACCATTGCAAAAGGATGAATTTGATCAAGCATTAAAAGATGGCATTATTGATGGGTGTGTGGTCGCAACGGAAAAAAAGAAAACAGAAGGCCATATGTCTTATTCCACTCCTTTTTTAGAAAATTGCGGTATTTTTGTCGCTAGAAAATCAGATGATTCTATTCATGGACTTTCTTATTTAAAAGGAAAGCGGATTGGGAAGTTTGTTGATCGAGATGATGAGCATTTTATTCAAAATGTTATTCATGCCATTGAGGTACCGATTACAAGTATTGAAATGGGAATGGCATTGCTTCATGAAAATAAGATCGATGGATTTTTTCATGATAAGTATTCCACGCTTTCTTATATTTCTGCTGAAAAGAAACAAGATGTTAAGGTCATTCAGTTAAATAAGGATACGATGTTTCATGTTTTTGGAGTGAAACAGGATGAAGAACAGTTGCTAAAGGAAATCAATGCCGCATTAAAAAAAATTCAGACCAATGGTGTATATCAACGAATTTATAAAAAATATTTCGGTGAAGGTTTGAATCAAGTAATTGGATAATATAGAGGAGCATGTATATTTGGATGATATTTGCCTTATAATCAATCACTTTGATTTGAATTTGTCAATGTCCTGATTTTACCACCAATCTGTCAGTATAGCTTTAACACCTCCTGTACAAAATAACATTACATTCGAGAAAGGGAGGTGAAACAAATGTCAAATTCCAGTTCAAATTCAAATAACCTCGTTGTACCAGGTGCACAAAAGGCATTGGATCAAATGAAATATGAGATTGCCTCAGAGTTTGGTGTTAACCTTGGAGCAGATACAACTTCTCGTGCCAATGGGTCTGTTGGTGGTGAGATTACGAAGCGTTTGGTAAAAATGGCTGAGCAACAATTTAGTGGTAACAGTACTATGCAGTCTTAATATAAGGATGTAAATAGGCAAAATAACAGTAAAAAAATCCGTTAGTAAAACATTTTCTTGTTTTGCTAACGGATTGTCTTGATTTTTGCAGTAATTTTTTATTGAAATTTAGCGATACAGTGAAAAGTTTTGATTTCCAAGGTAAATTTTCACTTCATTTCCTTTACCTGAACGTTCAACATACACATATACAGTATAATTTCCAATCGATAATTTTTTGCGAAGTTGTGAGTGTGTTCCGGTTCGAATGGCTGTATCTGCAATGGTTAAAATTTGTTTGCTTGTTGTAGAATCTGTTGCGGCAGTCAATAGTTTTGATAAGCTTGATTTTCCATAGTAATTTATATATCGGTTATACTGATTATCGATTTCGATTTCTAAATAGGTATTTCCGCGCTTATTTTTTAAATCATAGGAAATAATTTCGCTAGAAATCCGATTTGGTTGATACTCTCCTTCTTTATAGGATAGTTTTCTCCAACCATTTTGATTGCGAAGTGCTTGGTAAATTTTTTGCCCGCTAATGGTTACCCCTACTACTGGTGTTTCAGTGACAATATCCGTAGTTGTATTCCCAGTTTGTGTGTTATTGTCATTAGAATTTACCAAATGATTATCATCTTTCCAGTAGTCATCCGTCCATAAACTATCATCGTTCCAAAAACTGTCGTCATTCCAGTAATCATCTGTTGTTGTGCCTGTTGTCGTATTGTTTTGTGTATTGTTGTTGGAGTTTATCGAAGGATTATTTCCCCAGTAATCATCCGTCCATAAATTATCATCATTCCAAAAACTGTCATCCGTCCATAAGCTATCGTCATTCCAAAAACTGTCATCAATCCATAGACTATCGTCATTCCAAAAATTGTCATCATCCCAGTAGTCATCATCCCAATCAGCAGATGCCTGTGAAGGAAGGATGAGAGCACCCGTCAACATGAGTGCAATAATCATTTTTGATTTTTTCTTGGTCATATTGAGACCCTCCTATTTTAAAAATTAAACAAAGTAAAAATTATATGAAATGGTTTCACATTCCCTTTTATACACAAATCATATCGAATATAATTTGTTAAAGTTTGGTTGTTTTTTACTGTTAATGATTGTATGTATGAAACGGAAGTTTATTTCTTTTATTTCTTTTGTCATAATCATGAAAATGGACTGTCATTCTTAATTGTTTAAAACATCGTTTCATTCAAATCCATTGTTTTTAGTTGGTTTTTATAAAAGAGATTGGAATGAAATAAATATCCGCATTATAAATCATAGTCTGAGTATTGAAAAGCAAAGCGCTTTATCACTGAGATTGCATCCCAATTTATCAACAATTGTTATAGAGGCATTTTTTGATAACAATTTAATATTTTGATCTGTGTTTTTTCGTTATAATATCATCTGTCTAAACCTTCAATGACATTGTTTTGTTTGGCACACTATGTTCTATATAAGAGTATGCCTTATGGTCTTTTCCATTGCGGGTAATTGCGATATGTCCATGCCAGTCATCAAAATTTGCTGATGCTTTAGGAGCAACACTTTTTGTACCAAAAATATTTATAAGTTCCATTCCCAATGTCAACATAAGAATGTTTCTTTTTTCATTTTAAGCTATATCTCTTGCTTTTCATTTATTAAATATAAATAGAAAAAATGAAATTCTATTTTGCATTCTGTAATAGAATTATGAGGTTTTTATGAGAAATTTTTCATTATTATCAGTCCATACATTGAAGTGTGGGTTGCCTCGTATCCATATATATTGATTTTGATAAATATGAGTATAAGGAATACTTTGTTATGAGCGTAAATCAAGCTTTATGACTTCGCAAGATTTTATAAAATTTATTGATCCATTATTTTAATAACAGAAGGAAGATCATATTTACAGGTCAACATTATGGATTTTAAAATCAAAATAGAAAAATTCAATAACGGATTGGAATGAGATTGTGTTTTAAATCATTAAGAACGATAATCAATTGAGATTTTGATTTAAAGAAAAATAGAAAGAAACTGGAATAAACGATGTATTTCAAATAGGTAAATCATGTAATATTTGGTTTTGGTCATTCGGAAATTATGATTTTTTGGTTAAACTTTTTATATTTTTATAATAAATGATTTTTATTTGCTATCCATCTTTTCATTTTGTATGGATTTTGATTTTTTATGTCTTTTTGCAGATTATAATATGTGATTCGTTTTCTGAATTGTGATTACTGTATGTGTGAGACCGAACTTTTTTTCTTTTTTTGTAGTGACTGTTGCTTTTAAGTGGTTTTTGATAAACGTAATGGGTACATATAAGCGATCTAGATCTGGTTATAGTCCAACTGTCCATCATCTAGGTAAAGCGCTTTAATTCCAATGTTTATAGCTTTACCAGCAATCGTTGCTTTGGTGGCATTTCTTTTGACAACAATTTCTTTTCATGTAAAGTCGCAGCAGTTTTTGTTCTTTTTTATATGTGTATTTTCCGTTCACTCCTTCAATTATATTTTCTAGTTTCACATATCATGTTTTATTGTAGGAATAGGACTTGATCTTCACAATGGTTAATTATTGCAACATTTTTGTTCCAGTCTTTATCAGAAAATGAGATATATCCGAATGAATTGTCCTGAAAATGCCTTTGCTTTTTAAGATCGTTATGAATGTCAGTATGAATGTTTTTATTGTTTTCTTCACTTTCAACTTACTTCTTTAAATGAGTGGAATAATTATATATAATAAATGAGATTATTACTAGATGAAAATGATGAAAAATAATTTTTTGATGAGAAAATTTTTATTTTGGGAGACGATCAGAAAAAATTACATAAAATCATTGAAATTTCATTCAAACTTTGTTAAATTAAACTCAATGAATTTTTATACAGATGTAAGAATAAATATTTTGTATTCTGCATAATTTTGCATGATATGGACATGGATTGAAATGGGAGGAAAATAAGATGAAAAAAGTAGTGTTGGCTTATTCCGGCGGATTGGATACATCGGTTGCAATTAAGTGGTTAAATGAACAAGGATATGAGGTCATTGCACTCTGTTTAGATTTAGGTGAAGGTAAGGATTTAGATTTTGTCAAGGAAAAGGCTTTGAAGGTTGGTGCAATGAAGTCTATCGTTTTAGATGTAACCAAAGAATTTGCGGAAGAATATGCATTAATGGCATTGCAGGCGCATACTTATTATGAAGGAAAATATCCGCTTGTATCGGCGCTTTCTCGTCCATTGATTTGCAAAAAATTGGTTGAAGTTGCTTTAGAAGAAGAGGCAGTGGCTGTTGCACATGGCTGTACTGGAAAGGGAAATGACCAGGTTCGTTTTGAAGTTGGGATTCACGCATTGGCACCAGAGCTTGAGGTGTTGGCACCGGTTCGTGAATGGAAGTGGTCTCGTGAGGAAGAAATTGAATATGCGCTCCAGCATGATATTCCAGTACCAATTAACCTAGATTCTCCATTTTCTATCGACCAAAATTTATGGGGGCGCAGTAATGAGTGTGGAATTTTAGAAGATCCGTGGGCAGCACCGCCACTTGATGCGTATGATTTAACAAAAGAAATTGCAGATACACCGGATGAACCGGAATATGTAGAAATTGAATTTGTAAATGGAAAGCCAGTTGCAATGAATGGAAAAGAATATGACTTGGATGAATTGATTTTAACTTTAAATATGCTGGCTGGTAATCATGGTATTGGTCGTATTGATCATGTAGAGAATCGTTTAATTGGTATTAAGTCACGTGAAGTTTATGAATGCCCAGCAGCAACGGTATTGATGACTGCACATAAAGAGCTGGAAGATTTGACATTGGTCAAAGAAGTGGCGCATTTCAAACCGGTCATTGAAAAGCAAATGACAGAGGTAATTTATAACGGTCTATGGTTCAATCCATTGATGAAAAGCTTGCAAGCTTTTCTAGCTGAAACACAACAATATGTAAACGGTATAGTGCGTGTAAAAATGTTTAAAGGACATGCTATTGTAGACGGACGGAAATCACCAAATTCCTTATATCATGAAAAACTAGCAACTTATACTGTAGATGATGCGTTTGATCATGATAGTGCTGTTGGTTTTATTACTTTATATGGACTTCCGACAAAAGTGTTCTCTCAAGTAAACGGAAGTCCAGTGAAAAAGGCGGAGAAAAAAGGATGACACAAGACAAAGAAATGAAATTATGGGGTGGACGGTTTACAAAGCAACCAGAAGAATGGGTGGATGAATTTTCTGCTTCCATTCCATTTGATCAAAAGCTGGCTGATGAGGATGTAACTGGGAGCATTGCCCATGCAACTATGCTGGGCAAATGTGGGATTATTTCTTTAGAGGAAGCAGATAAAATTATTGCTGGCTTGCGAATTTTACAAGAAAAAGCAAAAAAAGGTGAGCTTGTCTATACTGTTCAGAATGAAGACATTCATTTAAATATGGAGAAGTTTTTGCATGATGAAATTGGTGAAACCGCCGGAAAGCTGCATACTGCACGCAGTCGGAATGATCAAGTGGCCACCGATGCTCATTTGTATTTAAAAAATCAAAGTGAAGAAATTTTGGAACTGATTCAAACATTGCAGTCGGTATTGCTGGATTTGGCAAAAAAACATGTATACACGATTATTCCGGGCTATACCCATTTACAGAGAGCGCAGCCGGTTTCATTGGCGCATCATTTTCTGGCTTATTTTTGGATGTTGGAAAGAGATAAAGAGCGCTTATCTGATGCAATGAAACGGGTTTGTATGTCACCGCTTGGTGCAGGCGCATTGGCGGGTACAACTTTTCCAATTGATCGGCATTTTGTGATGGAACAACTTGGATTTACTTCGGTTTATGAAAACAGTTTGGATGCGGTTAGCGATCGTGATTTTATGCTGGAATTTCACAGTCATGCTTCCATTATTATGATGCATTTATCGCGATTGAGTGAAGAGTTAATTATGTGGTGCTCTGAAGAATTTCAGTTTATTGAATTTGATGATACGTATTCAACAGGTTCAAGCATTATGCCGCAAAAGAAAAATCCAGATATGGCAGAGCTTGTACGTGGCAAAACTGGACGTGTATATGGAAATTTAATGGCAATGTTAACGGTTATGAAGGGCTTACCGCTTGCTTACAACAAGGATTTGCAGGAAGATAAGGAAGGCTTGTTTGATACAGTTGAAACGATGAAAGGCTGTTTATCAATTATGGCAGGTATGTTAAAAACAATGACGATTCATGAAGCTGTTTTAAAGGAAAAGGTGGAAAATGATTTCTCTACGGCTACTGAGCTTGCCGATTATTTGGCGGTGAAGGGTTTACCTTTTCGTGAGGCGCATGAAGTGGTCGGAAAAATTGTATTATATGCGATTCAAAATAAAATGTTGCTTAGAGATATTCCGTTAGAGAAGTATCAAGAAATGCATCCAAGCTTTGATACGGATTTGTATGAAATCATTACACCATATGCGGCTGTTAACCGTCGCAATTCTTACGGAGGTACTGGTTTTGATGCGGTTCAAGCTGCATTGAAAAAAGCTGAGGCGACGTTGCAGCATTCATAGATTTTTTTGATCCTACAATAATCATATGAAATACAAGAAAGGGCAACATCTTTATGTATAACTGTATATAAAGATATTGCCTTTTTATTTTTCTATTGTTTTGGTTTTGCTATGCGAAAAAAGTTTCTTGTCAATTTTGTGTTTGTGAAGCACCCTAATTTGGTCTTAAAACGAGTAATTGGTAAGGAAAGTTTTATTTGGTTGGAGAAAACCAAAAGCATCTCTATATTTTATTAAATTATTTAAATATTTTATAATAATAAGAACACATTTTTGATTATAGAAAATATCTTATTTAATTAATATAATAAAGAATAATTTTTGAACACAACGAATTTGTCTATTTTCTGATTTATTTTGGACAAAGTGCAAAGGCACGACAAGGAAATCCGGTTCCGTTTTTTACCTTTGGGAAGGTACAGAAAATCAATGCTCCAGTTGGCGGGCAGGCATCTATATTGGTCAGCAATTCAACTTGGATCCGATTTTGTGATAGAATATAATGTTCAACTGCATAATTGGTTTCTTTGGAGGTCAGTGGTGAATCGGTATCAGAAGTTTCATGTCCAATGCCACCAATATTTCGTTCTTCTACGAGAAATTTTACAGCTTCCAGTTGCCATCCGGGGAAGTGGCGATTTCCATCAGCATCCAAATTATCCATTTCTTCTGCTGGTCGCTTGGACCAATTGCTTTGAAAAACAACAAAAGCGCCTTTTGGAATTGGTCCATGCATGTTTTCCCATTTTTGAATGTCAGCAACAGTCAAAATAAAATCTGGATTTTCGGCAACTTGTAAAGAGCAGTCAATGACACAAAGTGGATAAACCATTTCTTCGACTGTGATTTCGTGTAAGGCACGTGCATTCTTCACCATATGATTTGGTGCGTCTACATGTGTGCCATACTGTCCAGTAACCGTATACAAATGTGCGGCAAAAATGGACTCGTCTAAGTTCATTTGTTCTTGGATTTGCAGAATATCCCATCCAACCCAATGTGGTGTTTTGGGGCTGAGTGGATGTGTTAAATCTACCCAACGATAATTTTCTTTCCAATCTTTGTATATTTGCCATAGTTTATGATCTTTCAAATGAGCCATCTCCTTTTAAAATGTTGGTTATTTTTATTTTACATGATAAAAGTGAAGTGCAAAAAGGTAAAGGATGTTTTTTGCTTAGATTCCTATTTGAGCGCAAATTTTTAGGTAGAGGAGCTTATTAAGTTTTATGAAGATAAACTTTTTTAAGTATACTTTGTTGAGTGGATAAATTACAGGCGAGATGATATAAAAAACATACGCATTTTTATTTTTGTTTAGATGATTTGTCTATTGTAAATATTCACTGGTTGAAGGGTCATGTATTGATCATAGATTTAAGTATGGGTAAAAGAATCTTAGAATCTGACCTCAAAGAAGAATTCTTGTTTTTATAGATGAATATTTTGAAATAATAAAATTTATACAATTAAAAAAATGAATAGGCATTAAATTTTGCATTATTTTTATCCAAGTTTTATAGGAATTTATTGACAAATTTTGTACAAAGACTTCTTATGCCTTTGGGTTGGGACGATTATTCTAAAAAAGATGTGTATGAGGGAGATGAGAATTTCTTAGTATATGTTAAAAAGGTAATAAATATTTTCGGTTGTAAAAGATAAATAGAACATATACCATTATAATCATGTTGTCTCTTTGTTTTGGTCATTATATCTATACGATGTAAGGTATAATAAATTATAAGAGTTATTCTATCCAAGTATAGACGTGAAAAAAGTTGAATTTATATCACTTTTAGGATGCAATAATTGCCAGGGAATATAATTACTAGAGTTTTAAAATGTTGTTTTAACTTTTTCAGGATGTAATAAAAAACGAGTAGAAACGCATAATTTGCGTTTCTACTCGTCTTTTATTACATGACTTGTTTTACTTTCTGTTTGACTTGAATCAATCTACACCCCAGCGGTATTCTAAAACGTTTTCCACATAGTCCAAACGGTTTTCCAGTTGTTCCCATTTGCGGTACATAGTGTAATTGCCGCTGTATTTTGCCTGATCGCTACGCCAGTCAATTTGGTTTTCTAATTTTTT